>NZ_FMXC01000011.1 GCF_900103655.1 Lactobacillus kefiranofaciens
TAAAGGACAAGGAAAATACTGGTCAGAGAATGGCGCTGAGGGTATTTTGCGTGTGCTGACTTGCATTAAAAACAAAGAGCTGGAATACTGGCTTAGCAGTGAATTTGCAGGTGGGCAGCTCGATATTGGTGATCAGGAAGAATTGAAAGGTGCAGTTCGTGCCAGCCTAAGAAAGACGCATGAAGCTCATCTGGGCATTCATCACGGCGCCATTGAAAGCTTAACAGCAGGACATAGCTATTTAAACGATTTCAGCAGAAAAATAAATCAAATAAATATTTAAGAAATTAAGGTCAGACTAATGGTTAATAGCCTACCGCAAAAATATTGACACTTACTTTTGTCAATTGGTAAAAAGAAAAATCCCTAATTATGTTAAAATTTGAATAAAGGAAGTGAACCCGGATGGATTTTGAAAAGTTAACTGGTTTAGGTATTGGTACCTGGGGATTAGGTGAAAACCATAAGAAGAAAAAGGATGAAATTGCTGCAATTCGCTATGGCTTGGATCATGGCCTGAATATTATTGATACTGCTGAGATGTATGGTGATGGTAAGAGTGAAAAGTTAATTGGTGAAGCGATTAAGGGATATGATCGAAATAAATTATTCTTAATTTCAAAATTCTATCCTTACCATGCAACGCCAGAATTGGAACGTCAAAGTTTAGCAGCTAGTTTGAAGAGAATGGATACGGATTATTTAGATCTGTATTTGCTGCATTGGCGGGGAAGTCATCGTTTATCTGATACTATCCGTGGTTTAGAGGCACTACAAAAAGAGGGCCTAATTCGTCATTGGGGTGTTTCTAACTTTGATACTAGTGATATGAAAGAACTATTCACAGTGCCTGGCGGCAAGGAATGTTTTGCCAATGAAGATTTGTACAATATCAAGGAACGTGGCACCGAATTTAACTTGCAGGACTGGCAAGAAAAGCATGGCGTTAGCTTTATTGGCTATTCTCCATTTAATTCTGGTAAGGGTGATACAATCCGGATTACGCAAAATTTGAAAATTGTGGCTCGTGATCATCATGTGACACCGCACCAGATTATGCTGGCTTGGACGATGCGTAATGGAAATGTTTTAACGATTCCTAAATCCAGTAGCATTAAGCATATGAAAGAAAATATTGCTGCTCAGGATATTAAACTAACTGATGATGAATTGCGCTTAATTAATAGTGACTTTCCAATACCTACGGAAAAAACTCCATTAGCGGTTATTTAGTATCAAGATATAGTATTTAAAATCACAGCAAGCACAATATCTTGTGGATAACTCTGTGCATATGTGCAAAAGAGAACTGTTTCATGTGAAACAGCTCTTTTTTAGTGAGAAAAATTAGCAAATATGGTTTAATTTAAAAAGTAAATTTTTTGATGAATTGGGGATAAAAATGAGACGAGAAGAAACAAAACGAATGACGATCACCGCCGTATTTGTGGCTGTTTTGCTGATGCAAACGTTCATGTCCAATATTGGCTATGTGAGAATCATTCCTACTCTGCCAGCTGTCACCACCATTCCGTTAACTATTGCGATTTATGCAGTTTTGATGGGACCTAAAGCTGGTTTTCTGTTTGGACTGTTCTGGGGAATTACTAGATTGTTTGTGGCTTACACTCAGCCAGGTGATATGGTTAGCTTGATGCTATTTCAAAATCCTGCCATTTCATTAGTGCCTAGTATTTTAGCGGGCTTTTTCCCAGGCTTGATTGCCAAGCAATTTAAGAAAACAAAATATGATAAATATGGCTATGTTCTTAGTGGAGCAGTAACGTCTTTGACTAATACGGTGATGGTAATCTTGCTGACGAGTTTATTTTTCATGCATGATCCCGCAACACTGGTGCATTATCTGGGGAATGATGCAGCAAATTCACCACTAATCTTGATTTTGGTTACGGCACTAGGCGTAAATTGGTTAATAGAAGCAATCTTTACGGCAATCGTTGTGCCAGTGATTGTAACGCCACTTAATTTAGTCATGAAAAGAGCGTAGAAAAAAGCTTGGATTTCTCCAAGCTTTTTTGTATATCCTATTCACTTCTAAGCGCGATAGCAGCATCTTTCTTAGCTGCCATGCGTGCAGGAATATGTCCACCTAATAAAGTTAAAATTGTAGAAATAATAATTAGAATGATCGCAGCCATTGGATCAAGCTGAGCTACGTTTGCTAAATCGGTTAACTTGTAAATGATACTGTTGATTGGGAAAGTTAATAGATAAGCAATAAAGACACCTAATATCCCGGAGAAAATACCTAGGATAAAAGTTTCCGCATCGAATACGCGGGTAATGTCTTTCTTGCGTGCACCCAAAGCCTTCAAGACACCGATTTCCTTGGCTCTTTCCAAGACAGAGGTGTAGGTCAAAATGCCGATCATGATCATGGAAGTGATCAGTGAGATAGCGGCAAAGGCTACCAGAATAGTCGTAATTCCGCTAAGCAATCCACCAGTCATTGTGGTTACAGCACTCGACATATCAGTGTAGACAATCTTGTCGGCCTTCTTTTTGCCCTTGTTCCATTTATCGAGGTAATCTAGAACCTTGTCCTTATCATCGAAGCTGTTAGGGTAAATCATAATGCCGGAAGGAATGCCAGTACCGCCAAGTGCTTGCATTGTTGCCTTCTTCTCATTAGCATTTAACTTTTGATTGGTTAAGACGCTATGATTGCTCTTCTTTTGTGCTTTCACGATAGCAGAATTTTTATTATCTTTAATAATCTGTTGTGAAAGCTTGTCGCTGTAAGCAATTCCGGTTGAAAGCAAGGCCATTGAATCTTCATTCTTAGGACGGATCACGCCAACTAGTTTCAATTTAGTTTTGGCACCGTTATACATTGCCTTGTTAATCTTTTTAGGAACAAACATGCCAGTTGGCAATTCTTGATAGTAGTCATTATTAGCGACTACTCTGAACTCTTTACCAACCAATTTATTAAATTTAACTTGAGCTTTGTCATCAATGTCAAAGCCTAAATTCTTTAAAGCATTGATGTTAACCGTATTTTTATTGTCAGTTACTAAAACTAAATCGGTTGCCTTAGTCGGCCAAGAACCTGATAGCATTTGGTAATTTTGCTTTAAGAAAGAACCCTTATTTTTATTCAAAGTAGTTGGAAAAACAGAAGAGCCAATTCCCATCGAACTCATCGCTTGCGCACGCATTTGCGTCATGGAAGCTGATTGATCGGGATCGTTGTTAGAAAATTGCACCCGTTCAGCTTTGCCCTTTACTAGTGACAACAAATTCAAATTAACGCTGCCTTGGTAAGAAATGTTGTTAGCATAATTGGGGTTAATCTTTTTAATGTAGTCAACATATTTTTGCGTAATTTTGTTGGTATGTTGTGCTTGTTCAGCTTCATCCTTCTTCGCTGTTACATAGCCACGATTCTTGACGTTCTTGTCCGATTCCTTGCGTTCGTCCATCGCCCGTCATATCGGTTGCGGTCTGCGTAATTGAGATGGGGTACTTGGCAAGCGCCTTGCTCATCGTGGTGTTGATTTGCTTTTGAAAACCGTTGGAGATTGCGAGTACTACAGCAATTGAGATAATACCAATACTAGAAGCAAAGGCGGTTAAAATAGTTCGCCCTTTCTTCGTCATAATATTGGTGAAACTTAACTTAATTGCGTTCCAGTAGGACATCTTAGTCCGTTTTAAGTTGAAGTTGTCATCTTCTTTTTCCGGTTCAAATGGAGCAGAATCATGACGAATCTTACCATCTTGAAAGTTAACGATCCGCGTAGTGTATTTCTCGGCTAATTCCGGATTATGCGTAACCATGATAATCAAACGGTCTTTAGACAGCTTTTTGATTAATTCCATAATCTGCACTGAGGTTTCAGTATCAAGGGCACCAGTCGGTTCGTCGCAGAGCAGAATGTCAGGGTCGTTAGCAATGGCACGGGCGATCGCTACCCGTTGCATTTGACCACCTGATAGTTGGTTAGGACGCTTGTTGATATGCTCTTTTAAGCCGACTTGCGTTAGAGCTGCGATAGCCTTATTGTGACGTTCTTTCTTAGGTACGCCCGATAGGTTCATCCCTAATTCGACATTGGCAATAATCGATAGGTGCGGGATCAGGTTATAATTTTGAAAAATAAAACCGACGCTATTGTTGCGGTAAGCATCCCAATCAACTTCCTTGAAGTTCTTGGTCGACTTGCCGTTAATAACTAGATCACCCTTGTCATAACGATCTAAACCGCCGATGACATTTAACATAGTTGTTTTACCAGAACCACTCGGTCCTAAGATAGCAACGAATTCCTGATCACGAAACGCGATCGTTACGTCGTCTAAGGCGTGCGTAACATTATCGCCCACCTTGTAGGATTTGAAAATATGTTTTAGTTTAAGCATAGGCCACCTCTCTTGTTAGATAACGTTAAACCTTACCCAGCCAAATGCAGCTAAGATAGCTTGCAGGATAAAGAATAAAACTAATAATCCCATGATAACGAAATGGCGGCGTTTATGCATGACAAACACACCAGCGAATTCGCGAATTACGGCATTAGGCAAGTAGTAAAAACGCGTGAAGGCACCGACACCGTTGGCTTTAAGGCCAACTTCCTTAGCTAACAAAGCCGCTCTAAAAATATGGTAGTTGTTGCTAAAGAAAGTGGATCTAAATTTGGTATTGCCACAGTCCTTAAGCGCGATTTGTTTTGAAAAGAGCATGTTTTCATAGGTGTTTTTTGACTTATCTTCAATTAAAATGCGGGCAGGAGAAACACCGCGATGTTGGGCGAATTTTGCCATGGCAACTGCTTCGGGGATTTTTTCATCGGGGCCTTGACCGCCTGACATGATAATGATCGGCCGCTGTCTGCCTTTTTGATATTGACGGTTGGAATATTGAATTGCCCGGTTGATCCGGGCAGCCAGTAGTTTAGAAACTTGGTCGCCGTTAATTAACCCAGCACCTAAGACGATGAGATAATCTTGTTTATAACGCCGTGGATAAATTTGATACAAGATTAGGTTAACTAAGAAATTGTACAAGACTAAGCCAAGATAAATTGCAATCGCTGGAATCGAAGCAAGCAGCGCACTGAGCCAATGTGGTAAGTATTTGCCTGGTCCGAGCAGGAACATTAGGCTGAGAATTAAGGCTAATACTCCTGAGATAAGGGTTAACAAGTTAGGCAATGTATGGCTCTCGTATTTCCAAACGAAGTAGGCGTTCCAGAACAAAAATAGCCAAGCAAAGGTCAGTAGTACAATCGTTGCAAAGAAAACAACCATTACTAATAAGTCGTATGCTCGCTGCAAGCCATGACTGGTGCTCTTATGAACCATGATTGTGCCCCAGATAACTACTGAGACCCAAAAGATAGTAAAGAATACGCCATTAATTAATCGACGTGGTTCGATTAGCCATGATGTTAAAAAGATGAAGAACATTAGCAACATGAAAACCGAAACGTAGAAAAATTCTCCACGCCTTCCTAAAAAAGCGATGATCTCATTCCACATGATGACTCCTCCTTAGTCATTTTGTATTATTTCCATTATAATGGAAACAATAAGTAAAAGTTGAAAGAATCAAGGTGTAAATGAAAAAATGAGCAAATTTTGGCATTACCTGGGAAATATTGCAGGAATAATTTTAGCATTTGCTTTATATATGGTATTGCAAATACTTTATTTTTATCCGCGAAAAGTAGAGCTAGGACATAGTAGGGTAATCGTGACTGCGCTGGTTACGGTAATTGTTTTATTTTTAATCTTCTATCTATATAAAAAACAGTTAAAGGAAGCTAACGATTGGGGCTTTAATCGAGAACCGCACTGGGATATGCGTAGAATTGGAATTGCTATATTAGGCTTTATTTTGATGGTCTTAGGAGCAGCCGTGATGTTGCATATTGCTGGCGGAATCTCAGAAAACCAGCAGGGATTGGATAGGATTGAGCAATCAACTGGCGATTTATTTAAAATCATGGTGGTGTTTATTGCACCGTTTTGTGAAGAAGTTATCTTTAGAGGTATGTTCTTCAATATTTTCTTTACTAAAGAGACTAAGACAAATAAATGGCTAGGTATCTTAGCAAGTGGCTTCGTATTTGGATACATGCATGATCCAATGCTTAGTAAGTATATCTTTATTTATTGGGTGCTGGGTATTGTACTTGCTTGGATTTACACGACGACTAAAGATTTGCGTTACTCAATGCTAGTGCATATGTGCTATAACGCATTAGGATTTATCTAGAGTATGAGGAAAGAACGGATTGAGATCTGTTCTTTTTTTATTTAAATTACAAAAAAATGTTTTTTATTTTTTAAATAATTTTTGCTTAAAAATCGTCATACTTGTTATCATAGCAAAGCTTTGAGCCATTTGAATTCTTTTTAAAAAAGTTTCAATTTTTCTTTGCAATTAATAACAGATGTTATACAATAAAGATGTAAGGAATGAGGGAACAAAAAGTTCCAATCAATTAAAGCGATATAGAAAAAACGAGGTATTCATTATGTTTGATTCAAAGAAATTAGTTAAAGTTGTTTCAGTTGCAGTTGCTTCAATGAGTTTGTTAGGTGTCAGCTCAGTTGCTCAAGCTGCCAGTTTCAATGCTCCAAAGCTTGGTGTTTCAGAAGTTGCTCCTACTAACCCTTCAATCAAAAAGGGCGACAAGATCTTTGTTACTGTTAAGGACACTAAGAACCAAAAAGTTAGCGTTTTAAACGCTAACGGCAAGAAGACCAACAAGAAAGTTTCAATGGGTTCAACCTTCACTGCTAAGGCAGTTAAGAAGACCAACGGCAAGAAGATCGTTAAGATCAACAAGAGCCAATGGTTGAACGTTAAAGACGTTGTCAAGGACTAATTCTTCTAGATCAATTTAAATTCAATTAACAATTCTTACATAATGAATATTGTAAAAAGGCTGTGCATGAAACTACACAGTCTTTTCTTATTCATATTATTTCTTTGATATATCTGCCTTTTTCTTCTCTTGTTCAATAAAAGCTGCCACATTTTTGCCAAAATCTTTCATCCCTGTAAGCTGATAGCTCTCGGCGATTTTCTGGCAATAATCAATGTATTTTTCATCTTTTTCAAAATGATATTCTATCAAATACTTGTGAACGGCGATACTGCTTTTAATTAGATATAACTCGGGAATTTGCGGCATCTTTTCAACTATGGAAATGTAATAATCTAAATCATCATAATGGTTTGCAGACATTGAAGCACTGATAAAATTATTAATAATCGCGCTAACGGCTAACATGATTTGGTTATCAGTCGTGTTGGCTGTTTCTTTGATTATTTGTTTAATAATCTGTTTGTTGGCATCCAAGTCGTAAAATCCCATAAAGTCGCAATAGAGTTGTAATTTTAGTTTTGTGAAGTTAGGGATGCTAAAAATTCTCTCCTTTAACTTCTGCTGCAATTCTAAATTAGGCTGGTAATCTTTTTCATAATCTATGCGAAGAGTTTCGATCATTCCCTCAACTTCTAGTGCATCTTCTTCTTTTTTATCTTGAGGTAATTCACTGTCTTTAATTGATTGGACGATATTTTTTAGCGTAGGGATGTCATGGTGATAGACAGCATCTGTTGCCATGTGGCTCCAAGTTTGTTCTTGTTCATGGATTAAATCTTGATTGTTTTCTAGACGCTGAAAAAAGTCACTACTATCAATGTGATTACGACGCAAGAGTGCCAATAAGTCTTCTGCAGTAATTCGATGCTTGTTCTTTTCTACCTTAGCGTAGTAGGAGGTGCTAATAATATCGCCAACCCATTCCTTTTGGGTCTTGGCTTTTGCTAGTCTTTCATCCTTAAGTAATTCACCGATTGTCATGTTTTTTACCTCGAAAATGTCAAATACGCCACTTTTTCAAATTAATCTCATTTTCACTTTATTATAATTGCAACAACAAACGAGACAAAGAAAAAGGGTTTAAACATTATGAATGTATTTTTGAAAAACAAAGACTACAGAAGATTTTCAATTGCTAGTTTCTTATCTACCGCTGGTGACATTCTTTTTTACTTAGCATTTATGACTTACGCAAGTAAACTGCATAATTACTCATTAGCTCTATCGCTAATTGCTATTTCAGAATCTATTCCGAGATTATTTGATATCTTTGCTGGTTACTTAGCTGATAAAACTAAAAGGAAATTTCAAAATATCTTTTTAATGGCGGTAGTTAGATTCATTCTTTACGGCATTGTAGGCTTACTTTTCATTAGCAACGTTTCGCAATGGAATTTGGTTATCGCAGTTGTGATTATTAACTTTTTGTCTGATACTTTCGGTTCATACTCAGGTGGTTTGACCGCTCCGTTGATCGTTGATATTGTCGGTAAAAAAGAGTTTGGTGAAGCTGAAGGCTTTTCTAACGGCATGAATGAAGTAATCAATACTGTGGCTCAATTTGTCGGTTCTGGATTATTGCTGTTCTTGTCATTTGCTAACTTAGCTTTTATCAATGCTTTGACATTCTTAGTTGCAGGTCTTTTATTCTTAAGCGTCGGCTTAAAGCATAGAAAAGATCAGAAGCCACTTGAAGCGCAAGAAGTTAATGATCAAAAGTTTTTCGCTACCATGAAATCTTCATAAAAGCAAATGAAGAAGGCTCAAGGTTTATTGAATGTGATTTTCGTTATCGCTTTAGTTAATGGGATGTTGACCGCGCTTGGTTCATTAATTCCAATTGTAATTGCGGGAAACAAGGCGACGATGGTTATTACCAGCTACAGCTTTACCATTGCGGTAATGGGCGTGGTTGTAAGCTGTGGCGCTATCTTAGGCAGTATGTTTGGACCACAATTATTTAAAAAAGCTTCAGTATTTACAATGACGATTATTGCCATTATTTTGAGTTTTGCGACAATTATCGCTGCTGTTTTTGCTAATATGTATGCTATTTTAGTTGCTTACTTTTTCTTGGCAGCTACTGCAAGTATCGCGTCAATCAAGATGCAGCAATGGTTAGTTAACACGATTGAACATAAGATTTTAGCATCATCAGTTGGGCTATTGAACACTATCTTGATGGCTGTAGCACCAATTTTTACTACGGTTTTGACCTCAATTTCTGGCTTTGCCAGCGTTAAGTATGCATTATTTGCTTTGATTGCGGTTGAAGTGATCATCTTCTTTGTGGCAATTAAGATGGGTGCGAAGACTAGAGAGAAAAAGACGGTTAACGCTACGGCAGTGGTTACTAAGTAGTTGTAAAATGGTGTTTAACTCCATGTTAAAAGGCTCCAGGTGGAGCCTTTTTTGCATTACTTAACAAAATACTTGTAATTATAATAACAAGTGTTATTATATATGTGTAAAGAGAATTACGAGTTAAATAAATGTGGGGTAATTAAAATGTTAGAAACTATTGTAAACACTATGAACGAAAACCAATTACATTTTGCAGTTAAGAATTTGTCAATTAACAGTGTTGAAGAAATGCTTGAATCAGACGGCTGGGTTAGCGAAGATTAATATTCTTCATAGTTAGTAATATAATTTCTAATTACTTCATATTATGAGAGCAAGAAAGGGCTCAATTTAGTCTTTTCTTGCTTTTTGTTTTGGACATTATAATTAATTGTAGCGGGTTCGTAAACTTGCTATAATAAGAAATGAAAAAGAGGCTGGCAAATGAGCCAACCCCTTAGTGTAGAGTAGCATCAGCGATGCTATCCAATATATTTTTAAGATATACTAAATAACTGCAAGCTTGCCAGAGCTAAAGCAGTTATAATTTATTTTTTAAACCAAAAAATAACCACAATGAGCTTGGCGGCTGAGTGGCTATTTTTTTTGCTCTTCTTTTTTCTTCATGCCTTAATTCTAATCAGAATTAACTGAAAGAATTTTTAATGACTAGGATACTTAATTTTAGAAACAAGCTATAGCGAACATGAAAAAATCGTTCTCACATTAGTGGCAACGATTTTCTTTGCTATAAAACGAATGCAAAAACAGCCAAACAATGGAAGCTAGGACTGCAATATCAAAACACCAAATACCAGGATGAAAGCCACTGACTATAGGGATGAAACCTATTAATGCAAAGAAGTGGTCGTGAATAACAGGCATATGTGGAGCTTGTATCCAGTTATAAATTGTTATTGCTGTCAAAACAAGGGCTATTACCCAGGTAATAATTGCAACAATAGCCGAGATCCTTTTAGCTAAGTATATTTTCTCAGAACTAGACATTCTCGTCCTCCCAAACTTTTTTAACATCCTTAAAGGCTTCTAATAATTTTTGCGCCTGTTTTGAGCAGTTCAATTGTATCAAATTATCAAAGATTGCTAAGACCGGCTGTTCGTCACCCGTATGACAATAATCAATTATCTTTTGTAAAAGAGTTAATGCGATATTGAAGAACATGAAGTAAAAAGGTAAATTAATCTTTTTGAGTTCATTTAAAAGCTTTTGCGCGTAATCCATCTTTTTCTTGAGAATAAATGCAATTACGGTGTCTGATAGTCCACCCATGAAAATGGTCAGGTTATCGCTTAGATCACTAATTTGATCAAAATTATGAACAATCCGTATGGCAATCTTAAAACCAAGCTCAGAATTTAGTAAAAAGGGTGAACTAGCAAATAAATTGAGGTTGTATTTAGACCACACTGTATTATGCAGTAAATAAGAACCAATTCTCTGAATATCTGCTGGACTTAGATAGTTTTTACCTTCGATTAGTAGTAATTGATTACATACTACCAGGATGTTTTCTAGCTCTAGGAAATTCTTGCTGGTATGATATTTTGCTAAATGTTTTTGTGCATATTTACGCAATAAAGGTACATTTTCATCTCTAATAGCAATGACTATTTTTTTTGGTAATTCAGATTCTGTTGCAATCTCTGCACGAGTAGTGAATTCATCTAGCGTAATATTAATGCGCCTAAGTAATGCAATTGCCGTACTAAATTCTACCTCTACCTGATTGTTTTCCCAGCGAGAGAGCTTGGAAATTGAACAAATTCCTTGGCAAGCTTGCGTTTGGGTAACTTCCTGTTCTTTGCGTAATTCTTTGTACACTGAACCGTATTTAAACATAGCACACCTCAATTTGCAGATCTGCAAAATTTTGACATTTAAGCTCATTATCCTGCGATACTAAGAGCAATTCAAGTTACGGAGGATAAAAAATGATTAACAAATACTCTTCACATTCTAAATTCATCAGCATGATTATCTTTGGTTTAATTGCAAGCATGCAACAGATTGTTGTGGCCTACATGGTGCAAACCTTAACGAATATTGGTACGCAAAAAAGATTTAGTGATTTACCAGTATTCCTGCTAATTGCCATTAGTGGTTTGATAATCACATTTATAGCTTCGCTAATTTTTAACCGCTTAAAAACAAGTGCGATCCAAGAAACAAATACTACTTTGCGAGTTGGCATTTTAAAGGGAATGCTCAAGCAATCAAGTGATGAAAATACTGCTAGCTTAGGCTATTTAACTACAGATTTTAAATTGCTAGAAACTAATCGTTTTGATGCAGAAATTGAGATTATGATGCAAGCTTACATGATTGTTTTGGCACTAGGATATGCATTGTCCGTCAACTGGTTAGTAACTCTGCTTTTTCTAGTGGGATCATGTTTACCTATGATTGCATCTAACCTTTTTCAAAAGAAAATTCAAGTAGCTTCTGAAAATTGGACTGATGCTAATGATAAGTACGTTAGCCATATCAAGAATTTTTTAGCTGGCAGTTCAACGCTTAAGTTATATGGTAAGCAGGATAACGCCGTTAAAAAGAATAGGGTCTTTGTTAATCAACTGGAAATGGCGTTACGCAAGATGAATCTTTTGAATTTAGATACCGTTTCCTGGGTCAGTCTGATTGCTAATCTGTTTACTTTCACAGTGCCATTTTTAGTAGGGATTTACATGGTAATCAACGGGCAAACTACGTTAGGCGCATTATTTGCAATCGTGCAACTGTCTAACTCTTTTGTTAACCCAATTTTGACGATTTTAGCAGATCGTAATAAGTTATCAACTACTAAGAAGATTGTTGCTAAGGCTGAGAAATATATTGCTCAAGGTAAAGAAAGTGAAACGTCTACTAAGACTGACTTTGATAAACTAAACGTAGATGATTTAACTTTAACTAGACAAAATCAACAGTTAGCTCGTCACCTTAACTTAGAAATTAAAAAGGGACAAAAAGTGGCAATTATTGGCCCATCTGGTGCTGGTAAATCGACACTGCTGCAGTTTTTGATGACAGGTAAATTTGGTCAAGCTAAAGAAATTATCTTGGATAATAAACGAGTTGAGGCTGGTTCATTTGCTAATATTTTTTCTTATGCTAGCCAAAGTCCGGTGATTTTTGCAGATAATTTGTGGTTCAATTTAACTCTTGGCACAGATATTCCCCGGGAAATGGTTAAAGAAGTTTGCCTTAAGTTAGGCTTAGATACTATCGTGAAAGAAAAGGGTTGGGATTACTCATTGGGCGATAATGCTGACCAATTATCAGGCGGGCAACTTGCCAGAATTGAATTAGCTCGTGCTATTTTGATGGCTCGTCCAGTGCTTCTACTTGATGAAATTAACGCATCCCTCGATAAAAAGACTTCAGATCAGATTCACGATTATTTGTTAAAATCTGATTTGACCTTTTTGGAAGTAATTCACCATTATGAGCCTGAAGAATTGCAGAAGTATGATCATGTGATAGATTTAGAACAACTTTCAGTTAAATAAATTGTTGCAGCTGTCTAAACTTGCTAGAATTTGATCAACTCCGCAACTAATGCAATAAGTGCAATGACAAATTCAAATATACGTTCACAAGCGAACACAAAAAATCCCCGACACATTGTCGAGGATTTTCTTTTACATAAATTCCTTACTATCTTTTTGCTTTTTAATAAAGTAATTTAAAATAAATGGTGAAAGTACCGTCGTTACAATGATTACCAAAATCAGGCTGGAATAGATATCCTCAGGGAAGAGGTGATGCGTAATCCCAATCTGGGCTACAATCAACGCAACTTCACCACGCGAGACCATCCCTGCACCGACGATATTGCCTTCATTTTTAGTAAAGCCGAAGACTTCACTAGAATATTTACCAGCCCAGAACTTGGACAAAACGGCCAAAATAGTCATCGCAATGATGAACCAAAGATCCTTGAAGAAGCTGGCAAAGGTCATTGATAGACCGATATCAGCGAAGAATACAGGGATGAAAACCGAATAACCGATTGCCGAAACGGAGGAGTGGACTTCCTTGTATTGCGGCGTCTGTCTAATTGCTAAGCCGCCAAAGAACGCACCTACAACGGCAGACAGGCCAACGAAGTCAGCAGCCCAAGCCATGGTTAGGGCTAAGATTAGTGATCCAATTACGACTGAATAATCAACGCTGATTTTTTCAGAAATCTTCATAAAGTAAGGCGCAATGAATTTAAAGATGATCCAGACCGCTACAAAGTAAATAATCTCGATTAAAATATTGACGAAAAAATTATTAGTTAAGCCGCTTTTACCGCCTTCGTGACTGAAGGTAGTGAATAAACTTAAAACTACCACCGCTAGGATATCATCAACTACAGCAGCGCCCAAGATAGCGGTGCCGGCACGCGTATGCAACTGGTGTGCTTCTTGCAAAACAACTACGGAAATCGAAACACTAGTAGCGGCAAAGACGATCCCGATGAAGAGTGCTTCGAGCGGCTTCATGCCAAAGAAGTAGCTGGCAGCTCCCATAAAGATAACCGGCAAAATAACGCCGACGCTGGCAACTGTAAAGCTTAATTTAAAGTATTTCTTTAGTAAGTCTAAATCACTTTCCAGACCTGCTAAGAACATTAATAGAATGACGCCGAATTCGGAGAATAGACTGACGATATTATTCGGTGTAACCCAGTTTAAGATAGCTGGTCCAAGTAAAATTCCTGATAATAATTGCCCAATAACTGCTGGCATGTTAAGACGGGCGAAAAGTTGCCCTAATAGCAAAGTAGTTAATAGGATTAAAATTAATTCCCCTAGAAAATGCATATTTATCCCTTCCGTGAAAAAGAAAAAACTTTCAAGTCGCTTCTTGACCCAAAGAAGCAAATCTTGAAAGCTTTTATTGTAATAAAAACCCAACCACTAAATAATGTATTCAGTTGAGTTAATTTTAATATTTTTTTAAATCTGATGCAAATTACTCGATAATTTAGATTAATCTATTAGATAGCTCTTTTCTTTACCGAACGGTATTTCTCTAATGTAAACTTTCCATTTCCAGTTTGATTTAATAGCACTAATTGAATATTTGTAAGGAGTCTCTAAATCGTCATGTTTACCAATCTTATGTCCAGCTTTAGTAAAAAGTTGTCTATTCTTATTTAGAGTTTTTTGATTGGAAAACGAACTTTTGAATTTATAAATATGGAAAAACTTAACCTGAGCTTTTACAGGTTCAAGGTTGATAGCGTTGTAGCCGTATTTATCTACAGCTTTTTGCATTTTAGCGTATGCAATATTTTCTTGATGATTCACATATAACTCATAGCCGGAGTTAAGCAAACAAAGAAGGATGAATGGAGTAAGAAATATTAGAATTATGGTTAATGCTATTTTATGTTTGCTTTTCATTTTTAGAATGTCTCTTTCTTAACTTTCACTATGATAATAAAAAAGTAGAAAAAAAGCTCCAAAATCAAATTGATTCTGAAGCTGCATATTATATCTAAATATCTACTTTTCTTCTAACCCAAATTGCTTGTCACTTGGCTTAGTCTTAGCAAGAAGACCTAAGCTGATCGTAATCATGTCGACAACTTCCTGCAAGATGGCACCCCAAAAGGCAGGGATAACACCAGTGAAGGCAATTAATTCGATGATAATGACAACACCAATAGCAGTTAAAACATCAATATTAGCAACCTTCATGGTGTGTTTAGAAATGGCTACTGCGTCGTTAACCTTAGAAATATCGTTAACCATAATAACTGCGTCAGCACTTTCACTAGCAGCAGTGGCACCTTTAGCACCCATAGCGATACCAACGTCAGCTGCAGTCAAACTTGGAGCGTCGTTAACGCCATCACCAGTCATGACAACAGGACGCAAGTTCTTTGGTACGTCTTTAATAGCTTGAATCTTTTGTGATGGTAAAAGTTCGGAACGCACATCAGTAATGCCAGCTTCTTTAGCAACTTTTTCGGCGACTTGCTTGTGGTCACCCGTTAGCATCATGATGTCTTCAGCACCTTGACGAAGCAGACGTTCAATGGTCTTAGGACTTTCTGGACGCATCTTGTCTTTCAAGGTAATGTAACCGGCAAACTTACCGTCAACTGAGATATAAATGGCAGTTGAGGTAATATCTAATTTTTCATGGCCTGGATCAACAAAGGATAATTTACCAACCTTAACGTGCTTGCCGTCAACGTCGCCTTCAACCCCTTGAGCGGTGGTTTCCTTTAAGTTGGTAACGGCATGAATTAAGTTTTTATCAGTGGCCTTAACTAAAGAACTAGCGATAACGTGGCTTGATTGCTGTTCAACGCTAGCAGCTAAGCTTTGCAACTCTTTTTGGTCGATTGAGTCATCAGCCGTTACGATTTGGTCAACGATCAATTGATTTTCAGTTAAAGTACCAGTTTTATCGAAGGCAAAAGTTTTAGCTTTAGCTAATTTTTCAAGCGTTGGCCCAGACTTAACAATGATGTGGTGAGCTGACATTGAACTCATTCCTGATATCAAGGCAACAGGAGCCGCAATCAACAATGGACATGGAGAAGCGACTACCATAACTTCCGCAAAACGTGTAGCGTCTCCAGAAACGATCCAAGCAGCACCACCAATGATTAAGGAAATAATGGTGAACGGAATAGCGTAACGGTCGGCCATCTTAACGAACTTAGCTGGCTGAGCTTGTGCTGATTTAACTAAAGCAACGATTGACTGATATTCTGAGTCCTTAGCTGCCTTAGTTACTTCCATTTCAACCGCTACATCGCCGTTTACTGATCCAGACATTAAGTCATCGCCTGGGTTCTTTGATACAGGAACCGATTCACCGGTTAATGATGATTGGTCAAAACTAGAAGTTCCCTTAACGATTTTACCGTCAACTGGAACCTGTTGGCCTGGTTTAATTAAAACGTGATCGCCAACTT
Source organism: Lactobacillus kefiranofaciens (assembly GCF_900103655.1). Lineage (GTDB taxonomy): Bacteria > Bacillota > Bacilli > Lactobacillales > Lactobacillaceae > Lactobacillus > Lactobacillus kefiranofaciens. The sequence goes on from NZ_FMXC01000011.1 coordinate 16,151, forward strand.
GCAAGGCATCAACCTTGACTTCGGTGATCTTGCCATCAACTAACTTGTTAGCGATTCGTGGCGTTTTATCAAGTAATGCCCGTAATTCCTTATTGGCTTGGCCTGTGGCGTAATCTTCCAGCGTTTCACCACCGGTCATCATGACTAAGATCATCCATTCAGCCCAGACATCGCCGATTAAGATGGTAGAAACAACAGCGATAACAGCCAGGATATCTACGCCGTAACGGCCAGTCTTCCAATCGTGAAAAATCTCCATTAACAAAGAAATTGCCATCAAGATACCAATGATATCGATAATGATGGCATGAACTGGAAATTGAAGATTTCCGATTGAGAAGAGGCTCTTTGAGTGCAGTGCAAATTGACTAAACAAACCAAAGGCACCAGCAATCAAAACGACAATAAATTTCCATTGACGCTTCATATTCTCCATAATGATTGCCTCCCCAAAATACAATCTATATTTGTCTACCGCTACATTCTAACATTCTTTATTGGTCTGGACACGCTTTTGCTTTGCTAAACTTATATAAGAAAAAAAGCAGCCTTATGGCTGCAAGTTGGTTATTTTATTCTTTGAGCTTTATAGTGCTTGTCATAAGTATGCACGACATAGTTAAAGGCCTTGATCCATTCACGTCTAGTCAGCAATCCTTGAAAAACGCCGCGGTCATCAATTACTGGCAAAAAGGCGTTGTTGATCAATAAATGCAGCTGCGTTTCCAGAGTCGTCTGCACAAAATTTATTTTATCGAACTTAGTCTGCATGACATCTTTAACTTTTAAATTGTCAAGCGGTTCAGTCGTGATCGATTCATTCGTGAGCATCTTATCCGTAATCATGGCTAGACTGAGCAAGCCGACCACTTTTCTGTCCTTGTCTAACACAGGAATCTTAGAATACTTCACCTTAGTTAAAATCAAAAATGCGTGATAAAGTGGATTATCCTCTTCGACAAAAGCAATTCGGCTAGCCAAAATTAAAAACGAACCTGATTTTTCTTGAATTAAATGCTTAATTGATGGGGAAAACATGAAAGCGCCTCTTTTCTACCTACAGTATACAGGCAGTATACAGGAAAAAGAGGAGAAAAGAAAAAGGCTCGCAAGTTTTTGCGAACCTTATTAGTTTCATCTACTTTGGAGGAGTAAGAATGAATGAAATAAAAAAGTGGGAGTATGTAGCAAGTTTCTACCGCCTCGCTACGATTTATATAATACAGAGCAATTGTGAATTAAAAATGTTCAAATTCTTATGAAAAGGTAAAGATTTGTTTGAGAAGAGTTAAAGGGATTTTTCAGAGTATAAGAAAAGCTCACGCAACACACGTGAGCCGAAAGGGATAGATATGAAATTGACTAATTGGAGTAAGCCAATTCTTTTTATTTTCATTATTTACTTGGAGGAGTATGAATGAAAAACAAAAAAGTTTAGTTGTAGTAGTAAGATCTTCGTTTTCTTGCTTACTACATTACATAGTATAACCTTAAATTATGAAAAAAGTGTGACGATCTACACTTTATTTTTGAAAAATACATATTTTTCTTAAGTCAGCCAAATTAGATGCCTGATTGACGAAAAGAAGAGGATTTTTAGCTATAATGTTAACCGTACCCAATAAGTATTTGCCACAGAGAAAGGAGCAGTGATCATGAAAAAAATAGGCAGATTTATCTTCCATTTGTTTTTGATGTTCCTTGTTTTAACCGGACTTGGAGTAGGCGGCTATTATGGCTTTCAGTGGCTAGAACAAAGGCAAATGCTCAAAGAAAGACCTAAGCTGGTTACAGCTAAGGACAGGACTAACACTAGCGCTGCTTGGCATAATTTGGCTAACTATCAAAAAGCATTGCGCGGGAAATATTCTTTCATTAATAAGGTAAGCAATTATGTACCGCCTAGAACTTGGGATGGTAAGGATGCTGTTATTCCAGGGCTAATCTCTACTAAGAGTTATGATTTTAAAGCAAAAAAATATAATACGGCAACGGCTATGACTCCGCAAGGAATAGCGGTTGCGGATAAGTATATTTTGCTGACGGCATATGACGGTGATCATCAACATGCCTCCGTGATTTATGTCTTGAACAAAAAAACGGGCAAGTATATTAAAACAATTCAAGTAGCGGGCAGGCCCCATTTAGGTGGGATTGCCTATGATCCGGTTGCTAAAAATATCTGGGTAACTGGTTCATTGGGCAAGTCATCTGCTTTAGCGTCTTTTTCGCTTAAGAAATTGCAGCAGTACGATGAAGCTAAGCACTTACCAATTAAATATAATCACCAAATTGCCATTTCTGCTGTAGAAAAGGCCTCCACTGTCACTTACTATGATGGACAATTATTTGTCGGCTTTTTTAACATGTATGGTCGCGGTAAGGTTGCAGCTTATACAATTGCTCGCAGTGGGAAGAATAAAGACTCCATTACTAATAATGAAGTTAAATCCGTAACGGGTACGCTGCAGTGGTCAGATCCAACTGGTGAGACCTCAATGGACAAACAGATTCAGGGAATCGCCATTTATCAGGATAAGATCTTTTTGAGCCAGTCTTACGGTAGTGGGGATTCTAAGCTCTATGTTTTTCCAACTTCGGCATTGAATGCTTTGGATGAAAAGAACGCGGAATTAGTGATCGACATGCCGCCATATCTAGAGCAGATTACAGCATATAAAGGTCAGCTGCTCTGCGTCTTTGAATCTGCATCTCGCATTTATGCTAAACCTCATATTGTAGTAATGGACCGTATCCTCTCAATGAATATCAATGCCTTATTTGGCAACTAGTTATGGAAGGAATTTTATGAATATCGATTATTATCAAAAAGAAGTTTTTCTTTTACGCTTTGCGGCTTGGTTTTGCTTATTCCCCGCTTCAACCTACTTATATATTTATAAGATGACGAATTTATGGTTTTGTCTAGCAGAGGTAATCGTCATTGCACTGTTCGCAGCCTTTTTATTGACGACGGCTAAGACTGATCGTTGGAAAAAGCCCCAAAATGTAATGCGCTTGCTGATCTTTGCCCTGATTTTTGTAGCAATTATTATTGCCATTCCATTATATTTTGCTTATCGTGATTGTAAAAAAGCGCAATAATGCAATAAAAGAGTAGCATTCATTAAGAAAAAGTTTAAATTTGTTAAAATGTAAGTTAGTACTGTTTTAAACAGTATTTTTTGTAGTAATATAAGTTCAAGCAAGAAAATATTACAATAATATTACTTGAGGGAGAAATGATGAATAAGAATACGAAAATTGACTCTCGAGGCAAACGCATTGGCATGTTTGTTTTGAAGACAATTATTTATTTCGGAATCCTGATGGCATTAATTTATTTGTATGAATACAGTGGACTTAACTCTGTTCACTTCATTTACAATGAATTTTAAGGTGGTGCTGTCATAATGATTCAAGATGTTATTAAGAAAATTGACGAGATAGCTGATAGAGAACCAGATCGTGTTGTTTATGACTATCTTGGTAAGACTAATACATATGGTGAACTCAAGCGTCGCTCTAATGCCTGGGCTCATAAGATTGCTAGCATGGATATTCCGGCTAAGGCTCCAATTATGATTTGGGGCGGTCAGACTTTTGAAATGGTCGCAAGTTTTTTGGGTTGCGTAAAGTCAGGACATGCTTATATTCCAATTGCTAGTTACTCTAACGCGGAACGTTTAACGATGATTCAAGACGTTTCTAAGTCACCAATAGTTTTAGAAATTGATCCATTGCCAGATGTTGACTTATCAGGTGTTAAGGTATTGAAGGCTAGTGAAGTTGAAGACGGTGATTATCAAGTTAACGAAGAAGAATTCGTTGAAGGCGATGATAATTACTACATTATCTTTACTTCAGGGACTACTGGCAAGCCTAAGGGCGTACAGATTAGCCATGATAACTTGCTTAGTTTCGTAAATTGGGAATTGTCAGATTTCAACTTACCAAAGAATCCAAGTTTCTTGGCTCAAGCACCTTACTCATTTGACTTGTCAGTCATGAGTCTTTATCCGGCACTTGTTTCTGCTGGTAAACTGGTTATTTTGCCACATGATGTTACGCAAAACTTTGGTCAATTATTCCAGACTTTGCCTAAGATGCAATTTAACGTTTGGGTATCTACACCATCATTTGCACAGATGTGCTTCTTAGATAGAACCTTTGATAGCAAGCATCACCCAGACTTAAGTCACTTCTTGTTCTGTGGTGAAGAGTTGCCACATAGCGAAGCTAACATGCTTAAGAAGAAGTTCCCAGATAGTCATATTTTCAACACTTACGGTCCTACTGAAACAACAGTAGCCGTAACGCAAGTTGAGATTACTGATGAAGTGCTTAAGAAGTATGATCGTTTGCCAATTGGCAAGGTTAAGGAAGACACTAAGGTCACCATTGATACTTCTAAGGGCGATAAGCCTGGTGAAGGCGAGATTATTATTAGTGGTCCTAGCGTTTCTAAGGGCTACATGAATAATCCTGAAAAAACCGAAGCTGCTTTCTTCCACCAAGATGGTGAAGCGCAAAGCAGCTACCGCAGTGGGGATGCCGGCTTCTTCGATGGCGATATGCTCTTTTATCGCGGTAGAATTGACTTCCAGATTAAATTCAATGGCTATAGAATCGAACTTGAGGAGATTAACTTCTACTTGTCTAAGAATGAGTATGTGCGTTATGGCGTTGCAGCTCCTAAGTATAATAAAGACCATACCGTTAAGCAGATCGTAGCAGAGATCGAATTGAAACATGACGTAGCGCGTCAACACTCCGAAGCTGCTTTGACTAAAGCAATTCGTGAAGATCTAGCTAAGAACGTGATGCCATACATGATTCCGCAGCGTTTTGTTTACCAAGACAAGTTGCCAATTTCTCAAAACGGCAAGGTGGATATCAAGGCGGTTATTAAGGAGGTTAATAAGCAGTGAATTTTAACTTCATTAACTTACAGCCTTACTCGAATCCGCAATACTTTATTTACTTGATGATCGCGTTAGTTCCAATTATTGTTGGTCTTTACTTTGGTCATCGTCTAAAGACTTATGAAGCAGTATTTTCACTGGTCTTCTTGTTTTTAATCTTTGATGGCAGCCATTGGCAGCAAGGGGTTAACCTGTTAATCTGGCTAGTTTACGAGTTTGCGCTGACCTTTGGCTATCAATATTATCGTCATCATGGCAAGAACAAGACCTGGGTCTTCTGCTTAGCTGTAATTTTGGCAATTATTCCGTTAGTTGCAGTTAAGTATTTGACCGCTTTTCCAGATAATTCCATTGGCTTTGTAATTGGGTTCCTAGGTATTTCTTATGTAACCTTCAAGACCGTTCAGGTAATTATGGAAATGCGTGATGGGGCAATTAAGCAGGTAGATCCTATAACTTATGCTAGGTTCTTGCTGTTCTTCCCTACTATTTCATCAGGCCCTATTGATCGGTATCGCAGATTTAAGAAAGACTATGATAAGGTTCCTACTAGGGATGCTTATATTACTGACTTGCAATATGCAGTTAGATATTTGTTCCAAGGATTCTTATATAAATTCGTAATTGGCTGGTTCTTTGGTACTTATTGGCTACCGAAGATCAGTGCCGCAGCGTTAGCTGTTGGTAATGCCAATGGCGGCTTGAAGTTATCATGGTGGGTATTAGCCTACATGTATTGCTACAGCATGTACTTGTTCTTCGACTTTGCCGGGTACTCATTATTTGCTGTATCAATCTCATACTTCATGGGTATCCATACTCCAATGAACTTCAACATGCCATTTATTTCTAAGAACATTAAGGACTTCTGGAACCGTTGGCACATGACGTTGTCATTCTGGTTCCGTGATTACATCTATATGCGATTTACCTTCTTTGCAATGAAGAAGAAGCTTTTCAAAAAACGCATTAGATTATCACAAGTTTCTTACTTCTTGCTTTTCTTAATCATGGGCTTCTGGCATGGCCTTACTTGGTACTACATTGTGTATGGTATTTTCCATGCTTCAGCAATCTGTATCAACGACATGTGGCTCAGATTTAAGAGAAAGCATAGGAAGCAGATTCCGCATAACAAGTTTACTAAGTGGTTCGCCATTTTCTTAACTTTCAACGTAGTTTGCTTCAGTTTCCTGATTTTCTCAGGATTTCTTAGTCAACTATGGTTTGGCTGGAAATAAGCTATATAATAGTGATGAGAATTTTTAGTATTAGTTAAAAATAGAGGTAGTAATTATGGACACTAAACAAGGCGTATTAGACATTTTAAACGATTTAACTGGTGAAGACTTATCAGACCAAATGGATGAAAACATCTTTGAAAATGGTTTGATGGACTCAATGGCAAGCATACAAATGCTTTTGAGCTTACAAGAAAAGTTTGATATTGATGTTCCTGTTTCAGAATTCAACCGTGCTGAATGGGACACTCCTAACAAGATTGTGGCAAAGGTGGAAAGCTTAGAAAATGAGTAATAAACGCCGGCTGTGGCAAATCTTTGGCCCAGTTCTTTGCGCTTTTATCCTTTTATTAGTTGTATTTCTGATTCCTTGGGAGAAAACTTTTTCTAAGCAAACGATCTATGAAGCAGCTGCTTCACAGAATACGACTGTTTTTAAGGGCAGTACGATGAAGCAAGAGGCTTTTGATGAAGGGTATGTGCCATTTTATGGTTCAAGTGAATTATCTAGATTTGACCCACTGCACCCAAGCATCATTGCGGAGAAGTATCAACGAAACTACCGCCCATTCTTATTGGGTGGTCCAGGTAGTCAATCATTGGCGCAGTTCTTGGGGATGCAAGGCACAGTTAAGCAGCTTAGGAATAAAAAAGCCGTTGTGATCATTTCACCACAATGGTTTACCAAGAGAGGCCAAGACCCGAATGCTTTTGCACTGTATTATTCTCCACTGCAAGCATGTAATTTCTTGCTTAGTGCCAAGAATAATGTAGCTGATCGTTATGCTGCTAAGCGTTTCTTGGAAATGCCAGATGTTAAAGGCGAGATCAAGAACAGCTTCAAGCAAATTGCTGAGGGCAAGAAGTTGACTACTTTCCAAAAGTTCTATTTGGAAAATCGTCGGCAAATGCTGCGTAATGAGGATAACTTCTTTAGTTCATTCCAATTGCGTGATCGGGTCAATAAGATCCATCAAAGAGCCAAAATATTACCAAGTGCTTATTCTGTTAAGGCTTTGAATAGAGTCGCTAAGGAACAAGCTGAGATGCATACCAATTCTAATAATTTGGGTATTGATAATACTTTCTATAGAACTCGTTTGTCTAAGAAGGTATTGAAACGTCTAAAGGGCAGTCAACGCAACTTTGACTATGTTCATTCCGTTGAATACGGTGACTTCCAATTGATGCTGGAACAATTTGCTAAGCAGCATACTAACGTGTTGTTCATTATTCCACCAATTAATGGCAAGTGGATGAAGTACACTGGTTTATCAAGCAAGATGTACCAAGAATCGGTTGCCAAGATGGAGCACCAATTAACTAGTCAAGGCTTCGAAAATATTGCCGATCTCTCAAGACGTGGCAGTGAAAAGTACTTCATGGAAGATACGATTCACCTCGGCTGGAGAGGCTGGGTAGCAGTTGATCAAGCCGTTAGACCATTCATGAAGCAGCCGAATGAACGCTACAACTACGATCTGTCTAACTACTACTTCTCTAAGAAGTGGCAGAATAAGGACAATGTTAAGCGAATTAACTTAACGGATAAAGAGCGTTTAAAAGCAAAGTAGTGCGCCGGGCTATTAATCATTTAGGCGTTAAGGGATCAGTCTTGGTTACAAGCTCAAGAAAGCCGATCCTTAAATACGCTACTAATAATAGTGCTGACACTAGCTATTTAATCAATTCGGTGCAAAAGTCCATGACAGCGGCAATGCTGATGCGGGAAGTTCAAAAGGGCAAGATGAGTCTGAATGATCCACTTGCTAAATTCTTCCCTAAGGTTGCTGGTGCTGACTCCGTGAAGATTCACAACTTGCTTACCATGACGTCAGGTTTTGATATTCAAGTCGGTGAACCATTAGGCACGCCGAAATTCATTTCTGATGAGGCTAACTTGAAGCATGTTGAGAAATATACGGTTTTCGATGCTAGAAAGTTGGGCGAATGGCATTATACGGCAGTGAACTACATCTATATCTGTGGTATTTTGTCTAAATTAGAGCATAAGTCTTATGAGAAATTGTTCCGTGAGACTTATATTAACCCGTTAAAGCTAAAGCAAACCGAATTTCTATGGTCGAGCAAAGCTGAGCTTCGTGCTGCTAACTGGGTTCCTGGCTATGAACAAAAAGATGGTAAGTACGTGCGAGTTAAGCATGCGGCTGCTGTACAGGATGCACATAATGAATTAGGTGCAGGCTCAATTGTGATGTCTAACGCGGATCTTGCGAAGACGATGAACTATATTTTGCATGGCAAGTTATTAACCAAGCAGAGTAGAGCGGTTCTCTTCAAAGGCGAGGCACCGAGTTATTACAATGGCGGTCTTTATAACTTGAAAAGGTATAAAGCAGCTAATGGTGCTGGTGCAGGATACTATACTTTCATGCGTAGCACCAAGCATGGGAAAGATATGATTATTATTCAGGATAATCACACTACCCATGGTGAATTTGGTAGGATTAAAAAGAAAGTTAACAGTATCATGTCGATGATGCTGCATTTCAATTAAGACTTTTGATTAATTTTGTTGATCAGGAGTGAATGAATAGAACCAAGTAGTTAGTAAAATGGCTGCTTGGTTCTTTTTGATGATGGAGGATATTATGGAATTAAAGCATGGACGCAATTCATTTTTTGATGGCGGCTTGTTTGCATTAATTGGCTGGCATATTTTAGGATTTTTAGTTACTTTTCTAACATTGGGAATCTGCTAACCTTGGGCTGTTTGTATGATCTATGGTTGGCAAATTAATCATACGGTGATTGAAGGTAAGCGAATGAGATTTGTCGGTAGTGCTTGGAGTTTATTTGGCAATTGGGTTAAGTGGTTACTATTATCAATCATTACTTTAGGAATTTATTCTTTCTGGGTGAGAATTAAGCTGCTGGATTGGAAAGCTAAGAATACGGTATTTGTTAAGTAAATAGGCAATGTATCAAGACGATGATGCTGCATTTCAATAAAAAAGCGAGGCCATTTTTTCTTATCCATAAATTTGTTTTACTTGCTTAAATCCGGTTATGAATCCGTCTTTGAGATCAGGTAAATCAAGTAATTCAGTAATTTGAATTATTGCTTGAAAGTTTGCATCGTTCTTGTTTTTGATATAGTCAATGTACGATTGAAAGGCTTGAATATAGATTTTCTCGAAAGTATATCTATCTGTTAAAGGAAGCTTTTTGAATTGGTTTAGTAATTTTTGTGCTAAATTATAATTCTTTTTTATGAGAATGGAGATAGCATTCAGTAAGCTGTCAAGAACATCATCGTACCATCTTTTAGTACTTAGATTTACCTTGATAGCATGTAGGATTATAATTTCTGATATTTGATAAATTTTTTCGCTAGGTAATAAACCAAGTGCATTACCAAAGAAAAATATATCTTCATACTGCCAGTCTGAAACATGATTTAAAATAAAAGTTAGTCTTTTTTGATCACTGCTTGAAAAAATAGTATTTTGACTTAAATCTTGAAAAAAATTACAAGCACAACAATATTCCAGAAATAAAATTTTATTTTGAGGATTTTTCTTAGCTATTTTTTGTTTTTCAAGAGTAAATTTTTTTAAGGTGATAATGTTGTTGTTAACATAAAGTGTATTAATTTTATGTGTGACTGCTAGTAATTCCGGCAAAATAGGATTATCAATAAATTCAATTGCTTGAATATGATTATTTTTTAAAAGAGTCAGAACTTGAGTAAATGATAGATTATCACTACCTTTTTCCCATAATGACAGGGAAGATTTGGAAGTTACTCCTTTTGCGGCTTTTACTAATGTGATGTCTTTATTTTTTCTAAGTTTTCGAAACTTGGGTCCGTATATTTTATCTTTTATTTGTATTTATTCTTTCAAAAAAATTCCTAATATTAGGAATTTTATCATATTAAAGATGATACGGGTGTAAAATTTCCTTAGAATTTATAGGAGAGGAATTACTTATAATGAATTGGAAAGGTGCCAGAGATTGGATCTGGGGATTCAAAAATGGATTTGAAGGTAGAGCACGTCATCATCGCTCATGGAGAGATCGTGATTAACTAGGTTAGAAGGGGTTGAAGGCAATGCTTTTAATCCCTTTTAATTTGCATATTTTGAGAAGAAATTATGAAGATAATTAAATATATATTTAAATACGCGTGGTGCTAGTTAAATCGTTTTAGTTAAATAAAAAGTCCAATCGGACTAGACTCAAGTTGTAAGTAGTAATAAAAAGGAGTCTGATCCAATTGAACTACCTTAAGCTTAAGCGTTTTTCTCACCATTTACAAGTTAGCTTTACTCGTTTAAATGTAATCTGTCGTTCTTGGTATCAACTGTATGCACCGGATTCTTTGAAGCATCGCAGAAATACTGATCAAACCAGGCTATCTGACAGCTCAATATTGGCCATGCTTATCTGGCAAGCGGAATTAGGAATCGAATCACAAAGAAGATTCTGTAAGTTCTTTGTAGGACTATCCCATTCCCGTTTTAATCGCAGAGCCCATTAGCTTTTACCTTTAATCTATCTGATCCGCCATATTCTGAACCAGGAGGTAGATCTTTCAGGCAGAATCTTGATTATTGATAGCTTTCCAGTACCAGTTTGTCAGCCAGTTCGCGATTATCGCGAATCTTTCGCAGTTCAGCTGACATTGGCTATAAGGCAACCAAAAAAGTCTACTATTATGGCTTTAAGGTTCATGCCATTGTAAGTGATGACGGCTACTTGCTTGATTATGCAGTCACCAAAGCATCAGTGCATGATGCCAAGGAAACCACAGAGCTGATGGCCAATGCCCATCCTGCCAACCATTATCTTTTAGGCGATGAAGGCTACCTCGGCAAAGATTTAGCTTTTAAGCTAAAACAAATGGGCTATAAGCTTTGGACGCCATACCGCAAAAACATGCAAGGTGCTAAAGAGCATAACGATCATCAGCTAATGGCTATCAGAAGAACAATCGAGAGCGACTTTTCCTTGTTTAGCTACTACAACGCTGAAAACAATCGTGCCCGGAGCTTAACAGGTTTTCAAGAACGTCTTGAAGTCGCAGTTTTGGCTTACAATATGGCATATTGTCTAGAACGATTTAACTAGCACCACGCGTATAATTATATACTTTTTAATGTTTATACCAATTATTATAGTGCTGTTCAGTAAAGAAAGCGGTTACTTAGATTACAGAAAGTGTAATAAAAATGGATACAGCTGGAATTTTAATCGGTGTAGTCTTGATGTTTTTAGGTGGATTGCAATTATTTTTGACCTATCGTTATTATAAGAATGTCCAGAAAATTAAAAATCATGCATTAACAGCTCCCTTTGCTATCTGGAGTAGTGTAGTATTTGGAATAGGTGTAATTTTTATTTCGTTAATGGTGTTCGCGGGCCGAGCTTCGGATATTAGTCGTGGCTTTTCTATCTTTAGTGCTATTTTATTTTGGGTAGCTGCGGCTATTGCATTAATTAAAGCTAATCAAATGAGGAAAAAGATAAAGCCTGTCAATGGCAAAACAATGGGTAGCTCATGGCAAGTTATAACAGTTTATATAATCGTCGTAGCAGCTGTAATTTCAGGTTTGATTTCGATTCTTTAGAATAATCATTGTTCAGTTAATTCAACATGTTTTTTTGCTTGTTTTTTAGATAGTTGAATGCTAAGATTTTCATGTACCGCCACTAGTTGTGGTCATTTTCTCCGGTAGCGAAAATGTCATCTTCTATATGTGGTCAGAGTGGCGGTCAACACTGTGTGAGCCTAGTTCCGTGTTGTGGGATTAGGCTTTTTTTGATCTTAATTTTCGTGTTGCTAATTGTAATTAATTAGGTGAAAATATCTTTATTTAGTAGAAAGTGGGAAGAATTATGTCGACTACTAGAAGAGAATTAAAGAATAATGCCAAGCTTGCCCTGCGTGGCAATTGGGGTTGGGCTGTACTGATGTGTCTGATCAACATGATAATCGTAGCGATTTTGTCTGGCGGCGGTCACCGGGTTGATCAGATCTATATGGATTATGAAGGCACGAATTTCTACATGCAATTGCTTAGTCCACTGGGTACGATTCTAGCTTGGATTGGCGATTTTATTGCCTTAAGCTTAGTTATTTCATTCTTGAAGCTAAGAGATAACGATAAGCTAGAGAAGCCATATGTTTCAGCGTTCTCAGTTTTTACGGAGAATCGCTTCGGCCCTGAATGTATTAACTTTGTCATGACCAGTATTTTTACATTCTTATGGACATTGCTGTTGATCATTCCAGGGATTATTAAGAGTTACTCCTACGCAATGACGCCTTACATCGTAAAGGACATGGTAGCTAGTGGCAAGCAAGTTGGTGCAACTGACGGAATCAATGCTAGTAGGGAGTTAATGAATGGACATAAGATGGATTTATTCGTCTTTGATCTCAGCTTCATCGGTTGGTTCTTATTGGGCGGAATTAGCGTAATTGGGATGCTATGGGTTGTGCCATATTATCAGACTGCCAAGGCTAACTTTTACCGCGAATTAGCTGGCAACCAATTCTTAAAATAAAAGTGAGCATAGTAAAAGGCATCGAGTAATTTTTTACCCGGTGCCTTTTTTCTGACTATAATTATTGGTTAATAGAGGTTAGCTGCCTTGATGTACTTGTTTTTGCCAATCCGGTAGTACTTCTTGCCGTGGATGGTCTTCTTCTTACCGTAAGTAGTAACTGAAGCATGCTTCTTCAAAGCCTTGTGGTGCGTATGCTTACCGTGCTTGTTGTAGATAGCAGCCTTATGCTTTAACAAACGAGCCTTACCTTTGATCTTCTTAGGAGCTTGAGAAACAGCACCAGCTGAAGCATGGAGTGGTAATACGTTGATGTTGCCATCTACGTTAAGGCCGCGCCAGTTGTCAGTAAATTGCCAGATAGAAATGCCCTTCATTGATGGGAAGTAGTTAAAGTTAGGATTGTCAATTCGACCTGAAATGGCATATGAAGCTACCCATAATGAATTAGGAAATGCGTTGACTACAGCATTAGTGTTAATGTTGTTTCTCAATACTGATGAACTTGCGTATAACAATGGCTTGTAACCTGCTGCCTTAACCTTCTTCATGAAGGCAATAATTGCATTAGCAGTGGCGCCTTTACCCATGTTAACGTTGTTACCATCGCCTGATTCGTAATCACAAGCAAGGTATGAACCTGGTGTAAGGCCCATGGCTCTAGCTGAGGCAATAGCATAATCAGCTTCACGCTTAGCTGCACCAGAGTTAGCGCTGAAAGTTGCAAAGTGGTAAGCCATTGGCATCATGTTTTGACGACGAGCACTAGCAATCTGACTGCTTGCCTTAGGATTGCGGTAGCTGGTACCTTCACTTACCTTAACAACGGCAAACTTAGCCCCTGATCTAGCGTGTGCTGATAAGTCTACGCTTTGGTAGCTGGCAACGTCAATCCCCAATGAACGTGCCGCAACTGAAGTAGTTGAAGCTTGCACAGTTTCATGACTTGATACTTGTGAATGAGCTGCAACAATTCCAGCAGTTGAAAGCATAGCAACACATGCTAATTTTGTAATAAATCTCTTCTTAAATAACAACTTAAGTCCCCCGAATGTATTTTTTTAAACCAATAATAATTAGTTAACTTTACATAGAAACATATCAAGGATAATAATAATAAAAGAGAAGGTCAAGGGGACTAATAAAAAATTAAACGAGGAGTAATAATATAGTAAATAATGTAACGGATTTGTATTATTATGAGGTAAAAAATCAACTTTTTACCCATAAAATAAAAAATCCACGTATAATAAGAAGGCAATGAGATAACGTAGATTTGAGGTTTTTATTTTGAATAAAAAAATCCTATCCGGTTCGTTTTGGCTATCGTTTGGTAGTATTGTCTCACGAATTCTAGGAGTAGTTTATTTAATTCCTTGGCTGATCATGTTAGGGAGCTATCACAATCAGTTGAATGCGCAGGCGCTATTTAATTCGTCATACACGCCTTATGCACTCTTTTTGTCCATTGGGGCAGCGGGACTGCCTTCAGTTATTGCCCGGGAAGTATCACAGCTTAATTCACAAAAAAGATATAAAGATAGTCTGTACATCACTAAGCTAGGCTTGATTATTATGCTGGTGATGGGTCTTGCTTGTGGGATCTTGCTGTATGTGACGGCACCTTTGATTGCCAAGAATAGCCCAGTCGATTCGGTGGCTAGCGCGACGATTTCTATTCGGGTATTAGTGCCAGCCGTAGTGATTCTGCCTTCAATGAGCATGGTTCGTGGCTGGTTCCAAGGTAATAACGATATGAAGCCTTACGGTATTTCCCAATTATGGGAGCAGTTTGCCCGGATTCTCTTTATTTTGCTGGCTACGCTGTTAATCATCGAGGTCTTTCACCGTAATTATGTAATTGCGGTTTACTTCAGCGTATTTGGCGCCTGCGTTGGGGCAATTGCTAGTTATCTGTATTTGTTTGCTTATTTGCGTAAGCAATGGGGGGATTACCGGGAGCTAATTAATAATAGTCTGCCTCGTTCCCTGAACAATGTTTCGCGCAGTCTGCTTAACTTATGGTATGCTTCAATTCCATTTGTGATGCTCGGTTCATTTATTACGGTAACGCAGTTAGTTGATCAGCTGCTATTTAAGCAAATTCTGATTAATTTCAACCATATGGATAAAACTTATGTTAGTTATCTCTATACCATTTTCTCAGCTAATCCCAGCAAGATTACAACGGTGATTATTTCTTTAGCTACAGCCGTCTCAGAGACGAGTCTGCCGCTTTTGGCTGGACTTAAGTATAAATCTAAGGATAGCGTTAAAAGCATCAGAAAATTGCTCCTAGAGAATTATCGACTACTCTTATTTATTCTGCTGCCTGTTGTAGCTTTAGGTGCTTTTGCGGCTTCGCCAGTTTATACGGTATTATTTTCACATGACAGCTTTGGCAGCTATTATTTGGTAGAAAATATTATCCAGAGTCTCTTTGCTGGATTAGTAATGAACTCTTTAACCTTGCTTTTGGCATTGAATATGAATCGTCTAGCCGTGATTTACATAGTTTGGGGCGTCGTGATTAAGCTGATTTTACAGGTGCCGATGACTTTTATGTTAAGTGCTGACGGTTCAATTTTATCTAGCGATATTGCCTTCTTAGTAGTGATCTTGCTTAGTTATCATAAACTGAATCATACTTATGGCGTTAAACTAGGCAGTCTATTGCCAATTGTGGTAGCTAATGAAATCTACATTGTTGTACTCTTTATCTATCAACTCTTGATTGGCAGCCACTTCAACACGCTCGGCCGCATGGGCAGTTTCATTTATCTAGCTATCTTTGGCTTAGCCTTCCTAGGTATTTATATTATGCTGGCCAACTTCATGGGAATCTCCGAGAAGATTTTTGGGAAGAAGATTGGCTACCGTTATTATCGCTATAAGCATTATGAGTAAAACAAAAACGACAAGTTGATTAGAACTTGCCGTTTTTTGATGCTAATAATTTCGATTGATGTCGCCCATGCTGGAACGCATTGCTTCATCAACGTATTTTGAAGTTTCGATATCTGCCTCGTTAAGAGCATCTTGGATATCTTTATAATTCATTTGATTAACAAGGTAGAATCTTAAGGCCTTGTTGACTAACTTATTAAAATCAACATCGTTGATCTCATCATATTTTTCAATTAACTTACTGACATCACTATTTAATTCAAAGTGCTTTCTTGGCATTTTTATCTCCACCTTTTCTTATGAAGCAATTATAACATAATGCCTTTTAGTCAATAGATGACAAAGCATCGAGCATATTGATTTTTTTAATCTTGTGATGAACTACAATGGCCAAGGCAGCCGTGATCAGGGCAGGAATTAATGCCGAAAAGACAAAGTTGAGCGGGTACATGTTCGGGTCAAACATTGCGACGTCTGGCGGCAAGCTCGTGATAATAAAGTAATGCAGCCACCAACCGAAGCCAAAGCCTACTAAAGTTCCAAGCAGCGATAAGATAATGGTCTCACGGTAAATATACATCGTCGTCTCATTATCGTAGAAGCCCAAGACCTTGATTGTGGACAATTCACGGATTCTTTCAGCTACGTTAATGTTGGTTAAATTATAGATTACAACCAGCGCTAGTATCCCAGAGATTAAGATCAAAATAAAGATAACCTCGTTTAAACTACCCGTAAAGCTGCCCAAGAGCTTTCTGTTAGATGAATTAGAAACGATGGTTTCAATCGCTGCGGTCTTTACTAATTGCCTGCTGACTTTGTTCACATAAGCAGGATCATGCTTCTTGGTAGTGACTAAGTAGGCATTAGCTGAATACTTCTTGCCAGTAGCCTTTTCATACTCACGCGGACTCATGAAGAGATAGTGACCCAGATACATTTCGCAGATACCGCTAACTTTGAAGTGATAGATCTTGCCGTGGCTGTTTTTTAAAGAGATCGTTGAGCCTTTTTTAGCATTAAGAATAGTAGCTAGTTTTTCTGAAATAATGACGCCATTCTGGGGTAGAATCAGTTTCTTTTTATCTTGGCGTTGCCGCAGGTTAATTGATTTCCTAAAAGTCTTAGTATCTTTAGGCGCGATTAATGACACGTTTTCAGTTGAGCCGCTATTTTTTAGATGCTTGCTTAACTGCTGATACTGCACCGCATTGACTTGGGTAATAGCTTTTTCTTTAAAAATTTGAGTTAATTTTCTTTCTTCTTTTTTAGTAACATCGCTAGGTTTCAAGGCGATAATATCATTTTTTGTACATCATTATATTGAATGTGGCCGATGCCTTGAAGCGAATCGCGGATACCAAAGCCCATTACTAACAACCCCGTACAGCCAGCTACACCCAAGATCGTCATGAGCATTCTGCTCTTATAACGGAAAATATTGCGTGCTGTGACCTTGGCTGAAAAACTCATGTACCGCCAGAGCCAAGGGATGTGTTCTAGCATAATTCTAGAGCCGTTCTTAGGTGGTTTGGGCAAAAGCAAAGCTGAGGGCTGCTCGCGCAGCGTTTGCCAAAGTGTAAGCATAGAGATGACTGTCGTTGAAAGCAGTGCAACGGCTAAGGAGATTAAAAGTGGTCCCCAGGCAAAGTTTAGCTGATAACCAGTCCCTAATGTAGAAGAGGCCAGATATGCCTTGATGATTAAATCGGGTAAAAAGGTATAGCCTAAAATGGAGCCCAGTACTACACCTAAAATTGCGGCAGAGGTACTGTAAAGCAAAAACTTGATGGCAATTGCGCCATTACCGTAGCCTAGTGCCTTTAGCGTACCAATATTGGTTCTTTCTTCTTCGACAAAACGCATCATGGTTGTCAAACTGACTAACGCGGCTACGGCAAAAAGAAAGACAGGAAAGACGTTGGCGAGGACTTCAACTCGTTCTGAATCAGCGCGGTAGGAAGAATAGCCTTGGCTTTCTTCACGGCCGTTAATCGTGTAACTTGGATAGGCAATTTTAATTTTATTTTTAGGCACCTCAATTTGATTAGGATTGATTGGAATGCCTTTTTTTAATAATTGTCGTGCTGCTTTTTGCCGATATTGTGCCTTGTATAAAGCTACGTACTTATTGTATTTGTCGCGGCGATTTTTATTAAGTGCTTTTTGCAGCTTATCTTGGTCGCAATAAACACGATTGCGGTAGGCGACGCTGAAGGGACTTAGGCTAGCCGTATTTTTAAAAGTTACACGTGAAACCTGATATACAGGTGAAGCAAAAGCATTATGCGAGGTTACGGCGATACCGGTTAGGCGGCCATTACCAATGTTGGTTTGCCCGATTTGATTTTTATCTAAAAATTCACTGGATTTAACGAAGCCGACAACGCGATAAGTTTTATTTTTTAAAATACCTGGTTTGCTAAAGGTGATTTGTTGTCCAAGATGGTATTTCTTCTTTAGTAAATATGACAAGGCAATTTCTCGCTTATTGTCCGGGAAATGTCCTTTAATTAATTCGTAACTGGAAATATTGTTAGATTGAGAAAAGACGCGTAGAGTATCATGGCTATTTTTAACGCGTACATCCTGAAAATAGCCAAACGCGGCTTCTTTAACTTCTGGCAAATTGCGGATAGTAGCACGATCGGTTGAATTGATTCCATAGTTGGAAGTAATGGTTACGTCGGCTAGATTATGCTTGTTAAAAAAGTTGCCACCGGTGGCACGCATGTCAGGGCCAGCCATCTTAAGCCCTACAAAAGCAAAGGTTCCCAGACCGATTAAGAGAATAATAGCAATGTAGCGCCCTAGCGAGTGGGTAATTGCTGGCAATGCGTCTTTATATAAAATCGTTTTACGCATAATAATCACCTACCATTCGATTGTACTGATGTCAGCAGGCTGATGGTTAATTTTAATATCTTGAATACCGCCGTCATGAATGCGAATCACCTTGTCGGCAATTGGCGCAATAGCGGCGTTGTGGGTAACGATTAATACGGTTGAACCATTTTGTTGGCTCATCACATAAGAGAAGTTCTGGCTTCTTGGCGATTGCGCGGGCAATGGCCACGCGTTGTTGTTCCCCGCCAGATAGTTGCGCGGGGAAATTGTCCTCTCTATTGGCTAAATCAACTTGTTGCAAAGCTTTGTCCACGCTCATCGCGTCGGGCACGATTTGAGCCGCTAGTTCGACGTTCTCTTTTGCCGTTAAATTAGGAATAAGGTTATAGAATTGAAAGACGAAGCCCATGTCATTGCGGCGATAAGTGGTGAGCTGCTTAGCATTATAGTTGGCAATATTCTTGCCAGCCACGATTACGTCGCCACTAGTATTTGGTTCCATCCCGCCTAAAATATTAAGTAAAGTAGATTTGCCTGCTCCGGATGAGCCTAGGATAATGACTAACTCTCCCTGAGCGACAGAAAATGTAATATTTTTATTGGCGTAAATAGTTGTATCACCGGATTGATAAGTTTTGGTATTATTTTTTAATTCAATATAAGCCATAATGATCAACTTTCTAGCATACATGTATAATAGATCTAAGTTAATTCAATCATATTTTTGGAAGATAGGTAAAGGAAAACACCATGGGAGATAAAGTAGTAGGTTTTGTCCTTCGCGTTAGAAGGCTATCGATTTTTAGAATAATTCAGCGTACATTGATGATGCTAATGCCGATTGCCATTGTTGGTTCCTACTTTAAGTTATTGCGGGATGCAGTTTTTTCACCAGATAGCTTCATCTATAATATCTTTAGCTTTGATGAAACAATGTCGGATCATCTTTGGTATGCTGGAGCTTTTATTAGTAATGGTTTTGTGCGGGTAACCTTTGGCTTGTTTGGTATGTATGCTGCATATTTTGCAGCTCGTTATACCGCAAGATTATATAAAAAGGACTCAACTTTAGCCGGCATGACCGCGGTGATTGTCATTATGTTCTGCGCGTATGCAAATAATGTAGCAAACAGTGCAGGAGATCGGTCACCGTTTTCATCCAGTATTTTAAAGATTAATGCACTGCTTTTAGCTATTTTAATTGGTTATGTTGTGGGGCAGATTTTTCATTGGCTAGGTAAGGATCATCAACCTATTTCTTTTGAACACACCGAGCGTATTCGGCAGCGAGCATGGAATTCGTTTTTGCCAATGTCAGTTTCACTTGGATGCGGGATGGTATTAGGCATTATAATCTATGAGTTTCAAATCAAAATTATTAATTCTGACACTTTCAAGACCTTGGTTGCCCAGGTGCAAGGTTCAAATAATTTGCTGGAAATCTTAGCTTTATTGTTGGTGGTAATGATATTAAGCTGGATTGGTATTGGCTACCCCTTATCATCAATCTCTAACGCAGCTTCAGGTGCTGCAGCAACTGCTAATTTGAATTATGCATTAAGGCATGGCAGTGCTTGGAATGTACCACATAGATTCTTAGTTAGCTCGCTAGTTTATCCCTATGGTGCAATGGGTGGTGCGAGCTTGGTTCTGGCCTTAATCGTCTTGATTTTATTAGCAAATAAAAACTCTAAAGAAAGTGAGAATATTGCTAAAGCAAACCTTTTACCAGCGGCCTTTAATTCGACGTGGGGCTTTATGATTGGGATGCCGATCATTTTGAATCCGGTTTTCTTTTTATCGATGCTAATTATTCCTCTAATCAATGTGTTACTTGCGGCTGGTGCAATTGCCATTCATCTTATTCCGCCTTGCGTTTATCCTGTGTTAAAGGGGACTCCAGGAATTTTGATTTCGTTTTTCGGCTCTAACGGAAATTGGATGAATTTAGTATTTTCTATCTTATTATTTATTTTTGATATTGTATTGCTTGTTCCAACTACCATGCTGGGACAAAAGATTGAGAAGAGACTGAAAGAATATGAGCAAAAAGCAAAGTAATTTAGGTAAAAATCCCAACTTAAAGTGGCTACTCATTGTAATAGCATTGATTATTCTGCTGGCTATTCCAGGTTATAGCTGGATGAAGGAAGGCAACCGGATGCGGGCTCAGCGGCAGAAGTCTATCTTGTCGCCAGTAATTATGGTTCCTGGCTCAAGTGCAACAACCGAGCGTTTCAATGAATTAGTCAACCAACTAAACCGTGATACGCCAACTAAGCACAGCGTATTGAAGATTAACGTTTCGACTAAAGGGGTATTGTCTTATTCTGGTTCAATTGATAAAAACGATAATGAGCCTTTTATTATAGTAGGTTTCCAAAACAATAAAGACGGCTACAGCAATATCAAGAAGCAGGCAGGCTGGCTAGATCAGGCTTTTTACGATTTGACACAGAATTATAGATTTAATAATTTCAAGGCTTTTGGTCATTCAAATGGTGGCTTGATCTGGACCTACTGGCTAGAGCATTATTATTCAACGTATTCCGATGAAATCACGATGAAGCGACTGATGACGGCAGGTACGCCATATAATTTTAGTGAAGGCAATGCTAGTCATAGAACGCAGATGTTGGAAGACTTTATCAAAGATAGGAATAGGATTCCGAAAGATTTGGTTGTCTATTCATTATCTGGTGGTAAGAACTATGAATCAGATGGAATTGTGCCTGAGGCCAGTGTAGCTGCCGGCAAATATATCTTTCAAAACCGGGTTAAAAACTTCACTGCAATGACCGTAACGGGTGAAGAAGCAGATCACTCAGATTTGCCTCAAAATGAGCAGGTTGTTCAGGTAATTGAACAGCATTTGGTCAATCCTGTGAAACCTAAAAATAATCCAAATCAAGCAAATCAAAATAAAGATAAGAATAATGGTAGAAAGGATCAAAATTAGTATTATTGTGGAAAACTTTGATAATAAGACGATAAAAAACTAATTTTCATAGTGATCTTAAGAAATTCTTTATATTTTGTGAAGTGCTAGATGTGTTGATATATCAACATGTTTGGCACTTTTTTGCTTATTAATCACAAAAATCAAAATAAATGTGGAAAGCTTTTAGCTTTTCTATTGCTTTTTGTGGATAACCTGCTATACTTATAAATGTAAAGAGCTAGCACTCAAAGCTATTGAGTGCTAATGATCTAAATTTGACATAAGGAGTGTTGCGAATATGGCATACTTTGACAATGATTTTGATAACTTATTTAACGAATTGAACAGCTCATTCTTTAACGATGACTTTGGCAACAGAAGAGCCAGCAACGGTGGCTCAATTCCAGTGAACTACTCAAGCAATATGGGTGCCACTCCACAGACTATTCAACAGAATCCTAACCAAACTAATGAAAAAACAATTGGCGTAGACTTAGTTGAAGAAGCTAAGCATAATCATTTCGATCCAGTAATCGGTCGTGATGAACAGATTGATAATGTAATTGAGATTTTATCAAGACGTAAGAAGAACAATCCTGTCTTGATTGGGCCAGCTGGTGTTGGTAAGACTTCTATTGTAGAAGGCTTAGCTGAAAGAATTGCTTCAGGTAATGTACCAGCTAAGATGGCTAACATGCACATTATTTCAATTAACATTAATGACATGGTTGCTGGTTCTAGCCTTCGTGGTAGCTTTGAAGAGAGATTAAAGAAAGTCATCGACAAGGCTAAGAGCGATCCAAACATTATTTTGTTCATCGATGAATTGCACAACATTGTAGGTGCAGGTTCAACAGATTCTGAAAACAACAATGGTGATGCAGCCAATATCTTGAAGCCAGCTCTTGCTAGTGGTGACTTGAAGCTAATTGGTGCTACTACTACTAGTGAATACCAAAGAATTGAAAAAGACCCAGCTTTATCACGTAGATTTCAACCTGTTCAAGTTCCAGAACCAACTACTAAGGTAGCTGTGAAGATCTTGGAAGGTTTGAAGAAGAAGTATGAAGACTACCACCACGTAAAATACAGTGACGACAGTCTGAAGTTAGCTGTTGAATTATCAGAAAGATATATCCAAGGCCGTTACTTACCAGACAAGGCCATCGACTTGATGGATGAAGCTGGTGCTAAGAAGGCTTTGCTTGTACAACCAACTGATGAAAAGAGCTTGAGGAACCAAATTAATGCTCTTGAAGCTAAGAAGTCTGAAGCTGCTAAGGCAGAAGACTACGACAAGGCAGCTGACATCAAGAAGAAGATTGCTGAACTTGAAGCACAACTAAAGAACGTAGACACCAAGAATACTCCAGAAGTAACTGAGAAGGACATCTACGCAATTATTGAGCAAAAGACCAAGATTCCAATGAGTGAACTCCACGCTGACGAAGCGCAAAAGAATATTGATTTGGCTAAGAAATTAAAGCAAAACGTCATTGACCAAGACAAGGCAATTGATGTCATTACTGATGCTATTGCTCGTAAGCAAGTCTTCAAGGACAATGATCGTCCAACTGGTTCATTCTTGCTCACTGGTCCTACTGGTGTTGGTAAGACTGAACTTGCTAAGCAATTGGCTATTCAATTATTTGGCAGCAAGGATCACTTAATCCGTTTGGACATGAGTGAATATCAAGATGAAATGGCAGTCAACAAGTTGATTGGTTCTGCACCAGGCTATGTAGGCTACGGTGAAGGCGGTCAATTAACTGAAAAAGTTCGTCATGAACCATACTCATTGATTTTGTTCGACGAAATTGAAAAGGCTAACCCACAAGTCTTCAACGCACTTCTCCAAATCATGGATGATGGTCGTTTGACTGACGCACAAGGCAGAACCGTTTCATTCAAGGACACGATCTTGATCATGACTTCTAATGCTGGCTTCTCAGACAAGTTGTTGAAGGACGGCAAGGTTGACCAAGACAAGTTGATCTCAGCTCTTGAAAATTACTTCAGACCTGAATTCTTGAACCGTCTTGATGCAATTGTTCCATTCAACTCACTTACTGAAAAAGACATGGGCAAGATCATCGACATCTACTTAAAGAAGATGACTCATGTTCTTGCTAAGAAGGATATTACGGTTGAAGTATCAGATGAAGCTAAGAAATTCTTAGCAGAAAAGGGTTACGACAAGAAATTCGGTGCTCGGCCATTAAGAAGAGTGGTGGAACAAAATCTTGAGACACCAGCTGCTAAGTTGATCTTGAGCAAGCCGGATACTAAGAAGATTGAATTCACTGCTGATGACAAGCACTTGTACTTAAACGGTGAAGCAATATATGATATTTCTCCAAAGATTGAAGAAAAGGTTAAGAAAGACGAAGCTAAAACTGAAGATAAAAAAGAAGACTAATTTTTAGTTAGTCTGTGTTTGAAGGATATTCCCCAGGGAATATCCTTTTTTACATACATGATTTCTTGTATAATCTAACTAATACGATTCGAGTAAAAAGATTAGGAACATGGATAGAAAAACAATTGATTTAATTATCAAAATAATTTTGACGATCTTAGCCTTAGCTGCTGGCGTTTTTTGCTTTGTAACGCAATGGCCAGGTCGAGAAGCAGTAATTGCGACAATTTATGGAATTCTATATTTTCTTATTGCCTTAACTCTATGGCTGCAGCAAAAACAAGGCTGGCTGCAAGTAATAATGACGGCTTCATTTGTAGTGACGGTGATTTTGACAATTGCCCAGGCAATAGCAGGAATTCCGCTGGGTGTTTATCAAGCAGAGATGTTTCATTCTCTGATAATAGTCTTACTGGCTGCCCCAGGAATTTTAGGCTTAATCTACTTTAATTTAAACACGCGACATGACAATTTGGATTTGTTGCTTGTTTTCATGCGGATTATTTTAAGCTTTGAAGTTGATATTATTGCTATTATGTTAATTCTAATGTTGGAGATCAGTGGCGCGATGATTTGGTACTTGCCCCAATGGGGTCAATATGCGTTAGTATATGGGATCTTAGTTCTAGCGATTTTAGATATTGCATACGCTGTGATTAATTGGTTAAAATTCTATCGCGGTAAAGTGGTTTGGATTACTACAATATTGATGATTATTGAAATTTTAGCTTGTATGCCTCTTTTTGGGATGCCAACTTTAAGCGTGATTGCCTTCATTTTGATTGCAATTGCAATTTTGATTTTTACAGCTTATCTAAATAATCGAATTAAAAGCAAAAAATAATTGCACAAAAAGTAAGTTGCCGTTATAATGCAAGTCAAAAGTAATTTTGATGGAGCGTCTGTTTCATTACCGAAATAGACGCTTTTTTCTTAAAGGGGAAAGATGTGAATGCGATAGTGAGAAGCCAAGACTAAAACGTGGATTGAAAAGCCGCCATGTGACCATGATTGCGATCGGTGGAGCGATTGGTACAGGACTGTTCTTAGGTTCCGGCTCAGCAATTCATAGCGCAGGTCCGTCGATCATTTTGTCCTATTTAATTGTCGGAATTATCACCTTCTTCATGATGCGAGCATTAGGCGAACTGATCTTGGCTGATCCAGAGAGTCGTTCCTTTCTTGAAGCAATTAAGAAGTATTTGGGCAAGCGAGCTGAGTTTGTTGCGGGTTGGACTTATTGGGCTTGCTGGTTAACACTAGCGATGGCTGACTTGACTGCTACTGGTATTTATTTACGCTACTGGTTTCCGTGGTTGCCACAATGGGTCGGACCATTGGCGATTATTGTACTGCTCCTTTTGATTAACACCGTTAATGTAGGTTTGTTTGGTGAATTGGAAAGTTGGTTTTCAATGATCAAAGTTATCGCAATTGTGGCTTTGAGCATTACCGGCGCTGTGATGATTGTGTTACATACTCCAGTTAAAGGTGGGAATGTTTCGCTAACTAATTTGGTTAATCACGGTGGCTTCTTTCCAACTGGCTGGTGGGGATTCCTGCTCTCCTTCCAGATGGTAGTCTTTGCCTTCGTAGGCGTGGAGATTGTTGGTCAAACAGCTAGTGAAACAGCCAATCCAGAACAGGACATTCCCAAGGCGATCAACACATTGCCAGTAAGAATCGGTCTGTTCTATGTCGGCTCAATGTTGGCAATCATGTCAGTCTATCCGTGGAATGAAATCAAGACGACCTCGAGTCCATTTGTGCAGGTCTTTATGGGAATTGGCGTAACGGCCGCTGCTGGAATCTTGAACTTCGTTGTTCTGACTGCCGCAATGTCAGCAACCAATAGTGCGATCTTTTCAACTAGTCGGTCACTTTATTCTTTAGCCCGCAATGGTCATGCTCCTAAGAAGCTAAGCAGTTTGACTAAAAAAGCAATTCCATTGAATGCGCTGACGACTTCATCATTAATTTTATTTGTCGTTGTAATTCTCAATTATGTCATGCCAGCTAGTATTTTTGCTGTAGTGTCAACTGTTTCGACGATCTGTTTTGTGATTGTTTGGCTCATGATTATGTGGGCGCATATTGTTTATCGCAATCAGAATAAAGCTAGTTTAGGCAAGTTTAGAATGCCTGGTTATCCTGTAACTAGCTGGGTAACGATTATCTTTTATTTAGCTGTGTTGGCGTTACTATTCTTTATTCCTACAACCCAGTTAGCATTAATCATTTCAATTTTATTTGTAGTAGTTTTAGCAATTAGCTACAGTTTTGTACGAAAAGCATAATTATGTATAATAATTAGAGGAAAATTAAATTATTTCCAGGGGAATTTTTTACAAATACAAAAGAAAGGGAGTTGTGTATGGTGAAAAAGGCACCTGAATTAAAACGTTCGATGACGGCTGGACAAATGGAAATGATCTCGCTTGGAGGAGCGATCGGAGTTGGTTTATTCATGGGGGCCGGCTCCACAATTAAATGGACAGGACCATCAGTATTATTGGCCTATATTTTTGTCGGCGTGATTTTGTATATCGTAATGCGGGCATTAGGCGAGATGCTGTATGTCGATCCAGGTACTGGCTCCTTTGCGGATTACGCTACAGAACATGTTCATCCGATTGCTGGCTATTTAGCTGAATGGGCGAACGTCTTTCAGTATATTGTGGTTGGTATTTCTGAAGTGGTAGCCACGACAGAATATCTTCGCTTCTGGTGGAAAGGTACTTCTGACTGGATTGCCGGGGTAATAATTATTCTGTTTTTATTAGTAGCCAATTTAGCTAGTGCGAAAGCTTATGCAACATTGGAATTTTGGTTTGCCATGATTAAAGTGGTTACTATCATTTTGATGATCATCTTGGGCTTCATGGTAATTCTGTTTGGCTTTGGCAATGGTGGTCATCCGGTAGGCTTTTCTAATTTGTGGAGTCACGGCGGCTTCTTTACCGGCGGCATTAAAGGCTTTTTATTCTCCATGGCGATTATTGTTGGTTCTTATCAAGGGATTGAGTTAATTGGTATTTCTGCTGGTGAAGTAGCAGATCCGCACAAGGCAATTGTGAAAAGCGTTAAGTCTGTATTATGGCGAATTTTAATCTTCTATGTTGGGGCAATTTTCGTAATCGTGACAATTTATCCGTGGGATCAACTAGGCAATATTGGTTCTCCATTTGTAACGACTTTTGCCAAGGTAGGAATTACTGCTGCCGCTTCGGTAATTAACTTTGTCGTTTTGACAGCCGCCTTGTCTGGGGCAAATTCAGGTATTTATTCATCTAGTCGAATGCTGTATAAAATGGCGCACGAAGAATATGCACCAAAGACTTTTAGCTATGTTTCTAAGCGTATCGTTCCTAGTCATGCAATTATCGGAATTACTTCGGGTATTTTTATTGGCTTTATGTTAAATGTGCTGTTGCAATTCTTTAGTAAATCACTTGGCAATATTTTTGTAATCGTTTATAGTTCATCCGTTTTGCCAGGGATGGTAGCGTGGTTCGTAATTTTGCTAGCGGAATTACGCTTTAGGAAAAAGAATCTCGATCTAATGAAGAAGCATCCCTTCAAATTGCCGCTTTATCCTTATTCCAATTATTTTGCATTGATCATGTTAGTACTGATCGTCATTTTTATGTTCATTAACCCGGAAACGCGTATTTCCGTAGCAGTTGGTGCAGCAGTATTAATTATTGCGGCACTCTCTTATGTGATTAAGCACGGCAGGAAAAATTAAAATTAGGCAGTGAAGTTAGTAGCTTTGCTGCTTTTTTAGTGGGATAAGATACATAGAGATACATAAAAATGATAAGATGGAACAAATGTATCTTAGCAAGTAGGTGGCAGAATGAACAATCCGTTTAATCCGAGTTTTAGGAGAATTCCAACGATCTTTTTGAATCGTGGTCAACTAATTAATGAAGTAGTTGAAGAGTTAAATAATCCTAACAGTCCTTATAAAGTTTCTATAGTTTACGGAATGCGAGGGGTAGGTAAAACCACTTTTTTAACAGAAGTTGGCAGAAAAGTGAAGCAAGCGCCAGACTGGTT
This sequence comes from Lactobacillus kefiranofaciens, assembly GCF_900103655.1. GTDB lineage: Bacteria > Bacillota > Bacilli > Lactobacillales > Lactobacillaceae > Lactobacillus > Lactobacillus kefiranofaciens. The sequence continues at coordinate 44,030 of NZ_FMXC01000011.1, forward strand.
GGTTGTTAATCTAGCAATGGGATCAAATCTAATGGCTACTTTAGTAGACGATTTATACATGAAAGCTAGTTCAGACTTACAAAAAACATTTGAATCCATTCGTGGACTTAGTTTTTCTGCAGTTGGATTACAATTAAGCGCTGATCTAAGTAAACCCACTCTTTCTACTTATCAAGGGATTCTGACTAATATGTTTACTAAATTAAGAGAAAAAGGGATTAAAGTTTTGATCACGTTAGATGAGGCTAAATCTAATACCGAATTAAAGAATTTTGTAGCTTATTATCAGATCCTAAATAGAGAGGATTATCCTGTTGCCTTAATGATGACCGGCCTTCCTGAGAATATTTCTGAATTGCAAAATGAAGACGTAATGACTTTCTTATTACGTGGAAAAAGAATAGCTTTGTCAGCCTTAAATCTATCGCAAATTGAAATCAGTTATAACAACGTTTTTAAGCGTTCTGGTTTTCAAGTGACGGAAGATACTCTTAGTAAAATGGCATTAATGACAATGGGATATGCATATGGATTTCAACTGCTGGGCTACTTAGTTTGGAACGTTGCCCAAAAAAGCAAGACGGTTGATCAAGATTTGTTAGACGAGATTAAGCTGGAATATCTAGTTGAACTTGATCAGAATGCTTATACTAAAATATTTAGTAGCTTGTCGCTACAAGATAAAAAGTTTGTTTTGGCGATGGCTCAGAGTTCCCAACATCGTGTTTCAATCAAAAAAATTCGTGAAAGATTAAATCGCCCGAGTAACTTTGTTGCAAATTATCGTCGACGGCTGTTAGATGATCAGGTCATCAAATCTACTAATTATGGTGAAGTTGCCTTTACCTTACCGTTTTTCAAAGAATACGTATTGCAGCAGTATCGCTTTGAACAAGGCTTAGAGTAAAAATTTAAGTACTGTCATTTAATTTGTTAGGTAGTACTTTTTGTTTGTTATTAGATACATCTTTTTCAAACTGGTTCGAAAAACATGCTATTAAGTAATGTAACCGCATTCATTAAGATAGAAAATGAATCAAGCGAAAAGAGGTATTTAAAATGAACGATTGGTTAAATTTAGAAGACAAAGTTTATATTGTAACAGGTGGTTCATCTGGTATTGGTGCAGCAATTGTTAAGGAACTTTTAGGACACGGTGCTAAAGTTGTGGATGCTGACTTGAATGAGCCTAAGGAAGCAAATGAAAACTTAACTTTCTGCCATACAGATGTTACTAACAGAAAAGATGTTGAAACTACAGTTGAATCTACAATTTCTGAATTAGGAAGAATTGATGGTGTAGTTAATAATGCTGGAATTAACTTGCCAAGATTGTTAGTCGATGATAAAAAGCCAGAAAGTCAATATGAGATGACTGAGCAAGATTGGGCTAAGATGTTTGCAGTTAATGTTAAAAGCGTAATGTTAATGTCTCAAGCAGTAGGTCGCCATTTAGTTAGTCAAAAACATGGTGTAATTGTCAATATGTCAAGTGAAGCAGGACTTGAGGGTTCTCAGGGACAGAGTATTTACTCAGCTACTAAGGGTGCTATTAATGGCTTTACTCGTTCATGGGCTAAAGAATTAGGTAAGTTTAATGTGAGAGTAGCTGGTGTAGCTCCTGGTATCATGGAAGCTACAGGTTTAAGAACACCAAGCTATGAAAATGCTCTGGCTTATACTAGGAATATTACAGTTGATCAGCTTCGCGCGGGTTATAAGAGTACAACGACTACGCCAATGGGCAGAAGCGGTCATTTATACGAAGTTGCGGATTTAGTATCATATTTACTTTCTGAAAGAGCAAGCTACATTACAGGTGTCACTATCAATGTAGCAGGTGGTAAATCAAGAGGATAAAATTATCAAAGATTGGAGGCCTAGGATATGAACAGCGATTTATATAAAATTATTAGAATATTGCTGGAAAATGGGCCTACAACTATTGATGAATTAGCCTATTTGCAAAATGTAAGCAGATGAACCATTGAAAATAGAATAAAGAATCTATCTCAAATTCTTAAAAATATCGCATCAATAATTAAACGTGGTAATTCTTATAGTTTATCTATTTGTAATTACAACGTTTTTTATCAAATGCAATATAAGTATTTAAAAAGTGGGCTTGATATTGATGATCCAGAGGAAAAATCAATTTGCATTATTTATGAATTGATCAAGCAGACAGATTATATCTCTATTGATGACTTAGCAGATCAGCTGGCGCTTGATAGGCGTTCTATTAGTAAAAGTATAGCTAGTAAAGAAAATTATCTTCAATTGTATTCAGCTAAGGTCATTGGCAAGCAAGGAAAAGGTATCAAAATTTGTTTTAAAAATGAAGCCATGATTTTGCTTTTGCTGAGAAATATTATGACTTTAAAGCGAAACTACATTGATTCAGATCGTTTCAAAACAATATATGCTTCTTTAGATAAGAAGTTTACAGATAAGACTAAATTAAAGGAAATTATATTAAATATTCTTGTGCTTGAAAAGATTAGAAATTGTCATGGTCAGGTAGAAGATAAAATGCCATTTTTTGAGCCTTTGTGGAATAAAGAAAACGTGGAGATTCAGGCATTGGTTTCATGGTTAGAAGTTCATTTCTTGGGTCTAACCTCAACAGAAATTATGTTTCTGTTATCGCCTCTGAATTTAGATAAAAATATCTATACCAATGAAACGAAAGTTGATCAGTTGTTTAATGAAAACCGCAAATTAGTTTATAGTAGTTTGAAGAAAAGCGTGATCAACTACGGTCTTAATACAGATACAGTGTATTACAAGATAAAATGGCATATTTTATTTTTAATTAACCGCTGTATCTTAAGGAAAAAGATTAATGAAACTTTACCTGAAGAAACTGCTGAAAAATATCCTGTTGCTTTTGAATTTGCACTTAGTTTAGCACAAATAATTGAAACTAAATATCATGTCAAGGTCAGCTTAGGCGAAATTAATTACTTAGTACTGTACTTCCAGCAATATATTACTGAATTGAATACAGAAAAGATAAATTTTGCTGAAAAAATTGCAATTATAAAAGATCTTCGTAATTCGGCTAATGATTATTTAGCTAAAATAATAAAAAAGAACTTGCCTAAAGCAAAAATAGTAGTTTTTAATCAAAGACAAGATTTGCTTAAAGACAATGGTGATTACTTATTTGTAATTTCAAAAATGCCATTTGTTTATAAAAATATTCCTGTAATTAATCCTAATTTGTTGTTTAAGAGGGAAAGATTTACAGCGGTAGTTACTATTTCTTTAATTCAAAATATATTACCCAGGGTATGATTAAGGTTGTAAGATATGATCTCAATGAAGATTCTTATTATAAATCTGTTAAAGAACTAGTGGAATTGCTTAGTAAAGATAATGAATTGACCTTAGACTTTTATCAACGTTGGACAGAAAGAAAAAAGAAATCAAATAATGTAATTTCAAATGGAATTGCGATTCCTCATGCAGTTGATAATTCTGGTAGGGAACGGATTCTACTTAGTTTTGGAATTATTAAAAAACGAGTAGTTTACAAGAAGACGAAATTAAGATTTATTGCGTTATTAGGCATTCCTGAGAATTTAGATAGTTCATTAGTTAAAGCAACTTCTGAATTATATGATTTTGTTTCGATGATTGTGCGTAATCAGGTTCTTTTAGAAAATGCGGAAAAGTATAATAATGAAAGATCTTTCATTCAAATGCTAGAAGGAATTTAAGATGAATATTTGGTTTATTTCAATTTTAATTGGCCTAGTTTTTCTTTTACAAAGTATATTAGGCTTTCTGCAATTACAAAATTTCGTTAAAGTTTTTAGGCGAATGAGTAAAAACGGTAAAGTATTAATTGGTAAGAATCCTAAAAAGATTCATGCGGGCAGTTTGCTTTTGTTAAATATAGATCAAGATGCTTATATTCAAAATGCCAGTCTAATGAAAGGCGTGACAGTTTTTGCTAGATTTAAGCGTTTTAAGAAACTAGAAAATAAATCACTGCCAATTTTAGCTAGTTCTTATTATGAGTTACAGCAATTTGATCCATTAACTAGAGAATGTATTCTGAATGCTTATCGTAATTTCATTAATTATCGGACTGGAAAAATGAGTCAAGCAGATTGGGATAAAAACAATAATTTCTTTTCTCTTCCCGTATTTAGTATGTGGAAAGATATGGCGATAATTGGCTTTAATAAGTTTAGTAATAAAGTAAAAACGTTAGTAAAGAAGGCGTAAATTATGAAGTATATAATTGATTTTGCCACATGGTTTATGGGGTTATTTCAAGCTGGTGGCAAACAATTTGCTAACTGGGTAGCAACAATTATTCCTTTGGTTTTGATCATGTTAGTGTTCATGAATGCACTAATTGCATTAATTGGTCAAAAAAAGATGAACAAGTTTGCTAAGGCATCAGCTAGCAATCCGATTATGAGATATATGATTTTACCATTTTTGGCAGCATTTATGCTAGGCAATCCGTTAGCTCATACTATGGGAAAATTTTTGCCAGAGTATTATAAACCTAGCTATTATGCATCATGTGCTCAATTTTGTAATACCAGTAATGGTGTTTTTCCTCATATTAATCCCGCTGAATATTTTATTTGGATGGGGATAGCTGCAGGTGTTCAAAAATTAGGCTTGAATACTATGGACTTAGCAGTTAGATATCTATTAGTTGGTTTAATTATGAACTTTATTGGTGGTTGGATTACTGATTTTACGACTGCATATGTATGTAAAACTACTGGTATTAAGCTGTCTAAAGAGACCAACTTAACTAAGTAATTGGAGGCAATTATTATGACAAAATGGAAGAGCGTGAAAGTAGTTCGCGGATCTGGCGGCTGGGGTGGTCCGATAACGATTACTCCTACTGACCAAAAGAATAAGATTTTATATGTTACCGGCGGTAATCGTCCTGCAATTATTGATAAGTTAAGCAAGCTAACAGGTATGAAAGCAGTGGATGGTTTTAAAACATCTATTCCTGATGAAGAAGTAGCTGTGGCTGTCGTTGATTGTGGCGGTACATTAAGATGTGGGATCTATCCTAAAAAGAAAATCAAGACAATTAACATTTTGCCTACCGGTAAATCCGGTCCACTTGCAGATTTTATTACTCCTGAATTATATGTTTCAGCAGTAGACGTTGATCAAATTACTTCATCATCCGGGGATGCCCCATCTACGACGGATAATAATGAGAGTAAAATTCAAGATAAGAAATCAACTACTTCAACAAAAATCGATACTCAAAAGACACTTACGCAACAAAAAAGTGGTGGCTGGGTAGCTAAAGTCGGTGTTGGCGTTGGTAAAATAGTTGCTACCTTTAATCAAGCCGCTAAAAAATCAGTTAAAACTGTTATCGAAACTATTTTACCATTTATGGCCTTTGTATCTTTGTTAATTGGTATTATTAATGCTTCAGGAATTGGTAAATGGTTTGCTAAGTTGATGACACCACTTGCAGGCAATATTTGGGGTTTAATGATTCTAGGCTTTATTTGTTCACTTCCATTCTTATCACCATTACTTGGACCAGGAGGAGTAATTGGTCAGATTATTGGGACTTTGATTGGTGTAGAAATTGGTAAGGGTAATATTCCACCACAATATGCTTTGCCAGCCTTGTTTGCTATTAATACTCAAAATGGGTGTGATTTTATTCCAGTTGGACTGGGCTTAATGGATGCTGATGCCAAAACAGTTGAAGTTGGTGTAACTTCTGTTTTGTACTCAAGATTTTTAAACGGTGTACCACGAGTATTCATTGCTTGGCTTGCAAGTTTTGGTCTTTACAGTGGTAAATAACGGAAAGGAAATTTAAATGGATGCGCTAAAAAATAAAATTTATGAGACGGAAGTTGTAGATATTGGTAAAGAAGCTCAACAATTTAAAGAAATAAACATGTTGATTTTCTTTGGCAATGAAGCACCTGATGCTTTACGATCTTCATGTTTTATCATTGAAGTAAATGATTTAAAGCAAGATATAGAAGTGGGACAGACTCTTCAAATAGGTGAAACCCAATATAAGATTACTGCTGTAGGTAATGAAGTAAATCGTAATCTACGAAATCTTGGTCATACTGCTGTGAAATTTACTGGAGAAACAACAGCGGACATGCCAGGCTCACTTTATGTAGAAAAAGGAGAATTTCCTACAATCAAGGTAGGTACTAAAGTAGAAATATACTAATATTTCCAATATTAATACTCAAGAATGACATCAAGATCAAAATGATCTTGGTGTTTTTCATCTCTCTAAGTATTTTTGATTGTACGTTTCATTCTAATTTATTTATAATAGTAACTACATACTAAAAGTAAGTAGAGGGAGGAATATGAATGACTAAACCAATTATTGGCATTTCGGGTTCCGTTATTATTGACGATGGCGGGATTTTTCCTGGCTATCATCGTAGCTATGTGAATGAAGACTATGTTGATTCAGTAGTGCAAAATGGCGGAGTGCCATATATCATTCCATTTACGGAAAATGACGAGGTTATTAAAGAGCAGATCGATCATGTTCAAGGCTTGATTTTATCAGGCGGTCATGATGTTGATCCACATTTTTATGGCGAAGAACCGTTGCAAAAGATCGGTGCCACTTGGCCTGAGCGTGATCACTTCGATATGCTTCTGCTTAAATTAGCCGAAGAAAAAGGGATTCCAGTGCTAGGTATCTGTCGCGGTGCGCAGATCATCAACGTTGCGCATGGTGGCACGCTTTACCAAGATTTGTCATACCGCAAAGGCTTAACTTTAAAGCATATGCAGGGACATACGCCAAGTTTGCCTACACATGGGATGAAGGTTGAGCCTGATAGCAAGTTGGCTGAAATTTTAGGTAAGACTGAGTTTAGAGTCAATTCCTTCCATCATCAGTTAATTAAGGATGTCGCGCCTGACTTAAAAGCAGTGGCAACTGCTCCTGATGGCGTAGTTGAAGGATTAGAAAATAAGCAAGGCGATATTATCGCCGTGCAATGGCATCCAGAGATGATGCATCGTAATCCTGATGTAGCTTTCATGAACAATTTATTTAAGTTTGTAATTAATAATGCAAAATAGGGGAGAGTTTTAAATATTGAATGAGAAAACAGGAGATAAATTAGGCTTTTGGTCAATTGTCTTGCTGGCAATTAATGCGATTATCGGATCAGGAATTTTCTTGACCCCAGGTAGCGTTGTACAGCAAGCAGGTTCCAAGGCCTTAGTTGTTTACTTAATCGCAGCCATTTTTGCATCTATTTTGGCAATTTCATTTGCGGCTGCATCAAAGTATGTTACTAAGTCTGGTGCCGCATATGCTTATTCTAAGGCAGCTTTTGGTAAAAAAGTTGGTTTTTACATGGGCGTGTTGCGTTACTTCTCAGCTAGTGTTGCCTGGGGTGTAATGGCCGTTGGGGTTATCAAGTCGACTATTTCTATTTTTGGTGGCGACCCTAATAAAACGATGAGTGTAACGATTGGTTTCTTAGTCTTGATGGCAATTATCACGATCATTAACTTGTTTGGTCAACGCGTTTTAAAGTGGGTGATGAACTTGGCTACTATCGGTAAATTGGCTGCCTTGGTATTAATCATCGTTGCTGGTGTAGTATTGCTGATCACCACTGGTGCTTCAAGTCATATGGCTGAAGTTGATCAAATTACCCAAAACGGACAAAAGATTGTGCCAACTTTGACTACTACCACTTTCGTAATGGCAATCGTTTCAGCGTTTTATGCCTTTACTGGTTTTGAATCTGTAGCTTCAGGTTCTGAAGATATGGAAGATCCGGAAAAGAATTTACCGCGTGCTATTCCATTGGCTATTTTGGTTATTGCACTGATTTATATCGGCGTTGTAGCGGTAGCCATGGTGCTTAATCCTAAGGCATTGATGACTACTAAGCAAGTTGTAGCTGTAGCTGCAATTTTTAACAATGAAATTTTACGGGATATAATTTTAGTCGGTGCCTTGGTTTCAATGTTTGGGATCAATGTTGCTTCTAGCTTTAATGCGCCACGTATCTTGGAGGCAATGGCCCGTGAAGGACAGATGTCAAAAGCATTGACCAAGAGAACCAAAAATAATTTTCCGATTAGAACATTCTTTATCTCAGTTGCTTTGGCGATTTTAATTCCGATGGCCTTTGAATACAATATGGTTAACCTGATTACCTTGAGTGCCATGGTTAGATTTTTAGGTTTTATCGTAGTACCATTAGCTGTCATTCAGTTTTATCGCGGCAAGGCTAGTGAAGATGTTTTGCCAGCTGATAAAAACGTCGTTACGGATGTCGTTGCGCCAATTTTGTCAATCATTGTAGTTGTATTCTTGCTAATTGAGTATAACTGGAAAGCACAATTTGGTGTGATGAATGCAAGCGGACAAGTCATTGACGTCAACTGGTACGCCATCGCCATGATGATCTTTGGCTTCGTAATTTTGCCACTGATTATGGCTTGGATTTCTAGAAGTGAACGAAAAAATTAGATAAAAAATAAAGCATTCTGATTAGTTTCAGAACGCTTTTTTGATTACAGTAATCTAATATCGTCAGCTTCACATTTTTCAACCATGTCTTTTGGCCAGATACTTGCTTGGACTTCACCGATATGAGCTTTACCAAGTAAAAGCATACACAAACGTGATTGGCCAATTCCGCCACCGATCGTGTATGGCAATTCGCCCTTTAAAAGCATCTGGTGGAATGGCAACTTGGCCCGTTCTTCGCAGTGGGCTTTTTTCAGTTGTTCACGCAAGCTTTCTTCACTAACTCGAATACCCATGGAAGAAAGTTCGATCTTTTGGTGTAATGGTTCATACCAGAAGACCAAGTCACCGTTTAATTGCCAGTCATCGTAATCAGGAGCACGACCGTCATGTGGTTTGCCGCTACGCTTTAATTTATCGCCGATCTTCATAATGAAGACGGCCTTTTCTTCTTCAGCAATCTTGCTTTCACGCTCTTCTGGTGAAAGATCAGGCCAGCGGTCTTCAAGTTCTTGGGTAGTAATAAATGAAACGTGATCACCTAGACGGTAAGTAGAACCAGGATAGCGCGCGGATGCTAGCTTTTCAGTTTCTTTGATTGCCTTAAAAATTTTGTTAACGGTGATTTCTAAAGTATCGGTATTGCGTTCTTCCTTACGGATGACCTTTTCCCAGTCCCATTGGTCAACGTAGATGGAGTGAAAGTTGTCTAGATCTTCGTCGCGGCGGATAGCGTTCATGTTGGTGTAAAGACCTTCGTGCATGCCAAAACCATATTTCTTCAATGCTAGCCGTTTCCATTTAGCTAGTGAGTGAACAACCTCAATGGTATCTTCCTTAGGTAATGCCTTCATATCAAAGGCAACGGGCCGTTCAACACCATTCAAATTGTCGTTTAAACCTGTACTTTTTTCGACAAACATTGGAGCAGACATTCTTTGCACGCCTAGAATAGAAGCCAGCTTATCTTGAAAGGTTTCGCGGATATAGACAATAGCTGCTTCAGTGTCGCGGACAGTTAGAGTTGGATGATAATCTTTAGGTAAAATAAGTTCCATAATAATCTTCTTTCTAAAAATAATTTCTTTTTTAGTTGAGAGTAAAGAAAAAGCCCTTCACTCCCTGAATTGCCAGGGACGAAAGGCTCTTTTCCGCGGTACCACCCATATTGTCTAGATCTAGACCTACTCATGAAGCACTATCATGCTCCACCGGCGTGGTAACGTACCGGAGACGTCTCAACCTACTATAAGAATTGTTAGTTCGGTGAGCTGCTAAAAGTGTTGTTCAATAACCCAGGGTCTATTAGCTTCGCACTAACGCTAATTCACTGAAAAGAAATAGGTTATTTACTCGTCTTTTTCATTGCTTTTTAATTTGTTTATATGTATTTAACATTATTTTACGCAAAAAAGCAAGAAAAATTTGTGCTATGATAAATGGAAAAGCGTTTTAGTTATAGATATAAATGAAATTAAACTATTTTAGAGGATAAAAATGTTAGGATTTTCAGTTTATCTCGGACATGAATTAACGTCTGAAGATTATAATTATTTGCTGACGATGCGAAATAGTGGATTCGCGTGCGTCTTTACGCAGCTTGAGGCACCTGATACAGATAGAGAAACAATCTTGAAGCGGCTAAGTAACTTGACTGATTGGTGTCAAAAGTTAGATTTAAAAATTGGAGCAGATGTCTCAGAAGAGATTCTGCAGAAACTAGATATTAATGTCAATAGCGTGGAGCAGATCAAGAGTCTGAATTTGACTGGCTTGAGGGTTGATGATGGTTTTTCAATCGAGATGATCGCTAAGCTCTCTAAGGAAATGCCAATTGTGCTTAATGCTAGCACGATCACACAAGAGGATATTGACAATCTAAAGTACAGCAATGCAAATTTTGATAGATTAACGGCAGGGCATAATTTTTATCCGCGGCCCGAGACTGGATTGGATGCTTCTTGGATGCAGAAGCGTAACAAGTGGCTGCATCAATATGACTTAAAGACTGCCGCTTTTGTTGCGGGGAATGGCAAATTGCGTGGTCCGCTTTTTGCTGGACTGCCTACTTTAGAAAAACAGAGATATGAGAATCCACTAGCTGCTATATTAGAGCTGCAACAGTACGATTGTGATCATGTTTTTATCGGTGATCCACAATTAACGCGGGATGCGATTGAGACGATCACAGATTATGAAAAGGAAGATGCCATTACTCTGCATCTTGATACTGAGATTCTTGAGTTATTTGAAAATGAGTGGCATAATAGACCAGATGTGGCCCGGGATGTCGTTAGACTGCAGGAGAGCAGGAAGAAGCATGTACTATCTACAGAACCACAGGACAATATTTATGCTCGACCTAAAGGCAGCGTAACGATTGATAATAGTCTATATCAACGCTACGAAGGTGAAATTGAAATTACCAAGCGTGATTTGCCTTGTGATAAAAAAGTTAATGTACTGGGACAAGTGAAAGATTATGACTTAGCTTTATTAGACCATATTGGCTCTAGTACACGGGTAATTTTTCGAAAAGCAAATAAAGAAAAGTAGAAATAAGACGCGAACTATTTCCTAGGGAATAGTTCGTATTTTTTATGTTGAAAATATCAAAAAAAGCGATGGAATTAAAACCCATCGCTTAAATATATTATCGGGAAAACAGGATTCGAACCTGCGACCCCCTGGTCCCAAACCAGGTGCTCTACCAAACTGAGCCATTTCCCGTTTTTAAGTGCGCCCTGAAGGATTTGAACCTTCAACCTTCTGATTCGTAGTCAGACACTCTATCCAGTTGCGCTAAGGGCGCATCTATCAACTCAATTAGTATAGCACAAAAGCGTGTGATGCCCAATTATTTTTTAGAAAAAAGACGAGCATTAAGCTCGCTTTCTTCATGATATTCATTATGTAAGAATTGTTAATTGAATTTAAATTGATCTAGAAGAATTAGTCCTTGACAACGTCTTTAACGTTCAACCATTGGATCTTAACGATCTTCTTGCCATTGGCCTTCTTAACAGCCTTAGCAGTGAAGGTTGAACCCATTGAAACTTTCTTGTTGGTCTTCTTGCCGTTAGCGTTTAAAACGCTAACTTTTTGGTTCTTAGTATCCTTAACAGTAACAAAGATCTTGTTGCCTTTCTTGATTGAAGGGTTAGCAGGAGCAACTTCTGAAACACCAAGCTTTGGAGCGTTGAAGCTAGCAGCTTGAGCAACTGAGCTGACACCTAACAAACTCATTGAAG
>NZ_FMXC01000068.1 GCF_900103655.1 Lactobacillus kefiranofaciens
CATTGCAACTCTTTTTTTATGTTTTATGTGAAGATGAAACTATGAAGATCTTAATGAAAGAAAGGTATTAAAACATGATAGCACTAAAATCAGCAATGAAATTGATGAAAAAAGAAAGTGATGAAAATTCAAAGAAGTTTGAAGAAGAATTTAATCAAGTTGAAAATGAATGCTTGAAATTTCTTGATCCTAAATTAATTGATCAATACTTAGATAAACTTGTTAAAGATCATGCTACCAAGGGTATTGCAGATTACAAGTTCAATAATTTCTTTGAGCAGAATAACCTTAAAGATAGCTGGGATAAGAAGCGTGCTGAACTTATTAAGAAGTATCCAACGTTTACTAAATTAAATGACCCTACTAGTACATTATCACAACTGTTTTATTGGAATTGTGAAGAAATCTTAAGGCATTACGGCTATACAGATGAAAATATTGATGTTTATAATCATACCTTTAGTTGGACTGATTACTATGATTCTCGGTGGTCTGCAACACCACTCGGTAAATTTATTATACATAGACATAAGAATGAACAATTTAAATATCAAATGGCCACTCTTAGACAAAAATATGATGAGGAGGAAAAAGAAAGGGAAGAAACTAGAAAAATGAACAAGTTTGCTCAGATTCTAGCCGAAAAATTAAACACAAAGAAATAGAGGCTTCTCTATGGCAAAGAAAATGTACAACGTTAAGACGGTTTTTCCTGTAGATGAAACCGTTAAAGGAAATAAGCAAACGACAACTAAGCATACTGATATTTTAACTGAAGTTGGGTCTTCAGATGTGATTAAGTTGTTTAAATCTTATCGTGAGGGCGATTACAAAGTTAGCTGCTATTTTCAGGCACCGATTAAAAAAGAAAAAAAGAATGAGGAACTTAGCACTCCCTTTGATGTTGCAAAATCACTAGCTAAACAAGGTATTGATTATCGAGCTACCCTAAAAATAAAATCAAAGGGAAGTTATCAAGATATGCTTAAAGCTATGCATTTGGTTGAAAGTGAAGGCTTTGACATGACAGTCAATGTTAAACTAAAAATTAACGATCAAACTACTACTAATATTGATGATGAACATACTTGGGTAGATGAGGATCCTCAATTTAAAGTTACTCCTAAAACTGGCACTAACAATATTAATGAACTGAAATCTTTATATGCATCCCTTAATGAAAAAGGATATGAAACGATTATTGATATTAAGCCTAAAGCACCTAAAGCAGATGATATGGATTCGGAAGACGATGCGTTTGCTACACAATTATTGGCTTATCCTGATGGGACAATGGTTACCTTTAAATTGTCCCAAGACAATGATTAAGCATTTTAACTAAATAGGAGTAATATACATATGAATGTTAGATATACTCAAGACCAGCTTAAAGAGTTATTAGCAAATAGTCATAAACTTACAGAAAATACTTCATTGTTTGAAGGAATGCATATTTACACTATTCTGAAAGCAAAGGAACCAGGCTATATTACTAAAAAAGGATATAACTTGATAATTGATGAGGTGGTACTAACACCGAACAACAAGGATTGGGAAGAATGGGAGAAATATCCCGAAAATAGTAATAAAAATCGTTTTGATTTAGATCAAGATAACTATTGGGTACTTGCTGATGCTAACAATTTAGCTGAACGAACAGTAATGTCTACCCAAGAAATCTTGAATATGGAGTTAGCTCAAAAGAAGAATAATATTTTTGTTAGTTATTCTAATTAAGATAAGTAGACTTCAAATATTCAGAGTCATTGAAACTTTAAGTTAAGTTTTCAGTGACCTTTTTTATGAAAAAATCAAAGCAAGTTATACGAATAATCTTTGTTTGAAAGATTAATGCTATATTGATAATGTATCAAGATTATTGAAATATGATTTTGATTTTTATTCAGTATTAAGTAATTACTGAATTGGTTGTTTTTAGTTCTGCTGTTTTGAACTAATTTATTGTTTATTTTTGTTGAAGAGAAAGGACTAAGCTAGTGTTTAGCCCTTTTTCTGTGGAGGTATTTTATGTTTGATTCATTTACTCAAGTTTTTAATGCTAAGAAGCTAGTTAAGAAGATTAGCGTGTTTCTTACTTTACTTCTAACTGTTATTTTAGTAACGGTTACTACTACGCCAGTTGTTCATGCTTCAATGACTAGTTCGATTAGAGTAAACAAATTATTGCCAGAGGCAAGAAGAGTATATGAAAACTATGACGATAAAGCAGTTATAGTAAATGATCCTATTGGAAATTTTGATAGTGTTCTAAATGAAGGGAGAAAAATTAAAGCTCGTCATTTTACTATTAATATGAGACTAATTTCTGCAAATGGTACCGTTTGGGATAGAATTGCGAGTGGTAAATATGCTGGTAAGTGGACTTTAGAATGGCTTACTAACCAACGGATTTGCATTTCTAGAAGAGATGTTAATCGTCATATTGTAGGAACACTAAAAGTTAAGGACAATACTTTCTTCTTATCTAAGAACTATATTAGAGGAAGAATTTATTATTTTGTAGCAGCCATCGTTTGCTAAAAATAATAATTATGTGTTAATTAACCGCTGAAAAAGTTTTCAGCGGTTTTTTGTATGCAATAAAATTCTAAATACATTTTTTTTCACTTAAATTTAGCTATTTACATTTATAAGTTGATTTAAATTATACTTCCTTAAAATGGAAGGAGAAATAATCTATGAACTCAGTTTTAACTCAAAAAGAGCAAATACTTCAAAACATAAAGTCTCTTTATAATCAGTTAGGGTATCCACCTAAGGAAAAGGAATATGATACAACATATAAAATAAAATCTCATGCTCTAGTAAAAAAGTATTTTACTACATGGCCGGTAGCAATAAAAGAAGCCGGTATTCAAGCACACTTTACTGGTAAAATGCTAACCAGCAAGGAAGAGCTGGATTTTAGGTTGAACCGTTTTATAGACGAATATGGTTATTTGCCTGTTTTAAATGATTTTGGAAAAAATCATCTTCCAGAATATCCTTTCCTTGTCTTTTATCAGAGTACAAAAAATTATCAAAAAAATCATCCTAACGTTAAGTTTAAAACTAATGTTTCTAACGTGCTTGTTAATAATGATAAATACGAAGAAGCTGTATTAGAATATCAAGATTTAAAGCGTAAATTAAGAAGAGTACCATTTAGATATGAACTTAGTAAACGAGCATTAAAAGCTATTTCGAAAGAATATTATTCATATATTGATTTTGTAAAAGCACAAGGGGATAAACCTCTTGCAGAATCTAAAGAAAATAACAGAATATCTGACAAACAATTAGTAAAGGATTTGCAGACGCTGTACCGTAAATTGGGATATCCACCTCATGCATCTGATTATAAGCATAGTGCTACAGTGAGAAATCATTTTGGCAGTTGGCAAAATGCATTAAAATCTGCTGGAATTAAAGCAACCTTTGATTCAAAGAATTCTAGAGTAACCAAAGAAGAAGTTATCTTTAAAATTAAAAGATATATTCAAGTACATGGACGTATTCCTATGTACAATGAATATAAGAATATAGGTATTTCTTATATGACAATACAGCATTATTTTGGTAGTAATGAAAATGCTGCTAATTACTTTAAGGTGTTAACTTTTAATCAAAAAATATCTTCTCAAAAAATTAAGATAATAAAAGCAGGTATTCAGACTTTAATAAATGCTAATAAGGAAATTAATATTGCTAATCTTTCGAAGGTTATTAATTTATCCTTAGATAAAATTAGAAATGATCTAGAAACATATTTCCGTCAAAATAACGTACGCTCAAAGTCTATTGATAAATTTTGTATTGCTATGGGTATAGATTTGGATAAATATAATTGGCATCTAGTTTTATTAGAATACGATAACTTTAAAAAGAAGCACCATCGAATCCCAAATGTAACTCAATTATCTTCTGTTAGTTATGCAAAAATTCTGCAGAAATACGATTCCTATAGAGATTTTTGTATTGCTATTGGAGATGGAGACGAATATCTATGTGAAAAATATGATTTACTTACTAATGAGCAACTATTATTTGATTTAAAGACTGTAGCTAACCGATTAGGTAGAACACCTACAATTAAAGATTATTGCAAATGTAAGAAAATAAACCGACAAGCCACTTATATTAGACGCTTTGGAAGTTGGACAAATGCTTTGTCTGAAGCAGGTCTTAAGTTGAAAGACAGCCAAAAAAATTTAATTAAACATCAGGAAAAGATGAGTAATGAATAGTAAATTTTTAATATGCTGAGAGAGTAATTCTAAGGCACGATTCATTTATAAAGGCTAATAACTAATCATTTAAAGCCATAGAATGCTAATTCTTGTTTTT
>NZ_FMXC01000052.1 GCF_900103655.1 Lactobacillus kefiranofaciens
GGTTGAGAATTTTTTGCTTTAACTCATCGCTCAGCTTAGTTTTCCGACCACATCGTGATCGCTTGTATTCGGCATCTGTTTGTGCTAATTCAGCCTGATAAGGTTGACATCGAGATAATTCATAAGAAATTGTTGACGGTGATCGGTTCAGCCGAACGCCCATTTGGATATTGGACAGCCCTAGTTCACAAAAGGTTTCGATTTTAATTCGTTCGGAATAGGTTATACTAGACAAAAGATCAGCTCCTAAAAGATGGGTTTGTGGTAAACACCATTTTAAAGGAAGCTGATCTTTTTTGTCCGAACAGCGTTCGGATTAATTTTACAATCTGCCTGAAATTAAAGTAAAACATTTATAAAAAAAGCCAATTACTACAGTAATTGACCAGCCAATAACAACCATGGATTCATTTAAAAGATTGTTAAAAAGTTTAACATATAGGGGAAAATTTATCTTGTGCTACGACTTAAAAAGAAAGAAACTACTGCTACAACAACTATTGCGCCTATAATTGACGGAATAATGGCCATACCAGCTATATTTGGCCCCCAACTGCCTAAAATAGCTTCACCAATGGATGAGCCAACTAAGCCAGCGATAATATTGCTAATCCAGCCCATAGCTGCGCCCCGATTAGTGATGGCACCAGCAATTGCGCCGATAACAGCACCAACAATTAAAACCCATAACCAATGCATAAAATTCACTTCTCCTTTTTTGAACAAAGGTTCTATAATGGTTACAAGGATAAGTATACCCTTATCAAGGGTGTGATGCAAGGAAACTATACGATCAAAGCTGTTGAACAAATTCACAATATTTCCTGTGCATGCTATTTATTTCATAAATGTTTCAATAATAAAATAGGTATGTAAAACAATTATTTGTGTTTCATATCTCCGATCAAGTGGAGTGTCCATTAACCAATTTTTGAGATTGCTAGTGTTGGGTTGACTGGGTGTCAACTTATATTATTAGCTACACCAATATTTAATTTCGGATAGATCAGTTAACTTAGCATTAATCATTTTTTCTTAAATAAAATAAAAAAGTGGGTAAATGAAAAATGATCATGATGTATACACAGTCAGGGTGTCATTCTTGTATGACATCTCGTCGATGGTTTAATAAACACGAAATCAGATTCCAAGAAAGAAAACTTTAGTAAACACCCTCCAAAACTATAAGTAAAGAAAATAGGATCCCTATTTTCTTTTAATACCGTATTTCACACGGTATCGAATAAAGGTAGTTCGTTTAATGCCGGTATTACGGGCAACATCTACATCATTCATACCACCTTGATAGAGCTTAAAAGCATGTTGCAAGCGGGGATCGTCTTGGGTGTATTGGGGTTTGCGCCCATGATATTTACCCTGCTGCTTAGCTAAGGCAATCCCTTGCTGCTGGCGCTCAATGATTCGCTTACGTTCACTTTCGGCCTGATACTTATAGAGTTCAATAATCAAGTTGGTCATCAGTTGACGTAAATTTGGGTCAGCAATCCCTGTCATGGACGGTAAATTCAACACATCTAGGGTGGCACCCTTATTTTGAATGGAGTTCATGATCTTAGTCAAATCATGGTTGTTTCTGCCTAAGCGATCTAATTCAGTGACCATTACAATATCACCCTCACGAATATAGGCCAGCATTTTTTGCAGTTCTGGCCGATTAGTGTTAGCTCCACTTAATTTATCCGTAAATAATTTATCAACGTCTTTTAAAGCCGCTAACTGTCGATCTAAATGTTGCTCCTTGGAACTCACACGCGCATACCCGATTTTAGCCATTTTCAATTCTCCTTTTGGACAGTTCTAATGAACCCTTGTAATTCCTAGTATAGCACAGAAGCAAAAAAGGCCACTAGGGTATACCCTGTTGGCCTTATATAATTCCAGATATAAAAAAAGTACCTGAGTAATCAGAAACAAAGGTAATTCTTTTATTTTCCAATATTATTTGTTAAATGATTCTTTTGGAAACATTTTTACTTTTTAATAGTTCCATCAGAAATAATGAAACTTTCTCCATAAACTATTTCATATTGACCATCACCATATAAATAACATCCATCATTTAATGTAATAAATGATCTGCCAAAACTATCTGGATAAGTGATTTCTTCAAAAAGTCTCTTACCATCTAAATATTCGTTTTTGATTAAATTATAATGAGGCAAAATCTGTGATTTTGTTATTCCCAAACCTTTTAAAAATCTCTTGTAGTTTGGGTCTAAAGATTCTCCTTGTAGTTCTGGTTGAGCATAAACTTCTTCCGAGCAATTCATTGAACCTGCACTAAAACCGATAATAATCTTATTTGCAGTTTTTAACTCATTCTTTAAATTAATTTGTTGAAAAAATATATTTTGTGTTGGAACATGTCCTCCTGCAAGTATGACAACTTCTGCTTCGCTTATTAACTCACTTTTTTCTTTTGCATTTCTATTATCTAATACTTTAAAATTCTTAAATTTAAAACCTGAGTTAAAGAAACAAGTCTTCATTTCTTCTGCAAATTTATCAGTCAAGTCATACGAATTAGGGTCCGAACATATGAATAGTGCATTAGCCCTCTCAGGTATATCTTTTTGTAAATTATTCACAAATTCGTTACTAGGATTTAGTATTTGCTCTTTAGCTAACAATGGATTACTTGTCAAAAAATACTTCATGCTCTTTTTCCCCAATTCTTTTAAATAATTAGCTATTTTCAACATCCCTTGACTGTTTATGTTTTCTTTAAAGGCCAATGAAAGATTTTTTGAATTCATCATCATAAGATTTGATTTTAGCTTTATAAAAATTTTCTTCTTAGTTTTTATGCTCCTATGTCAATAAATGGCACATCTTTTTCTAAACACTCGTTCTAATTCTGTCGGAATTAAACCAACTGATGTAATTTGAGGTTCGGATTACCAAGTCCTCAAAATTGGAAGCAGTTCTAATGGAAACGCGCTTTGGCTCTGTCAATGTCAATGTGGAAATAAATGTATTGTTGACAGTCAACGACTTCAAAAAGGATTCACTCGCAGTTGTGGGTGTTTGCGATCAGAAATAAGCAGATCAAACATAAAAGCTAATAACCAGACTAAAAAATACATCGGCAATCCCAAGAATTTTCAACTAATTAATCGAACAAATTTAGTTGCTTCTACACTTAAACGGTCCAATAACAAGTCTGGCGTTATCGGAGTTAGTTGGGATAAAACTGCTCAAAAGTGGGTCGCAAGGCTGTACTTGCAAGGCCGTCTTGTCCTAAATCGTGTATATGGTAGATTGCAAGAATTAACCGAACACTGCAAACTGCTGAAAAACCTTTCGTGGGGATTGCCAGTTGAGTGTTTTCATTGGTCTCGCATTGATCCAATGATTAATTTGATCTAATTCTTTGGCGCTAACTGTTTCAATTTTGCGTTCTTTCGGTATAAAACGACGGACGTATCGATTTAATATCTCATTACTCCCACGTTCTTCTGGTGAGTATGGGTGTGCAAATTAAACTGGAATGCCTAGTTTTTGCTCGATTTCATCATATTTTGCAAACTCTCGTCCTCGATCAACAGTGATTGACTTAGCATTCTCGATCCCTTGAAAAAAATGAATTAATACTGGTGTCACTGCCTGACTATTGCGACCACTAACTTGCCTCACAATATATTGCCGGCTTAATCTTTCTGTGATTGTGACAAGCACTTCACCACGTTTCTTACCCGATTGCATCGTATCAACTTCAAAGTGACCAAAATCCTGCCGTGCTTGAACACTTTTGGGTCTTGATTCAATTGAACGGCCGTGAACAAATAACTTGACGTCTGCCATCAGACTGACGTTTTTGACGAATACCTTTGTCAGGTAAATCAGCTAATGACAGTTTGAGTCGGCCAGCATTGAGCCAATTATAAATCGTTTTGAAAGGTAACCCTAAAACATGAGCAGCAGTTTCTGGTGACCACTTTAAAATGCCAATGTGCTCATTCAAAAAGACAGCGATAGCTGGTGTTAGTGTGTGATGACGGCCACGTAGATGACGTTTTTTCAATGCCAATGCATGAGCAATATCAGCTTTATAGGGCGTGACTTGATGAATTTCAACAGAGACCGTCGCAGGCGATCGGTTAATAAAACGCGCGATGGCACGAATCGAATAATTCAATTCCAGCAAAGTTTGAATGACAGTACGTTCTTGAGATGATAAACTAGTCATGAGTCGCAGTTCCTTTATGGTTGTTTTGGACAATTACCATTAAAGGCGCTGCGGCTTTTTTATTCAAGTGTTCGGTTTAATTTTACAATCTACCAAATATCTAAAGCCCTTAATAACGTCAAACGATTGCTTACTATCAATTTTAACCAGCACATAAAACCTTGTCTTACGTTCCACTAAGGTTAAGATAGCGCTCTTATCGTTAATTTCGCCATTCTTACCTTTCGCTGGTAAAACCAAATCAATTTCCCAATGGCCAAACTGTTTACGTGTATTTATCTTTGGTGGACGCTCATAGATTGAATGATGGACTAAAATGCCCTGTGACTTTAATTGAGAACGCAGTCTATCAATCTCACGCTGTTTTTGATACTGCGTTTTGATTTTCACTTTTTCTGCATCTGTATTATGCGCACGTTTGCGATAATATGGTCTTAAATAAATTTTACCTTGTTTTGCCCAATTTCTAATCGTTGATGCAGAGACCTCAATATCCGATACTTTGGCTTCAGCAATTTGTTCAGGCGTCCAATGTTCTACATTGACCCAATGCTCAATTAGCTCTTTTAATTCTGGTGTTAGCAATTTTGAGCCATTACCGCGTCTCACACTTTTTTGTGTCGCAAGAAATTGACCACGTAAAGCAGAATACTTAATACGAGAATGAATTTCAAGATTGAAGAGTTGGCGCTTACTTAGATTACTAAAATCAAAAATATTACCACGTTTTAATTCCCTAGAGATAGCGGACTGTGAACGATTAAGTTTTCTAGCGATTTCAGATTGTGTTAGTTTTTCATCATTCCACATGTGCTCAATTAGATGCCGATCATTTTCATGAATACGTGGATATTTTATTTGGTCTTGTGGTAATTTTTTTGTCATATTTTGAACATTCGCCCTTCCCTTTGTCAACTCCACCTATTCAGTCATCGTCACTTCAACCAAGCCTTTAATTGATCAAAATTCGAATTTGTCACAACAAATCTTGGCACTTTGTTTAAAATATTTGGATCATCATTTGTTACGATTCCGGGTTCTAACGAAAATATAGCGTCCATACCATGATTAGCCATGTAGGCTGTTAATGACTGATTTTGGCTACCATAAGGATATGCAAATACATTTGAATTAATGTCTAAATATTGTTGGACTTTTCGATAAGATTTTTTATAGTCAGTAATCATTTCTTTTCTAGATACTTTTGACGTTGATATTACTGGTCTAGATACTTTTGACGTTGATATTACTGGTTGATTATCAATTTGATAGTATAAATTGTTAGTATGCAGCCCAACTGTCACTATTTTATGTTTAGCTAAATCTTCAATTTGAGCCCATGATGCCATTTGTTCCCCATCTATATTACTTGACACTTTGCCTGTAATAACAAAAATTGTAAATGGTAAATTTAATTTATATAAAGTACTTGCTGCGTTTCGTGGTAAAGTTGTATCAATGTCGTCAAAAGTAAGTACAACATGTTTGCCATGAATTGAACGCTGTTTTGTATGCTTAATAAAATCCGTCATTGACCAAACGCTGATTTTATTTTTTTGTAGCCACTTCATCTGTTTAACAAAAGTAGATTGATCCACATTATACTGTTGTAATTGTGGATTTTTTGAAATATTTTGCGCAATTCTAACAGTAGTATCTTCTTTAAGAATACGATGATATGCCAACACAAGCACTCCATCAGTTGTTTGCACATTTTTTGACGCAAAATCTTGATAACTATAATCGGTCTTTTGTTCAGTTTGGATTTGCTTTTCACTTTGATCTATTCCAAACCAAATCATAGCACCAAGGCACATTATCATAAGTAATATTAAAGACAATAGAGTAAGCCTATTTTTTTTCGACATAGGCATCTACTCCATTTGAAGATAATAGGGCTACTAAAAGTGGCAAAATTACAAGAGTAAAACAAATCATAACAACTTGCAGTCCATGATTAATACTAATAATGTTGATATTTAACAATAATTCTAAGACTACAAGATCATCAGAATACATATGCCACTGTGTGGTTATTGAAAGCGTTATGATGGCCAATATAAAAAGCCAAGAAAATAATATGATAATTCCGGCAAACGCGTTACCAAAAAAATTTTGACGTCTAATGATAATATTATTCATTTTTTACCTCCCGCGATCAGGGCTTGTCCAAGAACCCTTTTGTTTGTGAAACATGCCAACAATAATTTGTGAAATCAGCGCTGTTACTAGCGCTGTCACCCAATAAAAAGTACTGTAAACGGGTAACCCTAGCATATCGTACCAGTTGATTTTTGATTTCTGTTTATCCTGTGTTAATCCTTGTAGTAGCATTGCTGTGAACAATACAATATAGATCAACAATATGACACCCGGCAAAGAAAACGTACGAGCCGTTATAGCAACAGCAATGTACTGAACCATTGTAATTACAGCTAGCCAAGCCCAAATATGACCCAAACACATATCGATTAATAACATTTTTTGATCGAGTGATTTAGAATGTAAAACCCATTTTAAGTTTTTAAATAAAACCTCTAATCCACCAGTAGACCAACGTGTTCGTTGTCTCAAATAGCCTTTCAAAGTTTCTGGTACTAATATATAAACCAAAGCATGAGGCGTATACTGAACTAGCCACTGTTTTCTTCTTAATCGCCATGTAATATCAATGTCTTCCGTTATTGCCAATGGATCAAATCCATTCACCTCTAATAAAGCATTTCTTCTGTACAGCACAATGACACCAGCGACTGTCATTATGCCACCGTACAAAGTATCTTGAGCCCGCTTAATGTGATCAATGACACCCATATATTCCAGTGTTTGAAGCCTGCCTAATAACGTCGTTCGATTACGGACAACCGGCTTCCCGGTCACAGCACCAACGCGTTCATTATCAAAACGTGAAAGTAATTCTAATATTGCGTTAGGAGCCAATATCGAGTCGGCATCTGTTACTAAAACAAACTCCGAGTTTATTTGTTGCATAGCTTGATTTAAAGCATGCGCTTTTCCTAGGTTACGCGTTAATTTTATTAACTTAATATTGGTCCTGCTTTGTTTATTTTTTTCATTATCCATCCAATCTTGAACAATACTTATAGTATTATCCTCACTTTTATCATCAACAAGAACGACATCATAATTACTATAATTAACTTTGAGAAATGAGTTTAATGTTTCAACAACGGTGTGTTCTTCGTTATACATTGATAATAAAATAGTCACTTTTGGTGCTCTTATTGCTACAGATTTACTTATCATAAATTTAGAGCGTACATCAAATAACCACGCACCGGTGATCCAAACAACTGTCATGATAATTGGGTAATATGTGGCATAAAATTGTATAACATTTGAAATAGATTTCATGAATTTACCTGCTTTACTTTATTTTTCGCTAATATCTCTAGCAAACGTTGTAAAATAAACGCGCACAATACAGCCATAGTAAACGATAAAAAAACAATAATTGGACCAAAATATAAACGTGATTCTATACTGTGAATCGTCTGCTTGAAATAATGGTAAATGATGCTATCAGTTAAATCCGAAAACAAGTATATACTGAGCGTCATACTTGAAATTGCAGCAAGGATTCTATACCTTTTTCGATCTGGTCTTTTGACCGGCAGGCGTAACATTAACAAAAATAATATAACCGCGATTGCAAATGGCTGATAACCCATATATTCATTTTCATTAGTCCACTCAAATACTTTGCCTGTGTTATTGTTCAATTCTATTATTGCAATTGTTCCAAAAACTACTAAAGCATAGCAAGATAATACTTTCAAAGAAATCTGTTTAATATCTTCCAAATGTTCTTTAAAATACATACCAACGTAGTAATACCCTATGGGATAACCACTTACCCACCAATCTGGAATGATTTTCCCGAACGTATTAAATAAGGATGGTAGAAAGAACAAAATGAATGTAATACTCACGATATATATATGGTATTGATCATCTTTTTGAAAATGCCAAGCTGCATTTAACAATGGAATAATCAAATATAAGCCGATATACATTTCAACATACCAAGAGTAGCTATCTGTTGAAAAATCCAGCAGGCCATATAAAGCATCTGTCAAGCTCAACTGTTTACCTAGTAGAATTGCTTGTCCCACCCAATCAATTAAAGAAACAGCAACATATATTTCTAAAACATGAAAAAGCTTGACAATGTATGAGCTACTTAATTTTTTGTTGCCCATCAAAAATCCAGTTGTCATGATAAAAATTGGAACAGCCGTGATGAAAATTATCCTCAAAACAACATCGGCACTGGAGATCCATGAACCAATTTTAATGTCATAAAAGCCAGAATTAAGTAAAAAATGAACTGTTACGACGGAAACAATAGCAAATGTTTTAATATAATCTATTTGATAAATTCGTTGTGTCATAAAATTACCTATTTTTTAAAATTATTATTTTGTGTTTATAAACAAACATAGCATTAAAATTAACCAATAAAATTTATATTGTTATGTAGTGGCTGGTGAAAGCTATACAAACACTGACACAACAGCCTTTTAGCAACGGGACTTCAAAATGATAGACCCACAGCACTTGCTATACGAGCGATCTTGACAACACGAATTGAGACAAAAGATTCAACTATAAAAACCCAAACTCATTTTTGAGAGGCAAGTGCACTAAAAATCGCAAAAAGCGTATTTTCATGGGCACTTAAATTTATTTTATACGAATTAATAAACTGATTAAGCCTTGCTATAGAAGCACTTGTGCAACTATCAGGCTAGCTTTCACCTGCCACTATCTATATCACAAATATTCGGTAGCGTCAAGAATCTTGTGTAAATGGTAAGTGTCAATATTTTTGCGGTAGGCTATTAACCATTAGTCTGACCTTAATTTCTTAAATATTTATTTGACTTAATTTTCTGCCAAAATCATCCAAATAGCTATGACCTGCTGTTAAGCTTTCAATGGCGCCGTGATGAATGCCCAGATGAGCTTCATGCGTCTTTCTTAGGCTGGCACGAACTGCACCTTTCAATTCTTCCTGATCACCAATATCGAGCTGCCCACCTGCAAATTCACTGCTAAGCCAGTATTCCAGCTCTTTGTTTTTAATGCAAGTCAGCACACGCAAAATACCCTCAGCGCCATTCTCTG
>NZ_FMXC01000012.1 GCF_900103655.1 Lactobacillus kefiranofaciens
CTGCTATATAAAATGTGGAAAAGCATGGAAGAACATAAAAGAACGGTATTTTCCATGCCTCAAAGGTTTACATTTTTCCCTTTCCATTCTATATTCACCACCGTCAAACACCGGTATTCCGATATTCCAACTAGGGAGTAATCGCATTGACCAGCTATGATGGCATCGTTATCGGCCATAGCCTGACCGTGGATTTTTTTATAATGCTTTGTTTAATTCGGGATGACTGATCAACAGCGTAAGGTTTTTCATGGCATTTACGTCACGATCAACCGTTTTGCCGTAATTAGGGCAAGCTGGATTGTAGCAGATATACTCATTGTGCTTTGTTCCATGCTTCTGATTGCCTTTTAAAGTGATCTTGTCAGCGCCTTTTTTGACCGTGCCACAGACCGCACATCTTTGCGTTGATGGATAGTGCTGATCAGCTAAAATTAGTTCTTTGCCGTACCAAGCGCATTTATAAGCCAGCAGTTGCCTAAATAGTCCGAACATTGATCTTTGCATGCCCTTCGAAGCTACATGACTCATAAGCATTGCCTTAACGTCTAAGCTTTCAATTACAATCTGGTCATATTCATCAGCCATTTTCGTAGTAAACTTATGCATCAAGTCACGCTGAATATTAGTGGCACGCTGGTAGCAGGCTTGAAGCTTGGCTTTCGTCTTCAAGTATTTGTTGCTTTGCGTTCCTTTAATTCTGCCGTTGACTGTCCGCTTTTTAGCTAAACGCTTTTGGTAAAACTTAATTTTAAGATAAAGATGCTTTAGCGAATCAGGCAAAATCAAGCACTGACCATCCTGATAATTGAAGTGGCCGACATTGACATCAATTCCTGCTTCTTTGCCCGTTTTTGCCTTTGATACAGGTGTTTCTAGCTTATACGGCACGCAGGCATAATATTTATCATTAATTCTAACGATGGATACTACGCCAATTTTGCCTGGCAGCGGCTTTTCTGAAAGCTTGATGCCAGTCCAGTCATCCTTATAAGGCGTTTCTCTAGGCATTTCAAGCCAAAGTCGCCCGTCTTTGATTTTGGCTCGATCGGTTTTAAAGCCTTGCCGTGGATTTCTCTTGGAACGGAACTTTGGCTTGCCCCAATCAGGCTGAGCCTGATTAAAGAAGCTTTCCCATGCTTTGCCTAAATCTTGAACCGCCAATTGTAAAGTACGGGCAGAGTAGGCATATTGCCAGTCGTTTTTTTGCTCGATCATTCTGTCGCGCACTAAGCGCCAGTTAGGACTAGGATTCAGGTGCTGATCCCGATGAATTGCTTTCCATTTTTTAGTCTTTTTATCCTGCTTGGGAATAAAAACCGTGGCAACCACTTTATCCAAGATAGTATGAGCCATATATAGGTCTTGCCATAGAGCCAGTGCTTGATTCCAACAATATCTGCGATAGTCGCACCAATCGTCTAAGACCTGCTTCATGGTCTGATTAGGGTATAGCTGGTAGATTCGTGTCTTCACAATCATTTTTGGCTCAGCTCCTTATCCTCGCTAATCTTATGCTTATATTTACGCAAACCATAAAGTCGGCACGAGAATACATGCAAAATGCTTAGAACATCCTGCACTAATTCATCATTAGGCGAGGTTTCTTGGTTGTTCAGCACTACTATTTCAGTGCCATTTTGATTGCACAGCTTCTCAAACCAGTCATAGCCGAAGCGAATAAAACGGTCTTGATAGGTAATGTAGATTGTCTTAATCTTGCCTTGCATTACCTCATCAAGAAGTCTATTCCATTTCTTGCGCTTGTAGTTAAGCCCACTGCCAATATCGGTAATCATTTCATCAAGAATAATGCCTTTTGCATTCGCATATTGGCGGATAAAGTCTTCTTGATCCTTAAGATCACCCTTCTGATTAGCAGTAGAAACTCTTGCATATCCGACTATCTTGCGCTTGTCTTCTTCTGAGCTAGACTGGCCATTAACGTATCTTAAATAATCCTGCTCGGTATAATAGCGCTTGTTTGTAGGCGTGCGGTGCGCTGGAAATATTCCCTTGCGATCCCATTCCTGCAAAGTACGTACTGTAATTCCTAAACGGTCAGCCATCTCTCTAGGTTTAAGCATAGCCATAATCTTCACCTCCACATATTGCCTTTGAGAAAGATTATAGCATATGCTTCTATCTTATTCTACTTATTTCTGCTTTTCATTATATAATAGTTAATCATTCCTTTCTCCTATTCATCTTTACAGCAAAAAATGTCATCACCTATCTGATTTGCCAGATTGAGCAACGATTGCCGTTCCTAGTGACTCTACCAACGAATCACGTGCTCTATTCGTGCTAAAAAATGCAGGATTGATTAAATTGCGTCCACATAAGATTCTAGTCTCAATTGCTGATATAACTAGTAACCCTCACCATTTTAAGATTAAAGAAATCGCATCCGAACACATTAGTAGAATGATTGAAGATGTCGACGCAGCTGTGGTCAATAATGATTTTGCCGGACCTGCTGGTTTAGGTAAAAAACAAACAATTTTTGTCGAACCGTTAAATAAGGATTCCAAGCAATGGATTAATATCATCTGTGCTCGCTCCACAGAAAAGAACCAGCGAATCTATCACGAAATAGTTAAAGCATATCAAAGCAAGAAAACTAAACAACTATATCGCAAGTTTTATGGTGATAAACAAATTGCAGCTTGGGATGTCAAATTGAAGTAAATTAAGAAAGCGTGACTTTTCATCAAGTTATGTTTTCTTTTTCTTAGGATAATAAATTAATGATTTAACTTTTCGGTCAAATTCCTTATGACTAATCGGCTTGATCAACTTATCATCAACGTTAAACAATTTTAGTTGCCCCTTAACGTGAATTGGCTCAATAACATTTTCTAAATTAATGTACCAATAATAGCATTGATCAAAATCACTCCAAATAATGTGATCTAAATTCATTACACACAAGGCATATCCTGGCGCTGCTCCAGCCACCTTTTTTGTTGTCGAGCACATCAGTATTGGACCACGATAATTCGTCTTCCAACTGCGATATTCTACTTTTTTGCGACCACTAATCATACTCATCACGTAGTCACCACGAACGGATAATGCTTTCATTTGGGTATCTCCCTTTCATTTATGTATAACTTTAATTTTACTTCAAAAAAGACAATAATTATTGCCAAAATTTGCTATTTAGTTTACATTGAAAGCGATTACTAATAACACAAGGAGGATTTTTCGATGAGAATTGCAATTGCAGGAGCTGGCGCAATGGGCTCGAAGTTTGGCTGGCATTTAAAGAGAGCTAATAATAATGTTACTCTAATTGATAGCTGGGATAAAAATATCGCAGCCGTGCGTAAAAATGGCGTAATTGCTAAAGTGAAAGATCAAGAAATTACTGAAAAAATGCCAATTTATAATCCTGAAGAAATTGATGAGCAACGTGAGAATGTTGATCTGTTGATTGTTTTTACCAAATCAATGCAGCTTGAAGGGATGCTAAATAATCTAAAACCAATCATTTCTAAGAATACCTATGTTTTATGTCTGCTCATGGCCTAGGCCACGAAGAAGTACTAAGCAGATTCGTTCAACGTGATCACATTATCATGGGTGTAACCATGTGAGCGTCAATGATAACAGCACCTGGTCATATCACTTTTGCTAATGATAACGGTAATATTGAAATTCAATGCCTTGATCCTGATCCTAAAGGTAAAAATGAGACTGAAAAGATTGTCAAAATCTTAGATGATGCCGGTTTAAACGCAAGTTATAGCGAAAACGTAATGTATTCTATATGGCGTAAAGCTTGTGTTAACGGTGTAGTTAATGCCTTATGCGCATTGCTGGGAGCTAGTTGCAAAGAATATGGTCATACCAATGAAGCGGATACTTTAACTAGACATATTGTACAAGAATTCGCTGATATCGCTCAGTATGAAGGCGTCAATCTAGATCGTGCCGAGGTTATTAGACATGTAGAAAGCCTATTTGATACTCCACATTATCCTTCAATGTATCAAGATTTAATTCAAAACCATCGACCAACTGAAATCGATTATATTGATGGTGCAGTTTGGCGCAAAGGGTTAAAACACAGTGTAGCTACGCCATATTGCCAGTTTGTCACTGAACTGATTCATGCTAAGGAAGACATTTTACAAATTAATAGATAGCAAAGACCGATAGAATGAACATCCTCGACAGTTACAGTGTTACAGTCGAGGATATTTTTATGTGAATAGAAACCTCCACATACGTGGAGAACACGAATAAAATCAGTATAGCGCGTAACTTCATTGAGGATCACCTCCACATACGTGGAGAACACCTAAATGACTGTACTGTGTCTGATCAACTTCAAGGATCACCTCCACATACGTGGAGAACACCTAACTAATGCTGTGCTTTTTCTAAGCTATTCAGGATCACCTCCACATACGTGGAGAACACTTTCAAGAACTGAGCCGTATTCCCATGAGGTCAGGATCACCTCCACCTACGTGGAGAATACAGTAAAAAATCCTTGTAATCAAGCCATTTCTGAAAAGCTAAACTCTTATTTTTATTCACTTTCTAAACTAGATTATTAACTTAATTTACAATTCCCTACACAGAATACTTAAAATCTACTCCAAAACTTTATTGATAATCAACAAGATCAGCAAGAGAATATCTAGTAGTAGTAATTTCTGCTTCAGCCTTTGGATCATGCTTACCAATAGCAATTGCCATTACTGGAACATATTGTTTAGGATCAAGCCCCATTACAATTGCCGCCTTCTTAGCATCATATCCAGCCATTGCATTAGTTTCATAGCCATGCTCACGAGCAACTAGCATAAATTGCATTGCAGCAAGAGAACTATCAACCATTGAATCAACCACTAGCATTTCTTGTGGGGCCTTTTCATATAGCGGCATGAAAGTATTAAGTGCTGCTTCCATTGCTTCTTTAGTTACCTTTTTACTTTGATACATACTATGCCATAATTGACTATATTTATTATAAGCTAGAGTATTACCAAAAAAACAAGACTACAGCAGAACTTTGATCAATTTGTGGGAAATTAAACTTCATGAAATACTGATGTAGTTTTTCTCTACCCTCTTTAGTATCAACAACTATAAATTTCCATGCTTGCAGATTGCATGCTGAAGGTGCCGTAATAGTCTCTTCCAGCATTTCGTTCATTTCATCATGACTAATCTTTACTGATGGATCAAACCTACGCACCGAATGTCTTTCAGTTAAAATCTTATGAAAATCATTATTAACAATATTCATTATAAAGCCTCCTTAGTTAGCGCTTACAATATTAGTATAAAACAAACAAGCAATAAATTATGACTTATTTTTCTTATTTCAAACATTCTTTCCAATATGTCATTTTTTAACGATCAAATAACGCTTTTCGTAATCTCTAATACAAATCAGCACATTTGTTCCTTTATTTTATAAAAGAATTATATCAAACAAATGTTTATAGTGGAAGAGTAAAAACAAAAATCCCACAGCATTTGCCATGAGATTCCATATTTATAATTCTATCTGAACTACATATTATCTATGTAACGTTTCTACCCAAGTATCAATATACAATTTCAAATTCTTTCCTTTACGAACAAGATAACTGCGCTCACCACCAGCTAAACCAATAGTAATCCCCTTTCTGTATCTTGAACATAAAACAATATGATTTGAAACGTGTCGTTGAGCTTTAGCAGTCCAACGATAGGTAGTACCATGCTTAGTAAAATAATTACCAGAAATATGGCGCTTGCTAATGGTTAACCAACAGTTTTTGTTTTTCCAATGACCGCGGTAACGCTTAGGAACGTTATAAGCTTTTAAGCTGCTTGCCTGAACTTCATTACTGCCATCATTAATAAAAACAATACTACCAGTAGTTAACATTACTAAAGATAATAAGAATACAACTACTTTTTTCATTAAAAACACCTTTTAACAGCCTATCAAAATTATAAAATTTGAATCTTCCTATTCAAAATACGTCTTTTATCATGTAAAGCTTTCTTCAAAAAAGATTTATTTACATTACAATTCAAATAAATGTCAACGCTGGGACCACCAAAAGAGATTACGCCTTTACGATTAGCTCGTTTGGTGATCCAATGATACTGTACATATGGAGTATTATCACCTAAAGTATCTGTTCTGAATCTATACTTTTGATTAGGTTTCAAATGACTAATATGTAATGGCATTCTAGCTACATACAGGTATCCACGTTTAAAAGTCATTTTTTCACCTTGATCAGACGTCAGCGATTCAGTATCATAAACAGCTCTCATGTTTTTAGTAATGGTATAAACCATTGGGACATATGTAAAATACTTTCCATGGTTAACACGAATCGTTTTATCAACTTGCTTTTCAATCCAAGAACCACCCGAGCCTAATCCTTCAGCTCTTTTTGGTGTAACATTAAGATATCTTTTAGCAGTGTAGGCCTTTAACGTAATAGTCTTTGCATCTACTTGTCTGCTTCTAGTTCCTAAACCACAAGCAACTACTAACAACAGTGTAATTATTATTGAAAAAATTTTCTTTTTCTTCATCAGTTATCACTACTTACTAAGCCATTCATTTACTAAATTCTTATATTGACTCAAGCTTAATGCACCATTTGGATCATCACTTGAAGCGTTAAATGCATCGACAGAACCATAATCAGAATTACCCGTCATATGAGCCATGCCCATTACTGTATGAGTTCGATTAAGCAAATTAAGATAATGACCTGAAGTCTTATAGCCATTAGTCCCCATTGCGACATCATTATATACTCCGCCCCAGTTTGGAACGAATTCATATGCAGCTAAACTTGGATTTTTCTTAACATTCCACTTCCAGTTAGATTTCTCACCTAACCACATATTAACTGGTTCAGCACCAGCGGCAAGGTTTTCTAAACCCTGCTTGTAATATTGCGGATGAGTCAAGCCACTCTTTTGATAATCAGCATCAATCATTGAAATGGCTACTAATACTGGTGATACCTTTAATGCCGGCACATCATATTGTTTACGAGCGCGGTTGGCTTTTTCCATATTAGTTAAAGCAGCCTTAATATTGGATGCACTAGTGGCGTCCTTTTTTGCGCCCAAAGATACATCTGCATTAAACCAGCTAGGTGCAGATTGAGAGTCCAATTGTCCGGTTTAAGGTCATAGCCTTCTGAGCTTCAGCTCTTTGTGCAGCAGTTAAGGTCTGATTATTTGCCAAAAAGTCCATTAAGCTGGCGGCGTTTTTAGTTGCATTGTTAGTTGACGCATGCTTAACAGCTTTTTTAGGTTGCGTCGCCTTGTTATTTGCAACTTTTTTGGCACTGGATGAAGCAGCATTGTTTGAATCATTGCCTGCTTTGCCATATGGACGATTAGTATCACTAGCTTTAATCCAACTCTTTTTGCTTACCTTATACCAACCAGTTCCATGTTTATCAGTCTTCTTTTGATAAACATATATGTACCACCAATCCAACCAGTTACCTTAGATTGTTGAGAAGGGCTGACGTGAACTTCGCCTACATTGTCATCATCGTAATCTTCACGAATAGTTACTTTGAACAAGTATGGCGTGGTTGCATTAGCCGCTCTAATGTAACGATTTTTACTTAAACGATAGTACTTGTGACCTTTAATTCGCTTAGTTGAAGTTATCTTCACATGTTTGCTCTTAGCAATAGACTTACGAGTTCTATGACCACGATAAGTATAAATATACGCCTTGTTTTTTAAATAAGCCGTTTTTGTAGCTGCTTGAACTGATTCTGAGTTTACGCCACTAGCAGTTAAGCCTAATGCGAATAAACTACTTGCAGTAAGGGAAATTAAAAGACTTTTTTTCATTTTTTCCTCCAAAAAAATAATAATTTACAGATTTTATTTTACTCATATTTTCACAGCTAGCAAGACCATTTGTTCAAGATGGATTTTTTTGATACCATTTATTAGAAATCGGCTTTATAGAGAAATAATTGGTAAAGACATGAAAAAGAAACAGCAACGTCATCAAAAACATAGAAAATACCTAGCAATGAAGGTAGAACTGGTAAATGGCCAACCAAAATGGTTTAGAATTAGTCCTAAATTTTTTCAAATTATAATTACGGAACAAAGACTAAGAAAAATACATCCCCGAAAAATGTTGACTAATTGCCTAATCAACATTCCATTGACTACTTACAGTAGACATAATCAAGCAGTAATCGGCGTTGGACGGGTCATCAAAATGGAATATCGTGCACATACAGATACTCGTCTCTGCGTGCGCGGGCAATTTACTCCACCTGAGAAACTAAAAAAAGAGTTTTTCCTTACCTACCATTATTTACGTCATGATTACGGCAAGCTAAGCAAAATTAATATCATGTTTGATTTATATTTTTGGCGTAGAAAAGTAAAGCAAAATCACTTAACTAATAGTTTCTTTTAAAACAAAAACTGACATCAGCCTAAAATGCCAACGTCAGTTTTTAATTATTTTTCTTTACCATTCAGAGTCAAATCGCTCTTATCAGAGATCAAACTGTAAAGCGGCAAATCGATCTTGCCATTTTCATCAATATTCTGCATTACTTTTTCCATAAAGAATTCTTGCCAATTCTTCGTTGGGGCGACACCTGGATGATTCAATTGTGGAGTTAACCAACCGTTAGAAATCGGACGCACTGGATTCAAGCCAACTACCATACCAATTGTATAATTAGAAAAATCAAAACTACCATCTACGACAATCCACTTTGGATTCTTCATCAATTCAGGCTGCAATTTCATCAGCATTTCTGGTGGAATTTTACCTTCAGTTACCATCATTCTGCCCTTGATTGGACCATGCTTTTTCTCAAAGTCTTGCAAAACGCCATCCATAAATAACTTTTCGCCTAATTGGTCAAATTTTTGTTGATCTTTTAACATAAATTACCTCTTTCTTCTAGGGCTATACCCTACAATATCTTCATTACTAAAATCACTCGTCAATTTACAATTATAATACTTCTCATAAGCGGACTTCTTTTGCTGATAATCGGTTTGCCACATTTTTTGCGTATTTTCACCAACTGACAAGTGCGGATCCGGATAAATAGTTGGCAAAACATGAAGGATACTTTTAGTCTTATAAAAATCACGTTGCCAAACTTCACGTCTAGACGTAGCCCGCAATTCAGTAAAAGTCGAAATAATCGGCTTATTTAACTTAGCAGCACAGAAATATGCTCCCTTTTTCAACGGACGAGGCTTGCGATAATTAAACCACAATTCTTCTTCGGGATAGATTAAAATCCAGCAAGGCTTTTCAAAGATTTTCTTCAAATATGTTGGCAAATCCCGAATCAAATAGCGCAAGTTATGATCAATGGGGATAGAATCAAAATTGCGCACGAGCCAACCAATCATATGCGGCATCACCAGATTACTGACAGCTACTACTGCATACAAGCGCTTTTCTTTTTCATTGCCAGTCTTTTAATCATTAACACATCGAATTGGTTGTAGTGATTACCAGTGATAAAAGCTGAAGGAGAATCGGGCAGATTTTGCATCCCTTCAATCCGACTTCTAGGAGGCAACACGATTGCCACTAATCCAAAAATTCTCCGAAAAATCAGATTAAGTATGCGGTAATTTAAAGTTTGTGTATGTTGCCAAAACTGTTGAACTAACTTCTTTACTTCTTCCTTAGTCAAAACCGGATCATTCAATTCAGCTTTGGCATTGAATTGCTTTTTCTCTGCATTTTTCTTAATATTATTTATAACTCGACGTCGATTAAATCCAAAGATCATATCCTTATCTCCAAACTATTATGATTACATTATAACGAAAAACTTTAACACAAGGGCTAATCATGAAGATTTTATTTGTAATTGATGACTATTTTAACCGCAGCAATGGCATGTGTATTTCCACTCAACGCTTTGTAGGACAATATAAGAAAATGGGACAAGACGTACGAATTCTGTCCACTAATTTAGGTGGGCAGGCCGATTATCCTGTTCCACAATTGAACATTAACATCCCATTTATTCGCGCTCTAATCGCCAAACAAGGCTTTCACTTTGCTCGACCGGTTAAAAAGACAATCCAGCAAGCGGTCACTTGGGCGGATGTTGTTCAAGTAGAAACTCCCTTTCCTATTTCCTAGCGCTCTGCAAAAATTGCTAAAAAGATGGATAAACCCGTAATTGGTACCTTTCATATTTATCCGCAGAACATCACTTCATCAGTGCCTTTTTTAAACAACAGCTTAGGCAACTGGAGCTTTATGCTCTTTTTTAGAAAAAAATCTTTTAGGAACTGTGCTGCATTGCAATGTCCAACAGAAAAAGTCGCAAACTGGCTTAGAAAGAATCATTTTAAACAAAAGCTGTTTGTGGTTTCAAATGGCATTAGTTCCAAGTTCATTAATAATTCGCATAAAAAAGAAGTCGGTCATCCCTTCACCATTTTGTGCATCGGCAGATTTTCCCATGAAAAGCAGCAGAAAACTCTTTTCAAAGCAATGCATCTAGCTAAGCATGCTTCACAAATTCGTTTGATCTTTGCTGGTCAAGGCCCTTTACAAAAGAAATATAAAAAACTTGCTGCTAAATTACCACATCAACCAATCATGCAGTTTTTCACTCCCGCAGAATTACGACAAGTTATGACACAAAGCGATCTGATTGTTCATTGTGCTAAGGTTGAAATCGAAGGCATGGCTTGTATGGAAGCTTTTGCGAGCGGTTGCGTGCCAGTGATTGCAGATGGTCCTTTAACTTCTACTAGTAGCTACGCGTTAAGTGAAAATAATCGTTTCTCTGTTGGAGATGCTCAGGCTTTAGCTGATAAAATTGACTACTGGTTTGAACATCCCCAAGAATTAAAAACAATGCAAGAGAAGTATCGTGAATATGGGCGCAGCTTAAGCGTAGCCAACTCTGCTAAAACTGCATTGGAAAATTTGAAACAGCTATATTTGAGGTAAGAAAAAAGACGCAAATGCGTCTTTTTCATTTATTCAAAATTTACGACATCATCGCCGAACAAGTCGTTCGTAAAATTTTCATGATCATATTCATGCGGTAAATTAGTCATGATTCCCTGCAATCCACGCAATTCGATTACCTTCCGTTGCGGCTTAATTTGCTTTTCAAAATCAATCGGCAAGTAAGTCTCCTTCCCAAAGATGGTAGAATACTTGCTTTATTGCTTTTGCCATGGGTTCTTCTTTGCTTCTTTTTCGGGATGCATGTTGAAACCAATTTTATTCATGAGAATTCTTCTTTCTAGTTAATGCAAACAACAGACGACACCGATTAAGCTACATTGGCAACGCCACCTTTCCTGACGATCAACATTTTTAGGTATAAAAATAGCAGAATAATAAACAAAAATAGAGCTAAAAATGAAGACAGCTATATTGGAGAATAGCAAGATTATCAGAGGATAGACTCCGCCCCCTTGATATTGATATATCAAGAACGTAGAGCAC
The DNA here is from genome assembly GCF_900103655.1 of Lactobacillus kefiranofaciens. Taxonomy (GTDB): domain Bacteria; phylum Bacillota; class Bacilli; order Lactobacillales; family Lactobacillaceae; genus Lactobacillus; species Lactobacillus kefiranofaciens. Next base: position 11,480 of record NZ_FMXC01000012.1, read on the forward strand.
CATCTCTATATTTCTTACTATTTCTCTAATGCACTTTTACAAAAATATAAGTGCAAACTATCTAAAATTTTTAGCTCTAATTCTATTTATTATTCTGCTTTAGCGCTGATATTCATCAGCGAAACTTTATAATAGCACATTCATGATGGAATACAAGTTTTTCATCTTCAGAAATTAACTGTTTTGTTTTTGACCACATTAATTCATAATTATATATGAGAAAATATTCATCTGGAAAAATTTATGTATCAAGGTAAAAAGCGCAGAAAATACTTAACGATCAAAGTTGAACTGGTAAAACGGCCAGCAAAAATGGTTTAGAATTAGTCCAAAACTTTTTAAGATAATTATTAACGAGCAAAGACTCAGAAAAATTAGTGTCAAATATATGCTAACCAATTGCTTTATCAATATCCCACTTTCTTCCTATAATAAAAACAATCAAGCAGTGATTGGCGTCGGCCGCGTAATCCAAATGAAATACCGCGCACACACAGATACTCGTCTATGCGTACGCGGTCAATTCGTCCCACCTGAGAAATTAAAGAAAAGATTTTTCTCTTGTTATCATTATTTAAAACACGACTATGGCAAACTCAGTAAGGTTAATATTCTGTTTGACCTTTATTTCTGGCGTAGAAAGGTTAGAAAAGAGAATTTAACTAATCATTTCTTTTAACAGAATTTTTCTTTCTCCAGAATAGCCACAATAGAAATATACCAATAATTAAATATATAAATGTTTGAATTAGGTTCACAATGAAATCATTCAAATCGAAATCATCAAACCATGGTAAATACGTAATGAAATAAGAGTTAAAATTTTCACTGAAATGTATCAACATGGTTAAAGCTAAATTATTTGTTATACAGTAAATTCCTGCAAACAAAACGCCCAGACCAAAAGCAGTAATTATTTGTGTCAATAAGTCCAGCCAATTGCTATAATCTGGAAGAATAAGATGCAATACTGCAAACAAAGCAGCTGATATAAAAGTTGCCTTAAAAAGAGGATGATCCAACTTATTGACTATCCTTAATCGATTAAATATTAACCCTCTTAACCACAATTCTTCAAATATTGCTGGCCCCAAACAATATAACAACGAAGAGAGTCCATTATTGGATAGCGTAAAATCATTATCCCCTATATACCAGAAATTAAAAACAATAAAAATTAGTGTCACTACCCAACCAATAATTGAAGGCCATTTTAAATCAAACTCAAAATTAAATTTATTATGAACTACTTTTTGGCTGTATAAAATTAGTGCTACAATTGCAATAATATATCGGATGAGAATTAACGTCCAACCATAGTTTTTAGATAAAATACCAGTTTTTACCAATACTTCCGCTAGTATTAATAGTCCAATTGAAAGGACAGCAAAGATTAAATACACAATAACTGTATTTAGAACTACCCCCGATTAATTTCTAAATTTTTTCTTAAGACAGTCAACCTTCAAAAAATTTATGCAATTTTTTGCGTAATAAATAATGGAGGTTGAAATATGGACTATTTATCCAAAAAGAAAGAGTACATTTTTCTTAACAACAGACAAGCCTTAGTACGAGTGCATGTTAAACAAGTTAGCAAACAGCCATACAGTATTTGGGTAGAAGGCAAAAGCAAAAATTATCGAGACTGCGTAGCTTTATTGAATAGAACTTTAGTTAAATTTGATCCTCAACTTGTACCGCCTATTGTAGTTGTTTCAAACAAGAAGCTAGGAAATGGAGCAATTTCTTCTTATGCTTTTGAAGATAACGTTATATTTTTTAATAATTTTTACCATTCAACTGAGCAAATTGATGAAATTACTCACCAAAATTTATTTATTGCTACAGATTTAAAAGAAATTATACGACATGAACTGGGTCATAAATTACATTGGGATGCAATTAAAAGATTTTATCGATCACATAAAAAACAGTATAATAATTTACAAGAAGCTAAAAATGACTTTGATTCAAATTTAGAATCATATATTACGCATCAATTGAATAATAATTACTCATACCTAATTGAAAATGTAAGTACTTACGCTAACTTAGCTTTTGAATACGCTAAAGCTAACTACAAGAACAATAGTGTGAATGAAGTAATAGCAGAAGTTTATGCTATTCACGGTTCCAAAGATCCTATTTTAAATGATTTAATCATGGAGGAACTTAATTATGGTAGAAAACACTAAATTTATAACTCATATGGACATCCTCAGAATGCCAAGTCCTGAAGAAGAAATAATTGGTAAAATTGGAAAATGGATTGCATCTGCAAAGCCTGATAAAGATAAGATTGCAACCATCATATTTAAAAAGAACACCCCTACAGAAATCCTGAAATTGTATGAGAAGAATTATGATCTTATTCCATTTCCCGCCCATAAAGAATACAAGATTGAAAAGTAAATATTAGCGAGAAACTAGGTTATGGAAAGAATTGAACCGATGGATATCCTACGTGCGCCCTCTCCTGAAGAAGTGATACTTGCTAAAATCGCTAAATGGGTCAAAACTTCAAAAGACGATCTAAAGGAGAACTGTACCACTGTTGTTTTTAAAAAGAATACCCCGCAAAGCATTCTAGATTTATTTCAAAAGAATACTGACTTGTTTGTTGCAATAACAGACCTTAAAGTTAAAAAGAATTACGAAATTGAAAATTAAGAAAGAGGCTCTAAAAATAATTTTCTTAGGGCCTCTTTGCTTAGTATTATCATGCCATTACTAAAATCTGGTCTTGCTCACTTTTTAGATTTTATCTCAATTTAACTCGTTGACTCGTCACTTGTTCAATGAAATATTGATCATGCTCGATCAGAAGCATAGCTGGCTTAACTTCTTCTAACAACTTGATCAATTGATCTTGATTAAAGACATCCAGATAATTTGCTGGTTCATCCCAAAAATAAAGGTCAGATGGTTCAACTAACGATTTAGCTAAGGCCACTCGCTTTTGTTGACCCATGCTCATTTCTTCAATCGGCGTGTTAAAAGCAGATCGAGGAAAGCCAATCTTCTTTAGGTTACTGAGCAGTTCTTCATAAGAAATCTTTTGTTTGAGCGCAAAATCCTTCAGACTGCCTGTATACTCAGTGAAATCTTGAGGTAAATATGAAATTGATAACCCATTAGCCAAAGTAAACTTACCTTGGTAACTTACTTCATCCGTTTTACCTTGTAGCAACTTAAAAAAAGTTGACTTGCCAGAACCATTTTTGGCTTCAAGTGAGACTACGCCATGATTTTTAATTACTAGATTTAAATTTTTAAATAAATCCTTACCTGCTATTTTCAAACTTAAGTGTTGCGTTTCAAGCAAAGTCTGATGATAATTTGGTTGAAAATTCATCGTAAGCTCAGGAACTTCTTCAATGTTGGTCATTAAACCTTTCTTATCTGCTATATTTTTCTGCAAACGATGCTCAATATTCTTAGCTCGCCGCATATCATTAGCCGCTATCTTAGTTACATCAAAACTTAAAGGATGAAATGCACGATGATTTGCTTTACCTTTGTATTTTCGCCCAGCATTTTTAGTACTTTCTGAACGATTGGCAAACATTAGATTCTTTTGCAAAGAATCATTTAATCTTCTAACTTCACCCTTCAACTTTTCATTCTTAGCCTGATTAAACTCATCCCGTTTTTGTTTCGTATCTTCGTAACTAGCATAATTACCCTGATACAGATGAATTTCAGTATTTTCAATAGCTAAAATATGATCAGTTACTTGATTTAAAAAATCACGGTCGTGGCTGACTACAATATAGCCTTTATCATGCTTTCTCAAGTATTCGCTTACTGCCTCGCGACTATCTTCATCTAAATGATTAGTTGGTTCATCAATCAACGGGAATGAATCTTGATCAGTAAATGACAAGGCTAATAAAACTTTCGTCTGTTCACCTCCGCTTAAGGTATTAAAGGGTTGCCACAACAAATTGGGATCAACACCCATTAAGTTTAATTCCCGCTCTAACTCCCACTGCTCGAATTGTACTTGGTCCTGCAACTCATATAAAGTAATATTAGTCGGATCATTAATTGAAACTGGATAATACGAAAAATTCAATTTAGTTTGGATTTTGCCCAAGCCATGAAGTTTACCCCGCAAGATATTAAGGAATGTCGTCTTTCCGCGACCGTTTCTTCCCACAAGCCCAAGCTTCCATGAACTATCTAAGTTTAAATCCAAATTGTTAAAAATGTTCTCACTGCTGTCTTCATATCTAAATGACAAATTTGAAATTCTAATGTTGCTCATTAGATCACCTCGCAAAAAAGAGTCTACACTTTGGCAAATGCAGACTCTCTCCTACTTTTTAGGCATCAAAAAAGAAGGTAATTCGTCATTGCGTATCTTGCCCAAAGTGCATAGTCTCTCCATCTAAAACTGGAATAATTATTCAACTACGCTTGTTTTTGCAAGATTAAAGACGCAATGGCGACCCTTCTTTCTAACTTTGAATTTCAATTGATGAAGCTATAATAGCATGAAAACCTATTTACTGCAAATAGATTTGAATCAAAATGGTAGGTTTGCTATGATATAAGCCAAAAATATCAAATAAATTCATAGAAACACATAGGTCAAAAATGAAAAAAATCACTTTAATTTCAGCTACTTTATTAATGAGCTTCTTGCTCGCGGGATGCACCGCTCACCATACCGAAGAACATGCAGTATCACAGCATTCAACTAGTTCTTCCAAAAAGCATCCCTCTACTGCATCCAAAAAATTCACCAATAAAATTGACTTACACAAAAAATATAAGGGCTTCAAACTAGCTACCATCCCTACCCAATATCGCGGCACCTGGTATCGCGCTAATGCCTATGAGAAAAACGCAACTAAATTGGTCATCACGACTCATACAATCAACGGCGCCGCAGCTTACCAGCAGACCGATCCTAATTTAAAATTAAATCGTCATTCAGAAAAGCAAAACAAAGAATATTCCGGCAATGCCGTAGTTGTTAAAAGTGTCAATAATTCACTGAAAGTCCGTGGTTTTTTAGACCTAGTTGACTTGGTTTATCGACCAGGACAATTCAAAGGTCAACCTTGTCTTTTCATGAGCTATGGCACCAATCCAAAAGCAACCAATGGAGCTATTTTTAAAGACAAATCAGCAGCACTTAAATATCGCAAATTCGATTTTTCTAAAGTTAATTAATCTAGTAAAAAGGCGCTGTCTTCATGACACCGTCCTTTCTTTATTGTTCACTTTTTTGGAAAATATAGCTTACTCCTGCAGCAATCACAAGAAAAATACCAGTAATTAACCATCCCATTGTAGTGAAATGCGAGCCCATGAGAATAAGGAGAGCAACAAGTAAAATATAGACTCCCGTTGTTGCCATATTAATTCGATGAAAAATAGCTACGCCGTATTTTTCCTTCCAGCGATCATCAAATTGTTTTAAAAGTTGTGAAGCAATTAGATATATCACTACGACTGTCCAAATTGCTGAACTGATAAAATTATATTCTCCACGGAAATACAATATCCAACTAATAATCAGCATTACTAGCATCAAGAGATACGCGAAAGAATCAACTATCTTTCCTAGTTTAGTCTTTCCCGTCTTTTTAGCATAGGTTGCAACAATACCGAAAACAAGGCACACAATGATTAGCGGTAAAAACCAACTTCCACCACTAATGAAATCTGTTAAAAACATTATTCACTTCTCCCTTTTATTTCAACTTTTTCCAAGCTTTCTTAGAACCACGATTCAAGTCCTTATTAAACTTATATTTTTGCCAATCTTTGATAAAAAGCAAGTCTAAATTATATCCAGCTGGATATAAATCCTGCGCTTTTCTTCGCAATTCAACTCGTTTGATAGGAACCTCACGGAATTCTTTATCTACAAAAACCACAATCTTATTAGCTACTTGGGCATCGCTATAAAAGATTGCTTCTTTGTTCAAATCACCTACAAAAACAATATCCCCTTTATGAAAAATGGTTTTTGTGTGCTCCTTTTTATTTGGTTCTTTAAATATAACTTTGCTTTTTCTTAGTGGTAATTCGCCTGTAGTCAAAATTTGCGTTGCACTCTGCAAAACTTTCTGTGGCATCCCTGATCTTTCAGCAATCCATAGTGCCCGACTCTCACCAGCTCGATTCATGATCAAACGATAGGTTGGTGTTAGCTTTTCTAGATCAAAATCCATCGAAGCCGTCATAAAGGCCGGATTTTTAACTGAAAAATCTTTGATCGTACTGTAGTGAGTAGTTGCAACAACAATGCATCCCCTTAGTTGCAATTCTTGCAAGGTGGCAATCGCTAAGGCAGAACCTTCATCAGGATCTGTCCCACTCCCTAATTCATCTAACACGATCAAACTATACTTTTGAGCCTGCTGAAGTACCTGGCTAATCTTTACCATTTCACCAGAAAAAGTGGACAATGAATTATCGATATCCTGCTGATCGCCAATCAATGAATAAACATGATCACAAACTGGAATATCGCATTTTTGTGCTGGCAAAAACAAACCCAATTCGGTCATCAAAATGCTCAAAGCAATAGTTTTTAACGTAACAGTTTTACCACCGGCATTTGGCCCAGTGATAATTAAGCCTCTTTGCGGATTACCGATTTCTACAGATAATGGAACAGGATTATCCAACAAGGGATGTTTCATCTCCACTAGTATTAGCTTATTCTGTATATTCAAACTTGGTCGAACGGCACCAATCGCCAGCGCGTATTTTGCTCTTGCTAAAATCACATCGAGATCTGTGATGATCTGCATATTTTGCTTGATCTCGGTTAGTTTCTCAAATATTTCAGCAGAAAGCATGCCTAAAATTTGCATCTCAATTGCAGAAATTTGACTCTCTAGCTGGATTTTTTGATCTACTAGATTGGCCACTTTATTGGGTTCAATATACACGGTACTGCCGTGATTTGAAACATCAACGGTCTGACCTGAAAAGACATCACGATAACTTGCTTTAACTGGTAAAGTGTAGTGCCCATCCCTTTCAACGATCATTCTCTCTTGCAAAGCGTTTTGATACTTTTTTCCCTGCAAAAAATGCTGCAAACTTGTCTTGATATCCTCATTTATTTTATTAACCTGGATACGAAACCTAGCTAGATCACGATCTGCCTCATTGGATACTTCTCCATGTTCAATTTGATGATAGATATCATTTTCGAGCCTATCTAAAATAATGATCTCTGTGGCATAACTATTTAAGATAGGAGAATCCGTTTGTTTAATTAGGAATCGCTTTAACAGGCGATTAACACGAATTAAATCGGCAACTTTTTCTAATTCAACCGCATTTAAAATAAGCCCCTTATCCACTTTTTGCAATAACGGCTTCAGCGAATCTGATGAGACAAACGGTACATGCTGTCCTGTTCGCAAAACTTTTAACATCTCTGCCGTTTCATTTAACAATAAGTTAACAGAGTTAACGCTAGTGCGCAGGTGCATTGTTTGAAGTTTGTCCTTTGCCTCAGGTGTAGTAGCGTAATCAGCTACCATATTTCTAACGCGATCAAAACCAAGTTCATTATTATTCAATTTTTTCATTTATATTTGTTCATCCTCAAGAAAATTTAGTAATAGTTTTTCCTTTTCTAGAGGGAACATGTAAATTAGCCCCTCTAGACTAAAATACGGTGCTTAACATATGGCATAAATTCCTTTTCTAAAATTATTGAACTCATCATACTATAATTTCTAAATTTTTGCTAGAAACTGGTAAAAGAAAAAGCCGACAAAATCGTCGACTCTTTTCATGAAAATGCTCAACCTAATCCTAATTGTTATCATCACTTGAACCGAAAATAGTCAAGAATTGTAAGAACAAGTTAACAAAATCCAAGTAAAGCTGCAGAGCACCTAAAACCGCTAACCCATTTGTAGAACCACTATTACCAAATTGCAAATAGATATTCTTCATTCTTTGTGCGTCCCAAGCGGTTAAAATAGTGAAAATAATGACTGCAATAAATGAGAAAATATAATCAATCATTGGATTTTTCAAAAATAAGTTAACCAGCATGGCAACAATCAAACCGATCAAAGCAGCTGAAGCATATGAACCCCACCTACTTAAGTCTTTTTTAATAACAGTCCCCAAGATGGCCATAGTGACAAACACGGTTGCCGAAGCAACAAGGGCTGAAGCGATATCCTCACCCGTATAAGCTCCTGCAATGAAAGCAAAAGTTATCCCATAAATAATTGCCGTAATCATCAGCAGAATAAAGCTAGCCACCGGATTTCTGGTTGCTCTAAAATTAATCACAAAAGTTAAAGCAATTGGAACTAATAACAAGAGCCACATTGTCCAGGGATGCTGCACCATTAGCACCGTCATTTGTTTAGCAAAAATAGTCATCGTTAAGTAAGAACTGATCGCTGAAACGCAAGGCTAAGCCCAAAGCAGAGTTTCCAACTGAACAGTCGCTTGATACTTTCATTGGCATCCAAGCAATGAGCTACAATGACCGCTACTTCAACCGAATTCATAAAGGCTTTGGTCAGGTCCAGGATACCTTAGAATCCTATTTTGAATAAATAAAACATTAAAAAATCAATTTACGAGAAAGATCTATTTACACAAAAGATTTGACAGTTTCAAATAAAAAGCAATCGAATTAGATCGATTGCTCCAAACTATTTTTACTAAGTCATTTTGTCATATTAACTGTTACCCAAGAAGTTTGCTGATCTTTTTCCAACCTCCATTTTCTTGGATCTTGAACCTTAGGATATTTAATTCCAATGAGCATTGTAGCAATTGCATCTTTCACGTTAAAAAGCGCTTCCGTAATTGTTTCTCCATCAGTTACTAAACCTTTTATATTAGGTGAGGTCACTACATAATAATGACCTAATTCATCGTTGTATTCAGTTAAAATTACAGGGTAAGTTACAATATCTTGTTTCATAAAAAAATCCCACCTTTTCACAAACGTTTATTCATAATCTGCAGGATTAATATCAGGCTTAGGCAACTTCTGACTATAATCAAAAGTCACACCTTGAATTCCATTAGCATAAGTCCAATCTTTAAGCTCTTTCGTATCACCTAATAAATAATATTTACTGATTAAATCATTCCAAGCATCCCACTTATCAAGTGGTACATTAATTAAACCGGCACCATGATCGATCATCACTTTATTTGCAGCTAATGTTGCAGTTCTTTCATTGCCATCCACGTTTTAGTTGAACAATTACCTTTATATCATCAATAGAAACATCAGCCGCACTCATGCCGTCAATAATCGTTTGGGTCTATGGTAATGTAATGTTTAATCTATCAAAACGTGAATTTGTAAACGCCAGTCTAACCAAATTTTTCTTAGCAAAACGTCTATTTTGTTCTTTTGTTAAGTGAAATTTATCAGGATACATTTTTACTCCTTATTTCAAATAATCTTTACCATAAATGTAACGATGCAACTTCAAATACTGCTGGAACAACTTTCTTTCATTAGCATTATCCTTAGGATAATAATATTGCTTTCCTTCAAAACCTTTAGGCATATAATTCTGCCGAGCAATCTGATGAGGTTGCTCGAATGGTGAATCAATTAAGCCACCACCAGTAATTTCTTCGGAATGTTTATAATGCATATCCCGCAGTCCTCGCGGCATGGGATGCTGACTGGGATGCTCAGTATCTTTGTCTAGCTTTTCCCAGATTTCATCAAAAGCACCTGATTTCGGAGAAATACACATTAACATCGTGGCAAACATCAGCGAATATTTTGCCTTAGGCATCCCAACCTTTTCGGCTTGATTAGCTGCAACGACGATCTGAGTAACCTGCTCAGGATTAGCCAAGCCGATATAAGTATACGGAATCTCTCTTAATCTGCGCACAACCGAAGGCAGATCGCCATTTTTTAATAAAACAGCCAAGTAATACAAAGCGGCATCAGTGTCCGATCCAGCCATCGAATCAGAATAAGCGGCCAAGTAATCATAATGTTTGGTCGCATTTTTGTCGTAGCTAAAGTTCTGATCTTTGGCAAATTCTTTGACTGCTTTAATAGTAATTTGATCAGGATCAATCGCATGGATTGTCTCTAAAATATTTAAAGCAACACGAAGATCCCCATCAGCTGCAGTAGCGATTGTCTTCAAAGATCCATCTTCAACTTTATCTGAATCCAGATGAAAAACATCTTTAATTGCCCGTTGAAGTACTGTTTCAATATCATCATCACTTAATGCCTTAAATTCAAAAATCTGACAACGTGATCTAACCGCAGGCACCAATGACATTACCGGATTCTCAGTCGTTGCCCCAATTAACAAAATATGACCTTTCTCCAAGTATGGGAGTAGAAAATCCTGCAGGGTCTTCGTCATCCGATGAATCTCGTCGATTAGTAAAACAAAAGATTGATATGGATACGTTTTAATAAATTGATCTAATTTTGCTTTGTTATCAATCGAAGCGTTAAATGTTGCTAATGGTAGGTCATATTGCTTAGCAATAATCTGAGCCAGACTAGATTTTCCCGTACCTGGCGGTCCCCAGAGAATCAACGGAATCATTACTTTTTGTTCAATAATCTTGCGCAGAGGACCATCTTCTTTTAGTAACTCTTTTTGCCCAACCACATCCTGCAAAGTTTGTGGTCGCATTTTATCAGCTAACGGAGTTCTGAAGCTCATTATTTCCACCACAATTTAATTAAAGCTTGTGTACCATCGTTACCCAATTTCTTTTGATCAACCAATACCTCATACAAATGTTTTGCTTCTTTAGTCGCAGGTAAGTCTAACTGCATCTTGTTGGCTTCTTCTAGGGCAATACGCAAATCTTTTAAAAAGTGCTTAGCAAAAAAGCCAGGAGTATAATCTCCCTTTAGAATTCTTGGACCATATGAACCTAAACTAAAATTCTCTGCAGCACCTGATTGCAAGGTTTGACAAACCTGTTCTAAATCTAAGTTTGCGGCTTTTGCATAAACCAGCATTTCTGTCATACCGGTCATTGTTCCTGCAATCATGATTTGGTTAGCCATCTTGGCATGTTGACCGCTACCATAACTTCCAAAATAATTTAACTTGCTAGCAAACGTCATAAATAAATCCTGCAAATGATCTAGGTCTTCTTTATGACCACCTATCATCACAGTTAGAGTACCTTTTTTAGCGCCAATATCACCGCCAGAAACTGGAGCATCCAAAATATGCAGTCCCTTTTCATCACCAAGTTGACCAATCTTTTGTGCCAAACTTGGCTTACTTGTGGTCATATCGATAATATATTGACCGGCTCTTGCGGCATTCATAATGCCATTTTCACCAAAGTAAATATCTTCCACATCTTTAGGGAAACCAACCATGGTGAATAAAACATCTACTTTTTTGGTTAAGGCAGCTGGATTATCTGCCCACTTAGCTCCATTATCCAAGACTGGTTGAGCGTGAGCCTTCGTTCTATTGTAAACAGTCACATCATAATTATTCTTGAGTAAGTTATTAATAATGCCGGTACCCATCACGCCGGTACCAATAAATCCAATTTTCATATTTTTTACTTCCTTATGTTTAGTAATCTATTTTTATTATATTCTACTAAAAAAGAGGGATGCAATTAAGCTCCCTCTATTCATCAAAAAACTACAAATTCAATTCAAAGGCCACACGATACGGATCAATTGGATCCGTGTTTTTGATATTACCGCGTTTCACGAAGCCAGCATCTTCAACTATATGCTGAACCACATCATTGGTTCTAAAAGTATCAACGCGATAACTCCTTACGCCTTCCGCATAGTGCATCGAAATCAAACTGCTCATTAAGTAGCTAGCAAGATGCATCCCGCGATACTCATCAGAAATGGCGACGCGATGAATTGCCACATAAGGATCAAGATCATTATTCCATTTGCCATCAATCTTTTTATAATTGGGATCAGGCCCATCTGTAATCGCAGTGTACCCCGCGATTTTTTGATCAACGATTAAAAACTAGGCTACACCGTTTTCAATATCGGCCGTAATTGTTTCAACATTGGGATAACCACTCTGCCATTGTGGGTTCCCCTCTTCTTTTAAAAACTTTTTTGCTTCATCAATGATCGGCATAATTTGTTCAAGGTCATTTTTGGCAGCTTGACGAATATAAATTAGTGACATAGTGTCTCCCTCATTTAAATAAAATTTTATCAAAGGAGTTGGTTTTTCGCTAATTTAAAAACTACCATGCGATAATTCTTAATAAAAAAATCCACGAACCATTGGCTCGTAGATCTTTAATAATAATTAGAATAAATCAATGTGACGTAGTTTTCGTTTTAAGGTTCCTTGCTTTTCTAAGAGTACGAATTTACGCGATAAAGTTTCAGGAGTAGTACCTAAATACAAGGCTAAATCTTTCATTTTTAGTGGCAAAGTAAATGAGTTCTTATTCACTTGTTTTGCATAAGCCTGCAAATAACTAAATAGACGAGCTTCCACCTTAGGCAAACTAAGTAATTGAATTTGCCTATGCATAGCACGTACTTTAATGATATTTTGCTCTAAGAGTTGAATACTTAATTCTGGTTTCTTTTTCATTAGCGCTAAAAAGTCATTTCGATTAAGCAAACAAATCTCACTATTTTCTGTAGCTTCAACATAAGTATTGATATTTGCTTCACCAAATAACCAATTTTCACCAGCATAATCACCCGTCTTTAAAATCTGGGTAAGATTTTCGCGGCCATTTTCGTCTAAAGTATAAAGGCGAGCACCACCATGAGCAACAATTACTAAGTTATTACTTGATGTAGGATCCATTACTAATTCACTTTTTTGATAATTCTGATGATGAACTAGCTCTTCTATTTGCATTTGATCATTTGTCGGTAATGCATTAAATAATGGAACTAAGTATACACACAACTCTGCCATTCAAAAAACTTCCTTTACTTAAAAATCATCGTCATCATCATCTTCTTCAGTATATAATCCTTCACGCAATTCATGGCCTAAGAAGATTTGTGATTGACGAATTTGTCCCTTAATCCATGTTAGAAGTTCAATTAAATTGGCATTCAATTCTGGCCAAGCTTCTTTTTGAGCTAAGGCAATTGCCTTAGTAATAAATAAGATTTGTGTGTCAAAGTCTTTTACTAAAGCAAAAAGTTGGTCTTGGCCATCTTCGTACTTGCTTGATCCGTCTTCCTCAAGCATAGTATATTCTTTAAATTGATCAGTAATAGTAGGTATGCTTTCACCGTTATTAACTAAAATCTGATTTAGTTGGTTAAACTCATTCTGTTCATATCTGATCCACTCATCAGCATGCTGTTCTAAAAACAAACTAGCCGAACCCTTGGCGAAGAACTTAGCTTGACTAATTTTTAAAGTATGAATTAGTAAATTAGCAATAATGTGACCACCCATTGCACCAGCTGTAGGCTTATGATGATCAATGTCACTTTGCTTTAACTCTGCCTTATATGCTTCTTCAGCCTTCATTAGTTTAACTCCTTTGCCTTTACACCCTTAACTTCATAGCCCATTTTTTCGATTGCTGTTTTAACATCATCAACATTAGCCTTATCAGCATTCATCATGAACTTTAACTTACCGGCATTAAATAATACCTTAATTTGATCTGTACCATCGACATCTTCAACAGCTTTTTCAATCTTGGTTAAACAAGATGGGCAAGTCATGCCACCTAACTTCATCATTACTTTTTGCATAAAAATCTTCCTTTCTTATTCCTTACATGTTTAATGCTAAATCTTTTTCTTTATCAGAAAATTGATGGTTATCAACTTTTCGACGATTTCTAATTAAGCGCATACCATTTAAAATTACGACTAAGATGCTAAATTCATGAATAAACATACCGCTAGCCATTTCGACATAACCTGCAAATAACCCAATGAACAGTAACAAAACAGTTAACAATGCAATTACAATATTTTCATTCATATTTAAAACGGTCCGCTTAGAAATTGATAAAGCATAGGCAATTTTACGCAAGTCATTTTTGACTAAGACAATATCCGAAACATCAACTGCAACGTCTGTACCGCTACCGATTGCAATAGCCACATCGGCATTAGCCAATGCAGGACTATCATTAACCCCATCACCGATAAAGGCAACGTGATGACCATTTTCTTGTTCCTGCTTAACAAATTGTGCTTTATCCGCTGGAAGCATTTGCCCATGAACTTCATCAATTGGCAAATCAGCCGCAATTTGTTGAGCAGTTTCTTGATTATCACCTGAAAGCATAACCAACTTCTTGATACCTAGTTGCTTCAATTGCATTAACGCGGTTTCTGCTTCTGGACGAAGGCGATCTCTAATGCCAAAAATAGCCAATTTACTTTGATCACTATTAGCCAAGACTGCAACAGAGTTTCCTAAGTTACTTAGTTTATTAACTACTTGAGTTAATTCAGGATTAGCAAAAGTATTTTCTTCAATTAAAGCTAAATTACCTAAATAATACTTTTCTCGATCTAAGTCAGCTATCATACCCTTGCCTTTAACTGTCTTAGTCTCAATTTGATCAATCTTTTGCTCACTAAGCTTAGCCATTGCTTTAGCTAACGGGTGATTGCTTTGAGACTCAATGTTAGCAGCCAGGTTAACAACTTCGTCCTTATTACCACTCAGAACTTCAATTTTATTAACCTCTGGGTGACCAACTGTTAAAGTACCAGTTTTATCAAAGGCAATTTCATCGACTTTACGAGCTGCATCCATTACTTGAGAGCCCTTAAACATCACGCCATTTTTAGCTCCGTTACCAATACCGGCAACAGTTGAAACGGGAACTCCAATAACCAAAGCACCTGGACAACCTAGAACCATTACTGTAATTGCTAATTTGAAGTCTCTTGTAATTAAGCCTACAATAATCGCAATCACTAATACCGCAGGAGTGTAGTATTTAGAAAAACGATTGATCAACTTCTCAGTATGAGATTTAGAATCCTGAGCTTCCTCTACCATTTCGATAATCTTGCCAAAGGTAGTATCATCTCCGGCTGCTGTAGTCTCTACTGTCAAGGTGCCATCTTCTAGAATTGTACCGGCATAGACTTGATCACCTTGTTTTTTATCGGCTGGTTTCGACTCACCATTAACATTAGCTTCATTTAGATAACCTGAACCCGCAACAATTTTTCCATCAACTGGGACTTGATCTCCAGTTTTAATCAAAATCTTTTCACCAGGATCAATGAAATCTACGTCCTCTTCTTCTGTTGTTCCGTCATCTTGTAAGACTAACGCAGTTCGTGGTGCCATTTTAGTTAAATCAGATACAGCTTTACGCGTCTTTTTAAGAGTAAGTTCTTCTAGAACACCACCTAATGCAAAAAGCCAGGTCACAATTGCTGCTTCATTAAATTCGCCAATAATAATAGCGCCAATTACTGCCAATGACACCAAAACATCAATGGAAATTAATTTTACTTTCAATGATGAAATAGCTGTTAACAATATTGGAATTAAACCAATAACTCCTACTACTAGCATCAGAACTTGATAAGCAGCATTGATATGGAATAACCATTTAGCTGCTTCCGCAAGTAAAATCAGCACAGTATTAAGTGCCAAAATTATTTTTTGATGTTTAACAAAAAATTGTTGAATTTTTACCATTTATATTCTCCTTTGCTTTTCATGTTTTAGTTTAGGAGAAATGTTGTTAGCAGAAATTGACGACCATCAAGAAAAAGCACTTAATGTTAAAAATTAAGTGCTTTCTAATTAATTGAACTAGTTTTTATTAATCTTATCCTTCAAATCCAAGCTCTTTTCATAGATGAAGAAACCAATCACGCAAGTAATAACATCACTAATTGCCTGTGACCAAACAATTCCGTGATAGCCTAAAATCATTTTCATTAATTCCAATACTAAGAAATAAACTACTCCCTGACGAGCAATGGCCATGATGAAAGCACCCCAAGCATTGCCAATCGATTGAAAAATAGTTGTGTAAACTAGCACAGTTCCCACAACCGGTGTCGTAATTATCGTCGCTAGCAACATATAACTACCAGCATTAACAATATCTGGCTGATTCATGAATAATGCAATTACGGGCCGGGCAAAGATGATCAATAAGCCGCCAACTATAACGGCATAAGTAACTTGAACTAAGATATCAAAACGTAGAATTTCTTTTAAACGTCGCCAATTTTTAGAGCCATAATTATAACCTAGCAAAGGCTGAGCACCAAAAGTGAAGCCAACAATTACCAGGATCACGATACTATAGACCTTTTGCGTAATTCCCATCGCTGCCACTTTGTTCGCACCATAAACAGCTAATGAGGAATTTAATAAAGCCATGCCAAAGCTTTGAGCAAAATTAGTGATTGAACCTGGAATTCCGATCGCAATTACGTCCTTAATTGACTTACCATCAATTCTCATCTTTTTAGGGTCCAGAGTGATAAACTGAGCTTTTTTCAAAATAAAATAAACTAGTATAATATCAGTCACCACATAACCTAAAATATTAGCAATACCAACCCCAGTAGCACCAAGTTTTAACCCAAATAGAAAAATTGGATCTAAAATAATAGCTAAAATCGTTCCCGTCATCGTTGCAATCATCGCTTCGACGGCTAGTCCTTCAGTTCTGATCAAATTCTGTGGTATTAAACTAAAAATGATAAAGACTGCACCAATCGATAAGACCCGATAAAAATCCGCTGCATCCCCATAAGTAGCAGCTCTGGCACCCAACATAGTTAGAATAGGCTTTTCAAACAGGAGTAGAATTACAGTTAAAATCAAACCGGTCACAATTCCACCATACATACTAAAACTGCTTATTTTGCGTCCTAGCTCATAATTTTTCTCACCAAATAAACGAGAAATTACTGACGACCCACCAAGGCCAAAGATATCTGAAACTGCTAGTAAAAATGTAAACAGTGGTGCACCAATTGTAATTCCCGCCACTAAATTCGTATCGCCCGTTTTAGCAACAAACATGGTATCAGCAAGATTGTAAACCATCGTGGTGATCATTCCTAATACAACAGGAAGCGCTAACTTAAAGTAGACTTGTTTAACTGGCGCTTTTGCAAATAATTCCTCCATTTCTTTACCCCAATAAAAATGACCTAAAATCACTGAAGAATAGTCATCCTCACAATTTTAGGTTGCTTATGTTACTTAGTCATTTTATATTTACATGCTTATTTAACCAAATTAATCTTGTTGATTCAAGAATAGTCCAAAGATATGTACAAGATACTTTCCTCATTAATAGCAATATTTTTATCTCATTCATAATGTGACCAGGCCGAGTAAATACTTACTATCTTATTAACATCATCAACAGTATAAACAACTCGATGTTTTATATTGATTCTTCGAGAATATTTTCCTAAAATTGGTGGTTCTAATTTTTCAAATCCTTGATTCTTTTTATAAGGATCTTTTTTGAGTTGATCTATAATATCTTGAAAATTATCTTTCAGATTACTTCGCTTAATCTTCTTTAAATCAGGCTTAGCTGAGTTTTTAATCCTGCCATGATATTTTAAAATCATAGCTCATCCCAGTTAATATCATCAATATCAGTAAAACCTGAATTGTCCTTTTCACGTTTTCTCACAACTTCTCCTACACCATTGGACTCAAGATAAAGAGTCTCCTGAATAGCGTCCCAGTCGGATTTACTTATTAACACAGCACTTTCTGCTTTATCTTTTGTAGATTCAATATTAACTGGAGTATGGTTTTTATTAACTTGCTTGATAAGATTGAATAAATTACGTCTTGCTCCTGTGGGAGTATAAATTGTTGCATCCATGATATTTCACCTCATAAATTATTGTACTATGTACCATATAATGTACGCAAGGGAAATTACTCATCTGGGTCGAGAACTAATTACACAAAAATATTTCAAAAAAATTTATAAACAAACCAAAAAAAGAAAAAGTACGCAAAAAATTGAAGATGTAAAAAGCTCTAGAAAGCCTAATAAATAGGTAATCTATGACTTTGTTGACTTCTAAAACTGTCAAACTCAGAATTATTTTTTCAAATCTCTAGCTTTTTTACTTCTTCCACAAAAACTTAATCAATAATCGATCAACTTGGGCATTTCTGTGCAACCAGCTATGCTGTGCTTGTTTACCCTTAATTTCAACTTCACGATATGATTTAGCTCGACCATTAATCAAATATTTATATGATTTTGCTGATGAAACTGCTACCGAACCATCAGACCTACTACCATCTTGCAAATCACCATATATATTGAGCACTTTGATTTGTTTTGGATAATGTTTTCTTAAACCAAGCAAAGTTTTAAAACTAGGAATCTCATGGATTGGCTGGCGATTTTTCTTTAAAGCAGATGTGGCTTCTTCGCCTTCACCTAGCCAACCATTATAGTGACCCGCAATTGAAACTACTTTTTGCACTTGAGGCAAACTTTTATTAGCATAATTTTCATTTAGATAATGTGCGATAAGTAAATTTCCCATTGAGTGTCCTACTAAATTAACTTTGTGATAGCTATATTTATTCTGAACGGCCACTAACGCAGCTTTAACATCATCGGGATTTACTGAATAATTATTGGCGTAGTTAACTTCAATAATGGGATGCTTGATATTCTTTCTGAGTTTACCGATTAAAGTAACTTTATCATTCTTAAAAACGTTGGCTCTAATAATCTGATCAGCTGCTCCTGCTTTAACTGCGGCATTGGCCATATGCTCTTCCGCACGATAACTAGAACTGGCGCCATGGAAAAAGAAAGTTGGAATAACCTTGTTATTTAGTTTACGTTTTTTGACTTTATTTGTGCTAACCGAATCAGCTGTTGTATTAAAATTACTACTTTTTAAGTAAATTCCACATCCTATTATCGCTGCTAAAACGACGAAAAGTGGTATTAGGATCTTTCTTTTCATTTAAAATATTCAATTCCTTTCTTCAGACGCTCCATCCCATCTTTAACCATGGTCATTGGACAAGCTAGATTAATACGTAAAAAGTCATGACCATTTCCCCGGTAAACGCTACCGGCTGATATGATTAAACCAGTTTCTTTTCTAATGAAATCAGCCAACTTTTGCGAATCATCAGTGACTTGCTCAACATCAAGCCACATCAAATACGTTGCATCCCCAGTTATTACTTTAACTTGCGGTAAATTATCCTTAATAAATCTCTCCGCATAAGCAAAATTTTCTTCTAATTGCTCAATCAGTGCATGAAGCCACTCATGTCCATGCTCATAAGCTGCGATTGTTGCCGGAATTGCCAACAAATTAGGTTCCGCGACTTCATCGCTGTTCAGTCCGCGATTCACCATGTTACGTAAGTTCTCACCAGGAACGATCGCTGTTGCGGCATGCAGTGCTGCAACATTAAAGGTCTTGCTTGGTGAAACAAGCGAAATCACATTTTCTTGGGCAGCACCATTCACCGAAAATGCAGATGTATATCCTTGATCATTTCTAACAATGTCACCATGAATTTCATCAGATAAAAGTACAACATGGTGTTTAGCACATAGCTCAGCCATTTTTTGCACTTCTGCTTTAGTCCACACCTTGCCAACTGGGTTATGAGGATTGCAAAAAATCATTAAAGTAGTGAGTGGCAAAGCCAATTTTTCTTCAAGGTCTTGCCAGTTAATCTGATAAGTTTGACCATCCAAAATTAAATCACTAGACAGAACATGACGACCATTATTTTCAATTGAATTAAAGAAGATATTATAAACTGGCTCTTGCACTAAGACATTATCTCCAATGTGTGATACTCGTCTAACAATCGAAGAAATTGCTGGCACTACACCAGTCGTAAAAATCATCCACTCATTTTCAGGACGAAAACCATGCTCTTTTTCATACCAATCAGCTACAGCATTGAAATAATCAGTTTGAGGCCATTCATAGCCAAATGCACCTAAGGCAATCTTCTTTTGCATCGCTTTAATTATTTCTGGCGCCGTCTTAAAGTCCATATCGGCAATCCACATTGGCAGCTCGCCGTCTTTAACATCCCATTTAACGGAATCCGTATGACGACGATCCGGAGCATTAACAAAATCATAATTAGTTGCTGTCATTTTTATCAATCCTTTGGTAATTGATTTAAATCTGAATGATTAGTTTTCTCATCGATCTTAGCACAATCAATCTCTGTTTTAGCTGGATCAACCTTTTCTTGATCAATAATTAATTCTCTGATTTCTGGAGCTGAAATTTTGCCAGAAATTGGATTTTTAACGCTATCAATCGTGCTATTTACCTCTACATCGAGATTTGAAACATATTCAAAAGCTAAGTCAGTATGAATTAAATCAGAATTCTTAATTTTTAACTGATCAATATAATTCAGTCCCTGATCACTTTCAACCGTGCAGTTGATTAATTTGATATTCTTAGTATTCCAAGCTAAATATTCGCCATCGATGGTTGAATCATAGATCGTCACGTTTTCACAATTCCAAAAAGCATCCTTAGAAACAAAAGTTGAATCATGAACTTCAATATTCTTTGCACCATCAAAGCAATAATTACCAATGATACTTACATGATCAAGATAGATATTTTCACTATCTTTGCCAAAATAATCACCGTTAATTTGCGAATTAGTAATTTTGATATCTTTACAAGTCCACATTGTCTCTTCGGCATCTGAGAAATGAACGTGATCAAGCGTAATTTTTTCAGCTCTTCTAAATAATTTAGGCGCCTGAAGTGCAGAGTTAGTAATTGTAATATTTTTGGTGTACCAAATACCACTTCGTGACATAGTCTCAAATGTTGTATTATCAATTGAAACACTATCATCATACCAAAGAGGATATTTCCATTTAAAAATTGAATTTTTCAATTCGATATTTTTTGCTTCTTTAAGCGGAGATTCACCTTGACCAAAAGTGACGCCATTTAAATTGGCATCTGTTAAGCCATAGAGGATTCGTTCTCCTTCAAAATATTTATTGGTAATTTTTCGATTCATTTATCCACTTTCTGTTTAAAAATAAAGACCAGAGCAAATTAACTCCAGTCCTTATTACTTACTTCCAGATCTCTTTTGCAATATTAAAGGCAGACCAAGCATTGGGCCAACCAACATAAAATGCAAGTTGCGTGATCATTTCACTAATTTCTTCCTTAGTGATGCCATTCTTCTTAGCTATCTTCATGTGATATGGTAATTGATCGAAAGCACCTTTAGTAATTAAGGCTGTCACAGTCAAAAAACTGCGATCTCTTAAACTTAATTGCTTTTCTCTTGACCAAACTTGTCCAAATAAAACATCGTCATTTAATTCCGCAAATTTAGGTGCAAAATCGCCCAGTTGATCTCTGCCTGCTGTTTGTTTAACCATAATTAACGCCTCTTATTTCAACTTATTGTATTCTTCATCACTTACAGGTTCTAACCAAGTATTCTTCGATTCACCAACCATAATTGCTAAATGGGCAAACCAAGAATCTTTCGTTGCGCCATGCCAATGTTTAGTATTAGGATTAACAATTATTACATTTCCAGGAAGCATCTTTTTAGCTGGCTTACCTTCTTCTTGGTACCAGCCTTCACCAGCTCTACGGCAATTAAAATTTGGGGAACAGTATGCATATGCCAATTGTTGCGACACCCTGGCTCGAAACTTACATTATGAACTGCGGTTTTAGCTTCTTTGCTTTCTGCTAATGGTTTAAGGTAACTTGTTCCTTTAAAAAACTTGGCAAAAGCATCATTGCTTTGACCAAAACCAAACACGCTATTTTTTACTTCTTCTTCATTTTTCATGATTTTCGCTCTTTCTAACTTCAATTTTTATTTTAAATAAGAAATAACGTAATGAAAAATACTCATTCCTTATTGTTAACTATACTTTGCAGCTATGATAAAACTTATTTTTCTTATTCCTTAACCAAACTTGAGAAGCGGACTTTAATCACTAACTTTGATATATGACTTAATTACCTTCCGATCAACCATTTCTTGATATGCCTCATTGATTTGATCCAAACTAAATGTCTTGGTGAAGACTTTTCCTGGATTAATTTTGCCATCTAACACAGCTTTAAGTAATCCATCTTTATCATAAGTAGTTACTGAAGCTGGACCACCCGCAACGGATAAATTCTTATAAAAAGTTGAGCTTGGATCTAACTTCGCACCATGGGGTAAGCCAACCCGATCGATTTTTGCACCAGGACGTGCAACTTGAATAGCTTCATCATTTGATAATGCACTCCCAACACATTCAAGTACTGCATCAGCTCCACCGCGGGTAATATCTATTAATTTTTGAATACCTGCTTCATCACGTGCCTCAACATTATCAGTTGCGCCGAATTCACGTGCTAATGCTTCACGATCTGGGTGACGACTAGTTGAAACGATTTGTTTAGCTCCACGCAATTTAGCAGCGATAATTGCGGAAAGACCAACGGTACCGTCACCTAACACAATTACCGAATCTCCTGGTTGAACATTAGCAACACGTGCTGCATGGTAGCCAGTTGCCATTACATCTGCTAAAGCTAAAAATGACTTAAGCATCCCTTCACTATAATCTATTGGTTTTCCCGGTATATTTACTAAAGATCATTGTGCATGTTGATAGCGAACATACTCAGCTTGATAACCTCCTGAAAAGTTATCACCAGAACTACGATTCATACAAACACCATCAAAGCCTGCTAAACATGCCCGACAATGGCCACAACCATGAGTAAATGGTGCAATAACAAAATCTCCCTTTTCAACAGTTGTAATTTCTTTACCGACCTCTTCAATAACACCAATAATTTCATGACCGCTGTTTTCATGCCCTTGTTCTTCTAAGCCACGATATGCCCATAAATCTGAACCACAAACACATGTCCGCAATACCTTAATGATTACATCATCATCTTTTTCAATTTTTGGCATTGGCTTGTTAACGATTTTTATTTCTCCTGCTTTAACAAATTCTGCGTATTTCATTTATAAAATCTCCTTACTTAATATCTTTACCTACTTGATAGGCCTTTTGAGCAAAGTCCGTCAATTTTTGTTCATTCCAAGAATCATCTGCATATATTTCTGTAATCATTTGCCAACGCAAATATTTACTCAACTTATGTATTTGTAGCTTTACAGCTTCCATATCCTCTTGCGTGCCATATCCAGCCATCATAAAAACCATCTTTTTATCTTTAAGTTCATGATTATAATCATAAAAGCGATCAATTACAGTTTTAAGTTGAGCATTAATTCCAAAATAGTAAAGCGAAGAAACTAGAACAATTAGATCCGCTTCTAATAAATTTGGAATAACTTGATTTTCTACCAAATCATTATCTGGAATTCCTACTTCCATTCCTGGGGCGTTTTCCAATTGCAAAAAGTGTGGTTCGCTGTCAGATTGAAGACCAGCATCATATCGATAAACACAATTACTATTTTCTTTTACTCCTCTTTCAAAATTATCTGCTAATTTATTTGAAGCACCATTAAAGTGTGGACTTCCAGTTAAAATTACTACTCTCGCCATAATTCACCTCAGTTCTTTTTATTCTTAACTCCAACTTTCATCAATTATTATATTGGCTTCACTCTTACTTGAAAATTGATAGTTTGTAATGCTAGGATAAATTAAATTTATACTGAGGTGCAAAAATGATTGAAAACTATTTATTAGAAGAATTAGTGACATTTGCTAAATATGGTACTATCGCAAGAACTGCTGAAACCTTGGGATTGACACAACCAGCTGTTACCCATTCAATGAAGAAATTAGAAGATGAATTAGATGTTAAGCTCTTTATTCGCAAGCCTAATAAGTTATATTTAAGTGAAACTGGCAAATACACTGCCCGTGAAGCCAAAAAACTGATTAATAGTAACTTAAGCTTTATCGAAAAAGTTAAACAGTTCGAAAAAGATCAAACTACTTTACTCGTTGGTGCTAATGCACCTGGTCCCTTAATTGTATTACGTTCTTTGAAAAATAATCATCTTCAGATTGAAAACAAATTAATTGAAAATAACTTTGAAAGTTTGCTTTCTGAACACCAAATGACCTGTCTTTTAGTTAATTTTCCAATTGAAGATCGTGACCTCACTTCAACATATTTAGGGACCGAATCAATGTCCGTTAACTTGCCAGCTAAAAGTGAGTTAGGCAAAAGCAAAGTACTCTCATTTAAAATGTTAAAAGGAAAAACTATTCTCAGTCCTTCACCAATTGGTTTTTGGACTAAAATCTATCATGATGAAATTCCTGATAGCAAAATTATTTTTCAAGATAAAACTAAAGAGTACAGCGAAATTCTTCATTATTCCGTTCTTCCGTTTTTTACTACCAATCTCACCATTCTTGATACACAACAACAAAAATATCAATTACCCAATAACTGCATAGTTAAGCCACTAAAAGATGAAGTTGCCCAGCAGAAATTTTATGCTTGTTACTTAAAGCAAAATAAAAGACGTGTAATGCCTTTAATTGAAAAATTGCAGGATCAATGGAGTAAATTTGATTAATTATCTGACAAAAAAACTAGCCACGTTACAGAAACATGACTAGTTTTTCTATACAATTTATTATTTATCAATGATTAAATTAAAATCTTGCCATACCTAAAGCATGTTGTGCAGCTAAGTTAAGCAAACTCCATTGACGATCAAATCCTGGTTGGAAGAAGAAGTCTTGTTCAGCCAAGTCTTCCAAACGCATCTTATAACTAATTGCCAAAGCTAAAACATTGCCTTGAGCAGTAATATCATACTTAGAAAGAACTGCACCACCTAAGATTTGATGAGTGTACGGATTGAAGGTCAAGCTGACATATACCTTAGGATTATCTGCTTCTGGAACATAAGCTGGACGCATGTTGTCTTCATAGAAGCTAGTTTGATAATCAATCTTGTTCTTAGTAGCTGAAAACTTATTTAATCCAGCCGTAGCAAAGTGATAGTCGAATACGCTAAGTGCTGAAGCACCAATAACACCCTTAAAGGCACGATCTGGTTTGTCTTCGAAGATATGATCAACCACATATTGAGCTTCTCTTCTGGTAGTAGTAGCTAATGCAATCGGCATTGGCTTACCTGCTGGAATAGAAAGTGGCAAAATTGCATCCCCAATTGCATAAACATCTTTGACATTAGTTCTCAAGTATGGATCAGTCTTAATCCAGCCTCTTTGATCCAAGTCAACTGTGCCCTTTAGCCAATCAGTATTAGGAGTTACACCTGCTGAAACAACAACTAAGTCAGCTGGCACGTCACCTTGATCAGTCTTTACGCTTTCAACTTTTCCATTACCGTTTAAGCCTTCAATCTTGACGCCCATCTTAAGATCCATATGCTTCTTAAAGGCTGGTTCCAAAACATCAAGCAATTCTGGATTTAAGTAAGTTCCTAATGGACGATCAATCATGTCCATTAAAGTTACATGCTTGCCAGCTTTGGCAAATACTTCACTAGCTTCAGTACCAATATAACCAGCACCAACAATAGCAACATTTTTAATTGCTGGATCATTAACCGCACTCATCAACTTAGAAGCCCAGTCACGTCCACGCATCAAATAGATGTTCTTAAGATCATTACCAGGCACAGGCAAAACCTTTGGCGTTACACCTGAAGAAAGAATCAACTTATCATATTGAACTTCTTCTTCAGAATTATTAGTCAAATCCTTAACTGTGACTGTCTTCTTATCTGGATGAATTGCAGTTACTTCATGGTTAGCGTAAACATGGCCGCCCTTCTTTTCAATGTCTTCTGGGGCAAAGTTTCTGACGTCATCTTCAGCCGTAACTTTATTTTCTAAGTACAATTGCATCCCACAGGACATAAATGAAATAAAGTCGCCCGCTTCATAAATAGTTACATCTACATCACTATATTTATCTAATAACTCGATTGCTGATTCATGACCACCATGTGAAGCACCAACAATAATAATTTTACGTTTGTCCATAAAATCCTCCTAACACAATAGTTTCTTCATTACAATTTCAATGGTAACACTTATTACTTAATGCCTATCATATTTTGCTCAAAACTAATGGACAAAAATATAGATCTGTCTATAATTAGTAGCAACCACCAAAGTCATCATTATTGTAACCATGATGACGACCATGCATATGATGCATCATGCCAAATGGCATCCCCATATGACGGCAGCGACGCATCATTTCATCAAAATCATCATCCCCCATACGGTCGCGCATCATATCCATCCGTTCACGCATTCTTTCATACATCTCTTGGTCTTCCGGATCAGCTTCAACTTTTTCATCATATGCATTCCACAAACGATCAACATAAGAACCAAATTGCTTTAATTCTTCATCTAAAAAACCATCTAGTACATCTGAATTATTATTACTTATTTGTTTAAGGTCTCTACCCTTTTCAGTTAACGAAATTTCCATCACCCGACCATCCTCTAAACTCGGTTGACGAGTGATATAACCGGCCTTTTCTAGTTTCTTTAAGCTTTCATTTAATGATTGTTGTCTAATCCCTAAAAG
Organism: Lactobacillus kefiranofaciens; assembly: GCF_900103655.1. Taxonomy (GTDB): domain Bacteria; phylum Bacillota; class Bacilli; order Lactobacillales; family Lactobacillaceae; genus Lactobacillus; species Lactobacillus kefiranofaciens. The sequence continues at coordinate 37,992 of NZ_FMXC01000012.1, forward strand.
ATAAGATAAATCTTTAGCCGTCATCTTATCTTTAATCTTCAGCATGGCGAGAATTCTACCCTGGCCACGGCTAACATCTTGTAATGGACTTGCCTTTCGATGAGCAAACATGTGAGATATTCTCATTGAATGCATTAATCCCATTAACTTCTCGTGAAAACTAACTCTTAAATCATCGTTCATTTTTGGTTATCTCCTTTTAGATTTTATCTTTAACAGGTACTTGTTAAACTTTACAAACATAATAATACAGGCACCTGTTCATTTTGCCAACAGGTACCTGTAAATAATTTATATTTATTTTTAAATCGTCATTTCTGTCTTAAAGTTAACAGCTGGGAAGATCAATTGATAATTGTCGTTTAACTGCTTACGCGTAATATGTAGACCAATAAGCGGAATGTAGCCATTAATATCGTCAATTGCATTTTGACTACTTTCGGCAGCCCCAACTAATTGATCATTCTCATTGAATACCAAACTTAACTTTGCACTTTGATCATTTTTACCAGCATACTCCATATCTGAATTGAAGAGACGGTCTAAATCAACTACTCGATATTGATCGTCTTTTCTTGCTTCATCCACATTGACACCTACTTGGGCAATTTGTGGGAAAGTAAAAACAGAAGCACCAATAATTGGATAATGAATTGCATCATGCTTGTTATTCAGAATCTGATCAGCTAAGTACATTGCCTCAAAGTGAGCAGTTGGAACTAGTGCAGGTTCCTTCTTTTCAATTACATCCCCTGCAGCGTACACGCCTTTAGCATTTGTTTCTAGGTGATCATCTACAATAATACTGTGCTTTTTCGATAATTTAACGTCGGTGTTTTCCAGGTGTAGCTGATCAATATTAGCAATTCGACCACTGGCGTCAACCACGTAGTCAGCTTTAATCTTATTTCCAGTTGAAGTTGTTACTTCATATTGATTATCTAGTTCCTCAATCTTCTCTACTCCCTGCTTAAAGTAGAAATCGATGCCGCGCTTTTTCATCTCAGTAACGGTATTTAAAACATGTTTTTCACTGAAAGCCATCATTGGGCGAGATAAAAACTCTACTATACTTACATGACTACCAGCGGCTGCAAGCATAGTCGCTAATTCCATTGATATAATGCCTGCACCAATAAAGACAACCTCATTTGGCAAATTACCAAGATCTAAAACATCGTTACTATTATGAGTATATTCGCTACCAGGGAAATTCAATTTCCGTGGTTTTTGCCCAATCGCAATCACGATAATTGGAGCATGATATTTTTCTCCATTAATTAATAAGGTGTGATTGTCAATAAAGCTAGCATAGCCTGGTAAGGTTCCCACGCCTGCTTTAATAAAACTTTTTTCTTCATTATTAGGTACGTTTTCCCAAGCTTGCTTTTTAGTCTGCATCAGTTGAGCCCAATCAATGCGACTCGCTTGTCCAATTCCACGCCCCTTCATTAATTGACTGCCAAGCACATTTCTCACTGCGCCTTCAAAGAAAATCTTAGGCTCACAACCATAGTTAGGACAAGTTCCACCGAACTTATCTCCTTCAACAACTAAGATTTTCTTACCACTGTTCTTAGCAGCCTTACTAAAGTTAATTGCGGCTGGGCCACCACCAATAATGATTACATCATATTCTTTCATAATTATTTTTCCTCCTTGTTACTTACTATATGTAAGTTAGTTCCTTAAAAATTTATTTACAAGTTCTTTACTACCTAAATTCACTACACATTTCGATTTCTGTAGTCCACTTATTATTGACAAGTGTAAACGCAAGTAATATCTTTTTATGTGTTACTTTTAAAAAGTAAGAAAGGATTTAGATAATGAAAAATAAACGAATTGCTGCTTTAATTGCAATTGCGATTTTTACCTTTATGACTTCATTAGATTCATCAATCGTAAATATTGCAACGCCAATTATGGCAAAAGAAATGAACGTCTCTTCAAGTACCATTGAATGGGTTATCTCAATCTATTTAATGATAATTTCCGCACTGATTATGTTTTTCGGTCGACTAGGCGATATTGTTGGTAAAGTTAAGGTCTTCAAGATTGGGACAATCATCTTTACTGTGGGATCTTTAATCGCCGGATTCAAACTTGGTTTTAGTTTTCTATTATTTGGACGTGCTATTCAAGCTCTAGGAGCTGCAATGACAATGTCCAATAACTTCGGGATTACGACTGAAATGTTCCCTCCTCAAGAAAGAGGTCGAGCTTTATCAATTCTAGCTACTTTCTTTGCCTTAGGATCCATCGCTGGTCCATCTCTTGGTGGTCTGATTCTAAATACTGGAAACTGGTCTTACATCTTCTGGATCAATGTCCCTGTTGGAATTATTGCTATTGTCGCAGGTATTGTTTCTCTACCAAAAGATTCACCTAAAAATACTAATGAAAAACTTGATTGGTATGGAACTACTACCTTCGCCGCATTTATCGGATTTTTCTTCTATGCCTTAATGCAAGGACAAACTCAAGGTTATACTAACCCAATTATCTTAACTATCTTAACTATCTTGGCTATTGCAATAATTTTATTAATTGTCTTTATTGCAATTGAACATTATGTCAAATTACCAATGCTTAACTTCAGGATTTTTAAGAATGCTGACTTCACCATGGGAGTATTTTCAGCATTGCTGGCCTTTATCGTAGGTTATTTCTTTAGTATCTTAATGCCATATTATCTAGTTAACGCACGTAGCTACAGCGCTGGCTTTGCTGGTCTACTGCTTGCTATTATTCCTCTAACTATCGCGTTCTTCGGCCCAATAGGTGGAACTTTGGCTGATAAATTCGGTGGTGAAAAGATTTCAATTATTGGTCTAGCTTCTTTAACAATTGCACAAGTTCTAATTTTGACCTTTAATTTAAATTCATCACTTTGGCTCTTTATAGTCACTTCCTTATTTTATGGCGTCGGAATGGGGCTCTTCCAGTCACCAAACAATTCCGTTATTATGTCATCGGTTGATAAGCAGTTCTTAGGTATTGCTGGTAGCGTTAATTCCTTAGCTCGTAATTTCGGAATGGAACTTGGGGTAAGTTTATCAACCATTATTCTTTATAGCTCAATGAGCTTTAAAGCCGGTAAAAATATTACCACTTACCCAGTAGGACAAAATCAATTGTTTATGTCCGGTTTACACATCGCCTTTATCTTTGCATTGATATTCGCCGCAACAGCAGAAATAATTACTGTTACGCGTTTTGTAAAGAGTCGTAAAAATAGATAATTTATCGAAGCAGGTTTATTGCCTGCTTTTTTTGTGCTTAATTTAAGTTCATTTCACTACACATCTACAATTCTGTACATAATATTATACACTTTGAAAAGATCTGCTCTTAATTTACTTACTATTATTTAGTAATATTTTCTTAAAAATTAGATACAAATTGTACAAAAATTAACGAGGTGTTTTGATGAACAAAGTTGATCAATTAGTCAAACAAGTAAAAGAAGCCGATGCGATTGTTGTTGGCGGCGGTAGCGGGATGTCCAATGCTGCCGGGATGGATTTCTGGTATTCAGCTAGTCCCCTTTTTATGAAATACATGAAGTATTACTATGATAAGTATCATTTTGAAGGTATTTTCAAGGGCTATTATACTCAATTTGATTCTCTAGAAGAAAAATGGGCATTTCAATTATATGCTTACAACTTAATCTTTAATGAACCACCACAAAAACCAACCTATGATTATCTAAAAAAAGTAATCGGTAATAAACCGGTTCATTACATTACAACCAATCAAGATGGCTTATTTAAAAAATATTTTGGTGAAGATGCAGTTAGTGAAATTCAAGGTTCTTGGTTCTTCTTCCAGAGCTCCAATACCAAGACTGATAAGAAATTATATCCAGCTTCTAGAAATGGGTGTTGGCCGAATGACACCAATGTTTATTCAAGAACCATTCTGGGAAATGACACAATATATGAGGGATGCTTTTTACATTAATATTAACCCTAAAGATGCCATCACTAATCCGGTCATTAGAGAAAAATCACTTTTAATTGGAGATGACATTAATGAAGTTCTTAAAGAAGCTAGTGAAAAAATTAAGGAAGGAAGATAATCAAACTATGACTGAATCAACTGCACAACTTGCTCACAATTGGATTAAAGATGCGGATGCGATTTTAGTAACCGCAAGTAATGGCTTATCAATCTCCGAGGGATTGAACTTATTTACTAATGACAAAAAATTAAAAGAGGTACTAGGCGTTTTAGTTGATAAATACCCTATTCAAAACTTACTAAGCGCATTTTCTTTTCCTTATAAAAACAAATTGGATCACTGGCGTGCAATTGCTAGAATTGTCGAGTATTATGGCAACAACTATGAAACGTCAAACTACATGTCAGATATCAAAGATTTAATCGACAACAAACCATACTTTATTTGGACTTCAAATGTTGACCATCACTTCTCTTTAGCTGGTTTTAAAAATGTTTTTGAAATCGAAGGTAATTGGTTCGAAGGAGTCTGCTCTGAACATCCAGAAAAACATGGTATTTTTCAACTAGGTAATAAGCTGCATGAAATTTATCAAAAAGACCAAACTGGCGCTTTAACAGAAGCAGATATCCCTACTTGCGATAAATGCGGCAGTGAACTCGACTTAAATATGGCTGGTGATAACTTCCAAGTAAATCAAAAACAAGTAACTAAATTGCAAAACTTTCTTGAAACTAATGAAAACAAGAAATTAGTAGTTCTAGAATTAGGCATTGGTCCTAGAAACCAAATGATTAAGATGCCGACCATGCAACTGGTTGCTGCAGATCCCAATGCCCACTACATTACCATCAATCAGGGTCAATTAATGATTCCAAATGAAATTGCAGACCGCTCAATTGGTTTTGATTCTTCCTTGGCTTCTACCTTTAAAGAAATTTTATCGGGAAAAAGTTTTGGCGCAAAAACACAGGCACCTAAAAAGAAAGAAGCACCCAAGCAATTAAGCCCTGAAGAAGCCCAAGAACAGGAAAAAGCTTTACAGAAATTTTATCCAAATTATATGGTTGATCAAGGTTTCCGGATGGGCACCTTTCCAATGTATATGACGATTGATCAAGATCACCCTTCCTACTTACATACTACTCAATATGGACAAGGATTAATGTATGATATGGGAGATGCAGCGATTGTTCATTGCTTTACTCAAGAAGGACAATACTACAAAGTTCGTTTAGGTCTTGATAAATCTAAGGATGAAGTCCATTCATTTTACGTAGATCCTGGTACTTTTATTGCTATCGAAGATGCTGACGACACTGGAGCTGGATTTTCTTTAATCAATACCGAGATTCCAACCAATGGCAACGGTGCAGTTTTAGTACCAAAATATGATACCCTTTTACGTCTTTTCCCGGAACAACGTGAAATTATTGAACGACTAACAGTTAAGCAATAGTTTTGTTAAAATAGAGTAATCAATATTTAGGTGGTGATTTTTACGAAAAGAAAAACTGATCGACGCACGTTATATACTTTACGTGTAATTAAAGATACTTTTTTAAAACTAATTAATCAAAAAAACTATTCTAAAATAACTGTCTCAGAACTCTGTCGCGAAGCTGAGATCACCCGATCTACCTTTTATCTTCACTACAATACGATTACTGACGTCTTAAACGATGTCTTAGATGATGCTTTGCAATTATCAAAAAATACTGATTCAATTTCAGCAAGTAAGATCAACTTTTCTTTTGATTACTTAAAACAAAATGAATCAATGATCCCCGCTTGTCAAAGAATCGGTGATTCAGATAAGTATCAAAAATTATTAATGGATCCCGATCTCAGTGAATACATCATTGGCAGAATTATGGCGCATGAACGCGATCATGTCATTCCGTCGATTATGAAAGAAACTGGACTTTCCAAAGAAGATGCAGAAACTATCTTCCTTTATATTATTCATGGTTCATTTGCTGTTAATCGGGCTCATCATTTTATCAAAGATCAAAAATGGTCACATGATGTTGAATTGCTAAATAGGTTTACTGAAGCTGGCTATCATGAATTAAAAAAATAAAAGTTTGGAGTTAACGCTCCAAACTTTTTTCTATATCTTCTGTTCAACATCATGAATCTTAACCACTAGTACCGCACGGATCCAATCAAATTGGGCTTTCATTTGATCAAAATATGCGCCTTCATTAACAAATTGACCACTACCATGAATGTGATAACCGCGTCCCATTCCGGCAGTTCCCTGGTAATTATAAGAGCCAATCGCAATTGTCAGCTCATGCTTAGGATCTTTTTCAAAATCTTGTTCAATTGAATGCATCCCCGCAGCAGGAATCAAAATCTTCTCATCAGCCACCACGTTAATATATTGTGACCAAGTATTAACTACACTGGCTGGATTACCATTAATTGATACAATTGTTGCTGGTCCTTTGTCTTGTAAAACGTCTAAAAAATCTTCGTTCATTATTTTTGTCATGATTTTTACCTCCTGATCCTTTCTCCTTCACTCCTAAGAGCTTACAAATCATTTATTCTTTAGTCAAATGAATCTCACGATCAAATAACTGACGCATCCCTTCATTAAAGTTATGCGCAATAAAGACAATCGTTGTCTTGCTCTTAACCAATTTTTGCAAAATATTCATCGTCGCCTTTTGGTCAATTGCACTCGTACCCTCATCAATTAAAATGATGTCACTATCATGAATCTTGGCTCTGGCTAAAACAATCTTTTGTCTTTGTCCACCAGATATGCTCAAATCATCAAGATTCAGTCGCTCGTCTGCACCATCTTTAAATTTTGGCAAGTCCTGACTGAAGTTTACTTCATCGACAACCTTTGACACTTGATCATTCAACTGGTTATTGAACATAGTAATATTTTCCTTAATTGTACCAGGGAATAAATTAGGGTCTTGAGGGATGCAACCTACTCGCGACATATCCGGATCAATAAGTTTTCCAGCTTTATTTAAAAATTCAATTTTGCCATGACTAGGTTTAAGGTTACCTAAAATTAATTTAAATAAAGTCGACTTGCCGGCACCAGAATCCCCCGTAAGCAAAATCTTTTCGCCTGGCTTAACGGTTATATCAGGAAAGCTAAGGCTTTCACCATTCGGAAACTTCAAAGCTAGATCCTTAGTTGAAAAAGCAACCGGTGCCTCCGTTTGTCCAGATTCTTCTGACTTAATAACCTTCGTATCTGCATCAACTTGATTCATCAAGTCTTTGGAAGACTTCATGTAACTCAGAGCTTGGATATTTTGCTGCAACCCTATTGAAATATTTGCGGCAAAGTTTTGCACAGACATAATAGCACCAAAAATGATCAAGTTTTTAGTAACGAAGAACGCTGTCAGTGATAGCAAAATTAGCTGACTCAACATGTTACAGATACCATTTAGAATAATCATTTGCTGCTGAGCTGCGGTTTGTTTAACATGTGCCTGCTCAATTTTAGTCGACGCATGTTTATCTACCTCGAATAATTTAGCACCAGCAAAATATCTTCGTAATTCTTCCAAGCCTGAGAACCATTTTGCCAAAACGTCTAGATAGTATTTATTTTGGGCAGACACATTGTTCGTAGCTTGTTCCATCTTCTTTTGCACTATTTTCGGTACAAAGTAAGAAATAGCATCAACTACTAGACTAAGCAAAAAAATCGACCAATTGATCGTCAGTAATGCCACTAGTGCTGTCACAAACATTGACCCATAAAATAGAACGATTGGATACCAATCAAAATAATTATTGCGCACCATTTCCAAATCATTAGTCATCCGATTTTGAACAGCTGAAACTTTATGAGCTTGTCCATCCTTGAAGTAATGAGTGGTCAATTTATTACGCACCTTTTGATTGTATTCTTCTTCCTGCACCCGCATTACATATTGAATGTAGTAAATCATTCCTTGTGCAGCCAGATACAACACACCCATGAGGAGTGACGAAATAACAACCTTGAGCCAATTTTTATCCTTAATATAAGTCAACCAGTACATCTGCACATAGCCTGCCCCAATTGCAGCCACTCCTGAAACAACCGACAGGAAATTAATATAAATAAAGCGCAGATAATTAGTCTTGATAAATCCCTTAAAACTCATTCATCTTCACCTTCATTCGTCAACTTAATCTGACGATCAAACATTGAGATTAATTCATTAGAATAGTTGTGTGCAATCATGATAACTGTGGACTTAGTCTTTAACAAGTTTTGCAATACCTTTTTAGTCCCTTCACTATCAATTGCGCTAGTTCCTTCATCAATGAATAACCAAGGCTTATGATGAATTAGTGCTCTTGCTAAAATTATCTTTTGCCGTTGTCCACCTGATAAATTTCCTTTATCTAGGTCAACTTGACTATTAAGTCCATCAGGCATTCTTTGCACATCATTTTTTAAATCTACTTTGTTTAATACATCAGGAACCTGCTTAGCTAACGAGTTGTCAAACATCGTGACGTTTTCATTAATCGTATCAGGGAATAAAGTATTATCTTGCGCAATATAGCCCAATTCATCACGATTAAGAGTTAAGCTATTGCCGTTTTTATCCAAGAAGTTAATCTCGCCTTGGGTTGGCTTAAGCTTACCTAAAACCAATTTAAATAAAGTTGATTTACCTGTTCCACTATCACCAGTGAGAAGAATTTTCTCACCTTGCTTAATGTCAAAATCAGGATAAGAAATTTGTTCGCCGTTCTTAAACTTCAGGGCTAAGTTTTTAACTTCTACCTTAGCTAACTTTTCTGTAACATGTTGATCTGATGCAATTTCTACTGGAGCTTGCAAGTTAGCAATTTCTTTATTCAAACCTTTCGTGGATTTAATTGAATTCCATTCGGTTACAAACAGTGAAACACCATTCATGACACTAGAACTAAATTGAATGGTAGTAATTACTGCACCAAAAACAATTTGGCCGTGAAAATATAAGTAAGCACATAAGATCATCAACATAATTTGACCAGCGATATTAACTACGAAAGTAATCATATCGGCAATGGCAATGGTTGCACCTTGATGAATCGCAGCCCTTTTGTATTGCTTTGCACTTTGATTAATTGAACTGCTAAAAATACCAAAACTGGCATATCTTCTTAATTCATCTAATCCGCTCATCCACTTAGCTAGAGTATCTAAGAACTTCTCGTTCTTTTTAGTAACAGTCACAGTAGCAGAAGAAGTCATCTTTTCGAAGGTCTTAGGCAAAAACAATGAAATGACAGTTAAAATCAAGGTCATTACTACTAAAAGCCAGTTAAATGAAAACAAGATGCCAATTGAGAATACAACTACTAATAAATACATGAAGCCATCTTTGATTGGTTTGAGATATTTATTAGTTAACTGATCAAGGTTGGCAACCATTTCATTTTGTACTTTCGCAGGCTGATCAATTTCGTTATTAAAAAAGTAGCGACTAATTTTGCCACGAATTTGATGTAAATAAGATTGAGTTTGCTTCCCGTATAAATAATCAGAGCCAGTTACCAGGGCTAGTCTTACAAGGTCGCATCCCCTCGATAAACTTAAAAATATAATAAAACTAACTAAATCCATTTTCTTCAAGTTATTAAAGGCTGGTGTCATCAAATATTGCGAACCTGAATCAAGAACCATGCCAATAACAACCATGAGAAAGATTAAAATGAATCGTCCTTTATTGCTGTTAAAGATTCCCTTAATGTTCATATACTCATCTCCAAGCAGATTAAAATATTAAATTAAATTAATTTTATTTATATTTAATATTAAACTACTTTTTTTAATATACAACCCATTTTTGTTTAGTGGTCAAAAAATTATATTAAGTGGTCGTTTATTCTGAGCATTAAAAAGAAGCTAGCTTTTGACTAGCTTCCTTATCTTATATATCTTATTTTTTCAAAGCTGTAGTTTGTGCTTTTTCTAGAATGTTATTAGATGGTATAGCCAAAATGTAGAACTGATCACCCAATCCAGATACTGCATAACCCAGAAGTAATTTGTTTTTCTGTTCCATTTGTCTGTTCCTTAACCAAACTTGTAGATTTTGTCAGATATTTTAAAACTGAATTACTTCGAGGCAATTATAACATCAACTTTCTGTAAAAAGATCATCATTCACGACATGACTAATATAAAATCTTTTTAGTTATCAGTATAAAGATAAAGTTCCGTTTTTCTTTACATATCTATCTGTTAAGTTAAAAACAAGAAGTCCAATTAGCAACCATAAAACTGCATTAAACAATGAACCACCCAAATAAAAAGCAATATTATACGTTCTATTGTTAATAGCTAATCTCATCCAGCTAACCATTGGACAAATTGGTAAAAAACAGGAAAGATACTTAGTAATGCCATTATAATTTTCAAAATTAATTAACAAGACACCCAAATAAATATACTGAAAAATTATTAATGTACTTCCTATTCTTTTAAAGCGTAGTACTAAACTAACTATTAGATACCCTAATCCTACAGTTACAACAAGCGCTAATAAAAATGGAATAACCATCACTGCCGGAAATTTTATCCAATGATTAGTAAAAAACATAACTAATATCAAAATCAAAATTGCTTGTACAAATGACATAAGCATATTGACAATACTTTTGTTTAAAAATAGCCTTTTAGTTGAAATTGGCATTAGATATTGTTGCTCTAAAATACCACTTTTCGCATTATTCATTACGGTGGTTCCCATTAGTATTTTGAATCAGACTCCATAAAACATAGCCAACTACTAATGCATTTAATGACTTACCTAGTACACCTCCACCTACAAGGCTTCCTCCCCAAAAAATAGCCATAAACATTAGAATCAATAAGAAGAAGTCAGAAATGTAATTAAAAGCGTATCTTTTATATAAATAAAACTGTCGCCAAAGTTCTGCTTTAAAACTAGTCATTATTCTTTCCTCCTTACATAATACTTAAATATCTCATCTAAGCCTCTGGTTACGTTTTTTACTTTAACCACAGGTAATTCACTCAAGATTTTAAGCATCTCAGATAATTTCGTTTTTTCTCCATTGCTGATGCGATATACTTTATTCGTTTCTTCCAAATCTTCACAATGAGTTAGTAACTTCTCTGTTTCCTTAGCAGTAAGAGTTCTAGAAAAAGAAACTTCAAAAACAGTTCTCTTATTTAATCTTTCCAAACTATCTTTTACGTTATCTGAAAAGACAAGTTTTCCCTGCTTAATTAGCAATATTTTGTTAGCTACTTCCTGTGCAAAGTCCAGTTGATGAGTCGTAATCAAAATTCCTACTCCGCTTTTAGATAATACTCTTAAGCTTTTAATCATCGTTTGTGTCGCATTAATGTCCAAGCCTAAAGTTGGTTCATCTAAAATTAAAAGTTTTGGTTTTGCAATCATAGCACAACAGATCCCAACAATTTGTTGCATACCGCGACTTAACATAGTAATCGAGGTATGCTTTTTATCTAGTAAGTCAAAGGTCTTTAGTAAGTCTTCCCCTCTTTTTTTGGCTTCTTCTCTGGTAAGTCCACGCTGACTACCCCAATAAACAAAATTTTCCATTGGAGATAAAGCCCAAAACATGTTTCTAGATCCTTCCAGTAAAACTCCCGTATTTTTTAGAAGAAGCAAATTATTACGAGTAACATCTTTTCCGTCAAAAAATACGCTTCCGTCATCAGGACTTACTAGATTAAGAATCATTTTTAAGGTTGTCGTTTTTCCCGCACCATTCGGTCCAAGAAAAGCAACAATATCACCAGCATCTAATTCAAAAGAAACATCGCAAACGGCTTTTTTATTTGTTTTTCGATATGTTTTTGAAATATGGTTTACGGACAATAAATTCATAATTTACCTCCTCCTTGCAACTCCCAAGTAATACTTTTTATCTAAGACTTTATTTAAATAATACGCTGCTTTTTTCATTTATCAATCATTTTTATGGATTTTATTTAATTATTTTTATATAAGTGAGATCAAGACTTTATCTTGTTACCCATATATTATTGATATTAATTAGGCAGAAGTAGATACTCTGATTAAAAATTAATGGCTTTATAATTTTAATATCTTTTTAAATAGCTTCTTAAATACTTTTGCAAATTGGGGGGAAGATATTCTCTAGCTCTTACTAAACCATCTCTTTTGCTATACTATGCATTCTCAAAATGTTGGATCAAAAATTGACAAATTCATGGTCTGATCCTTTCATTCTCAACAACTATTCGATAATTTAGACATAGTAAAAGCCGTAAAAGTTGCTAACTTTTACGGCTCACTACATTTTACAGCGGTCTATTTTTTATCAATTATTTTTCCTATGCTTGCGACTTTGTACAATGATGACAATACCCCAAGCAATCATTACTATGGTATAAATTATCATGAATACTTTTCCGGCAACAGCATTAGTATGTCAGAAGAACATTAATAATGCCCAAATTAAGAATGCTACGGCCCAAACAATTCTATAGAGTCTTGATTTTTCTCTCATTTTAACTTACGCTCCCTGCTATGTACTTCTTTGTTTTCTATCTTTAATTTACCCCCCCATGTAAGCATTTACAAATGATACGTACTTTTAAGTTGTATTTCTCTTAAGGGGGGGTAAACTTAAAGTGACAAAGGATTTAACTAGTGTTGAAAGTGTGCATATCATGAAAGACGCTGTCAATGAAATAAATATTATTTCCCCTAGTTTTTTACCTGCCCAAAAGCAAACGATAGGAAACAAGCCACATGTCTTAAGTTTAATTTTCGGAACTATTTTTGTTGTTCTTTTAGCATTATTTGTAACTGGATTTAGCTATCAGCCATGGTGGATTTTCGCCATTGTCTTACTTTTAGGACTTGGCATTACATTTCCAGCATGTTTTAGTCAGTATTGGTCAATTGATCAAAAACAATTAACGATTACTTCATACAGCAATAACGACTTTAAGAAGTTAGCCCAATTATTTAATCTGACCAGTAAAGATCAAACCATAATTAATCTCGCTAATATCCAAGAAGCCTCTATTGTTTACCGTAAAATCATCCGTCTTAGTCCTTTTAATTTTAATCCGGATCACTTATTGTTAGGAATCACCACTCAAGATGGTAAGAAAATTGATCTAGATTTAGGCAATATTGATTATCAAGGACTGGCAACAATTGTGTTTTATCTTAGTGAAGCCGGATCAAAAGTCATTGATCAACAAGAAATTCTTCGATTGCTGTCCGAGAATCAAAATCTATTTAAACATTTTCATAAGAAATGGGCATATAAATAATACATGCGAAAAGGCTACCCCATCGAGGTAACCTTATTTTTATTTTTCAGCAATATAATCCTCTAAATCTCCAAGCTTATCTATTTTAAAGGTAAAGGCATCCATCCCGACTTCTTGGGCCGCCCGAGTATTAGCAGACAGATCATCAATAAATAAACATTCTTCGGGCTTTAAGAAATAACGGCTGAGCAATACTTGATAAATTCTTGGATCGGGTTTCACCAATTTTTCTTGTGCAGAAAATACATAGCCGTCAAAATAATCACCCATTTCAGAATCCTTAACGAAATTAGCAAATCGCATCCCCGTATTAGACAAACCATAAATATGGTAGCCATCTTTACGCAAATCTGAAATATAATGAAAAACAGGTTCATAGAAATCTACATTCCCTGGCCAGGTGGTCATGATTTGCTTAACTTTATGCTGTAATTTCTGTGGCACACGACTAAGAAATATCTCTGTTGCCTCGTCCTCGGTAATTTTTCCAGCATCAATCTCCAGCCACTCTTTTGATTGAAAAATATTCTTTAATAATAATTGATGTTCTTCTGGCGTTAATTGATAATGATTCAAAATCTCATTAGGATCATAATTCATAATCACATTGCCAAAATCAAAAATTATATTTTTAAGCATGTTTGTCTCTTTTCCTTAATTACTTTATGACTCGATTTGTGTGAACACATTACTATGATCATTATAATCAAAGCAACATATTTAAACTACTTTCATTGATTTGTTATACTAAATTTAGTCTATTAATTTCCAGAAAAGGTGAATCAAATGAAAGTTACATTTAAAGGTAAAGATTATCGATTACTTGCAGATCCAGTTAAAGTCGGTGAAAAAATGCCCGACTTTGCTGTGATCAATAAAGATAAAAAAGATATTACAACCACAGATTTGCTAGGTAAGCCAACCTTAATTAGTGTTGTACCTAACATCAACACTCCTGTCTGCAGCGTTCAAACCAAGAAGTTTAACCAAGATGTTAACCAAGATGTTGACCAATTCGACAACGTGAACTTTTTGACTATTTCAACTAATACCGTTGAAGATCAACAAAAATGGTGCGCAGCTGAAGGCGTTAAAAAGATGCAATTGGTAGCTGACAACAAGCGCGAATTTGGCAAAGCTACTGGTTTATTAATTTCAGATTTAGATATTCTTGCTCGTAGCGTTTTTGTTCTTGATCAAGATGGTAAGATCGTCTATCGCGAAATTGTTGACGAGATTACTAACGAACCAAATTATGAACAAGCATTAGCTGAGCTTAAAAAGTTAAATTAATTTGAGAATTCAAAAAGTCTAGGTTAGATCATCGCGTCTAATCTAGACTTTTTCTCTATCTAAAGAGCAAATACCATATTGCATTAAAAGCCATACCACCTAATGCCCACATTGCACAAGTTCGTGCTCTTCTCTTGTCATGCCTTTTAAAAAGAAACCAAAGTGCCATAATGAAGCCGATAATTGGAAAAAGAAAAGTCCAGAATGAATCCCAATTTTCCGCTTCATTATTGGGTTTGGATTCAGGAAATTTAAGATTACGGAAACGATCAAAAAGATAAACAATAAAGCCTGCTCCAATTAAAGCTATGATAATAATCAACCATTCACGCATTTTCTTCACTCAATTCTTTCTAACTTAATAAGATTATTATACAGTACTTTCATAATGAAGTTGAACAGTTGACTCTAAAGCCTTATTATCTAACCGTATTATCACCAGACAACGTACTCATTTTCAAGTGACTACCGTTTATTTCTTTACCAATCTGTGCATGTGTATTTTGACCGCCAAAAATAGAATTATCACCACTCACAGTACTTAAATCACATTGATCAACTTCCGTATTCTCTACCACGTTATCACCTGAAGTTGTCGCTACAGTTAGATTATCTGAAATGTTGCTATCTTCCATCTTAAAATCGCCACTGATTAAATCAATTTTGCCTGTTGAAACTCCAACATCGCGCAATTTTACATCACCAGATGTAACTTCAATTTTTAGTTTTTGCACTTGAACCGTTTCAATCTTTAAATCTCCACTAGCAGAACTATATTTTAAGTCATTCAAAAGCAAATCTTGCATTTTCGCGTCCCCACTAGTCAAATCAACATCCAATTGATTCAGCTTATGATCTTTAGGAATAACTACCGTAACTTTGCCAATATCATCAGTAGTTACTAATTCAACTTTAATAAGCTTTTTTTGCCAAATTTTACCATTTCTACGCTCAACCTTAGGTTCCTTTAGTTCAATTGCATCTCCTGTTTGAGTAACAGATGGCTTCTTATCTTCTGCACCACGGTAACGAATTTCAAAATGATCGCCAGAAACAACTGCTAAATCAAGATCAGTAAGTTTTACATGTAATTGCGTAAAAGCAGCATTGGTCAAAACCGTATTAACATTTTTAACCTCATCTTTTTTATTCTTATCGAAAAGCATAATTTCAACCTCCATTAATTTAGTGTTTTATCTTTATTTGTTTTTAATCTTACACTCACTATTTTAATTTTTAATCTAATTTTACTAAGTGGTAAAAAAAGCAAACTCAAATGCAAAAAAAGAATGCCAACATTCCTTGTACATCGTTTATGAAATTCGACATTCTTCTTATTATTGATTGAACTTTTTAGCTAATTGCTCTAATGGAGATAACTCTTGCTTTGCTTTTCCTTCAAACTGTTCATGAAACCAATCTGAAGTCAGTGCTTGTTTAATATTTATTTGATCTATTTTGCTTAAGTTATATTTTTCGATCAGATTACTCAGCTTACTATTTGAAATATAGCAATATTTCTTAAGTGCAGCATTCTGTTCTGTTGCCGTTAGTTTTTTCCAAAATTGAACTAGATCATTTGCTAAACGAGTATTGCTTTTTATAATCTCCAATCCAGTCTCCTGTTGGCGTAAATGTCTTTCTTCTAACTCTTGCTTTTGTTTCTCCAAATCAGCCTTTTCAGTCTGATAATCTAGTTCATCATACTTAATTGAACTTTCAAAATCATTGCCTTGATGACACTTAATCGGTAAAGGATTATCCTGTTCTTTCTGCCACTTAGCAAAGGCGTCCATGAAATATGGCACTAACGGCCTGCCCATATTATGATAAAATTTATAGTTCAGATTCATGATCATTCCAATCAAGGATTGATGATCTTCAGGAAGAGGCAAAGTAGTACTATCAGTTATAAGCTTGATCTTAGTTGGATAAGTTAATTCATAATCCTTTTTGTCTTTATTGATAAAACCCTTGCTATATTCGGAAACTCGCCCATTAAATTGCAAACGATCTCCCTCTTTTAAAAGACCTAATTGTGCAAAACCTTTAGTAAGATTAAGCCATAAATGATCAGTAATCATCTTAGGATGTTCCGGATCATCGACAATTTCTACATTACGGACAACCATAGTTGGACTATACAAATCTCCGCGGCTCATATCATGATAGCGTTTATAACCATATTTGCCAAAGTTGGCTTGAAATGTGTGACGTTCTTTAGAACCCAACTCGCCTAATATTTTGCGCATAAAATTTCCCACTTTCTAATAATATATCTTAAATTATAGCAAAAACATGCAAAACAAAAGCGTCTGTTTGATATGAACCCCGAAATTCGGACAAGAATTTCGAGGTTTTTATTTATGTCTAAATTATCCAAACAAGATAAAATTGATATTTACAATAATTGGAAAAATTATAATATATCAGCTAACCAGGCAACTAAGGAATATGGAGTAAATCGGGCAAACTTGTTTTATCTAATTACGTTAGTAGAACGCCATGGGATAGAGATTCTTGATACTGGTTATACAAACTACTCAGTTGAATTTAAGGAGAAAGCTATCAGAAGAGTTCTTTTTAATCACGAAGTAGCCGATCAAGTATCTTTAGAATTAGGATTGTCTAGTCGGGGCATGATTTATAATTGGATTCGCAAATAT
>NZ_FMXC01000014.1 GCF_900103655.1 Lactobacillus kefiranofaciens
AACTGAGCGCTTATTTTTCTTTTCAATCTGATAGCCTTGCTTTTTAGTTTCTTCAACTAAGCCGGCATCAACTTCTTCTAGTGCTAATTTAATTAATTCTCTAATCAAATCAAAGAAGTAGCACATTAATGCCTTTTCACGGGCAATAACATTATTTTCAGACTTAATAATTTTCACGATATCAGCTATAATAGATTCCATAAAAGACCAGCTTCTAATGTGTTTTTTTCGTTAACATCAGACTACTGGTCTTTTTGTTTGAGCTCAAGTCCAGATTCAAAGGACTTGAGCTTTTTTAATTAATTATTCAACTTACCGCAAAAAATTATACACTTAGTTTGCGGATTATTTTTCACCTTATATCTCTCACTTTAATAGTGGCCTGATATTTAATAGGTTTTAAATGTGCTAATTCGCTTTTTAAAGGATTTTTAATTTTATAAATAACCGGTTTATTTTTGACATCAAAAACTCGATAAATCCAATAATTAGGCAAAGTTAAAGCATGCAATCTTTCATTTTCACTCAAAATAAAATCAAACTTTTCACTAATTTTTGCAGTAGTACTTTTAACTTCTATTTGACGAGGAGTTCCATCTTTTTCAAATGACAAAATATCATAACCGATAGCATCTGACACTTGTGATTGCCACTTTATTTTTCTTTGTAAACCAGGATATTTTACTAATCTTGCTTGTTCATATGCTATTACTTCTTTTTCACCTAAATACCCCATAGCTGTAGCCGTCTTTTGTTTTGCTATATGATCAATTTTAGATAAACCTTGTACTTTTCTAACAGTTTTCTTTTGCGAAAATTCAATAGCTTGCTTGTCATAAGCAACTGGAAATTTAGGTTCTTTTTTACGAGGAGGCTGAGGCTTTATCTGAATAAAATGAATCTTAGAATAATTTTTATAACCATTATCCAGATTTTCTTTTCCTAACTCATAAGCATAAGGGAAAAGATAGTATAAGTAATTGCCAAATTTTATATTGTTCCATTTTTCGGTAGCTTCATCGCTATCTTTTAACTTTAACAGCTTTTGTTGTTTTTCAAAACGTGATGCATTTAACGGAAAAGAATCCCCATAGAACTGATATCCAAAGTAATTTAGCATTCTTTCAGAGAAAATATTTAAATATTTTTCTGGATAATATACCGACAATATCTTCATCTTAACCATTGTTGCCAAAGGATGTGCTTGAATAGCTACTTTATCATTTCTGCCACCTGCTTCAATTAAATCGGCAATTGATTCCCTTAACTTTTTAAAAGAACTAAGCAAATCAGGATAACCTTCTGGAGTTTGCCACACTTTATTAATCATATATTTTTGCTTTTTCTGGCTATAGTAAATACCAAATTTAGATGCAGTCGCACCCTTAATACTCCCAAGACCTGCTAATTCTCTTTCAAGACGGTTGCAGAAACTATCCTTATTGCCTTTTCCTTCAATATATTTGGAAATTGTCATTTGATTTCTAATATAGTCAATTGGAAATGAATTTACGAATTCCTTTCTAAGATCTTCAAGAATTTGATCTTGAGAATCATAGGTATCTAGCATGTAATCAAAATCACTTAATTTTCGCATATTATTACGCTATTCTATTTCATATTCATATCTAATTCTTCACATTGTTAACTTAAGTATATAATAAATTTATGATTATAAGAGTTAATGTTAGGAGTTAAAAATTGAAAAAGAAATTACTCAAAATTATTCTACCTTTATTAATGTTATCGTTTTTATTTATATTTAATAAAAATACTGTTTCGGCAAGCTATTTAAACGGTAATAGTTACACTGATATGTGCACACGCTATGTAAAAGTTATTAAGCCAATTAGAGTTTATAAAGTGAGAACAGGAACATGTGAAGCTAAAAACAAATTTCATAAATATGGAAAGATCAAAAAAGGTGCGAAAATTTGGATTTCTCACTATCTTATGAGTACAGGCGGTGGTTGGGTAGTCATAAGTGCACACAAATATTACTCAACTAGAAGAACATTTTTCTTTGCTTCTAATGGTCATGCTAGAGCCAATTGGTATAAGAGAATTGCTTAAAAAGCCACTAATATCACTTTAAATAAAAAAGATTCCAGTTATGAATGATACTGGAATCTTTTTTAATGATTCACTTACAATTTAATTTTATTTACCAGATTTATTTTCATCACTAAAAATTGGAGTAATCCTAATTTTTTAAAAAGTTTACGTATTAAAGCAGAAGAGATAGAAATTGTACCAATGTATGGCTTAAATGTCGGATCTATATATACTACGGTTAAATCTATATCTTTTTCTGGATCAAGTTTAAGTCCATCACAAATAGAAACTTCACTTGTATTGCCATAAGCATAAGTTATATTTCTAATTTCACCTACTTCTTTACTATTAATTTTTTCAAAACCGTTCTTCACTGGGAATAATAAATCACTCCCACTTAATTCTTTTATAACTTTGCCTTCCGGTTGTGGTAAATCTGGAGGAGTGACTTCCTTGTTAATAAAATACATCTTATCAACAAATATTTTTGCGTCAAATTCTTGTTTATGTCTAGCTTTTTCTAACTCCTTTTTCAATATTTGCCAATCTAAACTCTTGCAAATTCCTAAAAATCTAAAACTTCCTGAAATCAATCCATCGTTAAATCAATCCATCGTTAACAGGAGTTATATTTAAGATAAATCCTTGAAGATTAAGAACTTCTCTTTCATTACCAATACTATTAAGATAAGCTGGAAATTTCAAGTTAACATAAACATTTAAATTTGCTTCATGACTTTTTTGATTTTCTTTTAACCCTAAATAAACAAATAAAATACTAACTACCGTAACTACACTACTATACCATGTAGCCGTATCACCATACCATGCAGCTAATTTATTAGAGCATAGAAATATAGAATGTACCACGCCATACAATCCTAGCAAACTAAAAAATATAATTAAGATAAAATACTTATTTTTTTGTATATTATGCCAAACTTTTTTCATTACTATTTTTATCTAAATTCTACTTTACATGATCAAAATGATATTTCATCTTTTCAAAACAATGTAAATAATTGTCTTATCCTAGTAATAATCCGACTTTGTTCTGATAACGGTGGAAAGGGTATGATCAATTCTCCTAGCTTAGTCGGACTTACTCTTGGTAAATTTACTCCATGCATCTCCCTCTTAATTTGGTTAAAAAATAGGTCAGATAAGAAAACATAATACAAAAAAATTATTATTAGTATTGATTCCCTTTATAGGTAACAATTCAGTAGTGCAAACACCATCATTTGGCGCAATTAAGACTTTTCTTAAATATGGTCTTAATTTTGCAAATAATACATCGCCTTCTGTATAGACATATTTATTACTACCAACTGTACTAGTCACAATTTCTTCTTTTATTAAATGACCACTATTAGCTTCAATATCTGCTAATTCAATTAAATTTTCACCGATCTGAACATCAGAAGGATTAACTGTTTTAAAATTTCCCATTGTGGTAACAGCCTTACATCTAACCCATTCCCAACTATCAGGAATATCAAAAGGCTTCTCATCATCTGTAATCGGAGGAAGTGGCTTCGTCTTCTTGATCTTCTTTTCCTTGATCAGCTCTTGCTTCTCCGCCTTAATCTTCTCAAGCAACACACTCGCTGGCTCATCATTTGGATCTTGCTTAACCAATTTCCCTCGCAT
This sequence comes from Lactobacillus kefiranofaciens, assembly GCF_900103655.1. Classification (GTDB taxonomy): domain Bacteria; phylum Bacillota; class Bacilli; order Lactobacillales; family Lactobacillaceae; genus Lactobacillus; species Lactobacillus kefiranofaciens. The sequence goes on from NZ_FMXC01000014.1 coordinate 3,709, forward strand.
AGCCAAATCCAGCACCTTGGACTTCAGCAAAGTCTGAAGTTTCGCGTATTGTTGTGTAGATGTTTCGACTTTGCGAAGCAAAGCGAATAGCTGCGCTATTTTAGCAGCGTTTCGACTTTGCTCTGAAAGAGGTGGCAAAGGGAATGGTAAATGTTCCATATTTGTTTTAGTAATATGCTTCATTGTGGAACCATGCAAGTCAGTTTCACCAACCACATTACGTTTATCTAATAAAAAATAGTATAAGAAGTTTTTATCAATAGCAGTATTATCATACTTTAATTTCCAAATGTGATAATGAAAAATTACACGACCACCATTCCAAATTTTAGGGCCAAAGGAAGCAGACCATGCATAAATTAAATCACCATTATCAATATATTTATTTGGATCTAACTTAAGATCTGAATAATACCAAGAAGAATTAGTAAAAAGATTACCTACCCTTAGAACTGGTGTAAATTTATCATCATTCAATAATTCATTCTTTTTATATGCTCTTCCATTATAAAAATTTACACCTGAGCCTAATATAATCCATTTCCATGACGCTGGAATATCATGTGGTTTTTCATCGCTATTCTTTAAATTATCTTTCTCAAGCAACACACTGGCTGGCTCATCATTTGGATCTTGCTTAACCAATTTCCCACGCATCGCACACTGAAGTATAGATTGCTTCAACTTACCTTTGAATTCACTATCAATCTTTTGAAGACGATTATATGTTTCAGCGTATTGAGCAATTAGAGGCATAAACTTTTTTATTTTAGTAACTATACGTTTCTGTTCATTTAAAGAAGGTAATGGTAATATCATACATGCTAAAAAATTAGTACCAACTCTTGGCATTTTTACACCATATACCGAAGCATTTATATTATCTACAAAATATGGAGATAGTAAAACATAACGCAAATATAACGGATTAAGCTTTTTTTCATTAACAACTTCAATTGGCAACATTTCTGTAGTTGTATATCCATCATGCTGAGCAACTTCAACTTTTTGTAAATAAGGACGTAGTTTACCATATAAAACACTATTTTTTGAAAACTGATATTTATTACTTTTATATTCTGTACTATTAGTTTTCTTTGTAATAGATCTAAAACCGCCACCATTCTTATTAACATCTTTCATATCTACTACCCAAGCTCCGTTAGGAATTTCTCTCCCGGAAACAGATTTAAAATTACCAAACAATGTTACTTCTTTAAGTCTCACCCATTCCCAACTATCAGGAATATCGAATGGCTTTTCATCGTCGGTAATTGGTGGCAATGGCTTAGATTTTTTTATCTTCCCATCTTTAATTAGTTGCTCTTTTTCTTTCTTAATCTTTTCAAGCAACACACTTGCAGGTTCATCATTCGGATCTTGTTTAACTAATTTTCCTTCCATCGCATATTGCAAAATAGAAGCTCTTAATTGTTCAGGAGTCATTAATCATCCTCCTCAAGTAACTTTTTAATTGCTGCCAATTGTTTATCAATCTTGGCATTTAATTCTTTACGTTCTTTTTGATATTTATTCATTAATTCAAATGGTGGTAATATTTCTTCAGTTTCAGTTGAAAAGCCACATAAATCAAAGTTATAGTTATTTTTTGCTAATTCTTCTGGTGTATAAGCTTTTGATTTGTAATTATCATTATCATCTTTAATCTCGTGACGGTCATTCCACCATTTACGTACTGGATCAAAATGTTCGAGCTTCATTGGACGAGTCTTAGAAAAATGTTTATATCCTTCTGGCATATCTAAACGGTAGAACCAAGTTTGTTTAGTTGGGCCAGTCTTATCAAAGAATAAAATATTTGTGGCAATTGAAGCATAAGGACTAAAAATACTACTTGGTAAACGAATAATAGTATGTAAATTAAAATCAGAAAGCATCTTTTTCTTGATATTTAACTTAGCTCCATCATTTCCAAACAAGAAACCATCTGGAAGAATCACACCAACTTTACCATCATCTTTAAGACGATACATAATCAAAGCTAAGAACAAATCTGCTGTTTCACTACTTTGAAGATCACTAGGAAAATTCTTTTTGATAATGGGCAATTCGGAGCCACCAAAAGGCGGATTCATCATAATCAGATCAAATTTATCTTTTTCAGTATATTCGGTAATATTTTTTTCAAGCGAATTGCCATGAATAATATCAGGATTATCAACATCATGAAGCAATAAGTTAGTTACCGCAAGAATATATGGTTGTCCCTTCTTTTCAATACCAAAGACCGCATTATTATACTTTTTTCGATCTTCTACTGTATTTACTTGCTTCTTTAAAATATTTAACGAGCTAACAAGGAATCCACCTGTACCACAAGCTAAATCCGCAATCCGCTGTCCTAATTTTGGCTTCAACGTTTCAGCAATAAAATCAGTCAGAGCCCTAGGAGTATAGAACTCACCAGAACTACCGGCACTTTGCAATTCCTTTAAGATACTCTCATAAATGTCACCAAATAAATGACGATCTTTAGGATCAGTAAAATCTACATCATTTACTACATTTATAACTTGTCGTAATAAAACCCCATTTTTCATATAGTTATTGGTATCAATAAAGGCATCTTTCACAATAGCCTTACTAATAGGAGTATCGGGAGTAACAGTAATCTCCTTTAATGTAGGTAACAATTGATTATTAATAAAATCTAGTAATTCATCACTAGTTAACGCTTTACCATCTTTTCTATCTTGAGCCCATTCATGCCAATGCATCCCTTCCGGAATGATAGACTCATAATCATCCTGTTCAATTTCCCACACTTTTTCACGATCATCATAAACTTTCAAAAACAAAATCCATGATAATTGTTCGATTCTCTGCGCATCACCGTTAATCCCCGGATCATTACGCATAATATCTCTAATCTTTTTTACAAATTGAGTTGTTCCTACCATTTACCGTGCTTCCTTAACTATAGATTCTATTCTTTATTTCTTTAATTGTGTTTTCATAATTTTTCTTGCCACCAAAAGTCATAATGATTTTAATTGCACCACCGAACTTATCAAATTCAGGCAAACTTAATACCTGATTACTTTCCAAATCAGCAATACCATCATTCTTATACTTTTCAAGTAAAGTATTCAAAATTTCACGAGCAGCTCCCTGATATTTATCAAGAATCCCAGATTTCTTAACATTATTTACTCTTTCAGATTTAGTTAACGGCTTTTGATTATAAGCAAGATGAACAATCAAATCAAAAGGATCCATATCCTTAATATTCTCTTCTTTCATCAACTCTTTATACAAAATCCCATGCTTCTCTAATTCATTAAGTAAAACTTGTTTCTTTTCTGCATCATTCCACTCAGTCAAAAAACTATCAAGAGTTGCATATTTTCCTAAAATATTCTTCTTAGTGTAATCCGTCAAAGATGTAGTAATAAGATTCCCATGTTCATCTAAATATTGAGTCTCATCCCCTACAACATTTACCTCATGATCAACTACATACTTAGGATGTTGTGAACCTTCGCCTACACAACCACCACAATGAGTATGAGGATAAGGAACACCTGTCGTACCACTGCCAGTACCACCATTAATTATCTCAATAGGTTCTCCATCAAATTCAGGATCCGCAAATAACCGCGAAACTCCACGAAAATCAATAATTGTAAAGTATTCTTTTCCGTGTGACGGATCCAATCTAGTACCGCGACCAATAATTTGCTTGAATTCAGTCATTAAATTAATATTAGAATCCAAAACAATTATTTTGCAAGTTTTAACATTAACTCCTGTAGTTAATAATTTTGAAGTTGTAACAAGGGTTGGATATTTGCTAGTCACATTTTCAAAATTATCTAGCTGCTTTTTACCTTCTATATCATCACCTGTAATTCTCATCACATATTTATCATTTTGAGCAACAAGATCACTATTTTGATTGATTAACTCTTCTCTCATTCGCTCAGCATGCTCAGTATCTTCACAAAAGAGAATAGTTTTATCCCAACGAGCATTTCTTTGTTTAAGGTAATCACTAACATATTTGGCAACTTCTTTAGTACGTTGTTCAATAATCATTGTTCGATCAAAATCTCGTGACGTATACTGTTTATTTTTAATAACCTGTCCAAGCTTATCTTTTTCATTCTTTTTAGGCCAAAATCCTTTTATATCAATATCAAGATTTACTCTAATTACCTTATATGGAGCTAAAAATCCATCTTCAATTCCTTGCTTTAATGAATATGTATAAACCGGTTCACCAAAGTAAGCAATATTAGATCCGTCTTTATCATTTCTTGGAGTTGCGGTCATACCTAAATGGGTTACATTTGGTCCATCAAAATAATCAAGAATCTTACGCCATTGACTATCCTTTTTAGCTGAACCACGATGGGCTTCATCAATTACAACTAAATCAAAGAAATCAGGTTTAAATTGTCTAAAAGGCTCATGTCCCTCCTCCTCATCTTTGCCAGCCAATTGTTGATACAAAGCAAAATGAATTGGATAAGAACTGTCCATCTTACCACCTTGTACCTTAGTAATTTTATTTGATAAAGGATTAAAATCATCTGTCATTGCCTGATCAACTAAAATATTTCGATCAGCTAAGTATAAGACACGATGCTTAACTCCTGCATTGAGTAAACGATACACTACTTGAAAAGCAGTATAAGTCTTACCAGTACCTGTTGCCATCACTAATAGTACCCTTCTAGCACCATTAACAATCTTATTTATAATTCTATTTACTGCATTTTGCTGATAATAACGTGGAGAATAAACTTCTCGAGATGAAAAGTATGGCTCATTTATAATCTTAATTTGTTCTTCAGATGGCTGTTTTTCTTCTTTATATCTAGTCCAAAGCTCATCCTTAGTAGGAAAATCATTCAAAGAAATTGTTTTTTCCTTGCCGGTAATCATATCATGCTCAACAAAAGCATCCCCGTTAGAAGAATATACAAACGGAACATCTAAATCACGAGCATACCCAATTCCTTGTTGCAAACCTGCACCTGGTGCAGGATGCTTTTTTCTATCCTTAGCTTCGACCACAGCTATTGGATAATTAGGCTTATAGTACAAAAGATAATCTATTCTCTTTTTCTTACCGCGTGTGGCTACATCGTCCACTACATTAATCTGGCCATCTGTATAAGAATATTCCATTCTAGCATCTGCTTTTCTCCAACCAGTATGATCAAATATAGCCGGTGAAATATATCTATTTTTAATATCTTCTTCTGATAAATTCATTTTTTCTAAGTCCATTTTAATCCTCTTTATGCAAAATTTTGTCCATACCCCAAGAATTAAAAAATTCATTATCATTTTGAATATACTTTCTCATCAATTCCTGTTTTTGCTTATCTAAACTTAACTTTTCCTGTTCAAGTTTTTCAACTGCTTTATCTTGCTTTTCTCTTGCAATTACTGGAACTTTCAACTGCTCTAAATCAGTTGGAGAAATAATTGAAATTGTTGTTCCACCAGCTGCTTGTTGAATAAAGAATTTACCCAACGGACTGTTCAAATATAACGCTAGCCATTTCATATTTGTATTATTATTTTTGGGCCTTAAAATCACCATATTTGCATTAGCAATAGCATTTCCTAATGATTTATCAACATATGCTATTTTTCCTAATGTTCCTCTAATTGAAAACAAAACATCATTCTTTCGAACTAAATATCGATCTGGATTACTTGATATTGAGATTTCAGATAAAGCTTTATTTTTTACTACTAAGTCATCTATATCGGTGATCTTTATTAATGCCAAGGTAGTATCGCCATTTTCATTTCTTCTAATTACATTATAGCCTCGCTTAATCTCCACTAATTCTCCAAGATTGATCATCTTCGCATCCATTAAATTTTGCTGACTAATACTATAAGTCGTTTGATCAATTTCTATTGAAGTTGGCCACACATATCTTTTAACACTCAAGGTATCCTTATATTCTGAATTCTTTATAACTCTTGAGACACCTGATTGATCAACTTTGTTTTGATACAAACTTACAATTTTTTCTATTCCTAATGGTGTTAATTGATTAAAATTTCTAAGGACTTTTTCATACCAACCATTTTGGTCAGCTTCAATAAATTGAATTTTGCCTTTAAACGCACCTTTATTTCTATTAAGAATTAATAGATTAACGGGAATAGCTGTTCCAAGCAAAAATTTACTTGGCAAAGAAACAACAGCTTCAACTAGATCTAAATCAATGAGATTCTTTCTTATTTTAGCTGCTAAACCCGATTGAAATAATGGTCCATCTGCAACCAAAAGAACAGCTTTACCATTATCAGCAATTGAAGAAATAGCATTACTAATAAAAGCATAATCACCTCTTCTTGGAATCTTTCCATAACGAAAACGATTAAAACTATTTTGATTGATGACTTCAGAATTAATTATCATCGATATAGGTGGAAAACTAATGACTTTATCAAATTGTTTTAATTGTCCGTCCTCAATGTATTTTGGATCATTTAAAACATCTCCAACAAGAATATTCAAATTATTTGCTTTAATGAGTTTGCCATTCAAATAAGCAATTCCTGCCAACACTGGATTTATTTCTTGGATAGTTACCTGTTGATTTTTATTTTCACGTAAAATATCTAGCCATGCACCTTCACACCCTGAAGTTGGGTCAAGGATCGTATCAGTCCTCTTAACAAGAGCCAGCTTCATAGCTAGCCTATCTATTTTTGAAGACTGAATCCTTCTTTCTATGCGACTATGTTTAACCTTGCTATTAAGCCAAATAATTAAATCTTGTGAACTAATTTTTCTAATATAATTCAAGGTTTGAAAAAGCTTATTATCTTCAACATCATCTAATTCATCTTTAATCCAGTTTTGAAGTTCTTGAAGAGCAAAAATATTACTTTTATCCTTGCAAGAGAATATGCGACTAAAAAATTCTACTTTTTTAGTAATTGGACGATCATCTTTATTTATTCTTAAAAGTATTTCGCCAGCTACTATAGGCTTTATAATACTAGCTTCATCTCTATTAACTTGATACAGCACATTTAGTTTTGCATTCTGATTATTCATATTAGTTTACCTCCTTGTATAAATATTAGTACTACTTCTGCATAAATGCAAGATTAACAATAAAATACATAACAAAAAACTTGATGCCAAACTGACATCAAGTTTTCAATTATCTTTTACTTTGAACTGACAATGCGTCCACCGCCAATTGTTTTTATCTTAAGACCTTTAGAAGTAGACCTAGCAGAAGCACTTCTAAACTTCATAACTTGAACTCTCTTATAACGTTTACCATTTTTATTAAACGCAAAATTGAATTCTACAGAATATCGAATATCATTCAGTGACTTATTGTTAACAGTAATATTGGCATGATACTTAGTAAGGTTAGGACTATTACGCCAATTACTTACTAAAGTTCTTAATTCAACATAACTCTTATTCTTACTGCCACCAATAAAATCTTTAGAGTTAGGATAGTTAAAATTATCTTCCAATAATTTACCAACGTTTTTAGATTGCTGCCAATCTAATTTAAGTACAGCTACATTTTTGCTACCTTTGATAACTGCAGGTACATCCCTAACTTGCTTAGTTTTAACAAGTTTACCCTTCTGCTTTTTAGCTACATACATAGAAAACGGCTTGGTTAATGGTACATCTTCAAGAACAAGATTTCCTTTTTTATCTAACTTACCAATATTATGGTTATTTAGATAAAGCTTACCGTTCGGCATCCCTTGAACCTTAATCGTCTTAGCATTAAGGTTCACTTCAGCCGTTTGATCTTTCCAAACATTAACTGTTTTCTTAAACTTAGCTGTTTGACCTAAATAAGAAGATTTTGCTTCTATATTATATGCACCAGGGAAAACCTTTTGCTTTTTAACAAACTTCATGCCATTAACTGTAACAGTAGAATGGTGATAATCATTAACTACATTCAATTCATAGGTCGGCAATTGAACTACATACCGAGGGAAAAACAAGAAATAATGTCCCTGCTTAATTAGTTTAATTGGTAAGTTATTCTTACCCATCAAACTCTTTTTCAATTTCTTATATGCGGCAGGATTATTCTTATAGTATTCCTTTAATGGCGTTAAATTTTTAGCGGTAAGTGGAACTTTCCCGTTAGTTACTACGTTGTTAACCTCGCCATTCTTTAATCCAGTCTCTATTCGACCGATCTGAGCTTTACAACTATAGTAATTCGTACCAACCATTACCAAGATTGCTATTACAGCGACTACTATTTCTATTAAAATCGACCATTTAAAATGGAATTTTTTCTTTTTAGATTTAGGTAAAGGCGTTGGCTTTTTCTTAGGAGGAAGAGGACTCGGAATTATCTCATTTTTTTCTATTTTTTGTTTTTTATCTTCATTCGACTTAGAAACAGCCTTCTCTGGTTGCTTCTTTTTTTCAGGTTTAGCATCAGATTCTTTCTTTTCAGATTGAATCTTTTCTTCATCCTTTTTAGTCGATTCATTATTTTTTAATCCTAACAGCCCTACATTCACTGTCACCATTGTTTCATCATTATTAACTAAATTGAAATGACAAAATGGACAATACTTCTCTTCAGGGTCTACTTCTTTACCACAATTAGGACAAATTTTCTTCATTTTATTTTATACTTAATCACTAAAATATTTATTATAACTACATTTATTATATCCTAATAACAATATTTGAGACCGTAAAATAGTTTGTGTAAGGATGAATTATTCCTTAATTTAATTTCCTAAAACATTAGAAAAAGGAGTTCCTTTCTCGTATGATTGGTTTGAACAAAAAACACATACAGAAAGAAGAACTCCTTCATGAATGATTTTACCAAAAATATAACTCAAGCTCTATTCAATCAAGATAAAATTAATGATTTGCTTCGTCATAGTTGCGTAATTCTCTTACCAACTCATTGGCGTTATAAGAAAGAATAGTCAAATTTTGCTGTAATTTTGGCAACAAAAAAAGCCGTGTCACCAGTTGCGTTTTGGGAGTTAATCCTAATTGCTGCTGTTGTGACATGACTTTCTTCCCTTCTAAGTTAAATACTGACCATTTGAATCTTCATAATATTTTTGTTTAATGAGATATCCTCAATTATATCAGCATAGTTCAAAGAATGGGGAGTTTCGATATCGTAAATATTGGTATAGATTGAATTTTCGCCGTGTTGCTTCACCATAAAATTGACATTGGTCACGGTAATGTGATTTTGTTCAAAGTATTTTTGAATGAATTCCTTCGTTTCTATTTTATGTTTATATTGGATTTCTAGTTTTTTCATCGGATGCACTTGAATCAGGCGTTTTGAAAAAGCTAATACTAAAATGACAATGATCGCTCCCGCGATTCCAATTTCATAATTACCCATACCTAAAGCCAATCCTATTCCAGCGATTGCCCATAAGCTTGCCGCTGTCGTTAATCCCAACACTATTCGATGCTGAACGAGAATTGTTCCGGCACCCAGGAATCCAATTCCTGACACTACTTGAGCAATCAGCCTTGCTTCGTCAGCTCTAATTATTCCAGCAGCCTTCGGCTCAGCTAATGCTAATTGAATGGCATCATAGCCAATCTTTTTTTGTAGTAGTGCAATCAAACATGCACCTACACAGACTAAAATATGTGTCTTTATTCCGGCTGGCCGGTTCTTATGCTCACGATCGTAGCCAATAATAGCCGCGACGATCACAGATAACACCAACCGAATTACTATCTCCGACAGTGTTACCGCGCTATTCATTTTACACAACCCCTACTAAGCCAAGGACAATTGACAAGACCAAGACTCCCAGCAAGATCCAGTTAACATTGACCTTCTTGGCTAATAACCAATAACAAGCTAATGTAACTGCCAATGGTACTAAGCCTTTCCATAATTGATCAAGATAAGTTTGCAATTTAATTGGCTTACCGCCATCAATTGGAATGCTTAGTTTTGATTCAAATTTTACCATCGTAGCTGTCATACAGCCGATCATTAGCAGACCTAGGGTTGAAGCTGTTTTATTCAACATCTTCATCCTGCCGCTCTTATACATATCTTGAATGAATGTATCACCGACAGTGAAGCCCATATATGTTAAATAGTAACGAGTTAAAATTGATGGAATGTTGTAAATAAGCAAGAACAAGATCGGTCCCATAATTGTGCCTTGGCTTGCTAAACTAATACCAATTCCGGCAGCAATAACTCTTAACACGCCCCAGAAGATGGAGTCGCCGATGCCTGATAACGGTCCCATTAATGAAGTCTTAATGGCTACCGTTGATTCAGGATCGAAGTTAGGATCTTTAGCCGTCTTCTTTTCCATCGAAGCAACCAATCCCATTACGAAAGTACCAACGTTTTGCGTAATGTTGTACCAAGTAATATGCCGCATCATGGCCTTACGGTGACCTTCCGGATCATCCTTATAATACTCATCTAAGGCTGGCATGATGGAATACATGAAGCCAGGAGCATGAGCCTTAGTAGCACCAGCTCGACTGGCAAAAACTGTAAAGGAGCGCCAGAAAATACGATTAATTACTTTTTTGTCTTCTGGCGAGACATTCTTAGTGATTTTCATGAGAAAAAGTCCTCCTCTTCTTGTTCAGCTGACGTCGTGCTGGTTGAGCTATTAGCTACTTTAACTCCAGCAGTTTCTAATTCTTTTTGTTTATTTTCAAGTTCCATTACTTGCTTATCGCGAATCCATTGCAAGACTACGATAATAATTCCGATGGCTGCAACAGCTACAGATGGCAAATTCATGTAAGCTGCCAAAATGAAGCCTAAGAAGTAGTAAGGCGATAATTGTTTACTCCATAACATCCGCATCAAGATGGCAAAACCAACAGCTGGCAATAATCCACCAGTAGCTGATAATCCGGCCATTAAGTTAGCTGGAATTTGACCAACTAAATGTTGAACTGGCTTAGCACCAGCCAATACTGCGAAGAAGGTTACAAGTGAGTAAGTGAAATAGTTGGCAAACCACATGCCATAGTGCAATCTAGTTAACATCTTCGGATCATTCTTATCTGCAGCTTTATCAACTAACGGAGCGAAGACGTTCATTACAACGTTCTTCAAGAACATTGAGATGAAGGCGCCGAAGACGCCAATTGGAACGGCTAAGGCCAAGGCCGCCTTCGTATTAACCCCCAAAGTGATGGCGAAAGTAGTAGCTAAAACTGTCGCCGTTACCGGTTCTGAGGAAAGCGCCCCACCAATATCGACAGCTCCCATGAAGATTGCTTCTAGAGCCGCACCGATTAAAATACCGGTTTGAATGCCGCCGAACATTAATTCAGCAACCATTCCCACAACTAATGGAGCAATCGAAAGCTTAACAGCAGGTCATAGCTATTTGGATGATTTCGGCAGAAAATTAAATCAAATAAATATTTAAGAAATTAAGGTCAGACTAATGGTTAATAGCCTACCGCAAAAATATTGACACTTACAATTTACAAAATAATATTGACATAACACGTACATTAATCTATTATTTTAATCAAATCATTCTTAATTATTAATCAATTTGGAGGTAGAAATGAACTCAAAGTTCAGAAAGATTTTATCACTTGGTGCTGTTGTTGTAGCTGCAGGTCTAGCTTTAACTGCTTGTTCAGGCAAGAAGCAAGGTGCTTCTACTAATAAAAACACAAAGCATGGTATTGCATTGATCACTGATCAAAATGGCGTTGATGATCACTCCTTTAACCAAGCTGCCTGGGCTGGCTTCAAGGCTTATGGTAAAGAACACGGCTTAAAGCAAGGCAAAGGCGGTTATCAATATTTCCAATCTAGTGGTCCATCCGACTTTGTCCCTAACTTCGATCAATCTTCAAAGGCAGGCTATCAAACTATCTTTGGCGTTGGCTTTGAATTGCAACAGGCTGTTGCTCAAGCCGCTAAGAAGAATCCAAAGAAGAATTTCGTCATTATCGATAGTATCGTTAACGGGCAAAAGAACGTTGCTTCCGTTACCTTCAAGAGTAATGAAGCTTCCTATCTTGGCGGTTTAGCCGCAGCTTACACTACTAAAACCAATAAAGTTGGCTTCATTGGTGGCGCTAAATCAGCCATCATCGATTTATTCGAAGCTGGTTTTAAACAAGGTGTTGCGGATGGTGCTAAGGCATTGCACAAGAAGATTAGCGTTCAAACCCAATACATTGGCAACTTCACTGCAACCGACAAGGCGAAGTCTATCGCTCAATCAATGTATGCTAACAAGGTCGACATTATCTATCAAGCAGCCGGCAATGCCGGTAACGGTGTCTTCCAAGAAGCTAAGGATTACAACCAAACCTTACCAGCTAACAAGAAGGTTTGGGTAATCGGTGTTGACGTTAATCAAGCAAGTCTTGGTAATTACACCGCCAAAGGTGGCACTAAAGCCAACTTCACTTTGACTTCTGTCTTAAAAGGCTTGAACGTTGCTACTAAGAGCATCGCTGATGATGCTTACAAAGGCAAATTCCCTGGCGGCAAGCACCTCGTTTATGGTTTAAAGAACGATGGGGTTTCCATCACTAAGGGCCAACTTAGCGCCAAGGCATGGCAAGCCGTACAAAAAGCTCGTACGCAAATCATCGACGGCAAGATTACGGTTGCTACTAAACCAGGTAAATAAGTTCTAATTTTAACAGTCAAAAGCTCTTCGTCTTGGCGGAGAGTTTTTCAATTAGGAAGCTAATATTTATGGAACAAAAAACAATTATCGAAATGAATCATATCGTCAAAGACTTTAATGGTTTCAAAGCCAATAACGATATCAATCTCAAGTTGGCCCAAGGTGAAATTCTCGCCCTCCTTGGCGAAAATGGTGCAGGCAAATCAACCCTGATGAGTATTCTATCCGGTTTGCTTGAGCCTACATCCGGAGAAATCAAGGTGAACGGTAAACCAGTTAAAATAGCTAATCCTACTGTCGCTAAGGAATTAGGCATTGGGATGGTCCACCAGCATTTCATGCTCGCCCACTCTTTTACTGTTTTGGAAAATATTATTCTTGGTCACGAAACCACTAAAGGCCCAATGCTTGATATTAAAAAAGCACGTGAAAAAGTATTAGCTCTATCACAACGCTACCATCTAGCAATCAATCCTGATGAAAAAGTCGCTAATATCACAGTGGCTCAGCAACAAAGGGTAGAAATTCTTAAAGTGCTCTACCGTGGCGCTAATATTTTAATTTTCGATGAACCCACTGCAGTTTTAACCCCACAAGAGATTACGGAGTTCATGCATATTCTAAACGGATTAGCTCATGAAGGAAAATCGATTATTTTAATCACCCACAAACTAGAGGAAATTAAACAAGTTGCTGACGAAGTAACGATCATTCGAGCGGGAAAAGATGTTGGGACCTATCAGGTTAGAGAAATTAGTGACCAACGCATGGCCGAATTAATGGTAGGTCACGCTGTGCAGATGAAGTTGACCAAAAAAGCGGAACATTTAGGTTCAAATGTCCTTCAGGTTAAGGACCTGCAAGTTAAAGAAAGTCGCGGCAATTTAGCCGTTAAAGGCTTATCCTTCTCGATTCGCGCAGGCGAAATTCTTGGGATTGCCGGAATCGACGGCAACGGACAAGATGAACTAGTCGAGGCGATCACCGGTTTGCGTCACGTTGATCAAGGTTCTGTGATTATCAAAGGTCAAGATATGACTAACAAACCTACCCGCAGGATTACTGAGCAAGGTGTCGCTAGCATCCCCGCTGATCGACAAAAATATGGCCTTATCTTGCAAATGTCAGTCGCTGACAATTTAGTTCTGCAAAGCTACTACCACCAGCCTTTTTCTCATCACGGGATTATCAACTTCGCTGCTATCAAAAAACATGCTCAAGCCGCAATTAAAAAGTTCGATATCCGTACTCCTAACAGCAATTTAGTAGCCGGCGAACTCTCAGGTGGTAACCAACAAAAAGTGATTATCGCACGTGAACTTGAACGCAATAGCGATTTAATCATTGCCTTCCAGCCAACTCGTGGTCTTGATGTGGGCGCGATTGAATACATTCACAAGCAATTATTAAAAGAACGTGCGGCTGGAAAAGCCATCTTGCTCGTTTCTTATGAATTAAGTGAGATTATGCAGTTATCTGATCGCATTCTAGTTTTGCATAATGGACAAAAATCCGGTGTTGTTAAGCCACACGAGACCAATGAAACTGAATTAGGTCTACTAATGACCGGCGTGAAGAAAGAAGGAACTAAACTTGATCAAAGTCTCAGCTAAAGCCAAACACTACTTAGTACCAATTATCTCCGTATTTGCCGGCTTTCTAGTCGGTGCAATTATTATGCTCATCTGGAGCTACAATCCAATTACCGCTTATGCTTCCATGTTTACTAGCGCATTAGGCAACATGAACGGCTTAGGTGAAACAATCCGTGAAGCTACACCGCTAATCTTTACCGCGATTGGTTTTGCCATTGCCTCTAAAGCTGGCTTTTTTAACATTGGATTGCCAGGGCAAGCTCAAGCAGGCTGGCTTACTTCGGTCTGGGTAGTTTTAGCCAATCCAAATTTACCCAAGTATATTCTATTACCATTAGCAATTATCGCAGGCGCCTTCGCCGGAGCTATCGTTGCCGGAATCGCTGGTTTCTTGCGTGCCTACTTTGGTACCAACGAAGTAATCACCACGATCATGCTTAACTATATCGTCCTCTATCTTTGCCAATACCTCATGCAACAAATAATGCCAGCTAGTTTACGTAATGACACCGATACCACTAAGAATATCCCTGCTAATGGGAGTTTGCACTTAGACTGGCTCAGTCAACTTTTCGGCAACTCCCGTATCAATGCCGGGATTTTCCTCGGGATCATCGCATTATTAATCTATTGGTTCCTAATGAAAAAGACTACTGTCGGTTTTGAGATTAAAGCAGTTGGTCTGAATCCCTTTGCTAGTCGTTATGCTGGAATGTCAGCTAAAAAAAATATTATTCTGTCTATGCTGCTTTCTGGAGCCTTTGCTGGAATTGGTGGTGTAGTTCAAGGCCTAGGCACTTATCAAAACTACTTCACCCAAACCAGCAGCATTGCTATTGGTTGGGATGGTCTTTCCGTAGCCTTATTAGGGAATAGCACTGCATGGGGAATTTTAATCGCGGCGTTGCTCTTCTCTACCCTGAAGATTGGGGGACTGGGGATGCAAACCGTAGCTGGTGTTCCTTATGAAATTGTCTCCATCGTTATTGCTGCTATTATCTTCTTCATCGCTATCAAATACGTCTTTGACCTGCTATTCAAAGTCAAGAAGACAACTACTGAGCAACATCCCCTCAAAAAAGGTGAAGAAATTGGTCCTGATAACGGTGTCGATGGCCCCAACCTTAAGTTACAAAAAAAAGGATAATCTACATGAATTTTGAATCATTACTTGCATTAATCGTTTCTTCAACTCTAGTCTATTCCGCTCCACTGATTCTAGCTTCATTAGGAGGTGTCTACAGCGAAAACTCCGGTATCGTCAACATCGGATTAGAAGGCATCATGACTGTTGGTGCCTTCACTTCTATTATTTTCAATCTTACCTTCGCTCATGCTTTGGGCTCTGCTACTCCTTGGATTGGTGCCTTAGTCGGAGCTATCTTCGGTTCGATCTTTTCCCTATTGCACGCTTTTGCAACTATTAATCTTCGCGCAGACCATATTATTAGCGGTACGGTACTCAATCTGCTTGCTCCACCTTTAGGTGTATTCTTGATCAAAGCAATTTATGAAAAAGGACAAACGCCTAATATTACCGCTAATTTTGGTTATACCAACATTCCCGGTTTAGCAAACATTCCAGTGATTGGCAAAATCTTCTTCACCAATACTTCGGCTCCAGCTTGGTGGGCTATCATTATCACCATTTTTCTCTGGTGGGTGCTTTATAAAACTAGGCTGGGCCTGCGTTTACGCTCCACCGGTGAGAATCCGCAAGCAGCTGACATCTTAGGGATCAATGTTTACAAGATGCGCTACATTGGTGTTCTAACTTCTGGCTTTATGGCTGGTTTAGGTGGTGCTGTTTTTGCTCAATCGATTTCTGGCAACTTCTCCATTTCAACAATTGTCGGTCAAGGCTTCATGGCCTTAGCAGCAGTGATCTTTGGTAAATGGAATCCGATCGGTGCTATGCTTTCTTCCTTATTCTTTGGCTTTGCTCAAAGTTTGAGTATTATCGGCAATCAATTGCCGGGTATTGCCAAGATTCCAACCGTTTATATGCAGATCGCGCCATACGTAATCACGATTGTAGTATTGGTATTATTCTTAGGTAAATCTGTTGCTCCTGCTGCCGATGGTGTTAATTATATTAAGTCTAAATAATTTATTTGCTCTTTATTATGTGGTTTGTAATTAAACCTTTTGACTAGAAATTATTTCTTCATGTTTCTTAATATGTTCTACGCGCCGATCATCTTGCGATATCAAAATTAAGAAAATAGCCTCGATCATCGTAAAGGCTGCAACTCTTGAGAAGTAATATTGCGTTTGTAAAACAGTTTGTCTAACTGCTGTTTGTAAATGATAATCCGATTCTAGTGCAATCGGCGAATCAGAGCGATTAGTAATCGTAATTATTTTCATCCCTTGTTGTTGGGCCACCTTAATTTGTTTGAGTAAAGCCGCAGATTCACCGGAATTAGAAATAACCAACAGGACATCTTCATGTCCGAGATTCATTGTTTGGGCAATTGCCGTTTCGACATTACCGCCCGAAGCCATGGCAAACAGGCCTATTTGGTTAAATTTATAAACCGCATCGGCAGCAATAGGATAGGTGTCACCTTCTGCAGAAACCTGAATCACACGACTATGAGTTAAAATATCTAACACTTTTTTTAGCTTTTGACTATCAACATTTAATAAGGTCGCTTCGATTTCTGCCACCTTATTATCATCAATTTGCTTTAATGAAGTTTGTAAGTCATCCTTAGCAATATTTTGCAAAGAATGGCTTTTTTCATTGCCTGCTACCTGAGCCAACTGAATTTTCAGATCATGAAATCCCGCTAATCCTAAGTTATGACAAAAACGTGTGACCGAAGCGCCACTTACCTTCGCTAAATTTGCTAACTCAGAAATGGTACAATTTACTATTTGCCCTGGATTTTCAATAATTTTTTGTGCAATTTTTTGATCACTTTGCGACATGGATTGTAATTCACTATAGATCTGATTGATAATACTTGCCATATTTTAACTTCTCCCTTCCTATTACTAGAAGTATATCTTATTAGAAAAAAATTTTCATAATTTTTAGATATGCTAAATTTTTTTAATTTTGTATTGGCTGTAACTTATTTTCATACTAATATAATTTATGTAAATAATTTTCAGATTAACAAACTTTATGAAAATAATTTCGAGGTGACCATTATCAATAATATTAGCAAATTAGCTATCAGCAAAATTAAAACTGGCATGACGATCAGTCTGGGCGGCGGTCATAATGTTATAAATTTAGCAGAAGAGTTACATCAAAGCTCAATTACTAACATTACCTTATGCTCACCATCTGAATTGACACGCATGAACTGTAAAATGTTGGGCATGAACGTTCATCCTCTAGATGAAATCAAACGGATTGATCTGGCATTCGATGGCTGTGACAGTGTTGACTATCAACTGAACGCACTGAAAAGCGGCGGTGGCATTCATTTATTCGAAAAGATAGCTGCTCAAATGTCAAAAGAATACATTCTGCTAGTACCCGAAAAACGAGTTCAAAAAGAACTTTCTAGTAAAGTTCCACTTTGTATCGAAGTTGCAGAACCAGCAATTAAGCAAGTTTTAAATAAATGCCCAAACTTGAAGCTGCAAGCAAATATTCGCTTAGATCAAAAAGTGGCAGCGCTAGCTAGAAGTCCTGAAGGCAATCTACTGATTGATGCCTTTGCAAAAAACTGGCGGGAAATTGATCAAATTAACCAGAAAATTTGCAACACAAATGGTGTTGTTGCTACTTCCTACTTTAAGAACTTAGCAACAAGTTTAATAACTACAAATACTCAAGATAAAGCAATTGAAATTAAGAAAGGTGATTTAAATGACTAAATATAATTGGGGCATGATTGGAACTGGCTGGATAGCTCTCATGAGATGGCTGATGCTTTGAACGCAGTTAATGGCCAAGTATATGCCGTAGCAGACGTTAATGAAGAAATGTTAAAGAAGTTTGCTAGTGAAAAGCACATCAAGAAAACTTATAGCAATCCTGATGACTTGATTGCCGATCCGAACGTCGACATTGTTTACATTGCCACCCCTCATACCTTCCACTATGACTACATCAAGAAGGCATTGAACGCCAACAAGCATGTCTTTTGTGAAAAAGCAATCACTGTCAACGCGCGACAATTCGACGAAGTCGAAAAGTTGGCTCAAGAAAAAGGATTGATTTTAACTGAAGGCTTCACCCTCTACCATATGCCAATCTATCAAAAGGTACTCAACCTAATCAAAGATAGTAAATTGGGCCAAATCAAGATGATTCAAGTCAACTTTGGCTCTTTAAAGGATTACGATCCTAAGAATCGTTTCTTCAACAAGGATTTAGCTGGTGGCGCCTTGCTCGACATCGGTGGTTATGCAACCGCCTTTGCCAGAACGTTCTTAGACGAAGCTCCAGAAAGTATTTTAACCTCAGTTAAATTCTTTGAAACTGGCGTTGATGAGCAGTCTGGAATTATTATGAATAATACCAAAGATCAAATGGTGGTCATGGCTCTGTCAATGCGGGCCAAGCAACCAAAGCGCGGCGTGGTTTCTGGAACTAAAGGCTACGTCGAAATTAATCAATATCCGCGTGCAACTGAAGCTGATATTACTTATACTGCCAGTGCCCATGAAGAAAAGCACGAAAAAATCTCTGCTGGAGACAGCGACAAGGCCTTGCAATATGAAGTTGCTGATATGCAAAGATATATTGATCAAGGCCACGATGATGGTCAACTGCAGATGTCGCATGATATTGCACATATTTTAACTAGCGTACGGACCACATGGGGGATGAAATATCCTTTTGACGACGCAAAATAAAACTCATATAAATATTTAGTTTTAGAAAAAAGCATCCCTGAATGAGAAAAATCTCATAGGGATGCTTTTATATATACAGAAATTTTTCAATACATTACTGAAAGTTGAAAGCACCAAAACTGACTAGATTTCTTAATTGAAACTCTTATTTTATACTTTCAGTGCCTTATCACCAATATCATAACGATAAAATGTATGAGGAATATTCAAACTATTTAAATACTCATAAACATTAGTTTGTGATCTTTTTAAATCTTCAGACTCACTAATCACCATCAAGATACGTCCACTGTTATTTTGTAAATTAGATAAATCACCTGATACATTTGCATAATCAATATAGACTTTATCACTTTGAGGTAATTTACCTAATTTTATCTGCATAGGATTTTTTGGATAACCTTCTGCGCAGAGAACAACACCAAGAATTGCCTGATTATTTTCTTCAATTTCTGGCATCACATCCTCATTGATAGCTGCATCAACAAGTTGAGCAAAATCTGTTTTCATTTTCGGTAAAACAACTTCGGTTTCCGGGTCACCTAGACGAACATTATATTCAATCACCTTAGGCCCTGAACTTGTCATCATCAATCCAATATAAAGCACGCCATGATAATGATATTGTCCAGCAATTAAACCTTGGATAGTTGGCTTAACAATTTTTTCAATCATCTCTTGTCGATCGTGTTTGCTAAGTTGGGGTAATGGACAATATGATCCCATGCCTCCGGTATTTGGACCCTGATCACCATTTCCAACACGTTTATGATCCTGAGCCATCGGTAAGATACGATATTGATCTTCGGATACAACTACAAACATCGAATATTCTGGCCCAACTAAACATTCTTCAAGCACAAGTCTCTTTTGGCCACCAGAAAACATTGCTCTAATTGTCTTTTGTGCTACTTCTTCATCAGACGCAATTGTGACGCCTTTTCCACCTGCTAAGCCATCTTCTTTAATAACTACCGGATAGGAAAAATTCTTTAATCCAGCAATACATTTTTGAGGACTATCAAAAGTTTCATGCATAGCAGTAGGAACTTTATATTTATCCATAAATTTCAATGCATATTCCTTAGAACCTTCAAGCTGAGCAGCACGCTGATTAGGACCGAAAATTTTCTGACCAGCTTTAGTAAACTTATCTACAATTCCAGCACATAAAACATTTTCTGGTCCAACAAAAGTCCAACTAATATGATGTTCTTGAGCAAAAGCAAGCAAGCCATCTAAATCCATTTCATTCAAATTGACATTTTTTACGCCAATAGTCTGCATCCCGCTATTACCCGGAGCACAATAAACTTCTTCAACTAGTGGACTTTCTTTGAATTTTTTTGCTACAGCAAATTCACGTCCACCTGAGCCAACGACCAGAATTGATAATTTATTTTCCATTTGAGTATCCTATTAATGTCTGAAATGTCTATAACCAGTAAAGACCATTGCAATGCCATATTTATTAGCAGATTCGATTGACTCTTGATCACGAACAGAGCCACCTGGTTGAACAATCGCCTTAATCCCATGTTTACCAGCATATTCAACACAATCACCAAATGGGAAAAATGCATCAGAAGACATTACCGCTGTATTGTCTATCGCCTCACCCGCATGCTTCACCGCAATCTTAGCTGAATCAATTCGATTAGGCTGGCCAGCTCCAACACCTAAAGTTCGTTCATTATTTGCTACAACAATTGCATTTGACTTGGTATGTTTTACTGCCTTTAAAGCAAACATCATTGTCTTAAGTTGCTGCTCAGTTGGCTTAACATCAGTTACGCATTTCCAGTCTGCAACATTTTCATTTAAAACATCTTGTTCTTGCATTAACAAACCACCCATTACCGATACAGTTTCGTAACGTACTGGTTCATTTTCGTGTGAAAAATCTAGTTGCAAAAGACGAATATTCTTTTTCTTTTCTAAAACCGCAAGAGCATCATCATCAAAGCCTGGTGCGATCACAATTTCTAGAAAAATCTTATGCATCTTTTTTGCAGTTGCAAGATCAACTTGACGATTCAATGCAATTACTCCACCAAAGATAGAAATCGAATCAGCCTCATATGCTCTATCCCATGCTTCTTCAAGTGTTTTCCCTCGACCAATACCACATGGATTCATATGCTTCATAGCTACTACAGTAGGTTCAGCTTGAAACTCACGAATAGCACGTAGTGCTTCATCAGCGTCTTTGATATTGTTATAAGACAATTTCTTACCATGTAGTTGTTCAGCTTGTAAAACAGAAAACTTTTTTGGTAATGCGTCTTCATAAAGCCACGCTTTTTGGTGAGAGTTTTCACCATAACGCATCTTTTGTTTTAAGTCATACGTTAAGGTCAGTTTTTCAAGATCTTCTAATCCGGTCTGCTTAGTCAAATATTCAGCAATCAAAGCATCATAAGCTGCCGTAGTTCTAAATACTTTAGCAGCAAGTTCTGCTCTAGTTTTTAAGTTAGTATCACCATTTTCGGTAATTTCTTTAAGTACTCGATCATAATCAGCTTGATCTGTGACTACCGTTACACTAGCATAATTTTTTGAAGCTGCTCTAAGTAAACTTGGTCCACCAATATCAATGTTTTCAATAGCATCAGCTAATTCAACATTAGGCTTCTCGATAGTTTGCTTAAATGGATACAGGTTAACACAAACCAGATCAATGGTATGAATGTTGAGCTTCTCCAATGTTTTCATATGTTCAGGTTTATCTCTTTCAGCTAAAAGTCCACCATGGATGTATGGATTTAAAGTTTTAACCCGACCATCTAAAATTTCAGGAAAACCAGTTATTTCTTCAACACTAATTGTTTTAATGCCTGCTTCATCAAGCTTTTTCTTAGTACCACCAGTTGAAATAATCTCATAATGATTTTCGACTAATCCTTTTACAAAAGGAACTAAATTTGTCTTATCACTAACACTGACCAATGCACGTTTCACTTTATTGCCTCGTTTCATTCTTGTTTGAATAACTTCACTAACTGCCATTGGAAAAAGCTCATGCTCTGTTTCATGAACCCTCGTCTCTAATGTTTCTTCTGTGTCATCAGGATAAATAGGAACTGCTTTTTGAGCAATAATCGGGCCATGATCAAGACGTGCATCAATAAAATGAACGGTTACTCCCGTCTTATCAATTAACCCCCTTTGATAATCTGCAAAAGCTCTCGCAATGGAATTTAATCCTGGATATTTAGGCAAAAGAGCAGGATGAAGATTCACAATTGAGTCAGGATATTCATTCAAAATAGTTGAACCAACAACTCTTAAATAACCAGAAAGAATAATGAAATCAATCTTGTATTCTTTTAAAACTTTAAGAAGACGAGCTTCATAAGCTTGCTTACTACCGCACTCTTTTACTGAAAATGTTTCATAAGGAATACCTAGTCTTTGTGCTCTTTTAATTACAGGAGCATTAGGATGGTTACAAAACATTAATGCTTCAGTTCCAGGAATTTCTCCTGCTTGAAATTTTTTAGTTAAAACTTCAAAATTGGTTCCATTTCCTGAAGCTAAAATTGCAATTTTCATTTGAAGCTCCCATTAAAAACAATTTTTTTCTCTCCAATTGGTCTCTTTCTTAATTTCCCAATTTCATAATATTGTTCATTTTTTTGTTTTAGTTGCTCTTTTACTTGTAAGACATTTGCTTTTGGTACAAGCAACACTAAACCGATACCCATATTGAAGGTATTTAAACAATCCTGCTCTTTAAGCTGCCCTTTATTTTGTAAATATCTAAAAATTGCTTGCACTGGCCAAGCTCCTAAATTCACTTCAGCTTGTAAGTCATCATTATATGTCCTAGGTAAATTTTCAATTAGACCACCACCGGTAATATGAGCAATACCATGTAATAAATGCCTTTTAACTAATGATAAAACTGCTTGAACATATATCTTAGTTGGAGTTAGTAATATTTCTCCGATGCTTTTACCTTCTAATGCTTCTGGACGATCTGTTACTTTTAAGTGATGATCCTTAAATAAAACCTGTCTAATTAAGCTAAAACCATTAGAATGTACTCCTGTTGAAGGTAACCCAATTAATATATCGCCTTCCTTAGCCAAATCTTGGGTAAGAATATCTTCCTTATTAGCAATTCCAGTTGAAAAACCAGCTAAATCGTATTCATTTTTAGGATACATGTCTGGCATTTCTGCAGTTTCTCCACCAATTAAGGCAGAACCACTTTGCCTGCATCCTTCAGCTACACCATGAACCACTTGTGCCAACTTAGCAGGATCATTGTGACCAGTCGCAATATAATCTAAGAAAAACAACGGTTCAGCACCTTGAGCTAGAACATCATTCACGCACATGGCTACACAATCGATGCCAATCGTATCATTAATTCCCATCTCTTGTGCAATCATTAACTTTGTACCAACTCCATCTGTTCCAGAAACTAAAACTGGATGTTGGTAGCCAAGTTTTTCCAAATCAAACATGCCACCAAAACTGCCAATAGTTCCACTGGTTTCTGGACGACTAGTAGCTGCAATATCCTTTTTTATTCTTTTAACCAAATCATAGCCGGCTTCAACGTCAACTCCAGCATCTTTATATCGATTCATTTTATTTTTATCCTAGTTCTAACTTCTATTGTTCATTTAATGAGGCTAGGTAACCCTGTTCATAATCATCCAGTTTAGTTGGATATTGACCATTGAAATAGGCTACAGTTAAACCACCATAAGGTGATTCACCAGCATCTGGAATATCAATTGCTTTGATCAAACTTTCTACACTTAAAAATCTCAAACTATCGACACCTAATATTTTTTGCATTTCTTCAACTGAATGATGAGCTGCAATTAATTCTGTTCTCGTAGAAATATCAATCCCATAAAAACAAGGAAACCTAAATGGTGGACTAGCAATTCGTAGATGTATTTCTTTAGCACCAGCTTTTTTTAACATCCTACAAATTTGTTTAGATGTTGTTCCGCGCACAATTGAATCATCAACTACAGCGATTTTTTTACCTTGTACTACACCGCGAACTGCAGAAAGTTTTAATTTAACCGCATTTTCCCGTAATTCTTTAGTTGGCTCAATAAAAGTACGTGCCACATATTGATTTTTAACTAATCCCATCTCATAAGGAAGACCTAGCTCTTCAGCATAACCAGATGCCGCAGATAAAGATGAATTTGGCACGCCAATAACGATATCTACATCTGCTGGCTGCTCCTGAGCCAATAATTTACCCATCCGTTTTCTAGCATTATGAACGGTTACGCCATGAATAATAGAATCTGGTCTAGCAAAATAAATATATTCCATCGAACATACAGCTAACTGTGTTTGGGTGGTGAAATGATCAATATGCATTCCTTCTTGATCAAAAATTATCAATTCTCCTGGCTGTACATCCCTTACAAATTCAGCTTGAACAATATCTAATGCACATGTTTCACTGGCTACAACATAAGCACCATTTGTTAATCTACCAATACATAAAGGTCTAATCCCATTCGGATCAAGTGCCGCAATCATGCGATCTTTTTGTAAAAGTAAGAAAGCAAAACCGCCATGTACCTCGTTCAAACTCTTTTTTAAGGCAGGAATAAAACCATCTTTAATATGATTACGAATTAAATGAATCAAAATTTCTGTATCAGAATCAGATTGAAAAATAGCTCCATGCTTTTCTAAGCGATTCCTTAAAGAACGAGCATTTACCAAATTACCATTATGCGCTAGTGCAACATCCCCATCTAGAAAGTGGTACAAAAATGGTTGAACATTCTGAATTGAATTACGGCCAGTCGTACTATAACGCACATGTCCAATTGCACTATCACCAATCAATTTTTTTAAATCATTTGGATCTGCAAATGCTTCTGAAAGCAAACCACGATCTCGATGTTGGTACAGCTGTCGTCCATCGCTAGACACGATTCCAGCTCCCTCTTGACCACGATGCTGTAAATTATGAAGACCTAAATAAGTTAACTGACTAGCATTTTCTGAATTATATATTCCAAAAATTCCGCATTCTTCATTTAAGCTTTTGATTTCATTAAACAAGAAATACTCTCCTTCCAGATTTTTTCTAAACTAGCCACGTCAGTATTTAATTCATCGTTAGCTAATTTAATAGACAATTTTCGCTGATCAGTAACTCGACCAATTTCTTGAACAGCAGATCCTAAAAGACTTTCAAAAGCACTCTTATTTTCTGGCTTAACTGAAACAATCAATCTTCCTGGTGTTTCACTAAAAAGCAGAGTTTTGTCGAATTCACTTAAATTAATATTCAGACCAAATTCAGTGTCAAAAACACTTTCAGCGAGGCTAACAGCTAAGCCACCTTCACTTAAATCGTGCGCGCTTGTTACAAGTCCTTGAGTCATAGCTTTATGCAAGTTCTTTAAATAATCATGAATCACCTCTAAATTAGGTGCTTCTGGTAAACCGCTAATCTTACCTTGCAACATTTTTTGAACTTCAGATCCAGCAAAATCCGCAGTGGTTTTACCTACTAAGTAAACAATGTCGTCAGCTTCTTGCACGTGCATCGGAATAACATAATCAGTATTCTTAATTAAACCAACCATCCCGATCATTGGTGAAGGATAAATAGCTTGACCATCGTTTTCGTTATAAAGGGATACGTTCCCTGACACGACGGGCGTCTCAAATATGCGACAAGCATCTGCAATTCCTTGACAAGATTCACGCAAACCCCAAAAAATTTCTGGATCATTGGGATCACCATAGTTAAGACAGTCAGTAATAGCTAAGGGTTTTGCACCACTAGCCACGATATTGCATACACTTTCAATAACTGATCTCTGGCCGCCAATTTTGGGATTTAAATAAACAAAACGTCCATTAGTGTCAGTGCACATTGCAACAGCTTTTTTAGTATGTCGAATTCGCAACACACCTGCATCTGAACCAGGTTTAACAATTGTATTAGTTCTAACTTGAGAATCATATTGTTGGGTGATAAATTGATCATTAGCAATCGTTGGTTGATTTAATAATCGCTTCAAAGTTTCACCAGATGATTCAAAACTAGGTCGCCATGCTGGCATCTTTTCCGCATCAATAATATATTGTGGCTTAATTTCTTTGCTAGGTTCTTCGAGCACATCCTCAGTTAATGATCGAACCGGAATATCACAAACTTGTTCTCCTTCATGATAAAGAACATAGTTTTCACCTTCAATAACGCGACCAATGGTTACTGCGTCAAGATTGTAGTCCTTAAAGATTTTCTTAACATCTTCTTCATGTCCTTTTTTAACGCAGAGCAACATTCTTTCCTGTGATTCACTCAACATGATCTCATAAGCTGACATATTAGGTTCTCTTTGTGGGACTAAATCCAGATTGAGTTTCATTCCTGCATTGCCTTCAGTCGCCATTTCAGCACTTGAAGATACGATACCAGCTGCTCCCATGTCTTGAATACCAACTAACCAATCGCGGTGTTTTAAAATTAGTTTTAAACATGCCTCCATTAATAATTTTTCCATAAATGGGTCGCCCACTTGAACCGCTGAGCGCTGAGTTTCATGTTCTTTTGAAAAGTCAGCTGAAGCGAAAGTTGCCCCATGAATACCATCACGTCCAGTTTTGGCACCAACGTACATGATTGAATTACCTAATCCAACGGCTTTACCATGTTCCATATCCTTAATGTTCATTAAGCCAACACACATAGCATTAAGCAAAATATTTCCATTGTAGCAAGAATCAAAAGTGGTTTCACCACCCAAATTAGGAATTCCCATACAGTTACCATAATCTCCAACTCCACGAATGGTTTCTTCCATCTTGTAGCGCATGGTTGGATTATTTTTTAATTCACCAAAATGAAGAGAATCAAGAATTGCGACTGGGCGAGCTCCCATACTAAAAACATCACGCAGAATACCGCCAACTCCGGTAGCTGCTCCTTGATATGGTTCAACAGTTGTAGGATGATTGTGGCTTTCTGCTTTAAACACAACTGCTTGCCCGTCATCAATGTCAACTACCCCTGCACCTTCACCAGGACCTTGAACAACGCGCTTTCCTTTTGTCGGAAATAGTCGTAAAACTGGCTTTGATTTTTTATAAGAACAATGTTCGCTCCACATTGCTGAAAAAAGACCAATTTCAGTGTAATTGGGTAATCTCTTTAATAACTTGTCACAAATATAATCATATTCATGTTCAGTTAAGCTCCAATCAAGATATGGCTTTTCTTCTTTAATTTCTTCTGGCGTCATTGCTTGTTTCATGCAAGTACTCCTGATTTCAAAAATGATTTAAATAATGGCAATCCATCAGTTCCACCTAGAACTTCTTCAACAGCTCTTTCTGGGTGAGGCATCATCCCTAAAACATTGCCTTCTTTGTTACAAATACCAGCAATATTTTTGACGCTCCCATTAGGATTGTGTTGGTAGTATTCAAAAACGATTTGATTATTTTTCTCTAATTCGGCTAAAGTAGCATCATCTGCATAATAATTGCCTTCACCATGAGCAATTGGAATATCAATAATTTGATCTTGATCATATTCAGTGGTAAAAGGTATTTGATTGTTTTTAACCTGCAACTTTACTGTCTCACAAATAAATTGCAAGCTATTATTTCGCTTTAAAGCTCCAGGTAAAAGCCCCATTTCAGTTAAAATTTGAAATCCATTGCAGACGCCAAGAACTAGTTTGCCATCCTGCGCCATCTTTCTAATAGCTGGAATCACTGGAGCAAACTGTGCAATTGCACCAGCTCTTAAGTAATCACCATAAGAAAATCCACCAGGTAAAATTACTGCATCAAAGCCATCTAATTTCTTTGTCCGATATGAAACATATTCTGCTTCAGCATGACATACTGTATTGAGCGCTTCATACATGTCAATATCACAATTAGATCCGGGGAAAACAACAATTGCAATTTTCATTAATTTTCCTCCAAAACTTTAAGGCGATATGTTTCCATATTGAAGTTAACCAACAAGGCTTCTGCAATTTCTTTTACGTCTTGCTTAGCCTTGTCTTGATCGTCCTCATCAAGTTTAATATCAAAGAATTTACCAACAACGATATTTTTAACTTCTTGATGACCTAATGAATTAACAGAATCAGTAATTGCAGCACCTTGTGGATCAAAAACAGATGGCTTGTAGGTAACGTAGATTCTAATAGTCGTCATTAATCTTCCTCCAAGACTTCTTCAATTCTTGCCAGTACTTTTTTATAGACGGCAGTTAAGTCACCAATATCGCGACGATATACATCTTTGTCCATATGAGATTTTGTTTTCTTATCCCACAAGCGACAGT
Organism: Lactobacillus kefiranofaciens; assembly: GCF_900103655.1. GTDB lineage: Bacteria > Bacillota > Bacilli > Lactobacillales > Lactobacillaceae > Lactobacillus > Lactobacillus kefiranofaciens. The sequence goes on from NZ_FMXC01000014.1 coordinate 32,086, forward strand.
TATCTGGTGAAAATTCATCAGCTAAGACTATTTGACCATTATGGAGTTTTCCAAATTCAAGTTTAAAATCAACTAGATCCATGCCAGCTTCGTCAAATAAATTAATCAATAATTGGTTGACTTGACGGGACAAGCTCCACATCTGTTCTTGCTCTGACTTGGTCGCAACATTTAAAGCAACAGCATCAGATGAGTTCAAAATTGGATCATCTAGTTCATCGCTTTTGAAAAATAATTCTTCAACTGGGATGGCGAATCTCATCCCTTCATCCAAGCCATATCTACTTGAAAAATGCCCAGCAGCAATATTTCTGGTAACAACTTCAAGCGGAAACATTTCACACTTTTTAACCAACTCTTCTTTGTCGGAAATTTTTTTAATGAAGTGAGTTGGAACGCCATTCTTTTCCAAATACTGAAAAATCAAAGTAGAAATTTGATTGTTTAATTCTGCCTTGTCTTTGAAATTGTCTTTCTTTTTTCCATTACCGGCAGTTGCCTGATCGGTATAAACAACTCGTAAAACTTCAGGGTCATTAGTTGACCACATTTGCTTAACTTTACCGGTATATAAGAGCTTGTCCATTTTGTTTCTCCTCATTTGCTAAAAGACGAACAATTATTAACTCACTAGTAATATTTGTTCACTGATTGAGTATAATTATAGCAAGCAATGTTCAGTAATGTCAACATATTCTTAAAAAATACTTCAAAATTACTAGCTTTTAGCCAGTGAAAGACGAACAATACTAAAAAGAGCAGACTGATTGTCTGCTCTTTTATCATCTATCCCAAATGTGCGTTGCATTAATATCGCTAATCGTTTTAGCAATATTATCAGTTAAAATTGTTACATGACCCATTTTTCGATTATGACGTATTTCAGCTTTACCATAATCATGGAAATGCCAGCCACGCTTTTCCGCAATAATTTTATGAATCCCAGCAACATGCTGCCCTAAGACGTTTACCATCACAACTTTAGACATGAGTTTGATTTTTGGCAAAGGCCAATTACAAATAGCACGATCATGTAAATCAAATTGACTGAAATTGCATGCTTCAATCGAATAGTGTCCTGAATTATGAGGTCGCGGTGCTAATTCATTAATATAAATTTCACCATTATTCAGTACGAACATCTCTACGCCCAAAATACCTCGCAAATCAATCGCTTCAGCAATCTGCACAGCGATTTTTTGTGCTTTTTGATATACATCAGGTGAAATTCTTGCTGGTACGATACTCATATGTAAAATTTCATCTTTATTATAATTTTCACTAACAGGAAAGACCGATACTTCCCCCATTGCATTACGAGCAACCATCACAGAAGCTTCAACCTTAAACGGCACCCAGCCTTCTAAAATACAGTCACCTGTTGACAGAATTTGTTTAATGTGGTCATTGGTCAGATCAGCATCTGAATGCAAAACTTCTTGACCATGGCCATCATAGCCGCCTTCACAAGTTTTAAGAACACAGTTGTAACCTATTGTCTTTACAGCTGCTTGTAAATCTGACTTATTTTTAACCGGAATATATGGCGCAGTTTGACAGCCAGCAGAACGCAAAAAGTTCTTTTCTCTAATTCGATGCTTAGTAATATAAAGCAGCTTAGTTCCTTGAGGAATAGCAACTTTATCTTTAACATCTTCTAGAGCTTTTAAATCAACATTTTCAAATTCATAGGTTAATACATCACTGCGTTCTGCTAGCTCCTCAATTGCGGAAGTATCAGAATAATTAGCTACAATCTGATCATCAGCTACTTGACCACAAGGGCAATTAGGTGTGGGATCTAATGTAATTACCTTCATGCCTGAGTATTTAGCTGAAATAGCCATCATTTGCCCTAATTGACCACCGCCGATAATACCAATTGTTTTTCCTTGTCCAATAAAGTCCGTTCTACTCAAGTTCGCCACTGCTTTCTTTTGCTAAATCATGTAATTTTTGACGATAATTCTTCAGGCGACCACGTAATTTTTCATCATTCGTGCCTAAAATTTCTAATGCAAGTAAAGCTGCATTGCTTGCACCAGCATTTCCTATTGCCGTCGTTGCCACAGGAATGCCCGTTGGCATTTGTACAATGGACAATAGTGAATCCATACCACCTAAGGCTTTAGTTTGTCCCGGTACACCAATCACTGGTAAAACTGTATTTGCGGCTGTCATCCCAGGTAAATGTGCGGCCATCCCAGCACCAGCAATAATAACCCTAATTCCGCGTTCTTCTGCTTTTTGAGCAAAATCATACATTTCTGTTGGCATTCGATGAGCAGAAATCACATGTTTTTCATAACCAACATTAAATTGATCAAGCAAATCACACGCATGTTTCATCGTTGGCCAATCAGACTTACTTCCCATAATTACTGCAATCTTGACGGTCATTTTTTACTCCTTAAAATAAGCCACTAATTTGGCCATTATCATCAATATCCATATTTTCTGCTGCAGGATGCTTAGCCAACCCTGGCATGGTCATAATGGTACCGGATAAAGCAACGATAAAGCCTGCTCCAAGTTTTGGAACTAAATCACGAATATGAAAATCAAAATCCGTTGGAGCACCTAACTTAGTTTGGTCGTCTGTAAATGAATATTGGGTTTTAGCGATACATACTGGTAATTTTTCCCAGCCAAATTTAGCAAATTGTTTCATTTGCTTTCTTGCTTTTTTAGAAAAAACAACACGTTTAGCACCATAAATTTTGGTAGCTATAGTAGTAATTTTTTCTTCTATTGAATCATTTTCATCATATAAGGGAATAAAATCATACGTTTTTTTAGTTAAGGCAATAACTTCTTTAGCTAAATCTTGTGTGCCGTTGCCGCCCTTAGCCCAAGCATCAACTCTAATGCCCTTTATATCCATTTCTTGACAAGCATCTTTAATAGTTTGAATTTCGGCTTCAGTATCAGAATCAAAATGATTAATTGCCACAACAACTGGAATGCCATACTTTTGGATGTTGTGAACATGGCGAGCTAAATTCGCCATCCCTTTCTTCAAAGCAGAAATGTTTTCTTTAGTTAGATCTTTTTTATCTACGCCACCGTTATATTTCAAAGCTCTTGCCGTTGCTACAATGACCGCTGCATCGGGTATTTTCTTTAGCACCCTGCATTTAATATCTAAAAATTTTTCTGCACCAAGATCTGCGCCAAAACCTGATTCAGTAACGGTATAATCTGATCTAGCCATTGCAATTTGTGTTGCTAAAACAGAGTTACAACCATGAGCAATATTAGCAAATGGCCCACCATGAATAATCGCCGGGGTATGCCCAAGAGATTGGACTAAATTAGGTTTAATGGCATCTTTCAATAAAAGCGTAATAGCACCGGTAAAACCTAATTCATTAACAGTAACTGGCTTTTTCTCATAAGAATAGCCGACAACAATTCGCCCAATTCTTCGCTTCAAATCATGAAGACTTTCAGATAAACAAAGAATTGCCATCATTTCTGAAGCTGCAGTAATATCAAAGCCGGTCTCTCTAGGAACTCCTTGGCTCAAACCACCTAATCCTGTAACAACAGTCCTTAAAGCACGATCATTCACATCTTCAACCCTACGCCAAATAATCCTACGAGGATCAAGTCCCAACTTATTATCGCGCATAATGTAATTGTCAATTAGCGCAGCCAAAGTATTGTTGGCAGAGGTCAAAGCGTGTAAGTCGCCAGTAAAATGAAGGTTTATGTCCTCCATTGGGATAATCTGACTATAACCGCCACCAGTTGCACCGCCTTTAATTCCAAAAACAGGTCCCATCGATGGCTCACGCATAGCAATTGTAGTTTGATGGCCTAATTGATTCATCGCATCCCCTAAGCCAACTAGAACCGTGGACTTTCCTTCTCCAGCCGGAGTTGGATTAATTCCTGTTACTAAAATCAATTTATGTTTTTTACCTGAAATTTCTTTAACAGGGAAATTAATCTTAGCCTTATACTTACCATATTGTTCAAAATCATCTTTTTTTAAGGCAAGTTTAGCAGCGATTTCAGTAATAGGTTGCATTTTGGCAGCATCAGCAATTTCAATGTCTGTCGGCATGATTTTCTCCTTTATTAATATTAACAATAATTATCATATTTATGATAATTATTCCTATTTTTTACTTGTATTTATAGAATACTGGGTATTTTAGTAAAAGTAAATAGATAGAATACGAACTATATAAATAAAAGTCATTGCAACACTTAATTAAAAATATCGCAATGACTTTATGAAAAGGCAAGCAGAAAGATCTATTTACACAAAATATTTGACAATGTCAACGCAATGCATGATGATTCAATAAGAGCAAAGAAACCAATTAAAGCATAGAAAGTTTCTAGTAAAAAACTATTTGTGACCAAATATTAATCTGTTTAAAAAAGAAGCATCCCTAAATGAGAAAAAATTATTGGGATGCTTCTAATTCATAATGTTATTAACCTAGTAAAAACTCTAGGATGTATTTTATAGTTCTAATTTTGATAGTTAAAGATCTTACTAATCCAAATTCTTCTTAAAAAACGATTTTACTCGTTTATTTTTCAGCTTATTAATACCCTCATCCTTTTGTTCTATTGAATTACTCAAATAATACTGAATTTCTTTAGAGGTTGGCAAAGTATCTATGATGCGATCTAATGCTATATTTTCCTGCTCTTTCGTAGTAGCTCGATAGAAGCGCATTAAGTTAACCATGAATGCTGCATGTTCAATATTATCAAAAGGCAAAATCAGATAATCTTTCGAACCCCAAGTATTAAGAGCCGTATTGGCAGCAATTAAAGCCGTCCTTTTATTCCCATCTTGAAAAGGTTGCAATTTAGACAGTTCAGCAAATACTCTCCAAGCATCTTTAACAGATTGCTCAGATGACTTGAATTCATTTACTATATCATCTAAATCCTGCGGACAAACATTTTCAGGTGCATAATATGCTCCGTCTGTTGTATCATTAGGATCTGTTACAACTATAACTGCATCATCAGGATTAGAGCTAGCTTTTCTTAAGTGACCTGGAATATTGGGATCTTCATTTTGGTTATGAACGAAAGTCTTATTAATTTCAATAATACTTTTCGTAGAAAAGCCCATTTTTTGAGCAACTGTTATTCCGTCTAATGCGTCCTTTAGTAATTCACCATCATGATGCTGATTTTTAAGCTGGGATAAATTGTGAAAATCTAACGCAAGCTTAGTTTGTAGAACGGTACTACTATAGCCATTCATGCTACCAAAGGAAACTATGAAATTTGCTAAGCTTAAATTGTCATCCATCTTATCTCAACCTTCTTTACTAACTCAATTTTACAACTTGCAATCTGAACCAATTATTCCAGCAAAAATTTATACAGTGGTACTAATTGAATCGTCTTGCCCTCTTTTTCAATTGTTTCTTCCTCACCATGGGTGACAATCACGAGATTTTCCACTTCAGTAAAATTGTCAGCTAATTTGAGTAAATTTCCTATTTCACGCTCTTTCGAGGTGTCATTTACTTCCCATGCAACTTGAATAGCAGTTTTGCTAGCCGGTACATAGAAATCAATGTCAACTCCAGTCTTTTTAGACTTTAGATAAAATAGTTTTTTTTGATATTTGTTATGTAGTTTAATTGCCACTATATTCTCCAGTAACGCTGGCAACTTATCAATATAAAATAAATTCAAAATACCATTATCTGTAAAATAGTATTTAGGACTGCTTTCACGCTCATTGAATTTTGCAAAATAATTTTTGGTCGAAAAAATTAAATACGCTTCCTTAGCATAATCTATATAATCAATAATCGCATTACGACTGACTGTATTAATCACTGATTTCACATTTTTGTACAAGTTTGCATACGAAACTATATGCATCACAGTATCAGCAATTTTTCTGATCAGTAGTGAGATGGTTTTCTCATTACGAATCTTATTACGCACGATTATGTCAGCCAAAAATACATTTTGATAAATATTAGTCAAATAGTTTCGCTTGTCTGATAACAAAATAGACTCTGGCAGTCCGCCATAGCGCAGGTACTCATTTGCGACTGCACGAATTTGACCATTATTGACTGTATCCAAAAGAGCTAGCTTGTCATGAGAAATATTTTTAGCGGTTAAATATTCAGAGAAATTAAACGGTGCAATATATTTAGCCATATACCTGCCACCCAATCTCAAAACAATATCGTGACCTAAAACTTTGGAATTACTCCCAGTCAAATATACACTCTCACCTTGATCTGCCAAACGACGAGCAAATTTTTCCCAGCCTTCAATATTTTGAATTTCATCAAACAAAAAATAATGTTTCTTCGTCGTTAATTGATTAGCTGCAATCAAAATATTATTACAATCACTCAATTGAAAACCATCAAGACGTTCATCTTCAAAATTCAAATAAACAATTTGAGACCAATCTACGTTTTGCTTGTTTACCAGATCTTGGGCACGTTTAAATAGCAAAGTTGATTTACCAGATCGACGCAAACCAACTAAAACATAGTTCAAACTATCCTCAAAATGATAGTCTCTAGGTATGATACTAATATTTCTGATATTCTTTTGCCCTTCAATAATAATGGCAGCAAGTAGATCTGGATTCATTTAAGTTATCTCCCATTTCTATTAATACAGTAATTAAATTTATTATATTTTAGCTTATTATATTAATCAATAATTTAATACTTTGTATTATTATGGTGAGAATATCACCCATGATTTTTTAAATACCCGATAGCAGATAACAATCTAGTTAGCTTTATAATTTACTAAAAAAACATCCCTGAATGAAAAAACTCATAAGGATGCTTTTAATTACAATATCATATAAAAATATTTTAAAACTTTCTCACTCCGTGTTGATAAACTTGCTTATCATCCTGCTCTACTGCCGAAACATTTTCAAGTGGATTTGCTTTTAATACTAAGAAGTCTGCATACTTCCCTTCTTCTAAAGAACCATATTCATTATCAATTTTCAATAATTCTGCTGAGCCCAATCCTGCTGCATGTAAAGCTTGATAGTTACTTGCGCCTGCTCGAACAAGTTCTGTTAATTCTTTAGCAGTATTTTTAAGTGGGTTCATAAATGTACCAGCATCTGTTCCAAGAGCAAGCTTTACTCCTGATTTAATGGCCTTTCCAACGTGCGCATAGAAGGCATCAACATGTTCGCACATCTTTTGATATGAAAAGTCTGTCATCTTTCCTTTACCGTAAACTGCAAGTTGGTGTCCAGCAATCAATGTTGGTGACAAAAATGTACCTTGTTTTTTCATTAATTCAATATCTTCATCACTTACATAAAAGCCATGTTCTACTGAATCTACACCTGCCACCACCGCATAATGGATTCCTAATCGTCCTTCTGCGTGAGCACATACTGTCATGTGTTTAGAGTGGGCTTCTTCTACAGCCATTTTCATCTCTTCTAGTGACAATTCAGTATCATCGATTTGATCACCTTGAGACATAATCCCCCCTGTAGCCATTAACTTGACGTTTTCAGCACCTTTTTTGAATTGCTCACGTACAGCTTTACGAACATCGTCCGGAGAATTAACTAAGTGAGCCGCATTTAATTCATGGTTTTCACCTAATGGTTGATCAGCGTGACCGCCTAAAATAGAGATTGGCATCCCTGCTGGTCTCATTCCAGGTCCTTCGAAAGGATAAGCATCTCTCATATTTTTGAGTTTTACGTCTACATCAAAGGGAACTCCGCAACTTATGATATATGTTACTCCTCCTTTTAACCCACTTTTCAAATCTTTCAACGCCTTATAAGTCACCAAAGTTTCAGTTTCTGGATAATGATCTTTAGCTGCATTTACCAATCCTACATGAGTATGTGCATTAATTAATCCAGACATTACATATTGGCCATTTAGGTCAACTGTCTGCTCAGCAGTAATAGTAACTTTTCCTGTACCCTTTGCAGTCAACTTGCCTGTCTCATTATCAACTACAAACCATGCGTTCTCTAACAATTCCTCACTATTACCAACAAATAAATTACAATTTACAAAAACTGTCTTAGTCATATTATCTTCCTCCTACTTTGTAACAAATGTATTTCTAAAATCAAAATTACTGTTAAAGACTAGATTATGAACATTTCCTCTAACCATCCAGGCTTGACCATCATGATAAAGTGGTGTTAATGGTTGCTGATTATCTAAAACCTGCTCTGCTTTAACTAAATCAGATAAACGCTTTTTTACATTCATCTCTTTGCTTGAAAGGGTTAGATATTGGTCATATTGCTTATTAGACCATTTACCAAAGTTATAATTTTCACCACTCATCATTACGCTCAACATTGAGTAAGGATCGTTATAATTAGTAGTTAACCCAGTAAAATCAACATCGTACTTTCCATTAAGCATATTGCTTACTCTAGTGGTCTTAGGCATTGATTGAACATGAACTTCAACTTTTTTACCAAAAGTACTCTCAAGTTGACTCTGAACATATTCCATAACCTTCTTGGAAAGGTCATCATCATCTCCACCTAGAGTAAATTCAACTTTAGACTTACCTAGTTCTTTCAAAGCTTTGTTGAATAAAACTCGGCCCTCTTTTTTATTAAAATCTGTGTATTTACTAGTAGCACCTTGGCTATCAAAATATTTATTAAAGTTCATACTATTAACAGTTTCTTGAGGCCCGGTAAAAGTTGTAGCTACCGTATTAGCTCAGCCAACAGTTGATGCAAGTTCTTTTCGGTTTAGAACCATTGAGAATGCTCTTCTTAAGTTAACATTAGCCATATCTCTATTCTTAGCAACGTTATAAGTTAAATATTCTGTCCTATCCGACTTAAATACTCTATAACCGTTTTGATGTTTTAATTGTTTAGATGCTTGAGTATCAAGAAAAGCACCGTCTAATTTTCTAGCTTGATACAAAGTATAGTCTGTAGCTGGGGTCTTCACTACTGTGTAATTAATAGTGTTCAATTTAACATCTTTCTTATCCCAATAATAATTGTTTTTCTTTAATTTCCAGCTTAAGTTTGAACCCGTCCAACCGGTACTTACGAAAGGACCATTATAAACCACGTACTTAGATGCAGTACCATATTTCTTGCCATATTTTTTAACAGTATGCTCATTAACCGGATTCCAGCTTGAAGCAGTTAATGTTTTAAAATACGGTACTGGATGGGTTAAATGAACAACTAAAGTATGCTTATCTTTAGCTTCTACACCCAATGAAGTTGGTGATTTCTTACCAGCTACTACTTCCGGAGCATTTTTAACTGCTTGATAATTATTTTGTTGCTGCGATTGCGTCTTAGGATCCATCACTCGCCTTAAAGAATAAACGAAATCATCAGCCGTAACTGGATTACCATTGCTCCACTTGGCATTATTTCTTAACTTAAATGTCCAAGTTAATCCATCTTTGCTTGCAATAGAAACGGTAGCAACACCAGGTTCGATTTTGCCGTTTTTTCCCACGCGATTTAGTCCTTCAAACACATTAGTTGCTTGCTCACTACTAGAAGTATCAACCATTTTGTTTTGATCAAGTGTTTGAATTTCCGATGTTGTCATCCAAGTTAAAGATTTTTCCAACCCTTTAGAATCGGCTTTACTATTAGAGCAAGCTGCTAACACTGTCGCAGCACTTGTCATTACTAATCCACCTGCTAAAACTTTTAACCATTTATTCATAACTTTCTCCTCCATTTATCTCTTTAGCTTGGATAAACAAAAAACGCCCTACCAGATCTACTTGATCTAATAGGGCGTCTATACGCGGTACCACCTATTCTTCGTCAATGACTTAATCATTGACCTCATGCACGTGCGGCCAATCAAGACTGATTAGCAATACGTCGCCGCTGTAAAGGGCGGACCCTGAAAACACTAATATCGTGTTTTCTGCTCAAAGGTGATTTTCGCGTAAAGCTTAATTATCTTCTTGCACCAACCAAAGACTCTCTGAAAATCTTACTTTATGTTACTTTCCTTATCAAAGCTAAAATATTTTTTCTTGTTGGAAATAATAATAGCAAGATTTAATTTTATGTCAATAGTTTTCTTAAATAAATTTAATTTTTAAAATAACATTCTACCTTACTTCAACGCATCAAAGACATAGTTATCAGGATAGAACTTCATCCGATATGCTCGGTAAACGTAAGTCTTATTCTTGGCTGAATTATAAGTTGTCAGATTGAAAACCTGCTGACCTAAAGGATCAACTTCAATGATATTGCTTTGGTTACCATTGTCCTTGTAACCAAAGTCAATCAAAGTATTGCCATTGGCTAATCTCTGAGAATAGCCAATGACATTGGTGAAGTTGGCTTTTCCTAATTGCTTACCATATGACCAAACTTGCTTAATTGACTTGGTTTTAGTATTAATCTCGTATTCAGCACCCTGGCTTGCTCTGCTTCTTATCACCGTTAGTCACGGCTACGTTATTGTCATAAAGCATGATCTTTAAGACATCGCCACTTTGACTCAGTTTGTACACACCGTGTTGACCACCAGTATATTTGGTACCCTTAGTTGGTTTTAACAAATATTTTCGGTAAGACTTAGGCCACTTGCTGGCTGGCTTACTAGTAAAAATCCAATTCAGCTTGTTAGTTCTATAATTCATCGACCACACCATATCTTGATTACGTGAAGACAAGATAACATTGTCAGTCTTAGCATCATAATCAATAGTGTTAAGGTGCATCCAGTCAATTAAACCTAGCCCAGCACTTGCTTTGTCAATTGCCTTCAAATGGCTCTTAGTATACATCGAAGATGGAAAAATTTTCTTAAAGTCAATTACTTTGACAATCTTGCAAGCCTTCGGATCCAATTCAGCAATGGTATCTTCGACATATTTACTACCATCATCCACTGTAATCAACCAATGGCCATTTGGCATTTCCGCCACGTCATGGTGCACGATTGAGACGCCTTGCGTACCTGCTAGGCTACCACCAAGCGTTTTATCCAAGCTGATTTGATGATAAACTCAACCTAAATAGTCAGTCTCTACGAGCAAATTATACTTTCCATCACCGCTCTTGATCTTGCCATACATTAACAAGTGACCATTGTGCAATTGTTCAAAAACGTGTTCATTCCAGCGTAGGTAGTACCAACGCACTTGTCCGTCGGCATCAACGACATAGGTTTGCTTGGTGGTCCGATTTAAAACCGTAATTCATTTGAACCAATTTGCATTTTACTCTTATCATTTTTGGTAACATTTAATGGCGTAGTTCTAATCCATTTCGGCAATTTACTTGTTTTAATTTTAACGGTCTTAGTTTGAGTATTGCCTGCTTCATCGGTCATCGTTAGCGTTACCGTATTTTCAAAGCCAGCATGCAAGCCGACAATTGGAACTTGATGCTCAGTCTGGTAACCATCGACTTTATTAGAAATAGTTGTGTGATCACTAATTCCTTGCACTTGATAGCTAATCTTAGTTGGTTGATTAGTGTGGAAAATCATCAAAGCCGTTAATGGCGAGTTCTTGTAAGGATTGACCTTCAAGTATAGGTTTTCCCAAGTATATTTTTGCCCTCTAACTATCTCGGCATATTTTTGAGTTAGCTGGTCATTTTCTGGATTAGCAACTGCCTAACTCCCAGATTCTTAATGATTTGACCATCACTTAACTTAGTCTTTTTAGCGTTGCCATTTCTCTTCTGCGCTAAAACTATTTGCGAATTAGTATTTACTGTTAGTGGTGTAGCTAATGCCAATGCTCCAATAATTAGGGTGATTGATAAGTTCTTTTTCCTCAATATGTGATCCTTTCTACTATCCCATTCGTCATTATAGTCTTCAGATTTTGCAGAATGATGACAGAACACGAATACTAATGGTAAAAAAGAACTACCTAAGTTTATCAATCTCCAACATCACTTACTCAAACAAATCCTTTTTAATTGCATCGAAATCGTAATGCTCCAATGCCGCTGCATTTTTTAACCTTTTTAGAAGATCCAACGCAGTAATAAATTCATCATATTCGTTAATATCAACTAAAGCATACTTAAGCTGACCATCTTGGTTAAGAAAAGTCGGCTTGCCCTTTTTGACCTTATCCAAAACAGTTTGATAGTTTTTCAACTCTGAAACAGGTTTAATTTGTGCCATTATAATCTACCTCCGATAATTACCTTATGGATTACGATAAATATATGTTCGTATTTGCGAGTTATTTACATTATACCCGAACTGATGATCTGTGGCAACATATGTTTTTTAATGATGACTTACTTACAATAAATCCACGGGCTAGCACGTTATACGGAAACTATTCAGAAGCCAATCGCAATAAACTAATTAGTACTTTAATAGACAATATTTTTATTCGGAATATAATTAAAACAACTAACATATTTCATGAGGTGAACAAGATGACTAAAGCATTACTAATAATTGATTACACCAATGACTTTGTAGCCGATGATGGTTCCTTGACCTGTGGCAAGCCAGCTCAAGCAATAGAAGACTATTTACTTTCTTTAGCAAATGATTTTTTTGACAATGGAGATTATGTAATCTTTCCGACTGATGGGCATACTGGTGACAAATTCAGTCCTGAATATAAACTTTTTCCGCCACACAACATTGTGGGGACACCAGGTCAAGAACTGTACGGTAAACTCAAAACTTGGTTCCAGGAACATAAGGATAGTAATCGCGTTTACCAGTTTAACAAAAATCGCTATTCTTCTTTCCAAAATACTAATTTAGATAATTATTTACGTGAGCGTAAGATTGATGATCTCTGGCTTACTGGTGTCTGCACTGACATCTGCGTTCTCCATACAGCAATTGCGGCTTATAATTTGAATTACAAAATTACTATTCCTAAAAAAGGTGTGGCTACTTTTACTAAGTATGGCAATGAGTGGGCTTTTGACCATTTTAGAAATTCATTAGGTGCAAAATTAATTTAGAATTAAATTTAAACACCACTGTATTCGATAGAAGATGATACAGCGGTGTTTTATACTAAATAATAGATTTTGATATATTAAGAAAAGCCATCCATTCATTTTATGAATAGTAGCTTACAAAAAATAAATATTTAATACCTATAAAGTTCAATACCAAACTGAAATTGAAAAAGGAGGACATAAATTATGAGTCTAACAGTCAATCTTTACTATACTGGTAAAAATGGTAGTGCACAAAAATTTGCTAAAGAAATAAAAGAAAGTGGTCTGGCTGATCAAATTCGTCAAGAAGCTGGCAATTTGCGCTATGATTATTTTCAACCATTAAGTGATCCCGACACAATTCTATTGATTCCTGGAAAGATCAAAAATCAATTGATCACCATCACCAAACTTCAATGATGGCAGACCTAGCTAAATTGCGTGATAAATATGATTTACATATGAAAATTGAACGCTTTACTTCTAATATAGTCCCAGAAAAAGATCAAAAGTATTTACGTAAATAACTGAAAAAAGTAGAAGTTGAATTCACAGAAAAGATTGTCAAAATAATTGAGCAATTTGTTTTAATATTGCCTAAGTTTATTCAAAAGATACTAAAAGAATTCGCCTAAAAACTAATTTAATAGCAAAACATACTAATTAAAAATAAAATTCACATTTTACATTAATTTATCACCACATGACTCATATTATTGTTAAGCAATATATATTTCACTTTTATTTAACGACAAAACAATTTATAAAATTCATTTTTTTACCCAACACTCTTCTGTATAATCAGCTGCAACTTTTCAGCTACCTTTTTAACCAAATCAGGGGAAGTAGCATTAATACTTATCCCCACGTCTAAATTAATAAGACTCTCTGGTAATTCCATCAAATTATAATTATGCTTATTTCCTAAATAAAGCAAAATATCACCTAATGTAATAGTAATTCCCATACCTTCAATTGCTAATAATCCGGCGCCAATAAAGTCATTGGTTCTAATTATCTTCTTGACCTTTAATCCATCATCTTCAAATACATGATCAACTATAGTTTGATATAAAGAATTGTCCGTCAATGCTACATAGTTACTTTTATTCAATTTAGCAAATAGTTCCGGAGTATAGGCAAGATATTTTTGGGATTGATCATACAAAGGATGATTAAACGGAATAATCACATAAGCTTTTGACCGATATAAGTACTGGGATGTAATTTGATCTTGATGCAAAAATGCACCCCAAAAGATATCAATCTTGTTGCTCTGAAGTAATGCTGGTGCATTCTCCGCTGTAAAAAAACGCTCAATCTGAAATTGTACTTCTGGAAACATAGCTTGTAAATCATGGATTACCTTAGCAGTTAAATTTGAAATCCAAATCGGGGTAATTGCTACGCAAATGACTCTGCCATTTTTAGAAGCAAAAAAAGATAAATCTCGTTTGGTTTTCTCATGCAATTTGATTTCATCATCTAAATCCTGCAACAATTTAATACCTGCTGCCGTTAAAGAAATTGGCTTTTCATTTCGATTCACCAATTTAGTTTCATATTTCTTCTCTGTTTTACTTATAATCTGACTAACATATGGCTGACTCAAATACAGTCCATTAGCTACATTACTAATCGTATTATTGGTAGAAACTGCTGTTAAAATTTTATAAATAAGTTTATTTTCCATCATATTATTACTAATCTACAATAACTTTCTTCTCAAAAAACTATTTTACTTGCTACAACATACTCAATATATTATACATGTAAACAATTACAAAATTCTTAATGATAATAACTAATTAATAATAATCAGAGGGCTAAAATAATGCTACCTAAATAAAATCAATATGATGTAGTAATTGTCGGTGCTGGATTAGCTGGTCAGTCAGCTGCAGCTGAAGCAGCTTCAAAGAATTTAAAAGCCCTAGTTGTCGAAAAAGGACGTACGACTGGTGGTTCAGGCAACTATGTTGAAGGCGTGTTTGCTGTTGGAACTGATATGCAAAAGAAGCAAGGTATTAATATAACTGGTAATGAAATACTCCATGATGAGCAAGAATTCTCTCATTATGAAGCTGATACCTTAATTTGGAAAGATTATATTAAGCAATCAGCCGAAAATGTGTCCTGGCTTAAAAATCTAGGTGTCAAATTCAAGGGTGTCGCTACCTTAGGTTCAGGACTTAATACCTGGCATATGTTTAATGGTTTAGGTCGTCATGCAATTCACGATGCACTTGAGCCTTACGCTAAAAAACACAATGTTGAATATATAACTTCAGCTACGGTAACTAAACTTAATCAAGATAGCTCTGACAAGATCACCGGTATAACTATTCAAGATTTTGAAACTAAAAAGGCGAAGAATATCGCAACTAAAGCAGTTATCCTGGCAACTGGTGGATATTTAAATAACCGTGAGATGCTAACTAAATATTTCAACTCTAATTCTAATCGAATTGTACCAATGAACTCTGGTAAAAGCGGTGGCTCAGGACTTAAACTTGCTTGGGCAACCGGTGCTAAAAAATTTAATTTAGGAATGGCTATGATGTTCGGTGGACAAATTAAAGAAGATAAGATTCCATCTTACAAATATTGGAAGACTGATAGGATCACCTCCACATACGTGGAGAACACGGGTGGGCAGTGGTAGGAAAAATTAAATAGCTAGGATCACCTCCACATACGTGGAGAACACCGAATGGGATCTAAAAGGCCCAAGCCTTGAAGAGGATCACCTCCACATACGTGGAGAACACTGATATTGACACTACCAATTACAAGTATGTCGGGGATCACCTCCACATACGTGGAGAACACACTAAAAGATCCTTGATCTATCAACATTTCTAAATTCTTAGAAGCTCATTTTTATTCAGTTTAGTCAGAATAAAATGAATCCTAGCATTTTTCCCTTTAATTATATCATGCTACCATCATGTACTTAACATCCAAAAAAGGATACCCATCAGGAAAATACATTCCTAATTGAATATCCTTCAATCCTTTTAATTTTTTATCCTGCGAAGCAATTTTATCTAATCAAAGATCCTCACCATTTGAAAGGTAATCCAATAATTTACCTCGTCTTTATAACGAATAAAAATGCAAGAAAAAAGCCTATTGATCTTAGAACTATCAATAGGCAAGCTCAAAAATTTAGTGACTATCTAACCATCCTTTAATACTTTAGCTATGAAATTCAATTTTTGATAAATTGAAGAAACTTTTCCATTTAGAGCAAAAAACATCAAAGTTTAGTTCGATAAATGTTTAGTTCGATAAATTTTTCTAGCTTTTTTAATTCTTTATCAGAAATATCTGTACGATTGTAGGCTAATTTACATGTTCCATCTTCTAAAAGCCATAATTTTACTGAAGCTTTAGAGGGTCTGCCTTCTGTAATATGCACGTGAATCGGCTCAATACCATCCCCAGCATAAAAATACAGCACGAAATTTTTAAATCTAAAGTAATTAGGCACTAGTTTTTTTCTCTTTAGCACATTCAATAATTAATGGCGCATTTCTTTTCAAGATATCAAGATTTTTCTTTGTTTCCGAAGGCGTGAAGTCATAATTATAAACTTCTTTAAACCCAGGAAGAATATACCTTGCTTCTTTGAATCCAAAATCAGTTGGTTTCTCAAAATGAACGAAAATTTTTTCTCCATTTTTCATCTCAGAATCTTTTATCACTTGTGAATAAGTAATTGAAAGCTCACCTGGAAATTCAGCATACGGATACAGCATGTGGAAGCCCCCTTTTTATATAAAATAAAACTCTATTTAATTATATCATGTCTACTCTTATATAGAAAAAGGGATAGTCATCATCGTAAGTGTCAATATTTTTGCGGTAGGCTATTAACCATTAGTCTGACCTTAATTTCTTAAATATTTATTTGATTTATTTTTCTGCCGAAATCATCCAAATAGCTATGTCCTGCTGTTAAGCTTTCAATGGCGCCGTGATGAATGCCCAGATGAGCTTCATGCGTCTTTCTTAGGCTGGCACGAACTGCACCTTTCAATTCTTCCTGATCACCAATATCGAGCTGCCCACCTGCAAACTCACTGCTAAGCCAGTATTCCAGCTCTTTGTTTTTGATACAAGTCAGCACACGCAAAATACCCTCAGCGCCATT
>NZ_FMXC01000046.1 GCF_900103655.1 Lactobacillus kefiranofaciens
TTATTCAACTTACCGCAAAAAATTATACACTTAGAAGCTTTTTTAAGACCTTAACTTCGCTGGTTTTGACATTGGTTATATAACCATTAGCCCAGGAAGCAAAGTATTGCTTGCCCTTATAGGTAAGTGCCTTACCAAACCAGCCGTCGTTATCTTCATTTGAAATTATTCTGCCTTTATCATAATTGCATGCACTGCGACTCAATATAATTGGTTTCATTTCTTTTTTATTTAATAATAGTTTTTTGCTGTAAGCTCTATCTTTAGCGGTAATCTTGTGGACGCTAAAGCCATAACCAGGAAGAGTGGTAGATTTTTTATCTGACTTGCTTACGCATTTAAAGTTTCCTGTTTTCTTGTTAACAGTGTAGTAGACAGAGTTAGATGTATCATAGCTAGTTTGGTAACCGATAATGTCTTTAAATGTAGGATTAAGAAGAACGAAAGCCTTGTTCTTTCTATGCTTTTTCATGCTAGATTTAGAGAAGAATAAGTAAATCTTGCGTTGATTTAATTGCTTAGCAAGTTTCCTATTCTTTGCCACTCTTGCCGCAATTATTCCTGCCCACTTGATAGATTTCTTCTGATTTTTCCTCCTTAAATGAAATCACTCTTTCATTTTATTGGAGGGCGGTAATTACGGGCTAATAATATGTGTATTTGCCTAAAAATAACAATAAGCCAGTTCAAACAAAAAATACCAATCTTAATTGACCTGAAATACTAATAAATCATTCATACTGACTGCTCTATATTTTCATTAAGTCCTTTTAAGATGTGAGTCCAATTTTGATTAGAAAGGCCATTTTCACTGAATACGTGGTATAAGAATTGTGTTTCTGCAATCATAACTAGTTGTTTGTGTGAAATCGGCTTTGAGTTATCCACCTGTTGATTAATTTTAAAAGCAAGATGCTTAATGACATCCGCGTTATTGTGCAAAACTTCTGTGGTTAAATCTGGACTTTGCGTTAAAAACCAAACAGCTTGAGCTACTGCTGAGCTAAACTTATAAGTCTTAGCTAGGTTAGCTAGCTTGTCAATAGTATGTTCAATTGTAAAAGTGGATAACTTGGGAATTAAATTATGCTGTTGCGAGGAAGAATTAGCACTTCCCTGAGGAATAAAAGAGCGGGCAGTAGTATTTGAATAGCATGGTTTAATGTTGATCAAATTATTTTTTCTACTCATCATATTGCCTCTTTTCTGAAAAATACCAGAAGCTAATTTGTTCTGATAAAAGCATGATAGCACCAGAAAGGTAGCTTTGTTATTGAATTTATGGTAGTTTGAACGGCTTAGCTAAATAATTAATATTGGTGTTTTAGTCAGAACTTTTTTATTCAAAAATGAATAGCAATATTCAATTTATAAGTTTATAATAATCGATAAACTATTAGGGAAGAGGAAAAATATGACATATGACACAAATAATCGACTTAAACATGGTCTGATTAAAGCTTTAACTCTTAAACCCCTGTATGAGTTGAAAGACTTAGATGTGATTAACTGTGCAGAAGTGGCACCAGCGACTTTTTATAAGTATTATGCGAATAGAAAAGAGATATTAGACGACGTTGAAGAGTCACTAATTGCTGATTTTAAAAAAGCGGTTAGCGAAGATCTAAAAGTATGGTATGAATTGAAACATTCGCCATCTAAAAAAGATGTTGATCGTCTATTACGTGATAATATTACTAGTACATTAGACTTCTTTGCCAAGAATTCCGAGGATATTGTTATTTTAGTATCCAATAATGGCGACCCACTGTTGCGGAATAAAATGGTGGAAATATTATCCACACGTTTATCACATTTGTTCATTTATTACTTCAAAATTTATCAACAGGAAAAGATGCTTCAAAGCAAGCCAGTCCTCTTTCACTTCTTGTCCTATCGTGAAGCTAATGACATTGTCAACACGTTAATCTACTGGGTCAGATACAAGGATCAAATTACGATTAATGATGCTAGAGAGTATTTGCTGTTCACTTTGACTAAGTCTGCCTATGAAATTACAGCGCATGGTTTTAATTAAAAAACGTTACGATAGAGCTAAAGAAAAAATTAGGAGGATAAATTAATGCCATGTACAACAATTTTAGCCGGTAAAAAAGCTACGGCTGACGGTTCAACTTTAATTGCCAGAAACGAAGATTATGGTCATGCCTTTAACCCTAAGCGTTTCATCGTTGTTACGCCTGATCAGCAACCTAAGGATTATCAATCAGTAACTTCAAAATGCAAGGTGGATCTGCCCGATAATCCAATGCGTTACACCGCAATGCCTGAACTGGAAGCAACCGTGAAAAAAATGGGCTGGTGGGGCGAAGCTGGCATCAACGCCGCCAACGTTGCTATGTCTGCTACCGAAACCAGCACGACTAATTCACGCATTTTAGGCGTCGATTCGATGAATAAAAAGGGCATTGGTGAAGAAGACTTTGTCACAATTGTTTTGCCTTATATTTATTCTGCTCGTGAGGGCGTGAAACTATTGGGCAAATATTTAGAAAAATATGGCACCTATGAATCTAACGGCGTCGCCTTCTCTGACAAAGATGATCAAGAATTACCATCTAGATATTGATGGTACTGGCAATCCATACAATTTCCGTCATATCTTCGGTAGTCATGATGATTCAGATTATGAATACAATATCCCGCGGCAATGGTATATTCAGAAGCTTTTCAATCCAAGTGAAGAGCATGAGCCTGATGATCCTGAACTACCATTTGCTAAAAAGCCAGAGCATCTATTAACTATTGAAGATTTCAAGTATGCTTTATCTTCACGTTATCAACACACCAAGTATGATCCATATGGTCAAGAAGGTACAGACGCTGATCATCATGCCTTTCGTCCAATTGGTTTCCAACGTAATCAAGAATTGTCTATTTTACAAATTAGAAATGATGTTCCAGCTAAAATTGCTGGTGTGCAATGGCTGTCGTTGGGACCAAATGCCTTCAATGGTAGTGCGCCATATTACACGAACGTGCTTGACACGCCAGCAGCTTACCGCGATATGCATGAGCATTTCAGCATCCAAGATATGTATTGGTTAACTCATGTTATTGCTACAATTGTCGATGAGCATCCCTTCCGTTACAATGCCTCTATTGAAGCGATGAAGCAAAGTACGTTGGCTGCAGGTCGTCACATCTTGTTAGAAACAGATAAGGCTGTTCAAGACCTGGATGGCAAGCAATTACAGGAGAAACTCCAAACAGCTAATAACCAAATCGCTAAATCTACGTACGATAAAGCAATGAAATGCTTTGGCGAGTGCGTTGAAACAGGAGCTTTACAAATTAGATTAAATTATTAATGAAGCAAAAATGCATTTTTGTCGCTAGTCGAAAAAACAAAAGCGATGAAGTGCATTTTTATTTTGTCAAAATTCTGTTTTTCTTATTTCTTTTTCCGTAAAATTCTGATTAACAATTTGAAAATAAGAAAGGAAAGAAGAATGAAGAGATTCTTAGCTGGTTTAGCATTTTTGACTGTATTATTTTTAAATGCAGGGCTTAAGACAGTGCTGGCGGATGCAGTAGATCGCAGCGACAATTTTACTAAAATCTACATTGAGCAATCCGATCAACTTTTGCAGAATAATCAATTGCTAACGATCACCGCTGAATTTAATGATGGACGGCACAAATTCAAAAGCGGCGATACAATGACGATCTCTTGGCAGTCGCGTGCTAAAAAGGCTGACTTAGAAGCGATTGAGCAAGAAAAGGATCTTATTATAAAGGAGGTGAAAGTAGGAACATATACGGTTAAAAGTCATCAAGTTTTGGTTAAATTCAATGATAATGTGGAAAAGCTGAAAGACGTTTCTGGCAAGTTGGATTTTTATGCTCAAGTTCATAACTTAACACCGCAAAAACAAGAATTAGTGCTTCAAGCAGGTAAGAGGGAAGCAAAATTAATGCTTGCACCACGGCCTGAGAATAAGCTGCTTGCAGAATTTAATGGGCGCTTAAATATGACTGGCGATTCTATTGCCTGGGAAATCAAATTAAATCCGGATCAAAAAGAATTCGTTAATTCATTGATTCTGGCTACAGAGCTTCCTGAAGGGATGGAATTTGACGCACAACTTAAGGTGCTGGCCGATGGCAAGTTGGTAAATCTAGATCAATCCGATGTCCAATATAAAAACAATGGAGTAGCAATTCGTTTTAACAGTAAAAATTATTCTGGTAAAGCAATCACGGTATATCTCCAAACTAATATCCTTGATAAAAAAGCACTTAAACATTCCAATCAATTCTTACTAACTTATCAGCTTGCGAATAATCAACCAGCTAGAAAAGATATTTATGAAGGTACGATTACTAATGATCGGCAGGGAATAGAAGAAAAAGAAAACGTGGAAGGGACGCGTAAATACCGATCAGAGCGAGTAATTAAAGCCTTATCGAACTTAATCGAGTTAATTTTTGGCAAACGAGAAAAAGAAAAGGATTCAAAGCCTCAAGTTAAAACTGTCGCAGACACATACACACCAACTATCAATACGAAGACGGCAGAACAAGTTAATCCTAAGGGATTGACCGGCTTTGATAAGAATACACATAATGCTAAAAATTCAACCATTAAAGTAGCTAAGACAGCTAATTCTGACCCGATTGAAAAAGACGCGCCTAGTGAGACGCTTGCTAAAGCAAATTACCATGATTCTAAAGACGATACGCATCGTCGTGTAGATCATTTGCCTAAAACTGGAGAGACTAAATTAATAATTCTTAGTGTAGCAGGCTTGGGCATTTTATTTGTTGGAAGTATTCTTTGGAAGAAATCAATCAAATAGGTATATTTGGGCAGGAAATTCAGTTTTTTGATAGCTAAAATGTTTTCTTTCACGTATGATGTAGATATAGATTTGCATGATGAAAGAGACATGAGATGCCTTATACTATTTCAGAAATTATCATTTTATTTTTTACATATTCATTTATTGGATGGCTCTGGGAAACGTTTTATTGTTCACTCAAGGATCATCATTTCGATTATCGTGGCTTTTTATTTGGACCATATTGTCCTGTGTATGGCTTCGCGGCAACAACGATTCTGCTTTTAACGCGAAAAATTCAGAATAATCTATTCTTGCTTTTCTTAATAGGAATCGTTGTTGCTACAATATTTGAATTTGTTGCGAGTTTATTTCTTGAGAAGTTTTTTCATGTGAAGCTGTGGGATTATTTCAAATTATGGGGAAATATCCAAGGACGTGTTGCTCCAGCAATCTCGTTATTCTGGGACGTTGGCACAGTACTTTTAGTTAAGTTCGTTCAACCATTGTTGCAACGTCTAATTGATCTCGAAGAGCGCCAAACTCATGGCTGGTTGGCCGTTGGAATTACGCTTGTGATGGGAATCGATACAGTCTTGTCGATGATTAGTGTTGAGATATTCCATATGACAGCTAAGAAATGGGATAAGCATATCAATCGCTTCATTGAACGCGTAAGAGTCAGGGTCGAGAGCAGAATGCCAGAGAAGGGAAAGCTAAAAGTAGGAGACTGGCACCACTCAGTCATGCAGCATTTTAATGAATTAAGGCCCCAGCCTTTAAGCTGGAATCACAAACGGCTGCTTAAGAGTTTTCCTAAACTAAAGGTACTAGATGCTCCTAAATTTATGGAAATCAAAAAAGAGATCCTTAAAAAAGAAAGATAGAAAATCCATTGCAAAAGGGATGATCGCTTAATGATCATCCCTTTTCTTTAACCGTTTATTCGATTTTTAGCTCGTTTTTTGCTTTTTACTTCAGTGTAGCCATCTAATACATTGGCATATCGTCCTAGAGTGAATAGATAATCCGAGAGTCGATTCATGTATTCTAAATCGGCATCTGCTAGGTCCTGTTCGGTAGATAATTTAACTAAAGAGCGTTCGGCGCGTCTAGCTACTGTACGGGCATATTGCAGATTTGCTCCCGTAATTTTGCCACCAAGTAAAATAAATTCAGGAATATACGGAATCTTTGGTGTCAGTTCATCTATTCGCCGTTCGAGTTTAGTTACATTTTCCTGTTTAATCGTCTGGTGATGTTTAACCACGATATCTGCCTGTAATTCATAAAGATCACGTTGTACGTCCTGCAATTCTTTACTTAAGTTTTTACAAGCAGTAGATAGATTGGCGATTGCTACGCCTAAGTAAGACTGCAATTCATCAACGTTGCCTAAAGCCTCAATCTGGCTATTAAACTTAGGCACCATTTTACCAGTAACCTGCTTGGTTAAGCCCTTGTCACCAACTTTAGTATAAATTTTAATCGTCATTAGGCACTTCTCCGTTGATAATTCTTAAGAGCTAACGTAACTGGTTTGTACAAAACGAGGTAGAAGGCAAAATTGCCGATTGCGTTATAGGTATCAAAAGCAAAACTAGAAACTAGGTAGGCAATAAAGGCAGGCAAACCGCCAAAAATGGTCATTCCTAAATCAACCAGAAAACCATATTCCCAACCTAAAAAGGTAGCCAAAGCGATTTGAAGCCAAAAATGTTCCCGCAAAGGCAAAACTTTAGCCAATAATGCTACTGTTAATACGCAGCCAGCATAAGCTAAAATCTGTGGGATAGTCCAAATGCCAAAACCGAGATAAATGTTAGAAATAAACATTGTCAGTGCGGCTAGAGTAATGCCTGAGCTAATTCCCATGTTCAAGGTCACAATCATCAAAATATCAGTGACTGGCTGAACATTGGGAATCGGAATAATTTTAAAAACACGCAGGACCACGCACATTGCTGTGAGCATGGCCATTAAGGCAATCTGCCTAATTTGTACTCGTTCAGTGACCATAAATTACTTCACCTTGTCTAACGTAAATTTTACCTTGTCTTTATTAGCAACTGCTTGTTTATCGGCACCTTTGGTTGCTCACTTGCCGTTAATAGTGTAAGTCCAATTGCCGTCGATGGCAGTAATAAAACCTTTGTTTTCTTGCACTTTCCATGCTTTCTTCAAGCCAGGCATTACTTTAGCTTTCTTGGACATTTTTACTGTCTTAGAATCTACTGTTTTCTTAGGGTATAATTTACTGCAATTTGCTTAGGAGCAGCTTTTTTAGCAGTGGAATTATTGGTAGAACACCCAGTTAAGGCTAATGTGAAAAATGCAATAATTGCGAAAAATAAGCTGAATCTGTTTTTGTTTTTCAATTTAATATCCCTCGTAAATAATTATTTGATTGGGCAAGCTCCGCCTTCACAGTCGGTTTGACCAACTAATTCTAGTCCCTTTTGATCATCATTTTGAGCTTCGAAGACTGCCTCAACATCGCCACTAATCATGGCTGCACGTTCTTCATAAGTCTTCTTGTCGATTGGCTCCTTGGGTGCTTGCTTGAGTGAACCGCCATAGTAAGGCAGCAGGGAAGTCGATTTAATGGTGTGTCTGTATTGACGCAAAAGTGGTGCAATTTGCTTGCTTTCATCAGATTGGAAGGTAACGGTACAACTAACTGCGTTGTCTGACCAGTAGGTTTGCAGAAATGCTTGGGTAGCAAATTGTTCACCAATAGAAACCGTTCCGGCTGAAGCAAAGTTTTTGCTGTCAGCATGAGCTGCACGTAGTGGAAATTCTACACAAATAGTGTTCTTAGTGTAAATATCAGGCTCAGTGTGGTAGCCGCATTCTTTTAATGCTGGTAAAAGCGGATCACTAGCTTGGAAACGAATTCGTTGAATTAAGTAGCCGGCGTAGTGGAAGTGCATCCCTTCAGACACTCCAGCCAATTTAGCAACCGTACCAGAAGGTTTAACCGTGGTGTGCTTAATTGATGGATTAACGCCTAATTCCTTACTGTAGGCTTTATCAGCAGCCACAACAGCCTTATAAAGACCATCGACCATCTTG
Source organism: Lactobacillus kefiranofaciens (assembly GCF_900103655.1). GTDB lineage: Bacteria > Bacillota > Bacilli > Lactobacillales > Lactobacillaceae > Lactobacillus > Lactobacillus kefiranofaciens. Next base: position 7,881 of record NZ_FMXC01000046.1, read on the forward strand.
ATTCCTTTTGGATCATAGATTGGTTTTTGGATCTTTTTACCAGTTTCCTGATCAGTAGCATCTTCAAAACCAGTTACGACTCTATGACCAAGATCGTTTAACAGCCAGTCTTGAATACCGGACATGGACACGCCGATCCGGCGATTCTTAGCAATTATCTTGCGTGATACTTCCCAATCATAGTGGCTAAAGGTAACGCGCTTAGTATAGCGAGCGGCTAAACTAAAGGCTTCTTTTAAATCCCAGTCTTGCATTTCGGCGATATATGGGAAGACTTCGAATAAGTTGCATGGTTCACCGTTAGCTAAAGAAATTTCACCACAAGGATTAGTTCCCTCGACATCGTCATCAATGCCTGGTTGGTAACCGTCGGCGATTCGGCCGTAATTGCGTGACAATTCCAAGTTAACGATGCCAGGTTCACCATTATGCAAAATACCATCGGCGATTGGACCATAGTCATTAAATTTAGAATTAATAGCTACACTGTTGTTAGAAGCCCAACGGTGGTGGTAAAGCTTTTCTTTATCTTGCTTCATCTTGATAAAGTCTTGATCATCACTTGAACCTAAGGCTAGTTCGGCTGAGCGACGGACGTTGCCGGCAACGACGGTTTTGCCGATCAAGTTGCAGATATCAGTTGCATCAACAGCAGTTAAGTTTTGACCAACGCGAGCGTTAATCACGTTGTTGATATCGATAAACATTTCAACCAATGGCATTGGACCTGAAGCAGTACCGCCAAAACCATGAATCTTAGCGCCATATGGACGGATGTCACTGATATCAAGAACTAATTTGGTCTTTTGATCTGGATTAAGTTCATTGAAATGCATATCGATCAACCGAGCATTGGCAAGTACCCAGCCTTCGCGGGTATCTGGCAATCTGTAGTAGATAATATTGCTTTGATCGGGATTTTGTTTTGCCCATTCATCTTTATCAACTGCACCGACCTTAATTGAGGCGTCGTGGGATTTGCTCTTCTTGTCGATGACGACAGTTAGGTCGATCTTGTCGTCAACCTTAGGAATTTGCTTAATGTTGTCATTAACAACAGAAAAACCAACGCCGCCACCTTTCATTAATTGGTCAAATAAGAATGAGAAAGGCATAGAAACGGCTTTTTGACGCTTGTCAATATAAGATGGCACAATGTGACTATCGCCATATGCTTGCGGGCGAATAGCGATGAACCAGCAGTTGTTTAATGAATCACCGTTGCGTTTTTGATAGTCGGTGCCTGAAATCCATAAGTTACGTCCGGATGGCGTAGCAGATAAACCATAAACAAGGCGGAAAAGCTTCTTGGCTTCATTAGATAGTTCATTAACTACTTCATCAGAAGGATTATCCTGCAAACGTGGATCGAGGTTGATGTTGCCTTCGATTACGCGCTTGACGGTTTCATCCCAGTTCTCGAATCTATTCTTCTCTGACAGCCAACGTGCGTAGGTTCTCTTGTAAGTAACCCAACCAAGCTCGCCCCAGTGAGGTTTAATTTCATGTTTCACTTGATCGATAAAAGTTTGATCAAGGTTAATTCTAGTAGTTGGCATAATTTTCTCACTCCTGAATAAATTTCATTGTTTCACAAAACCACATCATGTGTGAATGCATATTTAAATGTACCACAATATCTTGTGGTTTGAAAACTTTTTATTGTAAATAGGTTTGACTTGTAAATTACAAGTAGCATCAGAGTGGGCTTAAGCAAAAAGAAAAATTTTTGAAAACTAAACGATATAGAAAATTTCTAGGAAAAGAATTTGAGCATGGTACAATTAAACTATGTGTTAGAAAAAACGAGGTTGATTTATGGATACGGCTTGGCAAAGATTTAAGAATAATATTCCTTTACGTAGGTTCGTGGTTCTTTTATTAGTTATTGCTTGTCTGTATGAAATGCGGGCAATGATGAATACGATCCTGTTAACGTTTATTTTTACTTATGTGATCGTGCATTTAATTCATTTGGTGCAGCGTTATGTTCCTAAGATGCCCACGGGTGTCATTGTAGTAGTCACGTATCTGATTATTATCGCGCTACTGTATTTTGTCATTACGGTTTACCTACCAATGTTGGTAGGACAGATTTCCAAGATGGTGAAGTCCGTCATGGCGTTTTATGAGTCGAATGAATCATTGCGCTTAATGTCATATGCGACGCATTATATTAGTAAAGCGGAGTTAATCACGCAAGCTAAGCGTGCTATGACCTTTGCCTTTCACACGGTAACTAATATTGGCACATTAACGGTGGCCACATTTATGTCGTTAATCTTGAGCTTCTTTTACACGATTGAATTAGAAAAGATGAAGGAATTTTCTAATTTATTTGTTAAGAGTGGCTACTTCAAATGGCTTTTTGAAGATTTGCGCTATTTTGGCAAAAAATTTACTAATACTTTCGGTGTAGTCTTAGAAGCTCAGTTTTTCATTGCAATCTGCAACACTGCATTAATGATGATCGGACTAGCTATTATGAAAATGCCACAGATTATTGCTTTAGGATTAATGGTTTTCATCTTAAGCTTAGTACCAGTGGCCGGGGTAATTATTTCACTAATTCCTTTGAGCATCATTGGCTATTCAGTAGGTGGTATTCGTTACGTGATCTATATTTTTGTGATGATCATGATTATTCATGCAATTGAAGCCTATGTTTTAAATCCAAAATTTATGGCCAGCAAGACGGAATTGCCTATCTTTTATACCTTTTTGGTGTTACTGGTAGCAGAGCACTTCTGGGGCACATGGGGTCTGATTGTCGGCGTGCCGATCTTTACCTTCTTACTTGACGTATTGGACATTAAATCTGTGAAAAAGAAGTCTAAAAAAGAGGTTATTAAATGAGACTTTTACTTACAGGCGACAGCATTATTTCACGTGCTGAGGGCAAAAATGAACCTCATATAAATTGGAATTTAAAGCAGCTTTTACCTGAAATTAAAATTGAAAATACAGCGGTGTCTGGGATTAATTCTGGAGCATTTTTCGCTCGTTTAGGTGAATTAGTGCTAAATGTGAAGCAATGCGATAACTTGGTTATTTTACTGGGAACTAATGATTTACCTACACATAAGCAGGTGCCACTAAAGCAATTTAAGCAGAATATGGAGTTGATTGCGTCTGCGGTAATTTGTCAATATTATCCGCCTCATGTATTGCTTGTCTCGCCACCAGCAGTTGATGAGAAAAAGCAACGCGTGCGCAGTAATGCTTTAGTTAAAAAATATGCCAGAGTAGTTCAAGAAGTAGCAGATGAATATCATTTTGGCTATGCCGATTTATGCCAGGCGATGATTGAAGCGGGAGATTTGTCTGAGATTTCCCGGGGAATTAAAAATGATGGTCTGCATTTTGGTAATTTAGGCTATGACATCTTGGCTAAGCTGATTGTAGAAAATTTGTAGAGCATGTAAAAAAGAGACCGAAAGGTCTCTTTTAGTTTTTCTGTTAACGAATGACTGCCCGTACGAGTCCGCCGATTGCTAGTAATGCTAAAAATGGGATGAGCAAGTATGCGCAAAATACAAAGATTAATCCGGCTGCGATTAAGAAGCCGAGGACTTTGATAATGCCGACTCCTAGTTTGAAGAAGAGCCAGATCAAAAAGATGATTAATAATAATGAAAGCATAAATTCATACCTCCAATTCTATGATTAGTATTTTACTACTGAAAGGTTAAGGTAAGATTAATGTAGCAACTAATTTTAGAAAAACTGAAGAAAAAAAGACTGCATAGTATGAATTACTACACAGCTTTCTTCATGATATTCATTATGTAAGAATTGTTAATTGAATTTAAATTGATCTAGAAGAATTAGTCCTTGACAACGTCTTTAACGTTCAACCA
>NZ_FMXC01000001.1 GCF_900103655.1 Lactobacillus kefiranofaciens
TAAATAAAGAATAAAAAATCAATCTATGAGAAAGATCTATTTACACAAAAGATTTGACAGTTTCAGCTAATCTGAAAAAGATGGGAATAGATATGACTACGGCCACAAAAATGTATTATATTTATATTAATCAACATGGCAAACTTCCATTCGCTCCAAGTACAGGTAGATCGGAATTAGATCAGGCTGTATATGAAGCAAAACATCATCAGTATGCAGGAGAGTACAATTCATTAGAAGAATTCCGAAAGGATCTGTATTCTCCTGATGAAGATTAAATATACACATAATTACATAAGAAATTGAAACAACATCATGCTCATAAGTTGACCAATTATTATGAGCTACATATTAAAGGAATTGACTATTAGAATATGATTTTGATAAAGAAACCGGTGATTTGATTCTTATCTTAATTGATACTGGTGATCATGATGATTTGAAAAGAAAAAGATATTAAGTGTCTAGGAAAAAGCTCTTTGTCTGAATAACAAAAAAGGGACCAACTTTTGAAAAGTTGATCCCTTTTTTGTTACTTCCAAGCCCATGGATCTTCATGCCAGGTCTTTAATGTTTGGTATTGTTCGCTTGTGATATGACCAGATTCATTTTCCTTTTTGAGTAGTTCTGGGTAAGAAAGAAGCGGCGCATATTTAACTCTTGCTTTTTCAAAGTTTTCTTTTGCATCAGGCAAGTAATAAGTAAAGATTGAAGAAACACCGATGACATTGCCGCCATCTTTTTCAGTTGCCTTAACTGCGTTTAAAACAGAGCCACCTGTAGTGATCAGATCATCAATTAATACAATCTTGTCATTTGCAGTAAAACGACCTTCAATTTGGCGACCTTTACCGTGGTCCTTTGGCTTAGGACGAACATAGATCATTGGCAGGTGCAATTTTTCAGCAACAAGTGCTGCGTGAGGGATACCAGCTGTAGCTACACCGCCGATGATAGCTGCTTCAGGAAATTCTTTAGCGATTAAATTTGCTAAATCGCTAGCAATCATATCGCGCAAGTCCGGGTAAGAAACCATTAAGCGCAGATCGGTGTAGATTGGTGAAAGCATCCCACTAGCATAAGTAAATGGCTTGTCAGGTGAAATAGAAATGATTTTTTCTTGAATAAGTTGACTGATAATTTGATCTTGATGCATGTTAATTAAACTCCTTTTTAATTGCTTCGTATGCTGCATGAGGGTTGCTTGTTAAGGTTATAGGACGACCTACTACGATAGCAGTTGAGCCCCATTCTCTTGCTTGAGCTGGTGTAGCCACACGGGACTGATCATCTTTACTACTTCCTTTTGGTCGGATGCCAGGTGTGACATACAAAAAGTCATTACCAATTGCCTGATGTAATTCTTTAACTTCGAGTGGTGAACAAATTACGCCATCGGCTCCTGACTTTTTAGCCGTTTTAGCAAGACTCATTACTTGTTCACTCATTGATAAAGCACAATTTTGCTCAAAACGCAGAACTTCGTCTGAAATAGAAGTTAATTCAGTAACTGCAAGTAGTTTTGGTACTGTGTCTCCTGCAGGCGTACCCGCAATTAGACCGTCTTTGGCAGCGTGAATCATTTGGCTGCCACCTAATGCATGAACGGTGGTGTAGGTGATGCCAAGTTGTGCAAGTAGTTTTGCTGCTTGATAAACAGTGTTGGGGATATCGTGCAATTTTAAATCTAAAAAGATTTGGTAGCCTTGTTTTGCTAATTTTTTTACTAATTCAGGACCCGTGTGATAGAAAAGTTCCATGCCAATCTTGATAAAAACATCTTGCGGCTGTCCTAAGTTAGATAAGATTTTTGTTAATTGTTCTTGATTGTCAACGTCTAAAGCAACAATTACAGGTTTCATTTTCCCTCCATACAAAAAAGTCTATACCAGTGCAGAGAGACACCAGGTATAGACTTTCCCTAGATAAATTTAAGCCAATATTTTGAACTTGCGGTCTCTCTGTACCGTTTAAAGTTTGATCAAGGTGAAGTTTAACACCCCTGATTAGAAAATACAACAGCAAATTTTTGACCTTGCAAAAAAATAAAAGGCGTGTAGAATCAATTTCTAAAAAATAAGCGAATGACAGCGAGCATTCATTTTGGAGGAAAATTATGGTTAATACTCATGTAAATTTACCCGGTTTAGATTTGAAAAATCCAGTAATGCCAGCTAGTGGCACCTTTGGTTTTGGCGATGTGCCAGCCGCACAAAAATTTGATTTAAATGAATTAGGTGCAATGGTGATTAAAACTACAACTCCGCACGCTACAACAGGTAATCCGCAGCCACAAATTGCGGTTTTAGAAGATGGTGTTTTGAATTCCGTGGGGCTGACTAACCCTGGCGTTGATCATGTAATTAGTGAAAAATTAACTAAATTACGTCATCAATATCCCGACTTGCCGATTATGGCCAGCGTGGGAGGAGACAGCGAAGAAGATTATGTCGAAGTCGCAAAAAAACTGTCTGATTCTGGCTTAGTCAATGCGTTAGAAATTAATGTGTCCTGTCCTAACGTGGCACAAGGCGGCATGAGTTTTGGCGTTCATGCCGGTGTAGTTGAAAAGTTAACCAAAAAGATTAAGATGGCAGTTGCTTTGCCAATTTATGTCAAATTGACTCCTAATGTGACTGATATTGTTGAGATTGCTAAAGCAGCCGAATCCGGTGGTGCAGACGGGATTTCGATGATTAATACTCTGTTAGGAATGCGGATCGATATTAAAACTAGAAAGCCCCTTTTAGGTCACAACATGGGCGGCTTATCTGGTGAAGCTGTGAAGCCGATTGCCATTCGCATGATTAGTCAGGTCCGTCAAGCTACAACTTTGCCAATCATCGGGATGGGCGGAATCAATTCTGCTCAAGATGTAATTGAGTTTATGCTGGCTGGTGCTAATGCTGTAGCAGTTGGGACTGCTCATTTTAACGATGAACTGGCAAGTAAGCATATCGCCGAAGAATTACCAGCGGAACTAGAAAAATTAGGCGTAGAAGACATCAATGATTTGGTTGGACAAGTTAAATTTAATTAACTCTTGACAAACATATTCAATTACAGTAACTTTAAAGCAATGAATGTCCTTTAAAATTAGTCCCGTGAGGCTAGCAAGGCAGGCTTAAATAGTTTTACTTTACTAAAAGCTCCTAGTCTCAATGTAGGCTGGGAGCTTTTTTCATGGGCAGAGTTAGGAGAATTTTATGGCAAAAGAAATATGGGATGCATTGGCAATTAAGCGTGCATTAACGCGAATTACCTATGAAATCATTGAACAAAACAAGGGAACCGATGATTTGGTTTTAGTCGGGATCAAGACTCGTGGCGTTTATCTAGCTAATAGAATTCATGATCGAATTCAAAAATTGGAAGGCGTAGATGTGCCTGTTGGTGAATTAGACATTACGCTTTACCGTGATGACCGCCATGATGCTTCACTAAAGCAAGATCCAGTGGTTAATTCAGACAATATTGGTGTAGACATCAACAATAAGCGAGTAGTTTTGATTGATGACGTAATCTACACGGGTCGTACAATCAGAGCAGCCATGGATGCGCTCATGCACGTTGGTCGACCAAGCTTGATTAAAGTTGCAGTTTTAGTAGATCGCGGCCACCGAGAATTGCCAATTCGAGCAGACTTTGTTGGTAAAAATATTCCAACTTCTGCAGATGAACAAGTTGCAGTTAATGTGATTGAAAAAGATGGCAAAGATTCAGTTGAACTGAAGGCTTTGCCTAAGTAAAAAGAATAACAGATAAATAATCAACCATTTAATTGACTCCAGAGAGGGCCAGAAGGGTTGCTTAGTTTTTCGTATACAAAAATACGGAGAAGAAGCCTGGAGCAATTAAATGCTTCAGGCTTTTTTTGATAGAAAGAACAGAACATGAAAAATTTAAATCTTGTTGCTTTACCACATTTTGTTAGTGTTGAAAATTTGAAAAATGATGAAGTTGAGGCTCTGATTGAACGTGCAGAATACTTCAAAAAAGGTGGAGCTATACCTGGGTTAACCAGACCGGTTTACGTCACTAACATGTTTTTTGAAGATTCAAGCAGAACTCATACTAGTTTTGAGATGGCGGAAAGAAAGTTGGGCTTGACTGTGATTCCATTTGATCCAGCTCATTCATCTGTCAACAAGGGTGAGACTTTATACGATACCTCACTAGTGATGAATGCTTTAGGAGTAGATCTTGAAGTGATTCGTCACTCACAAAATGAATATTACGAAGATTTGATTAATTTAAAAGAGCATCAAAAATTAAACATCGGTGTGATTAATGCAGGAGATGGTTTGGGTCAGCATCCTAGCCAATGTATGCTTGATATGATGACGATTCACGAACACTTTGATCACTTCAAGGGATTAAAAGTAGCAATCGTCGGTGACATCACTAATTCCCGCGTAGCCAAAAGTGACATGGAGCTTTTAACTAGACTTGGCGCAGAAGTTTACTTCTCTGGCCCTGAATATTGGTATTCTAAAGACTTTGACCAATATGGCAAGTATGAAGAACTTGATAAATTGATCCCTAAAATGGATGTCATGATGTTGCTACGGGTGCAACACGAACGTCATAGTGGTGATCCTAATGAAAAGAAATTTGATGCTCACAGTTACCATGAAAAATATGGTATTAACCATAAACGCTATGAGGCTATGAAAAAAGATGCGATCATCATGCACCCAGGTCCAATTAATCATAATGTTGAATTAAGCGGTGATTTGGTAGAAAGCGACAAGTGCATGTTTGTGCGTCAAATGGAAAATGGCGTCTTTATGAGAATGGCCATGCTGGAAGCAGTTTTGCGTGGTAGAAAACTCGGAGGGCTTGAATAATGCAAACAGTAATTAAGAATGGAACAGTTTATCAAAATGGACGTTTGATTCATGCCGATGTGCTAATTGAAGATCAAAAAATTAAAGCGATTGGTACTGATTTAACTGGCGACAAAGTCATCGATGCAACTGGTAAGTTGGTTAGTCCAGGACTGGTTGATGTGCATGTCCATTACCGCGATCCTGGACAAACATATAAGGAAGATATTGAAACTGGCAGCAAGGCTGCAGCCCATGGCGGCTTTACTACAGTAGGAGCCATGCCTAATGTGACGCCGGTTCCAGATACGCCTGATTTAATGAAAAAGATGGTTCAAGAAAATAAACAAAAAGGCATCGTGCACATTTTTCAATATGGTCCAATTACCAAAAATGAAACAACAGATGAACTGCCTGATTATGCCACATTGAAAAAAGCTGGTGCCTTTGCCCTCAGTAACGATGGTCACGGCGTGCAAACTGCTCAAACGATGTACCTTGCTATGCAAGAAGCAAAGAAGAATGACTTGATTGTTGCAGCGCATGCTCAAGATGATTCACTTTTTAATCACGGCATCGTCAATGAAGGAGAAAAGGCAAAAGAACTGAATTTGCTGCCAGTAACTGAACTAGCTGAAACAACTCAGATTGCAAGAGATCTTTTATTAGCCGAAAAAACAGGTGTTCATTATCACATTTGCCACGTTTCAACTAAGACTAGCGTTGAATTAGTGAGAATGGCAAAAGCGCGCGGAATTAACGTTACTTGCGAAGCCGCACCACACCACTTGCTTTTAACTGAAGATGATATTCCTAAGGACAATGGCTATTACAAGATGAATCCGCCACTTAGAAGCAAGGAAGATCAAGCAGCTTTATTAGTAGGCTTGCTGGACGGCACGATCGATTTAATTGCAACTGATCATGCTCCGCACGCTAAAAAAGAAAAGCAAGGTGGAATGCAAAATGCGGCTTTTGGAATTACCGGTAGTGAGACAGCCTTTAGCACGCTTTATACCAAATTTGTTAAAAACGATAAGGTCTTTACATTAGAGCAATTGTTATCTTGGTTGAGTGATCAACCGGCTAAAGTATTTAGCTTAAAAAAGGCAGGAGTGCTGGAACCCGGACGTCCAGCAGATGTTGCACTTTTTGACTTAGAACATGAAACAGAATTAAAAGAAAAAGATTACCAATCAAAAGGCGTCAACACCCCATTTACTGGACAAAAGGTTTATGGAGCAACGGTAATGACAATGGTTGATGGCAAAGTTGTATATCAAAAAGGAGAAGAGTAATGCGCTATTTAATTTTAGAAGATGGCAGCATTTATGCTGGTGAAGGATTTGGCAGCGATAGAGAAACTACTGGTGAAGTTGTTTTTACGACGGGGATGACCGGCTACCAAGAGGCAATTACTGACCAGTCTTATGCCGACCAGATCTTGGTTTTCACTAATCCATTAATTGGCAATTACGGCATTACCTTAGCCGATTACGAATCATTGCAGCCACAGATAAAAGGCGTGATTTGTCATCAAGTTGCACGCCATCCTGATAATTGGCGGATGCAAACTACTTTGCCAGAATTTTTGAAGCAATTGCATATTCCAGGCATTCAAGGAATTGATACCCGAGAATTGGTTAAAAAATTGCGAGTTCACGGCACCTTGCGCGGCAAGATAGCTGATTCTAAAGAAGATGCACAAAAAATAGCGCAAGAATTAAAGCAAAAGAATGTCACTCAAGGCGTAATTAGCCGCGTTTCCACTAAGAGTGCCTACCCGGTCCCAGGATCCAAACGTAACATCGTGGTGCTTGACTTCGGTATTAAGCACAGCATCTTACGTGAATTGGCTGAGCGCGACTGCAACTGTATCGTTTTGCCATATACCGCAACTGCAGAAGAAGTATTAAACTTGCATCCCGACGGTGTTCTTCTTTCAAACGGACCAGGTGATCCAGAAGAAATGATCGAAGCAACCAAGATGGTGCAAGAAGTAGAAAAACATGTGCCGCTGTTTGGAATTTGCATGGGCCACCAAGTTTTTGCCTTAGCTAATGGTGCTAAAACCTACAAGATGAAGTTTGGTCACCGCGGTTTTAACCATCCGGTCCGTGAGATTGCGACCGGTCATATCGGCTTTACCTCTCAAAATCACGGTTATGCAGTTGATGCAAATTCAATTGATAAAGATAATTTAATGATTACCCATGAAGAAGTTAACGATGGCACTGTAGAAGGATTGAGACATAAAAAATATCCTGCATTTTCGGTTCAATTTCACCCAGATGCAACACCAGGACCACACGACGAGGATTCGCTATTTGATGATTTTATGTCAATGATTGATCAAAGAAAGGAAGAAGAGCATCATGCCTAAAAGAACAGATATTCATAAGATTATGGTGATTGGTTCAGGTCCAATTATTATTGGTCAGGCCGCAGAATTTGATTATTCTGGTACTCAGGCATGCTTGGCTCTGCGCGAGGAAGGTTATGAGGTTGTTTTAGTCAACTCCAATCCAGCAACAATCATGACTGACACTACAATTGCCGACAAGGTTTATATTGAACCCTTAACAGTAGATTCAGTTTCTCGAATTATTCGTCAGGAATATCCAGATGCGATTTTGCCAACATTGGGTGGTCAAGTTGGATTGAACATGGCATTGGCTTTGGCAAAAACAGGAATTTTGGATGAACTCCATATTGAGCTTTTAGGTACAAAGCTTGCTTCAATTGAACAAGCAGAGGACCGGGAAAAATTTAAGGAACTTTGTCAAAAATTAGGTGAACCGGTTCCACCTTCTAAGACGGTTAAGACGGTCGAAGATGCCTTAGCATTTGGGGATGAAATTGGTTATCCAATTATCGTTCGTCCAGCCTTTACCATGGGTGGTACCGGTGGTGGTATTTGTCACAATCATGATGAATTAGCCGAGATTGCCAAAAACGGTTTGGAATTGTCTCCTGTAACGGAATGTTTAATTGAAAAATCAATTGCAGGCTACAAAGAAATCGAATTTGAAGTAATGCGCGATCATAATAATAACGCCATGATCGTTTGCTGTATGGAAAACTTTGATCCAGTCGGTATTCACACTGGTGATTCCATCGTCTTTTCACCAAGTCAGACTTTGTCTGATAAAGAATATCAAATGCTCCGTGATTGTTCGTTGCGGCTAATTAGAGCATTGAAGATTGAAGGGGGATGCAACGTTCAGCTTGCCCTTGATCCAAATAGCTTTAATTATGATGTGATCGAAGTTAACCCAAGAGTTTCTAGATCTAGTGCTTTGGCTTCTAAGGCAACTGGTTATCCAATTGCCAAAATGGCGGCTAAGATTGCCGTTGGTTTAACTTTAGATGAAATCAAGAACCCAGTAACGGGGACCACTTATGCCGAATTTGAACCAGCTTTGGACTATGTAGTCTGCAAGATCCCTCGCTGGCCATTTGATAAGTTCCCTAAGGCTGACCGAGTTTTGGGTACGCAAATGAAGGCTACCGGTGAAGTTATGGCCATTGGTCGAACAGCAGAAGAAGCCATGCAAAAAGCGGTAAGATCACTAGAGATCGATGAAAAAGATCTTTATTCACCTGAAGCACATCAGGCAAGTGATGCACAGCTAGAGCAAAAATTAGTCAAGGCCCAAGATGATCGCTTCTTTTACTTAGCTGAAGCTTTCAGACGCGGTTATTCAGCTCGAGATGTGCACGAATTAACGAAGATTAATTATTACTTCTTAGATATCGTGCAACACATGGTTGAGATGGAGAAGACCCTTGAAGAGAACAAGGATGATGCCGATACTTTGCGTTTGGCCAAAAAATATGGCTTTAGCGATCCAACCATTGCCAACCTCTGGCATGAAAATGCAGATCAAGTCCGTGGCTTTAGAAAAGCTCATGGCATTATCCCGGTCTATAAAATGGTTGATACCTGTGCGGCAGAATTTGAGTCAAGTACGCCATACTTTTACTCAACCTATGATGCAGAAAATGAATCGCATAAGACGGGCAAGAAGTCAGTCATTGTTATCGGTTCAGGCCCAATCAGAATTGGTCAAGGGGTCGAATTTGACTATGCAACGGTGCACTCAGTTAAAGCCTTGCAAAAGATGGGCTATGAAGCAATCGTTATTAACTCCAACCCTGAAACTGTTTCGACTGATTTCTCGATTTCAGATAAGTTGTATTTTGAACCATTGACCTTGGAAGATGTGTTAAACGTCTGTGATTTGGAAAAGCCGGAAGGCGTGATTGTGCAATTCGGTGGTCAAACTTCAATTAACTTAGCTGCTGGTCTTGAAAAACATGGCATTAAGATTTTGGGTACCAAAGTTAAGGACGTTAACCGCGCCGAAGACCGTGAATTGTTTGATGAAATCATCAAGAAGTTGAAGCTTAACCAACCGCAAGGTTTAACTGCTACTACTCATGAAGGCGTAATTGCAGCAGCTGAAAAGTTAGGTTACCCGGTCTTGGTTCGTCCAAGTTATGTTTTAGGCGGTAAGGCAATGGAAATTGTTTATACTAAGGCAGAACTTGAGGAATATTTGCAAGACCACGTGGACATTGCCGCTGATCACCCAATCTTGGTTGATGATTACCTTGATGGACGCGAATGTGATGTTGATGCCATTTGTGACGGTAAGACAGTGCTTTTGCCAGGGATTATGGAACACATTGAACACGCTGGGGTTCACTCCGGTGACTCCATGGCCGTTTACCCACCACAAACCTTCTCTGATGAAGTTAAGGACAAGATTACGGAAGTTACTAGAAAATTGGCTTTGGAACTTAACTGTGTCGGCATCATGAATATCCAGTTCATCGTCCGCGATGGCGAGGTTTATGTAATCGAAGTCAACCCAAGAGCAAGTAGAACGGTGCCATTCTTGAGCAAGATAACTGGCATCGAGATGGCTCAAGTTGCTACTAGAGTAATTATGGGTGAAAGCTTGACTGAGCAAGGCTATAGCGATGGCCTTGCACCAGAACCAGATATGATTTCTGTTAAAGCACCAGTCTTCTCCTTCAGTAAACTATCAGATGTTGATGCTTACTTAGGGCCAGAAATGAAGTCAACTGGTGAAGTCATGGGCAGTGATCATACCTTTGCTAAGGCGCTTTATAAGGCCTTTGCCGGTGCCAAGATGCAATTGCCTGAAAACGGTAATGTTTTGTTAACCATTGAAGATCGTGATAAGGAAAAGATTTTGCCAATTGCTAAGAGATTTGCACGGATTGGGTATAGAATTTTTGCTACGAAAGGGACTGCAGACTTTTTACGCGGACATGATTTGCACGTTGATCCGGTTACTAAGGTTCACGAAGATGAAGAATCTAAGGAAAACATTCTGAATGAATTAAGAAACGGCAAGATTGATTTGGTAATTAATACCATGGGGCACGACATTGAAAAGAATTCCGATGGCTTCATTATTAGACAAGTTGCCATTGGTCAAAACGTGCCACTAATTACTGCACTTGATACGGCAGATGCTTTGCTGACTAGTCTTGAAAACAGATCATTTGCGACAGATGCTTTGAAATAAAAGATAGAATAGATTAAAAATTGCGATGCGTTTCTCTCAGCTGAGGGATGCATCGTTTTTTGATTAAAAAAAGATAAAAATTGAAATTTCTTACAAAAAAATTGAATTTTTTTGAACGAAAAGGCAACACAAATTTATCGAGTTGAATTTAATGGCAAGTATTTTTGGTTTTCTAGTTTAATTGGTGAATTTACTAAAGCATTTAAAATGCAAATTTCATTAATTAGTAGATATGAACAGCAGGGGAAAGATTTAACTGAGATTCAAGGCTTAATAGCCGCTGGAAAAGTAAAGGTTGATCAAGTTCATTTTATAAATGTTGGTGCGGATATCTGTCAGATGAAGCTTGCACAGATGTTGATTGATGATATGAAGAAATTTGATAGTTCTCAAATTTACGGTCAAAAAATTCCATTGTTGATGTTTTACTTAAAGAATTATCAGATTGTTGGTGATGAAATTAAAAGTGATTTTAGTGTGAACGAATTGCTTCAGTTAATGAATGATTACTGTCAAGTCGACTTTGGTTATCCAAATAATGAAACAGAGTATCAACATTTGCTTGGTGCAAGTGAAAATAGTAATGAATATTTTAAACAACGTTCATTGGTTTTAAACTATTGGTTGAAAGATGATCATTATTTACGAATTATTTTGCAAAATGCTATCAATCACAGCAACAGTTCAGTTCTTTCACAGCAAGCGCGTAGTAATTATAAAAAAGCGTACTATCAATTAGAAAATAGTGAGGTTAATTCTTTATGGTATGAGGATATTGAATCAAGAACTACAGGCTTGACTTGGTATCTTACTAGTGCTGATCAAGCAATTAAGATTTTGTCTAATTTTAGAATTGGTTCCGAAGATCAAAATAGAAATATGTCAGAGGATCATCATCTTACTTTTTCATTAAGACCTAAAACATTCATTAAGACCTAAAACACCGGAACAATATCAAAATGAAGGAATTTTGAACAAAGCAGCGGGTAATTGTAATTCTTTTGCACCTGTTCCAGTACCGGTCTTCATTTGTTTTAGTTTGAAACGCATTTTAGAACGTGGTGGCCTACTTATCAATAGTGAATTGAATAATAAAGAAGAGATGTCATTTAATTTACAAGAAGATGTGGATTGGGATTTATTTTCTTTCAACAAAAATATCCGTTCCATTTACGCTGATCACGATTCTACTAACTTAATGCAAACTAAGTGTATTATTAAAGACTACTTGGAGTTTATTGCAAAGGATATTATTAAAATTTATGTTAGAACGGAAGCTGAAAAAGTAAGTTTACTGACGGCTTTAATAGAATATCAAGCCAAACAAAGCTTTAGTAAAAAGCATCTGCAATTAATTGATCTTTCTCAATATGCAGCTAGAATTCAAGTTGAACCAGATTTGTTTTTCGGCGATAGAGGAAAAGTGATTTATGGAGATAATCGGATTGAGTTTTCAGAAATTGGTAAAACCAATATTCAGTCTCATGATGAGCCGTTTAGTATAGTTAAAGAAATGAAAACAGTATCAAAGATGATAACTATTGGAGGATTAATGCGTCAAGAATTCAAATTAGAAGATAGTAAAGGAAACTTGAAAACCGTAGCAGTTTATCATAAGCCAGATTGGATTTTAAAAGTGGTTAAGTGGGCTAGTGCATTTACAGGAGAAGTTAGATATTATTTGGGCCTATATTATCACAGCGAATTTTTGAGCGTGTACAGAATTGAAGGAGAAAACGAATGGATTAATAATCAAGATAAAACACGGATGAATTTTACCGAAAATGAACAACGAATTTTAAAGAAAGTTGAGGAAAGCTTTAAGTTAGAAACGGTGCGTAAGAATAGAAGATAGTGGTTAGAAAGCAACTTCTCAAAGCACTGTATATTTTGCTAGCCTATTTAAAATAATTTTGATAGAATTTAACTACAGAATATATGTTCAAGAAGAGAGGCGATAATATGGCTACCGCAACTTTTAAAGTAAATAATGACATCCTCAATTGGGTTCTACAGATAGCTGGGACTCAACTTAATTCAGAATGGATAAATAAGATTAATACTTGGATAAAAGGCGAAAAGACACCAACTATTAATCAATTAAAGAACCTTAGCAAAAAGTCACAAATCCCTTTTGGTAATTTCTTCTTGTCTCAACCGCCTAGAGTAGAAATGCCACTACTTCAATTTCGGACTATTGATAATAGTGGAATTACAGATGCGAGTCATGGGTTACTGAGTACAATAGATGCTATACAACTAAGAGCAGCTTGGCTTGAAGATTATCGAATTAAGGAAGGCTATTCAAAAATAGCATTTATTGGCATGGGGAATAAAAAGAAATATCGGTCAGCTTCTTATAAAGAAATTGCGGAGGAAATTTTAAAATATTTTGATTTAGTGAAGGGATGGAATAGTACTCTTAAATCTAATCAGAATGCCTTTAATTTCTTAAGAAAGAAGCTTAGTCAAAAAGGAATAGTTACTGAGACCGGCAGCTTTGTCGGTAACAAAACTAGAGATAGTTTAAATATTAATGAATTTAGAGCCTTTGTTTTGATAAATAAATATGCTCCATTCATTTTTATTAATACTAAGGATAGCGAGAATGCAAGATTATTTTCTCTAGTTCATGAACTAGTTCATTTATGGTACGAAAAAACTGAGATTTTTAATTATAATTTTCAAACCAATCCGCAATATTTGAATAAAAAGCTGGAGCAACAAGTTAATAAAATTTCAGAATGTATTTTGTTTGATAAAGATATTTTTGTTAAGGCTTGGATAGAATCCAATGATTTAGCATTGGATAAAATTTATGAAATTGCTAAAAAATTTAAAACTAGCCCAATAGCAACCGCAATTACTGCTAAGAATTATGGTTTGATTACGCAAAGAGTGGTTGATGAGGTTAAAGGAGAAACTACTAAAAACGTTGCTAATCGAAAGAACAAAGGTGGCCCAAATTTCTACGATACGTTGGCATATCGGATTGATATAAATTTTGCTACTTCTGTGATTAATAGCACAGAAGCTGGTGATACTACTTATTTAGATGCTTTTAGTCTGCTTAATGTTAAGAATATGAAGGGATATGATAGTTTAAAACAGAGAGTTGAGGAGAAAATGTAGATGGTGAAATATCTATTGGATAGTAATTGTTTCATTGAGCCGATGAAGAGATACTATAGCTTTAAGGCATTTCCCTCATATTGGAAGTGGCTTAATGAAGAGCTAAATAAAGAGAATAGTTTGTTAGTTATCTCGAAATGTGTAGCTGATGAAATAAATGTTGATCCTAGATTAGAGAAATGGACTCAAGAGCATTTCTCTAATTTAGTGTATGATAAAAATCGGGATCCTTTTGTTTGGTCCAAATATGCAGAAATTATTAATTATGTCCAAAATTGTGGAGCATATCAAACAGGTAGTGTTAATGAATGGAAAAAACCAGGGAAAGCAGATCCATTGTTAATAGCTATAGCTTCCCAATATAATTATCAAATTGTTACCTTTGAAAGAGAAAGTGGTCAATTTGGTTATGATGTAAATAATGAGTGGAATTGGAAGCACAACGGTGGTCCAATTAGGCATGAACCTAAAATCCCAGATATTGCTAAGCATTTTGGTGTTTCATGTATTACTTTATTTGATCTTGAGGAAAAATTAAAATTATGTATTTAAAAACAATGAATTTTGTCATTGCTTTTTTCTTAAAATTATTTTCTACAAACTTATTGAAAATTGTTTAGTTACTTCTTGATTGATAACCTAAATCTCCTGAATGTAAATGTTTGCACTAAAAGCGCTTTCGTTGATACAATCGTTTTTGTAACTTTTTAACAAAAAATATAGGGAGAAAAAACGAATGAGTTATCTATTTCTATTTATTCCAGCAATCGGCTGGGGTCTAATGCCGATGTTTGTTGCTGGAGTCAAAAAGAGTAGCATATATCACCAAATCTTAGGGACGGTGCTTGGTGCATTTATTTTTGGTGCGATTGTTACTTTAATTAAACATCCTGCATTTAACGCAACTACTTTTATTTTAGCAATGCTTGCCGGAGCAGCTTGGGTGATCGGTCAAGTTGGTCAGTACTACAGCTACTCCAAAGTTGGGGTTTCTGAAACAATGCCAATTTCGACAGGTTTGCAGCTAATCGGTGTGCCATTGGTTGGTGTTTTAATCTTTGGCGAATGGGCAAGTACGCAAGCTAAGATCTTTGTTTTTCTTGGTATTCTAGCCTTGATTATCGGTGTGGCATGTACTTCACTAACTGATAAGGGAACTGCAGAAGGTAATAAGCAGAATCAAACCACAACCATGATCGTGTTGGTTTTAACTACTCTTGGTTACATCACTTCAAGTTCCATTCCAAAGGCTTTGAAGGCGACAGCGTAATGATCTTCTTTGCTGAAACTCTTGGGATGTTGATTGCTGCGTTCATTTACTTAGTTGCCACTAAGCAAACGCAAGTATTTAAGGAAAAGCAAAGCTATCAAGTAATTCCAGCTGGTATTATTTATGCCATTGCTGCTTTAGCTTACATCGTTTCAGTTAAGATGAACGGGGTAAACTTAGCCTTCGTTATGTCACAACTTTGTGTAGTTATTTCTACTCTTGGTGGAATTATCTTCTTGCACGAAGCAAAGACCAAGAAAGGCTTCATTTATACTGGAATTGGTTTGGTATTGATTGTTGCTGGTGCGGTACTTACTTCAGTATTTTAGAAAATTAACGTCAGAAAATTCTGGCGTTTTTTTAATGCATTTGAAATAAAAGAATTCCTAAAAAGGCTTAAAATTGAAAAGTAAGAGAGTTTTTAGCTACCAAGGAGAAAAATAATGAATGACAATACAGTATATGTAATTAGCGCCCGAAGATATGCCCGTAATGGCGAGGTTATTGAGCGAAACGTACACGTTTATAGTTCCTATCAAAATGTAATTGCAGCCTTTAAGCCATGGCTTGAAGTGACCAATAAAGAAATTCATACGAATGATAAACAAGAGATGCTCCAAGTGCGAATTTATGATCCAGCCAATGAATTTTTGACGAGATATCGCTTTGACATTTATGAAAAGCAGATTGATAACTTTTTTCCAAGTACCACAGAACATATTTAAGGAATGATTAGATGACTTTAAGTGAAGCAGAAAAGAAAAGTGCTTTAAAGAAGCTAAATGAAGAACAGTACAACGTTACGCAAAAAGCGGCAACCGAATATCCTTTTACTGGTAAGTATGATGATTTCTATGAAAAAGGTATTTACGTTGATGTAGTTTCTGGGGAACCGCTCTTTTCTAGTCAGGATAAGTATGATGCGGGATGCGGCTGGCCTAGTTTTACTAAGCCAATTAAAAAGTTGACCTATCATCGCGATCAGTCGCATGGGATGGAGCGGACAGAAGTGACTAGTCCAGAAGCTGAGTCACATCTGGGCCATGTTTTTACTGATGGTCCGATTGATCGTGGTGGTCTACGCTATTGTATTAATTCAGCGGCGTTGAGATTTGTTCCTTATAATGAGCTTGATGAGCAAGGTTATGGGGAATATAAGAAGCTGTTTTAGTTTAATGAATATAAAATGATGAGCTAATCGATAAAATTCGGTTAGCTTTTTTGTTTGGAATTATAAGAAATATATTAGTATAAATTATTGAATATGAGAATAAAATTATGTATTATTTGTAATTAATAAAAAGGGAAGAGGAGTATACCCATGACAGAATCTATTTTATCGCCAATGAGTGTATCTATTGGAATTGGCTTCATTATGATTGCTTTTCAAGAATTTTTTGAGACAGTTTCTTGGAAATACTATGCAGGTGGTGCAGTGCTTGATATAGCTATAGTGTTGCTTTCCCCAGTGCTTGGCCTTGCTAAATATATGACTACAGCGGTAACTTGCTTTCAAGTAATCGCAATATTTGCATTATACTTTTTGCTTAAGAAAAAATTGAATGCAATCGTAGCTTTCATTTTAGCTTTATTAATTTCATTTGTTATGACAATTGCTTTGTGCTGTGTCATTGGAATTGTTTTTAATATTTAGATGAAAAATTGATTAATGGGGGAGTGAAAATATGGATGTTGAGATTAAAAAGTATGACAAACAATATTTTGACCAACTTTGTTCCGTCATGGATAGGGCGAGAATGCAGGAACTTAAAAGTGCTGGCTTGGAGCAAGTGTTTTTGTCGTTGAGGGATGCCCCATATTTAGGCTATTTATTAGATTGTGAAATTTACGTAGCTGTTAAAGAAGGAAAATTACTCGGATTTGTTGGCCTAAGAGCACATGAATTGTCATTCATCTATGTTGATCCTGATTATCAAAAGCAAGGAATTGGCAATGAGCTGATGAAGGTTGCGGTATCCCATTTAGAGAAGCCTGTAAAACTGGATGTATTTACTGACAATATTGCGGCCAAGTCTTTATATCAAAAATATGGCTTTAAGACTGTTAAAACAGTTACAGAAAAGTGGTCGGATGATTATCCGGTTGATTTTTCACAGGATACGATGGAGTTGAAGTAAAAATGAACATACAAATGTTAAAGCAAAAAGTGAATGATTTAAATGCTTCATTTTCTGACAAAGAAGTGAGTTGGCTCCTTGATAATATTGGAAATCCAGACAATGTAATTCGGGATAATTTAGTTTGTAATATTTTTGGTAATGGCTTTTTTGAAGAGAAATTTACTAAACAGCAAGTTAGATTTTTAATAGATCAAATTAGTAAAAGAAATCTATTGTTTTATTGCATTAAAGAAAGTGGAAAAACAACACTAACAAGATCTTTTACATGTTTATTGTGGGATCTAATTATTCGAACAAATGATAATAAAGATTCGCGGTATTATCAAATCTTAGATAAGGATGAAGAGCAACAAGTATTTAAGAATTTAATTTATTATTTGAAAAGTGAGCATGAATTCACTGGCTTTTCAAAAGAATACGGCTGGGTTCATGCAATTGCACATTGTTCTGATGCCTTAGCAGACAGTATGTTAAATAAAGATTTTGATCAAGAAATGGTAGAAAAATTTTTATTAGCAGTAAGAGAGATGCTGAATAATATTGATAAACGTTTTATTGATGGAGAAGAATATCGTTTAGCTGATGTTTTTATAAATGGCTTTAAAGTTAATAAGATTAGCTCTAGTAGTTTTATTAATTGGATAAAATCTATAACTTTTGATCCATATTCAGGAGATCTTTTGGAATATTATAAATTTAATAATTTGAAATCAATGTTGGAAGACATATATGTTAAATTGAATTCCTATTCATTGCTTGATTCTAATTTAAAGAAAATAGTAGAAAAAGATTTTATTAGTAAATATTAGAAACTTAGTTATGATTATAGACACCAAAAAATTACAAAAAGCAATTATCGAAAATAAGAAAAACCATAATTTTAATACCACTGATATAAAATTTGAACTTCTTTGTTTGTATGGAGAAGTAATGAGCTGTTTCAAGCTTGGTTAAAAGAGGATCAAGAGAATATTAACGAAGAGCTAGCTGATGTAGCTATTTTTCTACTAGGAATTTCTGAAATGTTGGGTAGCGATCTAGGCGAAGATATTGTTAAGAAAGTTGCTATTAATGCAAAACGAAAATATGTAAATGGAAAGAAGATAATCAATGATGACTAAAGTAGAACTGACTCGTTTCAGAATTAAAAAGGGAAAAGAAGCTAAAGCGCAAGAGTGGATGGATCTTTTGAATGAGCATCATGTTGATACTGTAGCTACGATGGCTGGTGAAAAGATGTATGTCGAAAGTGTCTTTAAAGAAAAAATCCAGATGGCTATACTTACTTTTACTGGTATTCGGTTCAAGGCGAGGGCGGTAATGCTGTTGAAGAATCTGAAAGCTATATCGATAAGAAGCATATTGAGTATTGGGATGAATGTATTGATCCTGAATGCAAGCCAGTTGATATGGAATTGGAAGAGAATTTGATTGCACCGAGTGTTGAGAAGGTAATTGAAGAAAATAAAAAGGAGTAAAAACTCCTTTAATCTTTATCTAACTCCTTAAATAATTTATCTGTTGAATCTACAGTTTTATAATTTCCTGCCTTGTATTCTTGGAGCGATTTTTTAATATTAGATTTCATGAACGGCGAAATTTCAGAATATCTAGATAAATTAACGGGAATGGCATTTTCACTTACAACTTGAGTTAAAATCATTCGCATTGCAGATGACCAATCAAGCCCATATTCATTAAATACTTTTGTTGCTTGTTTTTTTAAGTCTTCTGGTAATCGCAAACGCACAGTAGTTGTTGTCATAAATATCACCTCATAAATGTAGTATATCTAGTTACATTATGAAACAAATTAAAACATAAATACTGGAGGAAAGGTAAATGAAAACATGGAAAATTAGTGGAAGTATCGTATTAGTTTTATTCGTAGCAGTCAGTGTATATCTTAGCGTTAGAAAAGTTGACGGGGCTGGTGTAGCACAAACTCCCGAATTGAGAAATATCACTTTAATTATCTGGGGAATATTTGGGTTAATTATTTTTATTGGTTATCTAATTTGGCTAGCTGTATTAAAGCATAGAGCTGATAGAAAGTAGGAAATATTTTATGACAGATGACAAATTAATTGATTGGGCAAAAAACTATAAAGTTTGGCTCGAGCTGGCTTAACATATGGCAAAGAAGAGGCAGGGATCGATATTGCAGTAAAAAGATTAATTGCGATTCATGATTGTAATAAACGTTATAAAGGGATGTATCCTTATGGAATTACTACAGTATTTTTCTTATGTGAGCCGGTCAGTGGTAGTTTTACGGAAAATGATGAAACAATTGCCAGTGGATATTTTGCTCTGGATGACTTACCCAAATTAAGTGAAGATAAGGGATCAAAGGAGCAAGTAGAAGTGCGTTTTGAAGCATTTCATGATCTTGATTGGCAAGCGGAGTTTGAATAAAAAACTTATAGGGGTTGATTATTATAAGAGAGAAGAATGTTAGTTTTAAAATTGCGATTTTATTTTTAGCCTTTACAGTTGTTTTTACACTTTTTCGATCTTCAATGTCAGGAATTTTTTCGCTATTTTATGCAAAGAATGGAATTGAAAGTGCTAGTATTAGCTCGATAAAATCTTTTCAAAATATAGGAATAATGGTCGGTCTTTTACCAGCAGGTTATTTAGCAGATAAAATTGGTAGACTAAAAGTTTTAACATTGTCTTCTTTAATTATTGCAACTAGTTTCTTAATCTTAATTTTATTTAGAAGTTTCTTGGTTTTCTCACTTGCAGAGCTTTTATATGGAATCGGATTAGCGCTAAATTCAGGAACTTTAGTTTCATATATAACTGATTTGCAAGAGCAAAATAAAATCGCACCTGATTATTTGAAATTAAAGATACTGCACCTATTTGGTTTGCTATGGTTGGATTAGCTATTTATCCATTATTTATATTTATTACTGTTAAGTATTTATCCTTTTCTGATAATAAAGCAATAGATCAAGTTCAGAAACAAAGGGGATATAATCTAAGAAGTATTATTAGCTTTTTTTGGAAAAAGAATTTTTGGATTTTACTTTTGCTAAATGTGGGATATGATTGTGGCACACAGTTTATTCTTATCTACTGGTCAATTATTTATGTCGAAAAGTTAGGCTTTAACTTATCGCTGATTTATACGCTTTTCATGTGTGCGCTTATTCTAGGATCAGTAATATATAGTAGAGTATCTACTTTGCTTAATGTGAAAAATATTACTTTGATAAATACAGTATGTATGATTTTTATGTTTGTATTGAGTGGAATTGTCGATAATAAATTTTTACTTTTAGTTTTATTTTTAGCAATTGAGCTATTAATGGGAATGATGTCGGGACAAATTTCAGCTACTAGTAATGAAGCAATATATGGTGAACGCAATAAATCAACAATGCTTTCAACTGTATCATTCATTACGGAAATTTTAGTGAGTCTGTCTTTATTTATCAGTAATAGTATTATGAATTTGTTTGGAAACTTAAAAGTAATGTTTTTCGTATCAGCAATATACTTTGCGGTAATTTTGCTGATTATTCCATTAATTAAGAAGAAGGAACAGTAATGCTAGACAAAATATGGCAAAGAATGTATCACAAAGCTAAAGCAGTACAAAACTTTCGTGAAATATCAAACCACATGGAAGCTGGTGGAGTCGCAGCTACGGTTCTATCTAGCTCAGGTAAAATCTACACAGGGGTATGTGTAGATACAGCTTCTACTTTAGGAGTGTGTGCTGAACGCAACGCTCTGTTTATATGATTACTAATGGTGAGTCAAATATCACACGCGTATTGGCAATCATGCCGAATGGCAAAACTGGTGCACAGTGTGGGGCTTGTCGTGAATTCATGGCGCAATTGATGGAAGGTCATTATCAGGATGTTGAAGTAATGCTTGATTATGAACATGAAAAAGTTGTTACGCTCGGCGAATTAACTCCTGATTGGTGGTTATAGCATAAAAATAGAAGAGCTAATCACTCTTCCATTTTTTAGTTTATCCTTGTGCCAATTTAGTCACAATAAACGAATTTAATGAAACATTTTCTTCATCTGCTTCCTCAGCTAAATGAGCATGTAATGATTTAGGCATTCTAACTAATAGTTTTCCAGAATATTTTTATTAACAGGCTCTGGGATCTTTATATTACGTCTTAAGCAAGACGAAAACCATGCCTTTTTTGCACCGTTTAATTCAGTGATAGCTTCGTCTAATGAATCACCATAGGCAATAACACCGGGAAGTTTAGGAGTAGTAACACGATAATATGTTTCGCCATCATCTTCTACAATTTTTTAAAATTCGGTTGAGTAATTGAGCTTCATGTAGTAATTTAGATCTTTTTTCATAGCAACTAGTTATCCTTAAATTGATTAAATAGAAGAATTCTTTTTCTTTTAATTATATCGTTCAAAAACAAGTTTTCACAGAAAGAAGTAAAAACAATGAAACCAAAATTAATTATCATCAGAGGTAATTCAGGTAGTGGTAAAACAACTTTAGCTAAGGAAATTCATCAGCGATTGCCACGTAATACTTTATTAATTCCGCAAGATACAGTTAGAAGAGAAATGCTAAATGTTAAAGATGGAGAGAACACTTTAGCCTTACCACTATTAGAAAATTTGCTGGAGTATGGCTATACTCATTGTTCCTATACTATTTTAGAAGGTATTTTAAATGCAAAATGGTATTCAGAATTATTTAGAAAAGCTCAACAACTTTTTGGCGATCAAATTTATGCTTACTATTTTGATATTCCATTTGAAGAAACAATGAGACGACACAAAGAGCGTCATGAAAGTTCCTTTGGCGAAGAAAAAATGCGTTCATGGTGGAACGCCAATGATTATATTGGATTTATTTCAGAACGAGCTTTTACTAGTCGAATGAGTTTAGATGATGAAATTCAGGGTATCATAAATGATATTCAAATGGAGAAGAAAAAATGACCCTAGTTGAAAAATTAAATCAAGAGCTACACAGTAATCTAAAGCCAATCAATCATGAATCTCTTAACAAAACTTTTGTAGGTTATAGCAATTTATATAAGCAGTCAATTTTTGTAAAGCAATTTGCAAAAAGACAAGGAGACTATACGGAAGAGATGGTTACGAATCAATTGAATGACCGTGTAATAACGAATATGTTAATCGATGATAAATATATTTTGGTTTTAAAGGATGTTAAGCCTAGAGATATATCATCGAGTGTTGACCAAAATTTAGCATTTAAAATGGGACAAGTTCTCGGTAATTTTCATACTCATGTTCAGCCTTTTCCAAAAATAAAGATTGTCAAAAATCAATTTGATAACTATTTATCTGAAATAAATACTTTTCAAGATTCTTTTTATAAAAACAAACTAATTAAAGTTGCAAGAAAAATTAAATCAAATAAAAATGAAATTCAAGAAAATCTAAAAACAAATTCAAATTTTGTCTTACACGGAGATGTGGGTATTAGAAATTATAAGTACATTAATGGGAAATTAGCGCTAATTGATTTTGAAAAAGCACGTTTGGGTCCCGCATATCAAGATTTTATTAAATTGTTCTATCAGGATTTTTCATTAAATCAGAAATTAATCAATTCCTTTTTGAAAGGGTATTCGACTGAAAATTCAGATTATCAATTATCAAATCTGACAAAACAGTATTTAGTTTTTACTACGGCAATTGGAATTTTAAATTATACTGAAAAAATTAATGATATTGCTTTTAGAAACATAGGTAAGCGAATGCTTGACAGTATAGAAGACTAGTAACTGATTCGAGATATTGCACAGGCAGTGGTTATTGAATTTATCGATTTAATGGGGACTATCCATTTATTAATTAAAGCAGAGGGTACACATGAATGAAGAACCATTTATTTTAGATATTGATTTACATAAACAGGCCATAATAGAACCTGGAGTTGAAAATTTACAATATAAATTTCATGAGAAATTGCTTTTTGCGTTTGTTCCAGATGATGAAATTAAATCTTTTTTAGATAGACATTCTCATAAGACTTTGGGGAAATTTAAAACTGTTTCGTTTAGACCTAAAGTATATGAAGTAGAAATCAATAATCAACTAATTACTTTATGTCAAGCTCCAGTGGGAGCGCCAGCTTCAACTAAATTTTTGGATTGGTTGATTAATTATGGAGTTAAACAAGTATTAACTGTTGGAAATGCAGGAGCACTAGCCGATTTACCTGAAAACACGATCTTTGTTCCGCAAAGAGCGATTCGTGGGGAGGGTACGTCTTTTTATTACAAAGAATCAAGTAAGATTATTAAATTAGATAATAAGTTTGTAAAAAAAGTTGAGAATGAAATAAAAAATTTAGGTTTTCAATATGAAGAGGGAACAACTTGGACAACAGATGGCTTTTTTAGAGAAACTCCTAACCAAGTTTTGCAAGCTAAAGAATTAGGTGCAAAAACTGTAGAAATGGAGTGCTCAGCTTTGGCTGCTTGCGCGGAATTTAGAAACATAAATTTTGCACAAATTTTGTTTACTGCTGATAGTTTAGCTGACATGGATAACTATGATAAACGTAACTGGGGTCATGATTCATATAGTGTTGGACTTAATATCGGATCTCAAGTGTTAGTAAATTTATAATAATATTTCAACTAAAAATGGAGTGTAAAGCTATGAATAAACAACCATTTATTTTAGATTTTGACGAAAATCCGCATGCAGTAATAGAACCGAATCATGATCAAGAACCATTTCATTTTCATTCAAGATTGCTTTATGCATTTGTATCGGAGAAAGAAATCAATGCATTTTTAGATAAGCACCTTCATCGCACTTTAGGAGAATTTGAATCAGTTTCATTCAATCCTAAAATCTATGAAGTTCAAATTGATAATGAATTTTTTACTTTATGTCAGGCGCCATTAGGTGCCCCTGCAGCTGTACAATTATTAGAGTGGTTAATTACCTATGGTGTAGAAACAGTTCTAACGATTGGTACTGCAGGTGCTTTAAATGATTTACCAGAGAATGAAATGTTTTTGGTTAAACGAGCAATCCGTGATGAAGGAACGTCTTTTCACTATATGGACCCGGGACAGTTTGTTGATTTAGATCGTGATTTTTTAAAGCAGGTAGAAAAAGCATTATCTGAATTAAATCTGGATTATGATGAAGTTACCACTTGGACAACAGATGGTTTCTTTAGAGAGACACCTAAAAAGGTTGCACAATTCAAGCAATTAGGGGCAGCCACTGTGGAAATGGAATGTGCTGCTTTAGCTGCCTGTGCCCAATTTAGGGATGTTGATTTTGCTCAAATCTTATTTACTGCTGATACTTTAGCAGATATGGAAAACTATGATGAACGTGACTGGGGCAGTGAATCACATAGTGTAGGATTGGAGATAGGATCAAAAGTGGTCGCTCAGCTTTAAAGAATAATAAAAACGGTAAGAGCTTAAAATTGTGCTCTTACCGTTATTTGTTATTGATGATTATCTTTTTGTTTAAACCATTCACGTGCAAAATCAATTAATGCATGTGCATCAATTAACTTAATAACACCCTTATCCAGCTTAATAGTTTTCCATTTATTAGGATGAGCTTTTTCAAACGCTGCTCCCAATTCGTTAAAGTCATCATAAGAATACATATCAATATTTTGATATTTGGTCCAAATCGTTTTGCCGTTTTTGTCAACGTCAGTTGCAGCTAAGCAAGTTTCAGTTTTGCGGCCAATTGTTGATTCTGCGTAATGAAGCATCGTGCAGGTTTCGTAGTCTGTTCCTAAGAAAATAATTTTGATAAAGATAATCTAGTGGACTGTTTACACCATAGGGCATGTTGAGAGTTTGTCTCTCAGCAATACTTTCTTTATTTTTACCCCAAATTGCGATCGGTAAATAAGGGTGACTGCTTCGAACAACATTAGGCAATCTTCTAAAATATTCTGGAGTGACACCCAAACCTACAGTAATCGAAGTTGCTGGATTATAAGGTGGCATATTATCACGAACGAATTGAATCAAGTCCTTGCGAACTGGTGGATACTCCCAAGTTGCGGGATCACAATTGGTTGTAACTTGAGAAGGCATCATTAATGTGCCATCTGATAAAGTTTCTTCCAAAGCCTGGACAATAGTTTCGGGCCCACCTGGAACATAGTTAAACTTGCTCATTGCTGTGTGAACAAGACAAGCATCATTAGCTTTAATTCCGACTTCTTTCAATGCTTGTTTGAAATCGATCTTGGTTGTAACAGTGTTAATTAAATTTTCAGACATAATCATTTTCCTTTTTCAAATAGTAACGTTATTGACTGGGTCTGAAAAATGCTACTCTTGTTTTAATTTCTGCGTTGTTAATTTTATTTTTTTTGTTACTCATAATAATTCTCCATTTTCAAGAATATAGTTCACATTTTATCACATTAAATAAGCACTAATTCCAAGTAAGAAAGAACTAGTGCTTATTAATATGATTTTTAAATTATTTATTTTTCATAAAACTTAATCTCAGTCTTGGCTAAATCAACTGTATAAGTTTCTTCTTCAAGTGGACGCTTCGTCATCCCTTCGTCGGTTGAATAGATGATTAAAGCTAACTTGCTGCCAGATGGAATGGTGTAGTAGGTAGGTTGAAGCAAGAAGTCTAAATCGTAGAATTTATCAGCTTCGATTTCTTCAGGCTTTTTCATGTCTTTGTAGTTTTGTAAGTTCATGTGTGCCTTGGTGATTAATTTAGCCTTAGTCTTCTTGTCTGGGACAAATTCTTGCAAAGTGTCAGTACCAAATCTGTAACCAAGTTCTTGACCACCGCGCATCAAGAATTTAGGTGTAGCAATCAAACGTTTTCTTTCACCAAGTTCAACTAAAGCAACGGAGATTTCACCCTTAGGCAAACTGCCAGAAACGCGAACTTTGACTTCAGGACGACCCACAATCGTAGTTGGATGAATAAATTCATCAGTTTCAAAACGTAAACTTGGCTTAGCCCATTTTTCATCACCGCAAATGAACTTGTATTGCCAATCGCTTTCTGAAATACCAGCTTTCTTGAATTCAATACCGCCAACATCGGTAAAGGACTTTTGTGCTTTGCCGTTGCCATCTTGGAAAAGTTCGCCTTCATCAGTAGGGTAGTAGATCTTTTCTTGGCCTAAATCATTGCTCCAGTCAGGTTCTTCATGCCACTTGTCAGCTTGCAAGTTATCTTGAATCATAACCGTTGGCCATTGATTGTAAGCATTATTTTCAATGCCTAAAAGTTCATGAACAAACCAAAGGTTCATCAAGTCTGTAAAGTCAATCGAAACAAAGTTGTTCATATTGTAGTGTGGACCTTGGTGCAAGAAGAGGTGATGCTTCATTGGCATCTTTTTAACCAATTGCCAGATCTTGTAAACGTTCTTTGGCTTAACGTTCCAGTCATTTAAGCCATGAACAGAAATCCAGGAACACTTGATACCATCAGCGTGGTGACGGTAATTTCTTGCTTCCCAGAAGTCAGAATATTGACCCGTTGCACGATCCTCTTTTTCA
The DNA here is from genome assembly GCF_900103655.1 of Lactobacillus kefiranofaciens. Classification (GTDB taxonomy): domain Bacteria; phylum Bacillota; class Bacilli; order Lactobacillales; family Lactobacillaceae; genus Lactobacillus; species Lactobacillus kefiranofaciens. Next base: position 26,454 of record NZ_FMXC01000001.1, read on the forward strand.
AGCAATTCTTTTTGCATCTTGTCATATTCTGACTTGATCTTGAGATATGACCCTGCATCCCACAAGTTTGATTGACAAGTTTCAGCAAGTAAGTCTAAATCTTCGCCTTGGCAAGCTTCAGGAGCAATAACCAAACCATGTTCACGATAGTAGTCATACCAAGAAGAAATCGCAGCTTCAGAAACAACAGTCTTTAGGCCCTTAACTCCAGTAGTAGCAATCGCAATTTGTAAAGTACCTAAGTATGAACGACCAGTCATCCCGATATTACCGTTGCACCAATCAGCTTTAGTTTGAACAGTTCTAGTTCTGTCAGTGTAGGCAACACGATCACCATGGAGCCATTCGATTACTGCTTTTGCAGATTCGGTTTCTTCAGGCGCACCAGTGATGCGGACGCCGTCACTGCCGCGGGTTCCGATTGCACCAGCGAAGACACTGGCAAAACCGCGAGCTAACATGTATTCGTTAAGTGGGTAAGAAGACTTGTGTACTGCTTCTTCAGTTGCTGGGTGGCTAGAGCCATCTGGCTTTTGCGCCTTGACGATTGGTGAGTGAACGTATTGTGGATCATTCCATTCAGTAGCATCAGATAGGTTTTCGTCAACGCTATGGTTGCGTTTTTCATTAGCAATAATGCCGCCAAAGTATGGAGATGCTGTGTAAAGTGCTGGCACTTGAAGTCCTTTGTTTGTTTCAGCAGGACGGAAGATAGTCGTTTGAATCAAATCGCTCTTGCCGTCGTGATCAGTATCAAGATCAGTTTCAACATAAACAACTTCGCGAATAACCTTGTTGGTATCAAAAACAGGAATAGACTTGCCGTTGAAGAACTTGAACTTATTTTGACCCCAGAATTGAGTGAAGTAGCCTTTACCAGCCATCACATCAAGTAAAATCTGACCGTTCTTAGTACGGGTATTAAGTAAACGATAAAAAGCAGAAATGAGCTTTTGATTATCGCTAATATCTTGTACAAAAGGCAAAGCTTGTTTTTGCATAAAGCCCGTTGGATCAGCAAAGTCGTAATCGTAATGAACATGGTAGCCTAAAAGCTGCAAAGCTACATTATAGAATTGAGCTGTACCAATGGACGTTGGTTCTTGCTTTAAAAAGTCAGCCAAGGTTTCGTGATCGGAAACGGCGAATTCTGCTAGCTTCGCAGTTTTAGCCTCGGCGATTGTATTTTTGATTAACTTAGCCAACAAGTCGCTAAAATCCCAATCGGCGTAATTTCTAGGCAAAAAGTTGATGTCGATTAATTCTTTGACCTGTTGCTCAAAAGGTGTATCGACGTAGGCGTATTGATTGTATTTCATATTTTTCTCCTTTGGTTAGTTTAATTATCTATAGTTTACCTTTTTAAGAGAGTAGAACCAATAAAAATGAAAGTAATATGGAAATATTTTAAGATGAAAAGGCTTTATTTTTATAGGAAAAATATTCTAGGTATTTGATTTCATTAAAAAAGCTTGCTAAATTAAATATGTATGATATTATTTTAAATAATTAGTAGAAACAGAGAGGTTTTATTGCCATATGATTCGTTTACGTAAGTTCTAATATTTGATTTGTTGTTTAGCAAAATACTGTATTTACATGCTTATTTAGTGTACCTAATTTTGCTCACATCTCAATTATTAGCAGTAAGTGAATCTAGGGTAATTTTCTACGTCTAAATTAGCCTTTATTTGTTGCACTGTTTTTGAGAGTGAGTATCTCATGGCAGTGTTTTTTCTTTGCAATAAATCATTATTAGATTCAGAAAAAAACTAATATTTTTACAAAGAATGAGGAAAATAATGGGTTTAAAAGATTATTTTAAAATTAATCATCAGCGTGCTTTTTTAGTATTGTTTTTAATTACGTTGACTCAAGCAGCTACTACAGTTTACACCTATTTGACTAGTTCACAGCTTAATGCTTTGTCTTAGGGAAAATTTGTCTATTTTGTTGTATTGATTGCAGTTCAATTTATTTTCGGTCAAATTTGTAACATTAGCTTTAATTACTCTAATGTACAAAATACTAGACAAACACAGGATTTGTTTCATCAAGTAAGACAAAAAATAGTTGCACACTATTATCAAAAGCCAGCTAAAGTCTCAGAAATGGAAAATCATTTAGGCAATGATTTGCAGCTGGTGCAAGAGAGCTATTATGATGTGCTATTCTACTTTGTTTGTGACTTTATTTATATTTTGTTAACTATTGGGACGCTCTTTTCATTTCATTGGTTATTAGTTGCCTATGCCTTATTAGTTGCCTTGCTAGCAGTTCTTGTCCCTAAGTTACTTGAAAAATATACTAATAAAGCTACAGAAAAAGTATCTAGTAAAAATGCTGATTTTTTACATGCCATAGAAAAATGGTTCAATGGACTAGCTGAATTAAGACGATATCAGAATAAAACGGTCTTAAAGAAAGTAGTAGGAAAGAATAGTTATCAGCTAGAAAAAAGTGAATATAAACGTGACAAAGCATTAGCTTATACAGCAATGGTAGCTGCAATCTTTAATATTGCTGGGCGTGTCGGCGTACCTTTAATTGCTGGAATTTTGTTTTTTAATCATCAAGTTGATTTAGGTGTAATTTTAACGGCTGGGTATTTCGCCAATGGTATTTTCTATAGTGTTGATAGCTGTGTGAATAGATATATGCAGTTGAAATCGACCAGAACACTTCGTAATCGATTGAAAGTGCTACAAAAAGTAGTAGTTGAAAATCAATATGATGACTTGGATAAAGTTGATTCTATTCAAGTAAAGAATTTAACCGTTCACTATAAAGCAGGTGAAAGCATTAGTTATCCTGATTTCACTCTTCATCGAAGCGACAAGGTTTTACTGACAGGAGATAGCGGTACTGGTAAATCTACTTTGTTAAAAGTAATGCTGGGACAAGTTAAGCCTAAAACAGGTGAGGTGATTTATTTAGATAAGAACAGTAAGGTTTTACATCCCGATCTAAGGAAACTAGGCTATCTGGCGCAAGATTTATTAATCTTTCCAGGTAGCATTGCAGATAATATCACGATGTTTAATTCAAAGCTCAATTCAAGAGTTGGTGACCTAGTAGAACAAGTGGCTTTTAAAGACGATCAGGCACGTTTTAATGATGGGCTACAGACAAAGCTGGATCCTCATCATGAATTGCTCTCTGGTGGACAGAAGCAAAAAGTAGTTTTAATGCGGTTATTACTGCACCAGACGCCGATTCTTTATTTAGATGAGCCAACTAGTGCCATCGATCAAAAAGCCACAACCTTAATTCTGCAGAATTTGATAAAAACAAAGGCAACACTTCTAATGATTGCTCATAATTTAACATCAGAGCAAAAAGCATTGTTCGATCGTGAAATTTGCTTGGAGGAAAAATAATGAACTGGAAGGAATTATTTAAGTTAGAGCTATTTAGATTTTGTCTGGCAATTAGTTTGCAAATGATCGCTGCAGGTGGAGAGGTTGGAGTTGCCTATACTTTAACGTTGCAATTCAATGCAGTTAAAAATAGAGATTTAAAATTATTTTTATGGTGGACAGTAATTCAATTAATTTGTTATGCGTTAGTATTTTTATTTTATAATATCGCTTCCATACTTTGGCAAAAAGCATTGCAAAAGTATTTTCACTTAGTAAGACAAGAAATCACGGATCACTATTTTACTGATAGTCATCAACATAAGGTAGGAAGTGTACAGAATCGACTAACTAATGATATAAAAATCTTGCATAAAGATTACTTTAATTCTTTTATATGGGTAGCAGGGATGATCGCAAGCATCTGCAGTGTGACCATGACTTTATTAACCTTTCAATGGGCATTGTTAATCGCCTGTTTACTTTTAGCTGTGGTTCAAATCTTCTTGCCCAAGTTGTTAGATAAGCCACTGCAAAGAGCAACTAAGAAAGTTTCTTCAGCTAATCGAGAATATTTAACAACTTTGGGTGATTGGCTAATTGGATTGTCTGAATTGCGAAGGTTTGAAGCTAATGAAAAGTTATTCAAAACCGTTGCTAAATTTTCAGGTCGTTTGGGAGCAGCTAATGTGCAAAAACAGAAAGTTGATCAAGAATTAGATTACTTGAATCAATTAGCTTATTCACTAGGGGATGCTTTGATTTTCTTATTAACAGGATACTTAGTTGCTAATAATTTGGTCGTGTTTGGGTTAGTCGCTAGTATTGGCAATTTTAGTGCAGCGCTTTTTAGCTCGCTTCAAGGCATCGCTAATTATACCGGCAAGATGCGTGCAACTAAGAAGTTACGTGAAGAGATTTTAGCATCTAGAGAAAAAATTACTACGACAAGAACGGTAAATGCAAAAGCACCAGCAGGATTTACAATTCATGATTTAGCAATTGATTTTGAAAATGGTGAAGGAGTTGTTTTCCCCGATATTCAAGTAAAAGCAGGAGAAAAGATTTTACTGACTGGTGATTCAGGAGCAGGCAAGTCAACTTTATTTAAATTGCTATTAGGAGAAAAACAAGCTAGTTGTGGTGAGATCCAATATTTTGATCAAAATGGAACGAGGATTTATCCTAATCTATCCGAGATTGGTTATTTGCCGCAGGAACCAACTTTTTTTCCAACCACTATTGCAAAAAATATTACGATGTTTAATCAGAAATTAGATGATGGCATAAATGCTGCAATAAAACGAGTGGAGTTTGCAAGCGATGTGACTAAGATGCCGGCAGGAATTGAGACGAGCATAAATTTGGATCAATTGAATGTTTCGGGTGGTCAAAGACAGAAAATTGTTTTAGCTAGAAGTTTGGTTCATCAAAGCAAATTAATTTTAATTGATGAAGCTGCGACGATGAAAATCTTGCAAAATATTCTTACTGGTAGTGCGACAGTCGTGTTTATTGCACATAACTTTAATGAAGAGATGCGACACCTATTTGACCGGGAAATACATCTATAGATCAGTTTATAAAATGATTCGCACAATTTTGTTTAATAATTAGTTTTTTTAAATTATCAAAGCGATTAAGGATTTTGATTTTTTTGTGTAATAAATATTGAGTACTATAGTTAATACTATGGAGTCATAGCAAATCAGAGTAAACTAAAAGAAAAATAGACGTAAAAGAAGGTATGTTCAATGAATAGAACTCAAGTAAAAGACAACGCCAGAAAACATGAGGCAATGGTAGAGAAACTGTTTCAAACGCAGATTCAGCAGTCAATTGAAGAAACTATCGTGTATGATCAGGATTCTTTTAATGATAAATCAAAAAATAATTTTACTAAATTAGCCCAGCAAATCGTTTGGCCACTAGCTACGGATCAAGCAGTAATCAAGGCTTTTAAAACATATAAAGGTCAAAAAATTGCGGCATTGAATTTTGCTTCATATACTAATCCCGGCGGGGGTTTCTTGAATGGTGCTATGGCGCAAGAAGAAGCGATTTGCGCGCAATCAGATTTGTATCCAGTTATTTCGAGTCAGAAGAATTTCTATGATTGGAATAAACGGCATCTGAATCAGAAGATGTATTTAAATCGCGCCTTGTATTCACCCGATATTTTATGGGGCACTTCTACGGTGCCACAGGGGAAGAGTGCTGTGATTACTTGTGCTGCACCTAATAAGAGTGCTGGCCGACGTTTAGTAGAAGATAAAGAAGCACAAATGAAATTTGAGAGTAACGCAAATAGTGCAATGCTTAGTCGCATGAATTTTGTTAAGCAAATTGCTGAAGAGCAGAAAGTTAATGTCTTAATCTTAGGTGCATGGGGAGCAGGCGTCTTTGGCTTTACGGCAGATGAAGTTGCTAAAATGTGGCGGAGAGTTTTTGCTCAGACAAGCAGCATTGAAATAGTAATCTATGCTATTATTCCTGATAAACGTAGTAATCAGGCAGTTCGCGCTTTTAAAGATGTATTTGAAAAGTAATAAGAGAAGTTAATTTATGGGATTATTTAATTTATTTAGTAAAAAACAGCAACAAGCTAATCAGTCATTCTTAGCTAAGCAACGTAGCCAGCAGGCAATTGTCAAAATAAAAAAATTAGCTTTGCCATCTAGGATCAAGCAGCAATTAATCAAAGCTGAAGTTTATGATGTTTGGTTGAATAGTCATGATTTGTTGCCCTTGGCAAATTTAATTGAAGAAAGTGAAACGATTGAATATGCGGCTGTTGGAATTGATGACCATAGCAAGACAGTAATGTTAATTTGTACGAATTATCGTTTGCTTATTTTACAAAAGAAAATGACTAGTGAAAATACAAATATTATTCCGCTAGCTCAGATTAAGAGTGTTATCCTCAAACAACAATTGGCTTATGTTGAATTGAAGTTGATTGTCAAGGATGCACAGTTAGATTTTAACTCGCTTAATAAAGTACCAGCTGGAATTCTAGCAGATAAAATTAGAAAATATGCTAAATTAGCCCAGAAAGGATCGGTTGTCGATCAACAGCTGGAACAAATTAAAAAGTTGAAAGGCCTTAAGGATGAAGGCATTTTGACTGAAGAAGAGTTTCAGGCAAAAAAGAAGAAAATTTTGGATATGTAAACAGAAAGCTGAGTATCATCAAATACTCAGCTTTCTTCTTATTTAACTTGCATTTTCATAATTGCCTTAACCGAAATAATCTCAATTTGTTGTGTAGCAATATTTTTAACTTGCAGCATCTTATTGATGGTTGGGTTAGCAGCAGCTTGCATAATGTCTTCGATGATTTGTGAATCAGGAGAACTGTACTCATATTTAGTTTCATCAAAGGTCGCCAATAAAATAGTTGAACCGGTATTAGCAACAGGAGCTTTTGGTGCTTCAATTGGAGCAGATTCAGTTGCAACTGGTTTACTAATCAATTTATTTGCAATTGGTTTATTTTTAGGCTCGGCATGCTTGATAATCTTAACTTTAGGCACTTCGATTTTCTTTTCTGGCTCTGTAGCTTTAGCTTTTTCAACTGTTTTAATAGGTTGCTTGTCTTCTTTTTTAGGTTCAGTGGAAGTTTTATTAACCGTGGCCTTTAAGATCTTATCTGTATCAATTTTCTTAGGCTTTTCTACAGGTACTGGCATTTTTATCAATTGGGATTTCGCGTTTAGTGACAATGGTATTTTTGTTAGGTAAAAGATTACGAACAGTTTTACGTGCTTTGAAGAGGTCCATGACCCTGGGACCGTAAACATTAATTGAGTAATGTAATCCATTAAGAGGGAAGAATTCTTCTTGTCTAATGCGTGTGTCAACTTCACTACGGTCAATCCCGGTTTGTTTAACAATATCATCAGTTGTAAAAATAGGTAGGATATCTTTTAGGTGTTCTACAGTTGATGCATCTTGTGCACCAATCACTTTTCGCATGATGTCCCAACTTTTAGCGTCATATCGTCTGGTTAAGCCTGAATCCGCGGTTGGCTTAATAAGACCTTGTTTTCTTGCATTTTCTACAATTTTTTTGTCAACATCTAATGTATTAACTAATTCAAGCTCAGATAAGGCAGAGGTTGGTCGCAAGGATTCAATCTCGTTTGAAATTTCTTCAGTATGAATGTCTTTAGCTAAAGCCCAATTCTGATAACTAGCGATGTAGCTGGATTCGCCTTCTTCAGGATGAAGCCACATAATATAGCCTAGGAAGATATTAGGGTTAGTTGGTACAGGGACAAATTCATGTTCAGTCAACAATTTGAAGTCAGTTACCATATTGAAAGTACCACTGTTTGAAGGTGAGGCTTCACTCATGAATTGGATCTTGTCACCTGGTTTCAATTCGCCTAACTTTTTAATATCGCTAACGTAGGGCAAATAATACTTGGCAAAAATCAAACGATCGCTGGCAACATTGCGTATATTTTTAACTTCCAACTGCGGCATTTTATGACCGATTGAAGGGATTTTAATGGCGTGACTACGAATTACTTCGGCAGTATAGGTTTCTTTGCTTTTGTTAACCAAAGGAAGAACGTCGTTAGATTCACCTTGCTGTAATGCTTGCAAACGTTGTTGGAATTTCTTATAGCGACTGGGTTGGAACTTAACATCAACGTGGGCCCCATTAGCTGCAAACTCATCAGTATTATGGGTTAAATAATTTTCTGTATAATTCTTCTTAGTAAGATTATTATTGCTTAATTCAACTACCCAGGAATCTTGACGATCGTAGCCGCTGACTAATGTTTCAGGACGATTAGTACCTAAAAATATCCCAGCTTTTTTAATAAATGTAGCAGCTAAGCCGTATTTCCCTTGACCATATTGTTTAACCTTACTAATTCCTTCGATATAATCGCCAATTGCCAGTTGTTGATCAGGATGTTCAATATATTTGATATTTTCAATATTTAACCAGGCGTGATAGTCAAGAATTTCTATTTTTTCATCTGAATAACAAGAAATTTTATCAATTAATAGTGAACCATTTAAATTAGTTTTATTAGGTAAAGTTACATCACCTAATACACCCAGCCATTTTACCCAAATATCAGCATCAAAATAGGGCTTAAGGCGAATATGAACAGAATTAGGATGTAAATATTTGTTCAATTGTCCATTGATAATTTGATTTCTTTTCATATTGAAGACAATTGCTTTTTTAGCTAATTTTAATTCTTTTATTTTAATAAAATCAGCATATAATTGATTTTCTTTATTGCTACTATGATGTAGCTTATGTCGATTCTTATGCAAAAGCTTTTTCAAGTTATCGGTTTTCATAATTTTCCTTCTTTATTCTAAGTAATTAATTTTTTCTTTTTTATGATTCAACTTAGTACAAGGTTAAACATCTCCTTACTATTGTCAGTTATTCCATTATATAATAAAATCTAATATATAATAAAATCTAAGTTTTTTTCGTAAAAGTCAAATATGGTCAATTTTGCGTCCAATTCTGTAAGTAAAATATTTAGCAAAGCCTAAAAATTATCTTGCTAAATTAAAATTTATTTAGAAGCATAAAAATAGTTCATTACCATTTTAGTTGTGGTGATGAACTATTTTCTTTTTTATAACCAAGTTTGTTCAAAAATATTTTCTTTAAAGCCACAGGTTAAATGCTGTTCATCAACAACAAGGGGCCTTTTGATCAATTTACCATCTTTAGCCATCATGCTTGCAGCTTCATTAATAGTCATTGTTGGTATCTTATTTTTTAATTTTTGTTCGCGGTAATGCTGACCATGTGTATTGAAAAAGTATTTTAAGCCACGATCTTAATACTTGGTCATCCAATTAATTAAATCTTCTTTTTTAGGTGGTTGTTCTACTAAATCTTGAAATTCGTACTTAACATTGTGCGCATCCATCCATTTTTGTGCTTTGCGTGAAGTAGAGCAGCGTTTGTAACCGTAGAATTTAATCATAATTATCCTTTCATTTATTTTTGCAAAAAGTTTCTGAAAAATTCAATTTCCTCATCGTTTGCAATATCAGCTAATTCGTCCTTTTGATCAACGAAGAAGACATGACCGTGCGGATTATCTTTATCACCATAAGATTTACAGATTGCATGGACGCCACGTCCTAATAAGAAGCCAAAGAGCGTAAATTGCATATCATGCAAAAAGTCATTGTTGGCGGTAATTAAGTAAGTAGGCAGGAAGTTTTGATTAATGTATTTTTCGACGTTAAGCTGCTCGTGATATTTATTTATTGCTTTTTTAGTAAAGTAAGTACTAGCTAATCCATCTAGGTTGCTTGGGGTTAGCATGAAAGAAGCAGCACAGTTTAGGCCAACTGCACGGAATTTTAAATTCAATGGCTTATATGGGAATAGCTTTGCATAATCAGGATTAGTTAAAATAGTTGCATATTGTTCTGCCATTTGTCCGCCAGCACTATCACCAACGATGAAAACATTATTTCTGTCTAAACGATATTCCTCAGCGTGCTCATCAACCCAGTGCATGTAACGATCGACATCGTCTAGTTCATCTGGAAATTCCGCATTTTCTGGCGCTAAACGATAATTAGGATTAATAAAAGCAAAACCTCGCTTAGCAAGTCCCATACCATAGTATTGGTAGATCTCTTTAGTACCATAAACCCAGCCACCACCGTGAATATTAATGATTACAGGAAATGGGGCCTTGTATTTTTTAGGTAGATAGACATCTAATGTATGCCATTTCTGATCTGGACCATAAGGCAGATTGTCTAAACGTTCAACTTCAGGAATATCATTTGGCAGATCGCTATCTCGCTTAGTATCGTGTTTGTAGGCACCGGTTCTGAAATCTTCTACGAATTTTTTGATTTTATCTTTAAGTTCCATAGTCGTTCTCTTTTCTAGTAAGTATCTGTATCTAATTAAATTATACTTTAATTAATTTGCCTAGAATTGAAAAAATAAGAATTTTTTTGAAAATACCCTTGCATTTCGAATGAGCTTCTCATATAATAATTTATGTTCTGTTGAGGACATACAAACATACAAGATGGTCTGGTAGCTCAGCTGGATAGAGCAACAGTCTTCTAAACTGTGGGTCGTGGGTTCGAATCTCACCCGGATCATAAATGTAGCAACGTTTTCAAGCGTTGCTTTTTTGTATTTTAAGTGATTGACCATTAATTTGAAATGATTAATTGTATAATACAAATAGATGACAAATGTTAATCGCTTCTTACATTATAACCATATCGGTTGACTAAAGTTTAAATCGATATTATTCTAAATTTGATTCCATATAAAGAAGATCTACAAATGTGAAATTTTTTAGTTGTTTTCACATAGCGGAGGAAATTAATTTTGACTAAAACTAAGAAGATTATTATTAAATTAGCATGTGCAACTATTCTTGGTACTGCGGGCGTTGCATTGACTCACGTGAATATGCCGCAAGTAACAGTAAATGCAGCAGCAACTTCCGTTGCTGCTCGCGCCTTAGGCGTGGATGTTGCTAGTTATCAGAGTGCTGACTTATCAAGTCATGCTCATGCAGGTGCACAATTTGCTATCGTTAAGGTAAGTGAAGGGACTTCTTATAGTAATCCTAAGGCTTCAAGTCAAATTTCAACAGCTTTATCAAATAATATGATGCCAATGGCATATCATTTTGCAACTTTCAGTTCTAACAGTAGTGCTGCAGTTGCAGAAGCTAATTATGCGATTAAAGCTGCTCAAGCATTTGGCTTGCCTAAGGGCTCATACATAGCTTGTGACTATGAAACTGGTCAAGGCAACAATATTTATGGTGGTAAGACGCCAACGGCTAACGCAATTATTGCCTTTATGGATCAAATTAAGGCAGCAGGCTATAAGCCACTTCTTTATGCAAGTTCATCAGTTTTGCAACATCAGATTGATGCCAATAGCGTAGTTGCTAAATATCCTAATTCTTTATGGGTAGCTTCATATGCTATTTCTGGTAGAATTGATAATCCTAATTTTAATTACTTCCCATCAATGAATGGAGTTTCAATTTGGCAATTTACCGATAATTGGCGTGGTTTAAATGTTGATGGTAACGTTGCAGTTTTGCCTTTGTCTACAGATGGCAATGTTACTTCCAATAATGGTGCTATTTCGCAAGCTCCAACAAATAAACCAGCGGAAAATACTGCAAGTGCTAAGCCGGCTTCTAACCCTAAGCCTGCAGCAACTACTAATAATGAGTTGGCAACGTCTGGTTATGTAATGAAGAAGGCTTACATTTACAATAAGAAGGGCGAACGTCAAAGCGGTTACTATGCAGCTTACTATGGCATTAAATATTACGGTTCAACCGTGAAGCTTGATAATGGCAAGACAGCCATTAGAGTTGGTGACGATCGTTATGTCATGGCAAGTAATGTCTTAGGCAATTCGCGCGTGATGAAGCATAATGTTTACATTTATAATCATGCGGGTCGTCGTGCTAACTGGAGAATTTTGAGAAAAGGTACTCCAGTTAAAACTTACGGTACGAGATTCCATATTCATGGCAAGAGTTACTACCGTATTGGCAAAGGATTGTATGTAAAGTGTGCTAATTTCTAAGTTTAAAAACTGAATATTGAAAAGCGTAATGATTTTCCTATTTTTAGAAAATTGTTACGCTTTTTTGTATAATGAAAATACCTAGAAAAACGTCTAGATGTTTGATAAAAAGGTGAATTAAATTTTGAAAAAACGACTAATAACAATAATTTTATTGAGTTTAACCACTTTACTTGCGGGATGCACAGTAAGTGATAATACACATCATGTGAAATCAAATTCGAAGACCGTTAAAGTTGAAAAAAAGATAAAACCGAAGCAGGGGAAATATCAAGTAATTGAGCAAAATTGGACTATACAAAGAGATGGTGTCAATATTTATGGTCGCTTGTATTTGCCACAAAATAAGGTTGGTAAAAAGAAGGCAGTAATTTTAGCGCACGGTTTAGCAGGCAATCACCAAGATTTAGCTAATTATGCAAAGTACCTAGCCAGTCGCGGCTATTTAGCTTATGCGTTTGATTTCCCAGGTGGTGCAAAATGTGGTTTAAGTAACGGTATAGATCAATTGCAGATGTCGATTTTTACTGAAGAGCAAAATCTGAAAACTGTTTTAAAGGCTGTTAAAAATAGAAATGATGTAAATTCTAAAAGAGTTTCACTTTTAGGTGAAAGTCAAGGTGGTGCAGTTGCTGCGATGCTGGCTTCAAAGAATCCTAAGGAAATTAGATCATTAATTTTACTTTATCCTGCATTTTCGATCTCTGATTATACTCAAGCTGCCTTTGGCTCCATTAAAAAAGTGCCCAAAACTTTGAATTTGTTTGGTTTCACCGTTGGCAAAGCTTATTTTGAGAAGCTGTTTAAGTTTAATTTATTAAGGAGCGCTACTAAATATCATGGTCCTGTTCTCTTGCTTCACGGTACAGATGATATTATTGTGCCCGAAACTTATTCTGAAAAAGCTGCTAAAAAATTTAAACATGCTCAACTTTATAAATTTAAACATGCAGGACATGACTTTAAGGGCAAGTATCAAAAGTGCGCTTTTACTTTAATTGATAACTTTTTAGAGAAAAACTGAGGTTAAATCATGAGAAAGAAGTATCTAGGTCTAGTTGGACTTTTAAGTTTGCTCGGCTTAATGATTGTTTTTACTCAAAAAGTTAAAGCTGATGTTAATTATGATATTAACAATGTTGCTGTAACTGCTAAGGTGAATCGTGATGGATCAGTAACGATGCATCGTGAGTTCAATTATAGTTTTGACAGTGATGCACATGGTGTTTTTTATCGGCAGAACTTGACTAAAAAACAAAAAATTACCAATATCCAAGTAAAAGTAAATAATCATCCAGTAAAATTATCTCAAAGTGGCAAGAATAATACTTATCAATTAACCAAAAATAAGAATTCTTATAAATTTAAAGTATTTCACAATATTGCTGAAGCTGATGCTGTCAAAGTGGAATACTCTTATAAAATCTTGCATTTAATTACTAATTATCAAGATACTGCAGAATTGAATTTCAAGATTATTGGTAATGGTTGGGATGCAGATTTAGATCATGTCAGGGCTACGGTAATTTTTCCAGGTTCAGTTAAAGGCTTAAAAGCATGGGCGCACGGACCACTTGATGGCTATACTCAGGTATTGCCTAGACAAGGGAAAATTATCATGACAGCTGATGATGTAGCGGGTGATAGTGGAGTTGAAGTTCATGCGCTTTTTCCAACTTCAGTGACTGCCATTAATACCAATGTAGTTAAAGAAAATAGAAAAAAAGCAATCGAAAAGCAGGAAGCTCAATTAGCAAATGAGGCAAATCGAAAACGACGTAATCGATCTTATGTTAATTGGACTGTAGTAGCCATTTCATTAGTTAGCGGATTATTTGTTGTTATTAAGGGATTATTTAATAAAAAAGCTGGTTTTAAGCCTAAGAAAACTAAAGAATTATCACATAATTATGATATTCCTGATGTTAATCCAGTGGGTGCGCAAATTTTGGATAATGTTGCTTTACCCAATACGAAGGCGTTTACGGCCTATTTGATGCAGCTAGCCGGCCAGCATAAAGTAAAGATCGAAGAATATCACACAAAGCATTTAAAGAAAACGCATTATCAGATTTCTCTAGTAGATAAGAGTATTCTCGCTGATGAGCTGATTTACTTTTTGTTCAAACAAGTGGGAGATGGAAATTCTTTTACTACGAATTCTTTGAAAAAATATGCTTCTAAAAAACTAGGTCAAAAGTTTGATGAGTGGTGTAATAAGCAATATGATGCGGTAACTGCTGCAGGCTATCTAGATGATAAAATTGAACGACAACGTAGTCATTACCGCAAGCTTACTATTACTGGGATTGTGCTTAGTACTATCACTTGGGTGATCGCAGTTTTTTGCTTTAATGCTAATACCTATATTGTTTTGATAGGCATAGGATTAATCTTGCTTGAATTCATTGCCTTCTTTATTGGCAATCATCGATTGAGTCTTTATACACAAAAAGGAGCCATCGAAACTAACAAGGTGCGTGGCTTCGAAAAAATGTTAGATGATATTGGTCGTTTCAAGATGAAGGACGTTGGCGATCTGATCTTATGGGAAGATATTATGCCTTATGCTGTAGCCTTTGGCTTGTCTAAGAAGGTACTAAAACAGTTAAAACTAGAATTTAGTCAAGAAGAATTAAGTAGTACTGGTTTTATTGTAGGCAGTGCGTTTTATAGTCCCGGTAATGATGGCTTTGCTAATAATTTTGAAAGCAGTTTTTCTAGTGGCGTATCATATGGTTCTTCGTCAGTTTCTGGTACCAGTGGTGGCTTTTCTGGCGGTTCATCTGGTGGTATTGGTGGAGGAAGCGGTGGTGGCGCTTTCTAAAAAAGCTTGTATAATTAATTGAAAAAGGAGGAATTTTTATGCCATTTGTACATATTGAATTAATTAAGGGACGTTCAGATGAACAGATTACTAATTTGATGAAAGATGTTACTGAGGCAGTACATAAGAATACTGGGGCACCTAAGGAACATATTCATGTAATCATTAATGAATTAGGCAAGCATTCATACGGTCAGGGCGGTGAATGGAGAGCCTAGTTTTGAGTAAAAAAGATCTTCTGCGTTTAAAAAACAGAAGATCTTTTTTAGATATGTTTAATTTAATTCAATTTAACTACCCAATTGTAGTTATCTGCTAAGTCACCAACTTGAATGCCAAATAAAGTATCGTAAAGTTTTTGAGTGATTGGACCGGCTTTAGTTTCACTGCCAAAGACATGCTTTTTACCTTTATAAGTTAGTGAACCAACGGGAGAAATAACTGCAGCTGTTCCCATAGCACCAGTTTCTGCGAAACGATCTATTTCGTTAATCGGAATTTTAGTTTCAATTGGATCAAGGTCGAGATCCTTAGCCAGTTTAAGGATTGAGCGTTTAGTAATAGAAGGCAGGATTGAATCTGATTTTGGCGTCTGGAATTGTCCTTCTTTAGTAATGCCAAAGAAGTTAGCACCCCCAAATTCGTCAATATACTTATGCTCTTTAGGATCCAAATAAAGAGCATCGGCGAACCCGTTCTTTTTTGCAATTAAAGATGGCATTAAACTGCTGGCATAATTGCCAGCGGTTTTAGCTTGACCAGTACCAGCTGGTGCAGCTCGATCATAGTCACTGACTTCGTAAGGCATAGGCTTAAGACCCTTAACGTAAGCACCAACAGGTGTAGCATAAATTCTAAATTGGTAGGTTTCAGAAGGAGAAACACCGACAACAGATTGCATTCCCATCATGAAAGGACGCAAATATAAAGTACCATCAGAGCCATAAGGAGGAACAAAATCTTGGTTAGCCTTGACTACTTCTTTGACAGCTTTGATAAATTTATCCTCTGGATAAGGTTCCATTAGTAAACGTTTAGCGGAATTAGCCATTCTCTTAGCGTTTTGATCAGGTCTAAAAAGATTAATCCCGCCATCTTTTCTGCGATATGCTTTTAAGCCTTCAAAAATTTCTTGACCATAATGTAATTCTTCAGCAGCTTCATTAAAGGTAATGGATGAATCTTGAGTTAGATGTCCACCTTGCCATTTACCATCTTTAAATTCATCAACCCAGCGATAAGGCAGATCATGATATTTAAAACCAAGTTTATTCCAATTTAAGTCTTCAGGACGAGTTTTAACCATCGCAAATCCTCCTTGCATAATTAAATGCTACTTTCTTAAATTATAGTGGGACTAAAGTTAAAATGCAAAGAACAAGTTAGCTATTTATGAAAAAAATTGCCAAACCAACTATGGTGCTTTTTCTTTTGTTCTTGGTCCATTAATTTTTTATTTAGTTCTGACATTTGCTTACCCATTTCAGTCATTTGAGTAGTTGCCTTAGCCATTTGAATAACGGCATCTTGTTGTTGATGAGCCCGTACTTTATCACTATTCTGATATTTAGTCATTAAAGTATCATTGCCTAGCCATTTATCAAAATTTTTAATATCGATAATAAATCCGGTGCTAGTTTGCTGAGAAGAAATGTGATATTTTCGTGGCAAATATTGGAAATACCGTTCCATTAACATTGAACCACTATTTCTTGCCGTACTGTCGGAAACTTTATTAAATAATTGCTTATTAACTTGTGCTTTTAATCGATCATTTTGTTGAGTAAAGATAATATCTTTACCTGTTTCAGCTTGATTGATTAACATTGCCCAGTCGTTGCGACCAACAAAAAGAGAATAATCGTAGTTTTCTGAAAAATATTTATCAATTTGATCGTAGATTTCAAATTTTTTAAGTGCAATCTTAATAATTGATTTAATAGGATAAAGATAATCCTTTTCAATTTCCTTTGCATCTGCAGAAGATACGTTTGCAAAAAATTCAGCTAACTTAACTTGGCAATATTTGAATAAATCGTCATTAGCTCTGTTAAATAAACTATTTAATGCTTCTTCACGTTTTTCATTATTACCTGAAAAGGTAGATTCAAAGCTAAGATACCATAAACGACGCATCATCTCTGTTTTTAATGAAAACTGTGATTTGATTGAGCTTTCACGTCTGTTCATAGTAAAGATAAACGTTGGTAGGGGATGGGTTAAATTTCGGTTGTTAGTAACTTCTTTAATAAATCTCTCGAAGTAAGTTCGCGTGGTTAAATCTGGACTTACATCATCAATCATTAAAGGACTAACGGGCCCATTGCTGTAAACATAATCGCTTAATGTAGTGGTGATAGTCATATTAATGTTACTCTTGCCATTAACATAATTTTTAGAATCTAACATCCCACTGTCTAAGAAATTGTGGGCGCCGATTAGTTTAGCAGCTAATTTCTTTCCTAAAGTTGATTTACCAGTTCGTCCTTGTCCAATTAAAGCAACTGCAATTGGTACATCTTCTCTAGAACGGTTCGAATTAGATAGTTCGTATAAGTTGCGGATTTTCCAAAGCCAAGGTGATTCATAAAGAAAAAGCATGAAATCACAGGCTTGCCAGCCTTCTCCGACATCTTTGTAAGTATTATATTCATGCACGATATCGCAAAATAGTTGTAGTGCATCTTTCAATTGATCGTTAGTTAGGTTAGAGGATACAACTTGGCTTGGTATATTATTGCCAATTTTAGCTGCTTGAAAAAGTTGCCCATTATTGTAGAATAATGCTGGCTTAGGGAAGAGATCTACTTCACGATTAATTTTCAGTGTTTCATCATTTTGCTTTTGATCTTGGTGAGTAATTTTTTGAGTTAGCGTATATAAATCACGTCCGATAGTATCTAGCTTTCTTCTTTTATGTCCACCATCTCCAAATAAAGTAATTGCTTGTGTGACTGTTAATTTTTCTTTTTCAGAAAGCTTTTTAAATTCGTCGTCTTTGCTGTATTGTTCACGGTATTTTTTTATTTCTTCAGCCGGTAGAATAACAATATCTTTTTTGTCAGAGTTTAAATTGTTATCAATGCTAAGTGAAGAATCGTGTAGAATATGAATTTGTAATTCTTCAGTATCTTTAGCCTTTAAATATCCTGCTAGTTTTTTAGAATTAATGTAAGTAGTTGCATGTTGTAAATTATTGTTGAATAGTTGCTGATAAGACTGAAATAGAGGATCTGCAGTTGAACCGTAATCAAGAATTAGTTGCTCCATATTTTGAGACAAAGCTGCTTGAGTTAAATTCATTGAACCGGAAAAAACAGCATACCTTTGACTGTTGCTAACTTGATAAAATTTAGTATGGATTAATTCATTCTTGGTAAAAAGAAGTTCAAGGCTTCCGTCAAGTAGTCTAGTGGTAAATTCACTTGTAGGGTGTTTATAGCTATATTCAATTATATTTTTACGTTTATTTAATAATTGATCAATTCTTTTTCCGATCGAATTTTGACCATTGTCGCTCAAACCTAAAATTAGAGTGATTTTGGAAAAGTGAGGCAGCAAGTAAGTTTCGATAAACTTAATTGAAGAAACAAAAGAGATCCCTTTAAAATTAGTGAAATTATTTTCATGGCATTGTTGGTCGATTAGTTGCCAAAAGTTGGCATTGGAAATTAGTTTCTTTTGAGGATGATCAAGGACATTTAAGGGCATAATTATAATTCTCCTTTCAATAGATATATTAAAAATGGTAAATCAATTATATCCAACGCACGTTTGAAAGCAAAAGAAAAATATCATTTATTTTTATTAATTAAAAGTAAGTAATAAAATATAAAAGTATGACAAATAAAAGTGGTGAAAAATATGTATGATTATCGAAATAATCTTAAAATAATTTTGAATAAAACAGATGCGGATGATAAGAGCTTAGCTAACAGTTTGAATGCGATTAAGGCAATTATTGCTATGGCTGAAGGAAATACAGCTAATACACAGTCAATTGCTCAACGAAATGCGGATCTTAAACAATTTAAAAATCTATTACTGGGTTTAACTAAATTAATCGAGGTGCCAGGGGATGCTGGAGCTAAAAATGAGTCTTTAGCCGCACTACACAAGTTAACTTTTGTATCAGGTGTTGGCAAACGCTATGGCAATGTCTTAGGTAAGCTTGATCAGGCAATTCAAAAATCAAAAACTACTAAGGATGTAGTCAATAAGAAAATTTTTGAGGATGCAATTAAACTTAAACAGCAGCCTAAGCGAGATTATCGTAAAGGAAAACGTTATACAGTGATTAGAGCCTTATCTGGTTGCAATTTAATTAATGATAATGGACAGATTGTCTATCGCATTAAGGAATCGCAAATACATTCACTCAATTTAAGAAGTGGTGATATTGTGGAAGCTCTAGAAGATAAGGATAATTCTAATTATGAAGCTGAAGTATTGCGTGTAGTCGGTTGTCAAAAATTGCGCAGTCGCGACTATGATCCAATTGAAGAGTTTCGTTATGCAGTTGTACAGGGAAGAACGGGGCAATTAGCAATTACACGCAATATTAAAGGTGAAAAGCTGCGCATTCGCTGCAAGGAAGTAACGATTCCAGTTGATTCCAGTTATTATCAGGGTGAAAATATTCATCTAGAAGATGGTTCAATTGTAGATTTGGCTTGGTATACGGGGGATGTCCGTATTAAGAAGAATCCAGCAGATGCTGTGCAAATTCGCTGGATTTATCAAGTAGATCCGCCTAAGCAGTCTGATTTATCTTATAAGAAAAAAGATAAGAGCAAAAAAGACACTGCAGAAGAATTAACCAAACTAGACATGAATCTGCATTATCAAAGAGTTGGAATTGCAATTGGTGATAATCAAAATGAAGGTATTCTTGAAGGAATTGTTACTCGCTATAACGGTATCCCAATTCCAATTAATGCCTTTGAAGGTAAGAAAAAGGTAATGGAAAGACAGATCAAGGATTTAGATATTGTGATTCTAATGACTGCTTATGCTGCTCATGATGCAACTTGGAATATTCAAGAATTTGCTTCAAAGTATGGCGTAAAGTTTGCAGTTTCATCATCTAAAGGCTATCGTTCGTTTGAGCGTGCTTTATATCGGGCTGAAAATGGTTTACCAGCTTATGAAGGTACGCAGTCAATTGAATATAAGGAAACTAAAAAATCCTAAAATTATTGATCTTAATTGAAAAGCGTTGTATGATATAAGAGTTGTATTTGTGGAGACCTCCACATCTGCAACCGCACGGCTTGAGGTTAGAAGTCTTCTTGTGTAAGAAGCACCCCAGTTCGGCGAGTCTAAGTATTTTTTCGGAGGTGTACAAATGTACGCAATTATTAAGACCGGTGGTAAGCAATACAAAGTTGCAGAAGGCGACAGCGTATTTGTAGAAAAGCTTGATGCTGAAGAAGGCAGTTCAGTAACTTTTGACGAAGTTATCCTTGTTTCTAATGGTGACGACGTTAAGGTTGGTACTCCATTAGTAGATGGTGCTAAGGTAACTGCTAAAGTTGAAAAGCAAGGTAAGGAAAGGAAGGTTGTAACTTTCAAGTACAAGCCTAAGAAGCACTCACACAGCAAGTATGGTCACCGTCAACCTTATACTAAGGTTACAGTTGAAAAGATTGAAGCTTAATTCAGAGGTGAAATGATTATGAATATTTTAGGTATGAAATTATTTGCCCACCACAAGGGTGGCGGTTCTACTGCCAACGGTCGTAACTCAGCTGGTCGTCGTTTAGGCGCTAAGGCTGGTGACAGTCAATCAGTCCACGCAGGTACTATTATTTACCGTCAACGTGGTACTAAGATTCACCCAGGCAAGAATGTAGGCCAAGGGGGAGACGACACTTTATTTGCACTTGTAAACGGCGTTGTTAAGTTTGAACGTCTTGGCAAGTACAAGAAGCAAGTTTCTGTATACCCAGCTGAAGAAGCTAAGTAATTCAGATTAAAAGAATAAGGCGGGTAGCATTGTGCCACTCGTCTTTTTTCATGGTGTTTTACATGTCTTAAGACTAGAAATCTGGTATAATTGAGTAAATGCTATGCAAAGAAGGTTTTGACATGGAAAAACAGCAAGAGCTATTAACATTAATACAAAGTAGAATAAAAAAGGTTACAGCTTTGATTAAAGAACATAATGCAGATGCAATGATTATCTTTAATCAAGCTAATTATCGTTATCTTACTAATTTTACTGGTGAAGAAGCACAATTGATTTTAAATGCTGACGGCGGGCGGACCTTATTGTCGGATTCACGTTTTGCTGGTCAAATTAAAGCCCAAGCTCCCGGTGAAATGAATGTAATTATGAAACATTCAAGTGATTATGAAGAACTTACTAAAGCACTTAAGAAAATGAACGTTAAAAAAGTTTTAGTAGAAGGCGAGTTTGTTTCAGCTAGTGAATTTTTTAAATTAAAGGAATTGAATCCAGACATTGAATTTACAATGGTCGAAGAATTAGTTGAACGGGTACGTAATGTCAAAGACAAGCTTGAAATTGCTGCCTTGCGCAAAGCCGTTGATATTTCAATGGAAAGCTTTAAGGGTATTATTCCGATGATTAGACCAGGCGTAAAGGAGCGTGACATTGCTGCTAAACTTGATTATTTATTTAAAGTTAATGGTGGCGATGGACCGGATTTTGATACTATTGTTGCGTCGGGCGTGCGTTCAGCATGGGCTCATGGTGTAGCAAGTGATAAGCGTTTGGTAGATGGCGAGATGATCGTTATTGATTTCGGTAGTTTTTATCATGGTTATGCGGCCGATATTACCCGAACTGTGTCATTAGGTGCGGTAGATGCAGAGATGCATAAAATTTATAAGGTCGTACTTGAAGCACAACGTCGAGGCATTGCGGCTGCCGTCACCGGCAATACTGGTCGTGATGTAGATAAGGCAGCGCGTGATTATATTACAGCACAAGGATATGGTGAATATTTTGGTCACGGCATTGGTCATGGAATTGGATTAGAAATTCATGAATTATGTCAGCCTGCTTTACCGTTTAGGATAACGAAACTAGTTAACAATATGGTGCACACGGTTGAACCAGGCATTTATTTACCAGGTAAAGGTGGAGTTAGAATTGAGGACGATGTCTTAGTTCATGATAAAACGCCAGAAGTATTGTCAACTTTGCCTAAAAATGAACTAATTTCTTTATAGATAGATTTTAATAGGCTGAAGTTATAGCCAAACGCGCTTAAGATTGGTAAGATAATAATTGTAGAAATGAGGGACTTAATATGACAATGATTTCAGTTAACGAATTCAAGAATGGGTTAACTGTCAAGTACAACAATGACTTATGGCGCATTGTTGAATTCCAACATGTAAAGCCAGGTAAAGGTGGTGCTTTCGTACGTTCAAAGCTTAAGAGTTTAAGAAGTGGCGCTGTACAAGAGTATACTTTCCGTTCAACTGCTAAGGTTGAAACTGCAGAAATTGAAACTAAATCAATGCAATACTTGTACAACGATGGTAGTAGCTATGTCTTTATGGATACTACGACTTATGATCAATTGGCTATTCCTAATGAGCAAATTGGTGATGAAGCCAACTATTTATTGGAAAACATGGTTGTTAATGTAATTATGCACGATGGTGAAACATTAGGTATTCAATTACCAAACACTGTTGATTTAAAGGTTGCTAAGACTGAACCTAATATCAAAGGTGATACTTCATCAGGTGGTGGTAAGCCAGCTACCATGGAAACTGGCTTGGTAGTTAATGTGCCATTCTTCATTAATGAAGGCGACGTCTTAACTATTAATACTACTGATGGTACCTACGTATCACGTGCTAATAAGTAGTTTTTTGAGGTAACAAAATGGCAGATAGTTCAAAAATTCTCTTAAGTGGTGAAGAAAACAGCGAACAAATCAAGATTGATACAAGTGTTTTAGAGGTTATTTTGGGTATTGCTGCTGAAAAAATTGATGGTATTGCAGGAATGCGTGGCAGCCTTAAATCAGGTCTTAGCTGGGTTCTTGGCCGTGAAAATCATGGTAAGGGCGTCAATGTGAAGACGGATGAAGATAATAAGCTGATTGCAGACGTTTATGTTTATCTTGAAAGTGGCGTAAATGTACCTAAAGTTGGTATGGAAATTCAAAAAGCTTTAAAGGCACAGCTACTTCAAATGACTGATCTGGAACTTAAGTCAATTAATGTTCATGTGGTAGGTTTGATTTTCCCAGAAGACGAAAAAGACGCTGAAGAAAATACCTCAGAGCTGTTTCCGGAGGACAAATAGAGAAAATGAACCAACACGAAAGTCGAAAAGTTGCTATGCAAGCAGTTTATTTGGCTAATCAAGAACCAGATTTAACTGCTGAAGATGTTGAAGCAAAAATCGTCGCAACACTGGATTTAAAACAGCTTTCTGCCTATTCTAAGAAATTGATTGAAGGCGTAATTTCAGATCGTAAGGATCTACAATCTGAATTAGCTGATCATTTAAAAAAAGGCTGGCGTCTTGAACGTGTAAGCCAAATTGTTGTTGCTATCATGGAAGTTGCACTTTATGAAATAAAGCATAGCAATGAAATTGATGCTAAAGCGGCAGTTAATGAAGCTTTAAACCTGTGTGACGAATTTGCTGAGCCAAAGGAAAAACCATTTATTAATGGGATATTAGCAAACTTTGTTTAATAGCAATTATAGCCATTTTTTGCCGGCTATTTTTTATTAAAAGGAGAATTCAATGGGAATAATTCTGGATGGTAAAGCATTAGCAAATAAATTAGCAGAAAATCTTAAAGAAAAGGTAAAGACTTTAAAAAATGAGGGAATAACTCCACATTTTTGCGTAATAAATATTGGGGACAATCCCGCTAGCAAGATTTATGTTCACACTAAAAAACGACGTGCAAAAAAAGTAGGACTTATTCAGGATATATATCAGTTGCCAACTGATACTCATCAGGAGCAAGTATTAGCTTTAATTGATAAGTTAAATGCTGATCAGAGTATTAATGGTATCATGGTGCAATTGCCTGCTCCGAAGCAGATTAATGCGGATGAGTTACTTGAAAGAATTGATCCTAATAAAGATGTCGATGGATTGACTCCAGCTAATATTGGTCGACTCTGGTTAGAAGATCACTTTGTAGAACCAGCCACTCCTGCTGGTATTATTGCATTACTCCAGCATTATAATATTCCACTAGTAGGAAAAGATGTAGTAATCATTGGTCGTAGTAACATTGTAGGTCAACCTTTGGCAGCATTAATGCTTGAACAAAATGCAACAGTAACTATAGCTCATGCTAAGACTAAAAATTTAGCTGCACTTACTAAAAAAGCGGATATTATTGTTTCTGCTACAGGACAAGCATTTTTAGTAACTGCTGAAATGGTTAAAGATGGAGCTGTAATTATTGATGTAGGCATGAATCATGTAAATGGTAAATTAGTAGGTGATGTTGACTTCGATGCAGTCAAGAAAAAGGCGAGCTATATAACACCTGTTCCTGGTGGGGTTGGTCCTCTTACAGTACAATCTTTAATGGAAGCAGTTGTAAAACTGACTAGGAGACAAAATGACCGAAAATAAGTATTTAACGGTTACGGATTTAAACTATTATATTACGCAGAAGTTCAAAAATGACCCATACTTACACAAGGTCTTTCTTGAAGGCGAGTTATCTAACTTTCGCTATAGGCGTAATTCACACCAGTATTTTTCGTTAAAGGATGAAAAATCTAAAATCAACGTGGTAATGTTTCGTTCCTACTTTGATAAAGTGAAATTTAAACCAGAAGAAGGAATGAAAGTATATGTAGTAGGTTATGTTAGTGTATATGGCCCTCAAGGATCATATCAGTTCTATGCAGAAAAAATGGAGCCTGCTGGTTTAGGTGCTTTATATGAGCAACTAAAGCAATTGCAGGCTAAATTAGCCAAGGAAGGTTTATTTGATCCTGAGCATAAACGTAGTCTGCCTCGTTTTCCAGATCGAATTGCGGTGGTTACTAGCGCGTCAGGGGCAGTTATTCACGATATTATGGTGACGGCTAACCGGCGCTTTCCGCATGCTGAGATTGATTTATATCCGGCACAAGTTCAAGGAGACACTGCAGCAGAGTCACTTGTGCATGCAATGCAGCAAATTGCCGCTCAAGGTGATAAATATGATGTGATGATTATTGGCCGTGGTGGTGGATCACTAGAAGATCTATGGCCGTTCAATGAAGAAGAGGTTGTGCGGCAAGTATATTCAATGCCCATGCCAGTAATTTCTTCAGTAGGACATGAAACTGATACAACTTTGTGCGATTTGGTTGCCGATGCACGTGCCGCTACTCCAACCGCAGCAGCAGAATATGCAACACCCAATTTGACTGATGAATTAGCTGGAATTCATCAATTGCAGAGTAGATTATTAGCTAGTATGCAGGCTATTATTCGGGTACGGCGTGATCAGCTTAAACGAATTGAAAATTCAGTAATTATGCGTGAACCAACGCGTCTTTACGATCAGCAGATTCAACAGGTTGATCTGCTTAATCAACGTTTGCAAAATGGCATGCAGAATAAATTGGATCGCTATCAGCAAAATTATCGTCTGTTGCAACAGCGATTGATTAGTGCTAGTCCGGTTCAATCAGTTAAACAAATGAAACAGCAAAGACTCTTTTTGTCTAAGCGTTTAACTGCTAATATGCAGCACTATTTGAAGAATCAGCGCAATAGATTTACCCAAATAGTGCAGCAATTGGATGATTATAGTCTATTAAAGACTTTAGAGCGTGGTTTTGTTTATACAACCAATGATCAAGGAAAGACTATTAGTTCTACTAGGCAGATTAAGCCTAAAGATCAGTTAAATCTGCACTTTAAAGATGGTCAAGTTACAGCAACAGTTATAAAAGTAGAAGGAAAATATAATGCCAACTAAGAAAAATAATTTTGAAGAACAATTAAGTGAGTTAGAACAAATTGTTACTAATTTAGAGAATGGCAACGTACCACTTGAAGATGCTTTAAAACAATTTCAAGTGGGTGTAAAGATTAGTCGTGATTTGGATAAAAAATTAACTAGTGCTGAAGAAACGGTAGCTAAGTTGATTGATAGTGACGGTACGGAGCACAAATTAGATCCTAATAATGCTTCGGCTCCATAGGAATAGTTATGACAGCATTTACTTTTTTTAAAGATAATTGGACTCCGGTAATTGATGATTATTTAGCTCAGCATTTGGCTGATGAAGTTGATGATCAAAAAATTAGTCAAATTATGGCTTATTCGGTCATGGCTGGTGGCAAGCGTTTACGTCCCTTGCTATTTTTAGCAACACTTAACGCGTTAGGAAAAAAGATAGAACAACCTGAAATTAGAATTGCTTGTGGAATAGAGTTAATTCATACTTATTCACTTATTCATGATGATTTACCTGCCATGGATAATGATGATTATCGTCGTGGCAAGCTGACTAGTCACAAAAAGTGGGGCGAGGCAGAAGCAATCTTAGCTGGTGATGCTCTTTTACCCATGGGAATTCAATGGATTGCTGAAGGAAGTCAATCCGTGGAGTCAGTTTCTATTATTACCAAGGCCGTAGGCCCTAACGGTATGGTTGGTGGGCAATATTTAGATATTGATTCTACTAATAATGCTAGTGTTGCTGGTGATGCTAAATTTATTAATAAGATGGAATGGCTTAAGACAGGCTGTTTAATTCAAGCGAGTGTGCAAATGGCCGCAGTATACGCACAGGCTAGTCAAATTGAACAAGTGAAATTAATTGATTTTGCTAAGGCTTTTGGCCGCTCTTATCAAATCTATGATGACTTAGTAGATGTTGTTGAAACAAGTGAAGAGGCTGGTAAGGCAACACATAAAGATAAAGAAGAAGGTAAAAATAATACTTTGACTTTATTAGGCATTACTAAAAGTCGCCAGGAATTAACAGACTTAATTGACCAAGCTCAAACTGATTTACATGGTTTGAATGGCGAAACTTTAGCTGGCTTTTTAGATCTTTATCAAAAGGTGTTATAAATGGCAAAACAAAGAGCAGATGTTTTATTAGCACAGCAAGGAATTTTTCATTCTCGTTCTGCCGCTCAAAGAGCAATTATGGCAGGTTTAGTTTCAGATCATAATCATCAAAGAATTGATAAAAGTGGAACTAAATTCCCTGAAGGCGAAAAATTTTATATCAAAGATGATGGTAAAAAATATGTTTCTCGCGGTGGTTTTAAGTTAGAGAAGGCATTAAAAGTTTTTGATATTAATCTAAAAGATAAAGTTTGTTTAGACATTGGTGCTTCAACGGGTGGTTTTACTGATGTTGCTCTGCAAAATGGAGCGAAGATGGTTTATGCTCTAGATGTTGGCTACAATCAATTAGCATGGCAATTACGTGATGATCCACGAGTTGTAGTAATGGAAAAGCAAAATTTTCGTTATTCAAAACCAGCTGATTTTAATCAAGGTTTACCAGATTTTGCAATGACGGACGTATCTTTTATTTCATTAGATTTGATTATGCCACCAATGTATGAAATTTTAAAAGATCAATGCGATGCGGTTTGCTTAATCAAGCCGCAATTTGAGGCTGGCCCTGAAAATGTTGGCAAGCATGGTATAGTTCATGATCATGAAGTCCATAGGCAAGTTATTGAGCACACAATGCAAAAAGCTTTAGCGATTGGTTTTAATATTTTAGGTGTTGATTATTCGCCTATCAAAGGTGGCAAAGGAAATATCGAATTTTTGATCCATCTACAAAAAGATGAGTCAAATGGCGGTCATAATTTATGGCAAGGTACGGCTGAGGATGTTGTAGCTTGTGCCGTAAATGGTCTTTAGGAGTGAAAATATGTTAGTCGAACTGGATATCAAAAACTTTGCAATTATTAAAAGCTTAAAGGTTCGCTTTCAAGAAAAAATGACCGTCATTATTGGTGAGACTGGTGCAGGTAAGTCAATTATTATTGATGCGGTTTCACTATTAATGGGTGGTCGTGGTCAAAAGGAAATGATTCGATCTGGAGAAAAGAAGGCAGTAATTACTGGTCTGTTTGAACTGGATGATCAAAAAGAAAAGATTGCTGATCTTTGTGATAAATATGGCTTGCCTCATGAAGACGATCAATTAGTAATCAGTCGCGAGTTGGCGGTTAAAGGCAGAAATGTAGTGCGGATTAATGGACAATTAACTACTATTAATGTTTTGCGTGAAATTGGCAACTATTTGGTTGATATTCACGGTCAGCATGATCAGCAAATATTAATGGATCAAGATCGGCAGATTGACCTGGTTGACAACTATGCACCAGCTGAATTTAAAGATAAATTAGCAGCATATCAGGTAGATTTTGCTAAATGGCAAAAAGTAACTACTCAGTTGCGCCACTTGCGTCAAGATGCACAAGAATTAGCACAAAAGCAAGATATTTTGCAATTTCAAAATAATGAATTAGAGTCGGCGAATCTTGAAGATCCTCAAGAAGATGAAAAACTAGAGGAAGAATTTAATGAGTTAAATAATTATCAAAAAATTGCAGATACGGCAAATTATTTTATGCAATTATACGATGACGATGAGCATGGAATTGCTACGCTATTAGGTGATGCGCAAAATGCCGCTACGGATCTGACTGAATTTGGTTCTAAGTTTAAAGATTTTGCTAAAACAGTTGATGATGGAGCTTATGCTTTAAATGATGCTCGCAGCGAATTATCTAATTTGATGGATCAGATGGATTTTGATGAAGAACGTTTTCAATATGTAACTAATCGTTTAGATACTTTGAATTCATTAAAGAAAAAATACGGGCCAACTCTAACAGATGTTTTTAGTTTTTATGCTAAAGTACAGAAAGAATTAGGTCAGTTTGAAACAGGCGGTTTAGATGAGGAAAAATTAAAAGCAGAAGTTGCGCAAATTGAAAACAAATTGAGTAAAGAAGCTCGTCAATTGCATTTGATCCGAGAAAAGGTTGCTCACTCACTCGAAGAGCAGATTAAGCAAGAATTGGCAGATCTTTACATGGAAAAGGCCCGTTTTTCAATCAATTTTGAGGAAACTAAAACTTTTACTGCTAAAGGAATTGACGCAATTGTCTTTTTAATTGCTCCTAATCCTGGCGAAGATTTGATGCCGTTAGTAAAAATAGTTTCTGGTGGTGAACAGTCGCGCTTAATCCTTGCATTAAAGTCTATCTTTAGTCGAGTGGAACCAGTTGGTACCATGATTTTTGATGAAATTGATACCGGTGTATCAGGACGGGTGTCTGCCGCAATTGGTAAGAAGATGCATTCGATTGGGCAAAATAAGCAGGTCATTGCCATTACCCACTCCCCGCAAGTTGCCGCTGCAGGTGATCAACGCTATTTGGTTGCCAAAAAGGTTAAAGATGGTTCAACTTTCACGCAAATTGGACCACTTAGCAAGGAAGAGACCATTACTGCAATTGCACAAATGATGGCAGGTCAAGATGTAACAGACGCAGCTAAGAAAAATGCTGCCGATTTGATTAAGAGTATAAAAGATGAATAGTATTAATAAGTTTTGGTTAGATTTTTGTCAAAAGCATCAAGTAAATCCTGCTGCATTAGAAGAAGCATTTGCATTTGGTAGAAATAGCACCGATGCTAATGCATTAAGTGATTTAGTCGATCGCGGGATCAAGACAGCAACAACAAGTGTTTATAATCCTAATGAAGATTTACCAACGGTAGGGATGTACGCCATTGTTTTAGATGGCAATAATCAACCAGTTTGTGTAATCCAGACTAAAACTGTGGAAGTTATGCCATTTAAAAATGTCTCTGCCAAGCATGCTTATCTTGAAGGTGAAGGAGATCGGAGTTATGAATCTTGGCGCAAGGTTCATGAAAAGTTTTTCACCTGGGAATGTCAAGAAATCTTAGGGCGGAAATTCACTGATGAGACAGAAGTAGTCTGTGAGACTTTTGCTAAAGTGCAATAATAGAAAACTTGAAAAAACAGGGATTTTAGTGCAAACTAGTTATATTAATAGTTACTAGAGGAGTTTAGCATGGCAGATAAAGGTTTATTACTCGTGCTTTCCGGTCCCTCAGGAGTTGGTAAAGGGACAGTTAAAAGTGCAATCGTTGAAAATAAAGTCTTTCCGTTTGAATATTCAGTTTCAATGACAACTCGTAAACCGCGTCCCGGAGAAGTTGATGGTAAAGATTATTTCTTCGTCAGCGAAGCGCGTTTTCAAGAAGCTATTAAAAATGGTGAGCTATTAGAATATAATGAATATGTCGGTCACCATTATGGTACGCCACTTGCTCCAGTGAAGGAGATGCTTCATGAGGGCAAAGATGTTTTACTTGAAATTGATGTTAATGGTGCTCAAAAAGTTCGTGAAAAGATGCCCGATGGAGTATTTATTTTCTTGACTCCACCAGATTTGTATACGCTGCATTTACGGTTAGAACGTCGTGGAACAGAGCCTGAAGCAGTTATTCGTGGACGGATCAAACAAGCACGGAATGAAATTCTGGAAATGGCAGATTACGATTACGCAGTAGTAAATGACACAGTTGCCAATGCAGTAGACCATATCAAAGCAATCGTTGATGCAGAGCATGTCAGTGTTAAGCGTGTGATTGATGACTATCGTAAGATGGTCAAGGAGGATTAAACTAATTATGAGAATTACTTACCCATCAATTGACAAATTATTATCACGTGTTGATTCACGTTATTCATTATCTGTTCTTCCTGCTAAAAGAGCACATGAACTAGAAGCTGGAGATCCACCTACGTTAGACCACTTTAAGTGTGACAAGTCAGTTGGCAAGGCCCTTGAAGAGATCGCTGCTGGTAAAATTAAAGTTGATCCGGCTCATGCTGAGATTAACCTCGAAGATTAATTTGCTGACCTTCATCCTTTGGGTGGAGGTCTTTTTTACAGGTGATTAGATGATTGCTCAGGTTATTGTAGATGTTGCAGTTAAGCAGACTGATCGTATTTTTGAATATCATATTCCAACTGAATTAGAAAAAAGCATTCAGATTGGTTCGAGGGTAGTAGTACCTTTTGGCAGAAGAAAGGTACAAGGCTTTGTTGTAGGTTTAACTGAAAAAAGCGAGTTTAAGGGCAAACTGAAAGACTTATTAGTTATAGTTGATGAAATGCCACCTTTAACCCCCGAATTGGTTGATTTATCGCAAAGTTTAGCAAAGGATATTTTTTCTTACCGTATTAAAATATTGCAGGCAATGTTGCCTTGGGTGATGCGTGCTGGTTATCGTAAATTATTAGTTCCTAATAATGATCAGGCTAAACAATTACCTTTTTTTAAAGGGGATCCAATTGATTTAAATAAGTTAACGGATTTGCAACAAATCGAAAAAGTACATCAATTGCTTAGAAACGATGATGCTAAGATTGAGTACTTAGTTGAAAACCGCGCTAAAAAGAAAAAAGAAAATCAATATGCGTTAGCGTTAGATTCAACTGAATATACTAAAATATATAATACTTTGCGTCAAAATGCGGTTAAACAAAAAAAGCTAGTAATGGATATTATTGAAAATGCAGCTACATATCCTAAATCTCAAAATAAATTAGAAAAGGAATTAGGTTTAACTGCGGCTGTATTGAATTCCGCCGTGAAAAAAGGTTGGCTGGTTAAAAAGGCTGTTGAGGTTTACCGTAATCCATTAGCCGGTTTTGAAGACGATGAAAAGCCTAAGCCGGTAACCTTAAATGAACAACAGCAAGCAGCTTTAGATCAGATTGCTAGTGCGATCAATAAGCGGCGTTCAAAGACCTTTTTGCTAGAAGGGATTACTGGCAGCGGCAAGACAGAAGTGTATTTACATGCAATTAGTAAGGCATTAAGTCAAGGACGTAATGCTCTGATGTTAGTGCCAGAGATCTCTTTGACTCCGCAAATGGTAAGGCAAGTTAAAGCACGATTTGGCAATCAAGTAGCAGTTTTGCATAGTGCCTTATCTGAAGGCGAAAAATATGATGAATGGCGTAGAATTCGTCGTGGTGAAACTAAAGTGGTAGTTGGTGCAAGAAGTGCTGTTTTTGCACCATTAGATAATATTGGTTTGATTGTAATTGATGAAGAACATGAAGCCTCTTATAAGCAAGAAACAGATCCACGCTATAATGCTAAAGATGTAGCACTTTGGCGTAGTCGTTATCATCATTGCCCGCTCGTTCTAGGCAGTGCTACCCCTGCTCTAGGTAGTCGTGCAAGGGCGCAAAAGCATGTTTATCAATTATTGCGATTAACTAAACGAGCTAATAATAAGAAACTGCCGCAGGTTAATTTGATTGATCTGAAGCACGTTCAGTTTGCTGGAGGTCAATTTGATTTATCTGTCGATTTAGTTGCTGCGATTAAGAAACGCTTAGAGAAAAAAGAGGAAGTTATTTTGATGTTGAATCGGCGCGGGTTTGCTAATTTTATGCTTTGCCGGGAGTGTGGTTTTGTCTTAAAGTGCCCGAATTGCGATGTATCATTGAATTTACATAAAGACACTAACAGCATGCAATGTCATTATTGTGGTCACAGTGAACCTATTCCTCAGGCTTGTCCTAATTGTCAAAGTAAACAGATTCGTTTCTTAGGAACGGGTACGCAAAAAGTTCAAGAAGAACTAAAAGAACTTTTACCGGGTGCCAGAATTTTACGAATGGATGTTGATACGACTCGTCGAAAAGGCAGCTATAAGCGAATTTTGGATGCGTTTGGCGATCATGAGGCAGATATCTTGTTAGGAACGCAAATGATCGCTAAAGGACTGGATTTTCCTAATGTTACCTTAGTAGGCGTTATTAATGCGGATACCGGATTATGGATTTCAGATTACAACGCGTCGGAAAGAACTTTTGAGTTATTGACGCAAGTAGCTGGTCGTGCAGGTCGAGCTGAAAAAGAGGGCGAAGTTTTAATTCAGACTTATAATCCCGAACATTATGCGATTCAATTAGCTAAAACTCAAGATTATGAACGTTTTTATGGCTATGAGATGCATGTTCGACATGAAGGAAATTATCCGCCATACTTTTTTACAGTTTTGATTTCAATTTCAGCCAAGAAGGAACAAAATGCTGCTAGAGAAGCATTTCGCATTAAAAGATATCTAATGCAGCACTTAGGACAGGAAACAATTATTTTGGGTCCATCGCCCAGTGCAATTTCTCGATTAAAAAATAAATATTATTATCAAATACTGGTAAAATATAAAAAAGAACCAAATTTAAATAAGTTATTACACCATGTTCAGGATTCTGCTCAGGAAGCCAGGAAATATGGATTAAGTATTTTTATTGATAACGAACCAGAAAGAATTATGTAAAGGAGATGCTTGAATGACATCAATCATTTTTATGGGGACGCCTGAATTTTCAGTTCCAGTACTCGAAGGTCTAATAAATCATGGTTATGAAATTAAAGCAGTAGTAACGCAACCAGATAAAAAGGTAGGACGCAAACAAAAAATCACTAAGAGTCCAGCTAAAATTGCTGCAGAGAAACATGATTTGCCAGTCTTTCAACCAATTAAGCTATCCGGTTCTGAAGAAATGAAGCAGTTGATTGATATGCATGCTGATTTAATTGTTACTGCAGCATATGGTCAATTTTTACCAACTAAATTTTTGAATTCAGTTAAAATTGCTGCTGTAAATGTTCACGGGTCGCTTTTGCCTAAATATCGTGGTGGCGCACCAATTCAGTATTCCTTGATCAATGGGGATCAAGAAACTGGAATTACTATTATGGAAATGGTCAAGAAGATGGATGCTGGTGACATTTACGCGCAAGAAGCACTTAAGATTGAGCCAGAAGATAATGCCGGGACTTTATTTGAAAAATTGTCTTATCTTGGTCGTGATTTATTACTTAAGACTTTACCGTCAATTATTGATGGCAGTATAAAGAAAACGCCACAGGATCCTGAGCAGGTTGTTTTTTCACCTAATATTACTAAAGAACAAGAAAAAATCACGGTTAAAATGACTGCTCGTGAGGCTAATAACATGATTCGGGCTTTAAACCCAGATCCTGGTGCTTACATGATGATTGAAGGTAAACGGTTCAAAGTATGGCAGGCTGAAGTTGCTCAAGAGACAACAGAGCTTAATCCTGGTTGTTTAATTGCAAATAAAGGTCGTTTTGCCATTGCTTTTGCAAATAAATCTGTGTTGAATTTGTTAGTAGTTCAGCCAAGTGACAAGAAAAGAATGGAGATTAAAAGCTTTTTAAATGGTCAGGGCAGCAAATTTAAACCAGGAGAAGAAATTGTCGATCAATAAAAGTGCACGGGCGATTAGTTTAGAAACTTTAATAAGAGTTTTAGCAGATGGCTCATATTCAAATATTAGTCTGAATAACAGCCTGCAGCATTCTAGCTTATCCTTGACTGATCAAAATTTAGCTACGAGGATAGTTTATGGAACTATTCAATATCGGCTGTTTTTGGAATATCAATTAAAGGGCTTGGTAAGAACCAAGATTACTGAAAAATATCTTAAACCACTTTTGTTAATGTCGCTTTATCAGATTATTTTTTTAGATAAAGTACCTAATCGTGCAGTCTTAGATGAAGCTAATAAGTTGGCTAAACAATTTGGTAGACATCATTCATCTGGCTATCGAATTATAAACGGAATTTTGCGTTCGTTTATTCGCCGCGGGGTGATTTTACCAGATAAAAAAGATCGAATTCGCTATTTGAGCATTAAAGAAAGCGTGCCAGAATGGTTAGTTAATTACTTTATTAATAATTTTGGCATTAAAAAAACCGAATCTGTCTTAACTAGTATTAATCAGCCTGCTAAAAATAGTGTACGTATTTCAAGTTTGGTTGATTCCAAGCAAGTATTTGCCAAATTGAAGGCTGATGGCTATGAGCCACAGTGGTCTAATTTGTCTACACATGATGTTGTTTTAAATCATGGTGGGATAAGTCAAAGTGATTTATTCAAGCAAGGAAAGTTGACAATTCAGGATGAAGCCGCTAGCTTAGTGGTAGAAGCTTTTAATTTTGACCAAGAAGCAGATCATGTATTAGATGCTTGCAGCGCACCAGGTGGTAAGACTGTCCAAATTGCAGAGAATATTAAGGGTGATGTTATTGCTCTTGATATTCATGAAAAGAAATTAAATCTAGTTCGAGAAAACGCTCGGCGAATGCATGTTGAAGATCGGGTTAAAACTAAGGCATGTGATGCACGTAAAGCACCAGAAATTTTTAAGCCGGGTGAATTTAGTAAAATATTGGTAGATGCTCCTTGCTCTGGTCTTGGTTTACTTAGAAGAAAGCCAGAAATTCGCTATACTAAGAGCTTGCAAGATTTGCGAAATCTGCAAAAAATTCAATTAGCAATTTTGAATTCTGTAAGTAGCTTATTAAAAGAGCAAGGTGAGTTAGTTTATTCTACTTGTTCAATTTCAATAGAAGAGAATGAGCAAGTTGTAAAGCAGTTTTTGCGACAGCATCCCAGCTACAAGCTAGAGCCCTTTAAGTTGAGTAAACTTGAATCAGAAACAGGGATGCTGAAAGTAATGCCTGATCTAGACGGTAATGATGGATTTTTTATTGCCAAATTTAAATTACGAGGTTAGATTTTTGATTGAAACAGCATATGCTTCAAGTATCGGTAAGGTACGAAAAAGCAATCAAGATTTTGTAGGAGTTTTTAAAAATCGTAAAGGAATTCCTTTGGCCATTGTCTGTGATGGGATGGGTGGTCATCAGGGTGGTGATGTTGCCTCAACGATGGCAGTAACTCATTTAGGGCATAATTTTATTACAACAGATTTTACTGATGCTAATATTGCTCATAAATGGTTAGAGGTCCAATTAAATTCTGAAAATGAGTCAATTCTAAAAACAGCTGATAAGTTTCCTGACTTAAATGGGATGGGGACGACAGTTGTGTTAGCTTTTGCTTTTGATGATGACGCTTTGATTGCTCATCTAGGTGATTCGCATGCTTATAGTTACTCTGAAGGCAAGTTTGTTCAATTGACGGAAGATCATTCTTTGGTTAATGAACTGGTTAAAATGGGGCAAATTACTAAAGAGCAGGCTAAGCATCATCCTCAAAAAAATATTATTACGCAAGCTTTAGGAGTTTCTAGTACGATAGATCCGGAATTCGATAATATTGAATTGGGCGAAAATGATATTATTT
Source organism: Lactobacillus kefiranofaciens (assembly GCF_900103655.1). Taxonomy (GTDB): domain Bacteria; phylum Bacillota; class Bacilli; order Lactobacillales; family Lactobacillaceae; genus Lactobacillus; species Lactobacillus kefiranofaciens. The sequence goes on from NZ_FMXC01000001.1 coordinate 62,423, forward strand.
TGCTTTGTACTGATGGCTTGACTAATTCACTTAGTGATCCGCAAATTCAACAGATTTTAGCAACTAAGGAGCTCAGCTTAAAAGAACGTTGTAATAAGCTCATCAGTGAAGCTAATCGATTAGGCGGTGGTGATAATATTACTGTCTGTCTAGTTTGGAACAAGGAGGACGAGAGCAGTGATCGATAAAGGTTATCTGCTTGGTGAACGCTATCGAATCATTGATACTTTAGGCGAAGGTGGGATGGCTAATGTTTATTTAGCTGAAGATATTATCTTGCAGCGTAAAGTAGCTGTTAAGATCCTGCGGCTTGATTTACAAAATGAGCCTCAAACGCAGGCACGTTTTCAAAGAGAAGCATTAGCTACCAGCGAGTTAAGTCATCCTAATATTGTTTCTGTTCTTGATGTAGGCACAGACCATAGCTTGCCATATATGGTAATGGAATATGTCGATGGTCCCGATTTAAAAGAATATATTCGTAAAAATTCCCCCTTAGATTTGCGTGAAGTCATTCGGATTATGGATCAAATCTTAAGTGCGGTTGCTTTGGCACATAAGCATAATGTGATTCACCGTGATTTAAAACCACAAAATATTTTGATGGATAAGAGAGGCAATATTAAAATTGCTGATTTTGGGATTGCAGTAGCCTTAAATCAAAGTTCTATTACGCAAACGAACTCCGTTATGGGCTCAGTTCATTATATGTCACCTGAGCAAACTAGGGGCGGAATGGTTACTAAGCAATCCGATATTTATTCTTTAGGAATTATTTTGTATGAATTGCTTACTGGTACTGTTCCTTTTAATGGAGATACGCCAGTTTCGATTGCTCTTAAACATGCTCAGGAGCTAATTCCATCTATCAGAAAGAAAGATAAAAGTGTTCCGCAAGCATTAGAAAATGTGGTCTTAAGAGCAACAGCTAAAGATCCACGTGATCGTTATCCTTCTGCCCAGGCTATGAAGGCGGATCTAGACAGCAGTCTTGATCCTGAACGCAGTGATGAACCGGTTTTTGTACCTACACATGGTTTAAATAACGATAAAACGATTGTATTACCTGGTTTTAGGCCACAAGAAAAGCAGCAAGAAAAACCAGAGGTTTCCAAAGAAGACACACAGCCTGAAGAGCCTAAAAGCAAAAAAATTTTTTGGCAAAATGTTAAAGATCATAAATGGTGGTGGATTTTTTCGGTAATTACAGCTGGCTTGATCATTTTTATTATGATTTTTGCGTTAAGTGGCAGAGGTGATAAGCCTGAACAAGTTAATGTCCCCGATGTAACTAATATTGCTGAAAACCGGGCTAAAGATAAATTAGAGGCTGCTGGTTTACAAATTGGGCAAGTGATTAAACGTCAGTCTGATGATGTAAAAAAGGGGCGCGTAATTGCAACTAAACCCAATGCTGGAAATAGTATTGATCAGGGAAAAACTGTCGATTTAATTGTTTCTAGTGGCTCGAGTATGGTAAAAGTAGCTGACATGGTTGGCAAAGAATATGATGAGGCTACAAAAAAACTAGAAAATTTGGGTTTTGATGTAGTTAGAGAAGATCAATATTCAGATAAAGTTCCTACAAATGAAATTATCTCTCAGAGTATTGCCGCAGGCGTAGAGGTTAAACCTACGCAAACTACTATTACTTTAGTTGTTTCTAAAGGGAAACCTGTGCGGCCTCATAATCATACTGTCACTCTAAGAGATTTAAAGAACTATTCACTAAAGGGTGCTCAAGATTATGCCAAAGAACATGGATTAACTTTGCAAATTAATCAGGAGTATTCTGATAACGTTGAAAAGGGAATGGTGATCTCAATGGAACCTGGTCCAGGGACAAAAGTTGATCGCGGTTCAACTGTTACGATTAAGGTTTCACGGGGGCCAAAAGCTAAAAAAGAAACAACGATAACTAAAACATTTACAGTTAATTATGTTGGTGATAGCTTTGGTAAAGATGAAAAGACCAATAACGATAAAACCGATAATAGTTCTTCTAATGAAGATAGTAATTCGAAAGGTGATCATGTTCAGATTTATATTAAAGATGATGATCATTCATTAAGTAACATTTATCGTGATTTATATATTAAACGTGATATGAGCTTTTCAATTCCATTTTCGATTAGAAGTGGTCATGGGGAGTTGCGTGTAGTTCGTAATGGTCAGACGATTTTGAACGAAAAGGTGACAAAGTAAATGAAACTAGCACAAGGAATTGTTGTTGGTCTAATTGCTGGTTATTATGACGTAGAAACTACCACGGGTATCGTGAGAACACGTGCTCGTGGCGTTTTTCGTCAAAAAAAGCAAAAGCCGGCAGTAGGTGATCGTGTAGAAATTCAAATAGATGATCAAGGTATGAGTTATTTGGTAAAAATTTTGCCTAGATTGAATCGAATAGGTCGTCCAGCTGTAGCTAATGTAAGTCATGTTTTATTAGTGATTTCTGCTATTGAACCTGATTTTTCTGTAGAACTATTAGATCGTTTTTTAACTTTCTTTTCTTGGCAAAGAGTAAGAGTTACAATTTATCTCTCCAAGACTGATCTAATTGAGGCCGAAAAGCTGGCGAAAATAAAGCAAAAATTAAGTTATTATCAAGCAATTGGCTATCTGGTATTTACAGATTATCATGAAGTTCAAAGGCAAATTTCTACAATGATTCAAGATGATCAAATTTGGACTTTAGCTGGTCAATCTGGTGCGGGCAAATCCACTCTGCTTAATCATTTGAAAAAGGATGCCAATCAAACGACTGGCGCCATTTCCACTAGTTTGAATCGAGGCAAGCATACTACGAGAAAAGTTGAATTATTCAAGTTAGGTGCTGGTTTTTTGGCAGATACACCAGGTTTTTCTTCAATTGATTTAACACTGATTAAGTTAAACGAACTGTGTAATTATTTTGTTGAATTTAAAAAGGCTAGTGTTAATTGCAAGTTTCGTGGTTGTCAACACTTAAAAGAACCAGGATGCGAAGTTAAAAAATTGCTTAAAGAAGAACAGATTATGTCTAGTCGCTATGAAGATTATTTAGCAATAAGAACCGAAATTAGTGACGGACGTATACCAGAGTATTTGAAATAATTGTGTGAGGTGAGTTTATGATTATTGCACCATCAATTTTAAATGCAGATAATCTGAATTTAAAAAATGAAATAGATGAAGCTGTAGCAGCGGGAGTTGATCGCTTTCATATTGATATTATGGACGGACATTTTGTCCCAAATCTTTCTTTTGGGCCACAGCTAGTGAGTGACTTTAAACGGGAATTTCCGATGACTAACGCGGAAATTCACTTAATGAGTGATAATCCAGATGATTTAGTACCAGCTTTTGTTGATGCAGGTGCTGATATTATTGAACTTCATTATGAGGCAATGAGTGAATCTAAGATAAACTATTGGTTTGATTATTTAGCTTCTAATGGCGTTCATGCTGCTTTAGCAATTAATCCTGATACGTCTGTTGAGGTAATCGAAAAATTTTTGCCTAAGATTAGTCAGATATTAGTTATGACAGTTCATCCTGGCTTTGGCGGTCAAGGATTTATTGCGAATTCTACCTCAAGAATTAAAGAAGTGAGAAAATTGGCAGGTCCTAATGTTCCAATTGAAGTAGATGGCGGTATTAATGATGAAACCATCAAGCTGGCCAAGCAGGCAGGTGCTGATGTTTTTGTAGTAGGATCATATCTTTATGAAGATGGCGATGTAGCGCATCAGATTCATTTATTAAAAGAAAAGCTGACTAAATGAAAGCATATGCATTATTAGGCGGGCCTACAGATTTATGGCCTCAGAATATTCAAGCGCAATTTCGTCAAGCTCAAGCGCAAGGCGATTTAATCATTGGGGTAGATCGTGGCTCTTTGTTTCTGGAAGAATTAGGGATCATACCAGATTTGGTAGTGGGTGATTTTGATTCTTTGCAAAAAAAAGATTTAGCTCAGATTGAAAATAGCGTGGCTGATATCCGCTATTCTAATCCTGTTAAAGACTGGACAGATACTGAATTAATGTTGCAAACAGCTTTTAGGGATTATGCGATACAGAATTTAACAATTTTTGGAGCAACAGGTGGCCGAATCGATCATTTTTTAACTAATCTTTGGATGATACTTAATCCTGCTATTCGATCCTTTGCGTCACGACTTACGTTTATTGATCAACAAAATTTAATTAAATTTTTTAATCCAGGTAGGCATACAGTAACAAAAAAAGAAATTTATCCTTATATTGGTTTTGCTAGTTTAACGTCCATTAGAGATTTTAATATTATTGGTGCTCGTTATAAGTTAAAGAATTATTCCGGCGATTACCCACGAGTTTTTGCTTCAAATGAATTTTTGACCGGACATGAGCAGTTTGAGATTTCTTTTGCAAAAGGGATGATAGCTGCAATTTATTCAAAAGATGTAGATCGCTTTCATAATCTTTCCTAAAACGTGTAAAATAGACGTAGTGAAACAGAAACGAGGAAGAATTATGAAATATATCGATTTTGAAAGAGATATTGCTGGTTTTGGTGATGGCCGTTATGAAGCCAGACTTGATCGAGCAAAGAAAAATGTAGAAGATTATATGCACAAGAATCATGTTCATGTGTTTGATAAGAAAAAGAAGAAAGAAGTAGCTACAATTAGTGGCTTATCTAGAAATGTTACTTATCAAGACTTAGGTTTGCCGACTAAGCTAGGTGAAATGATTACGGAATATGCTTATACGCCAATCGATGAAAGAATGGCTGATGAAATTCCAGACGATGATAAACGACACAATATTATGAAATAAAAGAAAAAGAACCACTTTCTGGTTCTTTTTTGATGCACAAATGTTGCACAAAATGCATTTACTTAAAAATGAGCAAAAAAATAAGCCCGTCAGATTATTGATCTAACAAGCTCTTGGTCTATTAGGCACGAGTAACTTTACCAGACTTTAAAGCCTTGGTTGAAACCCATACGCGCTTTGACTTACCGTCAACAAGAATGCGAACTTTTTGAAGGTTTGGCTTCCAAGCACGACGAGCTGAGTTCATTGAGTGTGAACGTTTGTTACCGAATGTAGTCTTCTTACCTGTTACGTAATCTTTTGCCATTTGCTAAACCTCCTTTGTTTGTGATGTCATACTTTATTAGATTATCATATGTTTTGTTGCAATTCAACTTTTTTTAAACGTATTTTGTTTATTGATTATGTCTCTACTATGATAAAATAATAAACGTATATATAGATAATAAGACGGAGGAAAAACATGGCTGTTAAGATCAAGACAAAGGATGGTTTGATTGATATTTCAAACGGTGTAATCGCAACTGTTGTTGGTGGCGCAGCTACGTCTAATTATGGCGTTGTGGGAATGGCTTCCAAGAATGCCATTCGTGATGGATTTGACGGAATTCTTAATCGTGCCAATTATAAGCGCGGTGTTGTTGTCAAGTCACAAGATAATGAAATTACTGTTGACGTGTACATTATTGTCGGATATGGGTTGAAGATTTCTGAAGTAAGTAAGAATGTTCAAGATAGTGTTAAATTCAACCTTTCTAATCAATTAGAAATTAACACTAAAGCCGTTAATGTAATCGTCCAAAGTGTTAAGGTACTTGACGAATAACGCAAGCGGAGGTTTTAAATAGTGGTTTTAAATGAGATAGATAGTAAACAATATAGAGATATGGTACGTGTTGCTACTCATAGAATTGGTAAGAATGCAGAGTTTGTTAACTCTTTGAATGTCTTTCCGGTTCCGGATGGTGATACTGGTACTAATATGAATTTAACCATTGAAAGTGGTGCTAAGGCTGTCTCTGAAGATCCTAGTACTAGTGTAGGCGATTTAACTGAAAGCCTAGCTAAGGGGATGCTGATGGGTGCACGTGGCAATAGTGGTGTAATTACTTCACAATTGTTCCGTGGCTTTTATAAGGCTACTCGAGGCATGAAGACCTTAACTGCTCAAGAATTAGCTAACGCTTTTTCGAATGGTGTAGCAACTGCTTATAAGGCTGTTATGAAACCTGTAGAAGGGACTATCTTAACTGTTGCACGAGTTGCGGCACAAGAGGGTGCAACTAAGGCTAATGATACAGACGATGTTACAGAGGTTATGAAGGCCGTTGTAGAAGGAGCTAAAAAAGCTCTGAAATCAACACCGGATTTACTTCCTGTATTGAAGCAAGTTGGCGTAGTTGACTCAGGCGGTCAAGGATTACTGTTTATTTATGAAGGCTTTTTGGAAGGTTTGCTTGGTGAAAACTTTGCTGATCAATATCAACCAGATGAAACTGAAATGGATGAAATGATCAATGCCATGCATCATCAATCTTCGGTTCAAAGCCAGTTAGCTACTCAGGACATTAAAAATGGCTATTGTACTGAAATCATGGTGGATTTAAATGCTGATGTACCAAATAAAAAGAAATTTGATCTAGAAGAATTCAGAAAGCATTTATCTAGTTTAGGTGATTCACTTCTTGCCGTTTCAGATGGCGAAATTGCCAAGGTTCACGTTCATACGGAGCATCCAGGTGATGTATTCCAATATGGCAGTCAATTTGGTCAATTAGGTAAAATCAAGATTGATAATATGAGAATTCAACATGAAAGTATTGTTGATCAGGATGAAGAAGAACAAGAAGCTGTCGACTTTGCTGTGATTGCAGTAGCTTCTGGTAATGGGATTCGTAAGTTGTTCGAAAGTGAAGGGGTAAATCGAATTATCTCTGGCGGTCAAACAATGAATCCATCTACACAGGATTTTATTGATGCGATTAAGAAGTCAGGTGCGAAGAAGGCTATTGTTTTACCAAATAACGGTAATATTGTGATGGCTGCCAAACAAGCTGCTGAAGTTAGTGATATTCCAGTAGGCATCGTACCAAGTAAGACTATTTCTCAAGGTTTGACTGCAATGCTTTCATTTAACCCAGATGCATCAGTTGAAGAAAATGTTGAAGCAATGTCAGATGATCTTGATACAGTTGTTTCAGGTGAAGTTACTAAAGCTACTCGTGATACCGAAATTGATGAAGTTGAGATTCATAAGGATGATTTCTTAGGGATTATTGATGGTAAGATTAAGGTTGATAATGCTGATTTAATTAAGACTACTTCAGAAATGATCGAAAAGATGCTGGATGAGGATTCAGAAATTATTACTATCATGTATGGTCGTGATTCAAACAAGCAAGAAGCTCAAAAAGTAGTTGAACAATTAGAAGCAAATCATGATGATCTTGAATTTGAAATTCATGATGGTGGTCAACCCGTTTACCATTTCTTGGTTTCAGTGGAATAAACAAATGATAGATAATGCATTATTTGCTCCTGTGACCAATTTAAAGGGCGTAGGGACAAAGACTGCGGCTGATCTTGGTAGTTTAGGCATTTATAGTATTTATGATTTACTCTTTTACTTCCCATTTCGCTATGATGAATTGCAGACATTGCCTCTAGACCAAATCATGGACGGTCAAAAAGTAATGCTAAAAGGAATAGTTGCCACTGAGCCTTTTGTTAGTCGTTTTGGTTATAAAAAGAGTCGTTTAAGCTTCAAGATGAGAATTGACCATGACATAATCATGGTCAATTTTTTTAATCAACCATGGCTAAAAAGCAAGATTGAAATTGGTCAAGAAGTTGCAATTTATGGTAAGTACAACGTGGCACGGCAAAGTCTATCTGCATTTAAGTTTGTCGCTGCTAAAGAAAATGACAGTGGCATTGCTCCGATTTACCCATTAAATCGTCATGTAAAGCAAAAGAAATTAGTTACTTTAATTAATTTGGCAATTGATGATTTTTTAGAGCAAGTTAAAGATATTGTGCCTAAAGAAATTAGACAAAAATATCGCTTATTGACGGATCGAGAAATTATTCAAAAAATGCATCATCCCAATAATGGGCGTGAAGCAGAAATAGCAAAGCGAAGTGCGATTTTTCGAGAGTTCTTTATTTTTGAATTGCAGCTAGCTTTGTTGACGCGGAATGATGGTCAGCAGAAAGGTTATCCCAAAGATTATGATCTGAAGGAAATTGCTAAATTAACCAGCTCATTGCCGTTTGAATTGTCAGCAGATCAGAAGCAAGTAGTGAATGAAATTTTTGCTGATTTGCATTCGGAAAGACAAATGCGTCGTTTGCTCCAAGGAGATGTAGGTTCAGGTAAAACGGTTGTTGCAATTTATGCAATTTTTTCCGCCATTACTGCAGGTTACCAGGCTGCTTTGATGGTGCCGACCGAAATTTTAGCTACTCAACACTTTAAGAAAATAGATGAATTGCTGCGTCCATTAGGTGTAAGGGTAGCATTATTAACGGGGAATACTAAGACGCTTGAACGACGAGAAATTTATCGCGAGTTAACAGATGGTACGATTAATGTGGTAATTGGAACTCATGCCTTAATTCAGAAAAATGTTATCTTCAAAAAATTAGGGCTAGTTATTATTGATGAGCAGCACCGCTTTGGTGTAGGTCAGCGTCAAGCTTTGATAAATAAAGGAGATAATCCAGATATTTTAGCGATGACAGCTACCCCGATTCCGCGAACTCTAGCCTTGACTGTTTATGGAGATATGACTGTATCTGAAATTCATCATCTGCCATCAGGCAGAAAACCAATTATTTCTGTCTGGAAAACTAGCAGTCAGATGAAGGATGTTTACCAGCAAATGAAGGAGCAGTTAGCTCAAGGTTTTCAAATTTATGCGGTAACACCATTAATTACCGAATCAGAGACTCTAGATTTAAAAAATGCTGAAGAGTTACATCAAAAATTAAGTCATGACTTTCCAGATCAAAAAGTAGTGTTATTGCATGGTCAAATGCCCGGACCTAAAAAAGATGAAATTATGGAATGCTTTGCTAATGGCGACATTAATATTTTGGTTACGACTAGTGTAATTGAAGTTGGGGTTGATGTAGCTAATGCCAACATGATGGTCATTTATAATGCTGATCGTTTTGGTTTAAGTCAATTGCATCAACTTCGTGGTCGCATCGGTCGTGGTCAGACCCAGAGTTATTGTGTCTTTGTAGCTGATCCTAAAACTGACGCGGGGAAAGCTCGAATGAAGGTTATTGCAGCGACTAATGATGGCTTTAAACTAGCCGAAGAGGATCTAAAAATGCGGGGTGAAGGTGATCTTTTTGGTAAGGCGCAATCAGGACTGCCTGAATTTAGAGTTGGTGATGTGGTTAATAACTACAATACTTTGGTTGTTGCCCAAAAGGTTGCCCGTGAATTGGTAAAAGCTGATCCTGGTTTGAAAGACCATAAAACTCTTAAACAAGTGCTAGAATATAAGCAGCTAGAGCAAAATAGAATTTAGAAAAGATTGTGGTAAATTATGAGAACAATTGCGATTGATGCTATGGGTGGTGAAAATGCACCTGAAGCGATCGTGAAAGCAGTATTAAAGGCAAAAACTGAATTGCCGGAAACCAAATTTTTGTTATTTGGTGATAAAGAGCAATTAAGAAATTTAATTCCAGCAAATCAAATCAGTGATCAACTTGGTGTTGTAGCCACTACAGAAGTGATTGCTGATGAAGATGAACCAGTGAAGGCAATTAGGCACAAAAAAGATTCTTCAATGGTCCAAGCAGCTAATTTTGTTAAAGAAGGCAAAGCTGATGCACTCTTATCTTTAGGTAATACTGGTGCACTTTTAGCCTGTGGCATTTTCATTATTGGCAGAATCAGGGGGATTACTCGTCCTGGCTTAATGCCAACTTTACCAGTAAAGAATAGTGATGAAGGCTTTAATATGGTTGATGTTGGTGCTAATGCCAAAAGTAAGCCGGAATATCTGCTCCAGTGGGCACAAATGGCTTCATACTATGCTAAAAAAATTCGTGAAATTGAAAATCCTAGAGTTATGCTTTTAAATAATGGTGCAGAAAGCGATAAAGGCGATGAGGTACATCAAGAAGCATATAAGCTATTGAAAGATAGCAACTTAAACTTCTTAGGCAATATTGAGGGCAATGAATTGCTTTTAGGTAAGGCTGATGTCGTAGTGACAGATGGTTTTACTGGCAATGCCGTTTTAAAAAATATTGAAGGTACTTCTAGCGTCCTGCTTCATTTATTAAAAGATAGCTTGTTAAATAGTGGAATGATGACTAAATTAGGAGCTTTGCTGGTCAAAGGCTCATTAGCTGGTCTAAAGTCTAAATTTGATACAGCTAAGTATGGTGGTGCAGTTTTACTGGGAGTAAATGCACCGGTAGTTAAGACGCATGGTCGTTCTAATGAAAGGCCGATTTATTATACTCTTAAGCAAGTCGATAAGATGATTGCAGAAAATCTTGTTGCAGAGTTTAGAGATGAATTTGCTACAAAATAGTAAAATATTTTATTAAAAAGGAGAAATTTTAGAATGTCAGAGGAAGAGATTTTTAATAAGATTAGAGATTTGATTGCTGATAATTTTGATGTCGACAAGGACAAAATTACTGAAAACACTAATTTTACTGCCGATTTAGATGCTGATTCAATTGACTTAGTTGAATTTATTTTGCAATTAGAAGATGAATTTGGTGCAGAAATTCCAGATGATGATGCTGAAAAAATTAAAACAGTCGGTGATGCAGTTTCATATATTAAGTCTCATCAAAATTAATTTAAAAAAAGCGGTGTCGTGATTTGCATACGACCGGCTTTGTGTTTATAATTAGAAAATAAATAGAAAAGATTAAACAGCTTTTAATGAACAAAGCTTTAGATGGGGGAATGACCTTTGGAAAAGCAGAGTGATCTATTACTAGATATTCAACACCTGCATACGGCTTACCGTTTGCAAGGGAAGTTCTATGATGCTGCGGATGATATTAATCTGACTTTGAAGCGTGACGAGATTTTAGCTATCGTAGGTGAATCTGGTTGCGGTAAAAGTACGATCGCTGCAAGTATCATTGGACTTTATGACCATAAAAATACAAAAGTTACAGGGGACATTCTTTACAATGAATTAAACCTGGTTGGCTTGAACGAATCATTGTTTAACAAGATTCGTGGGGATAAGATCGGAATGATCTTTCAAGACCCATTGGCCAGCTTGAATCCATTGATGCGTGTTGGTGATCAAGTTGCTGAAACTCTTTATTACCACACTGACATGGATGAAAAAGCACGTCATGCACGTGTGATTGAATTGTTTAATCAAGTGGAAATGCCTAAGCCTAATGAGATGTACGAAATGTATCCACATGAGTTGTCAGGTGGATTACGTCAGCGTGTGGTAATTGCGATGGCTATTGCATGTAAGCCAGAAGTAATTATTGCTGATGAACCGACTACTGCTTTGGATGTTACTATTCAAGCTCAGATTTTGGATTTGCTGGAAGATATTCAAAAGCAGTCACATTCAGGTATTATTTTGATTACGCACGATTTAGGTGTCGTAGCTGAGACTGCAGATGAAGTTGCAGTTATGTATGCTGGTCAAATTGTTGAGAAGTCCGATGTGAAGACAATTTTTGAGCATCCACTTCATCCATATACTAGATCACTACTTAATTCTATGCCTCAATCAGATGATACTGATGAGGATTTACATGTTATTCATGGTACGGTACCATCGCTTAAAAATATGCCACGTACAGGTGATCGTTTTGCTGCAAGAATTCCTTGGATTCCTGCAAGTGCACATGAGGAGGAGCCACAAGTACATGAGGTCGAACCAGGTCACTGGGTAAGATGTACTTGTTGGAAGACATTCCACTTTGAGAATGAAGATAGTGTGCAACAGGTAACAGCAGCAAGTGGGGAGTAGTTTATGGCGAAAGAAATTATTCAAATAAAAAACTTAAAAGTCTATTACCCAATTCGTTCCGGTTTTTGGAATAGAATTACTGATTATGTTCGAGCTGTCGATGGAATTAACTTCTCAATTGGAGAAGGCGAAACCTATGGCTTAATTGGTGAATCAGGTTCGGGTAAGTCAACGGCTGGTAAAGCAATTGTTGGTGTTGAAAAGGTTACTAGTGGACAAATCATTTATAAAGGTGTAGATGTTACTAAAGCAAGTAATCGTAGAAAGCTTGACTACAACAAAGACGTACAAATGATTTTCCAGGATTCAATGTCAAGTTTAAATCCAAGAAAGCGGATTGAAGATATCATTGCTGAGCCTATTAGAAATTTTGAAAATCTAACTACTGATCAAGAACGCGATCGTGTACAAGAACTGCTTGATATCGTAGGGATGCCTAGCGATGCGATTTATAAATATCCTCATGAATTCTCAGGTGGTCAACGTCAGAGAATTGGCGTCGCTCGTGCGGTGGCTACGAATCCTAAATTGATTGTAGCCGACGAACCAACTAGTGCTTTGGATTTGTCAGTTCAAGCTCAGGTTTTGAACTTCATGAAGCATATTCAACAACAATACAACATTGCTTACTTATTCATTTCACATGACTTGGGTGTTGTTAAGCATATGTCTGAAAACTTGGCGATTATGCACCGTGGCCGCTTAGTTGAATTAGGTAGCCGTGAAGAAATTTACAAGCATCCCATTCACATCTATACTAAGCGTTTGCTTTCTGCTATTCCTAAGGTAGATGTTGAACATCGTGAGGAACACAAGAAGCATCGTGAGCAGGTTGAAAAAGAGTTCGAAGAAAACCAAAGCAAATGGTATGACAAAGATGGTCGTGTATATCCGTTACAAAAAGTAGCTCCTAATCACTGGGTAGCATTACCTAAAGATTTGGCACAGGAAGCCGAACTTGAAGAACATGAAGAAAAGGAGAGTGATTAAAGATGTGGAAAACAATATTACGGCGTTTGTTAATCATGATCCCACAATTGATTATCTTGAGTCTGTTGGTCTTCTTGCTTGCTAAGATGATGCCAGGTGACCCATTTAGTGGATCAATTAACCCTAACACCGACCCTAAACAAATCGAAGCTTTAAGAAGAGCTGCTGGACTTTATGATCCATGGTACGTTCAATACTTTAGATGGGTAGGAAACTTGTTCCATGGCGATCTTGGTACAAGTTATATCCAGCACGTACCTGTAACATCATTAATTGCTGATCGTGCAAGTAATACTTTCTGGTTATCACTTTTGACAACTATTTTAAGTTATAGTATTGCGATTCCTCTTGGTATTACCGCTGGTCGTCACCAAGACCAATGGCAAGATAATGGTGTACAAATCTTTAACTACATTACTTTAGCTACACCAGGTTTCGTATTCTATATCTTAGGTTTGTGGTTATTCGGATTTACCTTAGGTTGGTTTCCAATCTCAGGTTCCGTATCAGCCAGTGCATCCGGATTCTGGGGAGTTCTTCTTAGTCGATTAGATCACATGATCTTCCCAGCTATTCTGTATGCCTTAATTGCGACTACTGGAACAGTTCAGTACTTAAGAACTGGTATCGTTGATAACAAGGTTGAAGATTACGTAAGAACTGCACGTAGTAAGGGTGTTCCTGAAAATGTTGTTTTCCATAAGCATATTTTAAGAAACTCATTATTGCCAATCGCTGCCTTCTTAGGTAACACGATTACCGGTCTTCTTAGTGGTTCAATGATCATTGAAAGTGTATTTAGTTATCCTGGTATGGGTAAGCTGTTCCTTGACTCAATTAGTCAGCGTGATTACACAACTTTAACTGCTCTAATTCTGATCTTTGGTATCTTAACCTTAATTGGTAATCTTTTATCAGATATCATTATGAGTATTATTGATCCACGTATTAGAATTCAATAGGGAGGAGAGAAAAAATGGCTGATAAGAAAGAAAATTCTGCTAAGACAGTAAAAGCAAAAGAAGCTAAAGATAAGGCTACTCTCCCACCTTCTGGATTTCGGGTAGCTATGCGTGAAATTTTACGGTCAAAGTCCGCATGTATAGCTTTGATTATCATTATTTTAATATTGTTATTCACTTTTGGTGGATCTTTATTCTTGAATAAAGCACAAGTTACTGAAATGAATATTGCTGATGCCTACTATGGTTGGGGTGAAGCTGGTCACTTACTCGGTACTGACGATGGTGGTCGTGATATCATGAAGCTCCTTATGATGGGTGGACGTAACTCAATCATGATTGGTCTCTCAGTTACCTTAATCACTGAAATTGTCGGTTTGATTGTCGGTTTGGTTTCAGGTTACTACGGTGGTGCAATTGACTCAGTTATCATGAGAATAGTTGACTTTGTTCAAATTTTGCCACAATTGCCAATTATCATTGTTTTGACTACTGTTATTCGTAACTACAATGCCGTAATTTTAGTATTCTTGATTGCGATGTTTGGATGGACAACGACGGCGCGTTATTACCGTTCCTTCATCCTGTCACAGCGTGACCGTGATTATGTTTTGGCTTCTAAGACTTCAGGTTCATCTAATCTACAAATTATGTTCCGTGAAGTTTTGCCTAACATTACTTCAATGATTATCATTGACGTTGTTTTAACTATTGCTGGTAACATTGGTATCGAAACTAGTTTGTCCTTCTTGGGCTATGGTTTGCCTACTGCAACTCCATCACTTGGTACTTTGATTGGATTTGCGGATGACCCAGTTAACGTTATTAACCGTCCATGGTTGTGGCTTCCAGCTACTATCTTGCTTTTGGTTATTTCCTTAAGTATTAACTATGTTGGTCGTGCCTTACAACGTGCAGGTGACGCAAGACAACGTGAAAATTAATAAATTAATAAAATCATTAAAAACAGCTCTGTCGCTTGATAGAGCTGTTTTTGTTTTAATTCCATAATGATAAAGTTATGCAATTAACTTAAAACAAAAATTAAAAAATATTTTCATAAAACTATTGAGAAATTAATAAAACATGGTATTATTTAATCATCAACTTGATTTCCAAAACAGAAATAATAAGCCAAATATGGAGGCATATAAGTATGAAGAAAACACAACTTTTAGGATCAATCGGATTGGTTACAGGTGCTGTTTTAACTTTAGCAGCCTGTGGTCAAAAGAGTAATGATAATGCGGGCGCTAACGGCGCTAAGAAGTTCCCACAACAAACACCAAAGAAGGCTGTTAAAAAGGGTGGTACTTTATCTTACGCACTTGAAACTGATACCCCATTTACTGGTATCTTTAACAACGAATTATCCACTACTCAATATGATTCTGATGTAGCTCAATTCGGTAACGAATCATTATTTGATACTGATGATAGCTATAAGATTAATAACAAGGGTCCTGCAACTTTTAAGCTTGACCGTAAAGCTAAGACTATAACTATTGAAGTTAAGAAGGGCGTTAAGTGGTCAGACGGTAAGCAAGTAACTGCTAAAGACGTTGAATACGAATACGAAATCATGGCTAACAAAGGCAGTAAGTCACAACGTTATACTGCTTCACTTCAAAACATTGTTGGTTTAACTGATTACCATGATGGTAAGTCTAAGACTATTTCCGGTATTGAAATGCCAGAAGGTGAAAATGGTCGTAAAGTTGTAATTCACTTTAAGGAAATGAAACCTGGTATGATTCAATCAGGTAACGGTTACTTCCTTGAAACAGCTAGTCCATATCACCAATTGAAGAACATCCCATTTGATAAGTTGCAATCTTCAGATGCTGTACGTAAGAATCCTATCTTCTTTGGTCCATACAAGATTAGTAAGATTGTTCGTGGTCAATCAGTAACTTGGGTTCCTAACAAGTACTACTGGAGAGGTACTCCAAAGCTTGATAAGATTACAATTAGTGTTGTTAACCCTAACTCAGCTTCACAAGCTATTAAGAGTCACAAGTTTGACATTGCAAGTGTTGTTAACTCACAATGGCAAAACATTAAGGGAACTAAGGACGTTAACTTCATTGCCCAAATTCCGCTTTCATACTCATACCTTGGTTTTAAGGTAGGTAAGTGGGATGCCAAGAAGGGTGAAAACGTTATGAATCCTAAGTCTAAGATGAATAACAAGGCTCTTCGTCAAGCAATCGGTTACGGTATGAACGTTGACCAAGTTTACAAGCGTTACTCATATGGCTTGAGCTTTAGAGTACCAACTTTAATTCCTAAACAATTCGGTGACTACTTCGATAAAAATGTTAAGGGCTATACCTACAACCTTAAGAAGGCTAACCAATTGCTTGACAAGGCTGGCTTTAAGAAGAAGGGCAAGTACCGTGTACAACCTAATGGTAAGCCTTTGACTATTCGTTTGGCTGCTATGACTGGTTCATCAACTCAAGAACCAATCGTTCAAAACTACATCCAACAATGGAGAAAAGAAGGCTTGAACGTTAAGTTAACTACTGGCCGTTTGATTGAATTTAACTCATTCTACGATAAGGTTCAAAATGATGACCCATCAGTAGATATGTTCTTAGGTGCATGGTCATTATCTAGTGAACCATCACCAAATGACCTTTATGGTGAAAAAGCACCAATGAACTATTCACGTTTCGTAGCTAAGAAGAACAATCAGCTTCTTACTGATATGGACTCACAAAAGGCATTTAACCATAAGTATAGAGTTGATAAGTTCCACGAATGGCAAAAGTACATGGATGATGAAGCTTACGTCATTCCTGTAGCTAACAACTACTCAATTACTGCTGTTAACAAGAAGCTTACTGGTTATTCACTTAAGCCATCAGATGCTAACTCATTATGGTACAAGGTTGGTTATGCTAAGTAAATTAAGTTAAAAATGAAAGGGCTACTTCTAAGTTTAGAAGCAGTCTTTTTTTGCATTCAAAAAAGCAACCTAAAACTGGTATAATTTAGAGGTATAAAAGGGGCAATTTTATGGTAAGTACAAAATTTTTAAAGAAATTAAAAGAAGAATATAATATTAAATTCAATAATGAAAAGCTGCTAGAAGAAGCCTTTACGCATTCTTCTTATTCAAATGAACATTCTAATGATGGTATTCGTGATTATGAAAAGCTAGAATTTTTAGGTGATGCGGTTTTGGAATTGGCAGTTTCAGATTATCTTTATCGTCACTATCCTAAGCTTAATGAAGGTGAATTAACCAGGTTGAGATCGAACATCGTTAGAACTGAAGGTTTTTCAGAATTTGCGATTGAATGTGGTTTTCAAACAGAAATTCACTTAGGTAATGGTGAAGAGAAAGCAGGTGCTAGAAGGCGTAAGACTTTGTTAGAAGATGTTTTTGAAGCTTTTAATGGTGCTTTGTTTTTAGATCAAGGAATGCCAGCGGTTGAACACTTTTTGCATTTAACGGTTTATCCATTAATTGATAAAGGTGAATTTGATGATTCACGAGACTATAAGACTGATCTGCAGGAATTATTGCAACAAGATGGCCCTGTTGATATTGAATATAGTGTGGTGAGTGAATCACAGCTTCCTTCACATTTTGTAGTTGAATTGAAAATTAATAATAAAGTACAAACTCAAGGTGAAGGCCATAATAAAAAGGCAGCTGAGCAACAAGCAGCTAAATCAGCATTACAAAAATTTGAATAAGGGGATGAAAGAGTGCCATTAACAGAATTAGTGCTCGATGGTTTTAAATCATTCGCTGATAAGACAATTATTCATTTTAATGATGGAATTACTGGAATCGTTGGTCCTAATGGCAGTGGTAAGAGTAATATTACTGAAGCTATTCGTTGGGTAATGGGAGAGTCCAGTGCCAAATCACTTCGTGGAACTAACATGAAAGATGTTATTTTTGCGGGGAGTCAATTTCGAAAGCCTCTTAATAAGGCAGAAGTGACATTAGTCTTTGATAATCAAAAGCGTGAATTGGCATTTGATGCTGATCAAGTGTCAATTACGAGAAGGATTTTACGCTCTGGTGATAGTGAATTCTGGATTAATAATCAACAGGTTCGAATGCGTGACGTGCATGCGCTTTTCCTTGATTCTGGAGTTTCACAGAATAGTCTGGCAATTATTTCTCAGGGACGAGTTGATCAAATTTTAAATTCGCGTCCTGAACAAAGAAGAGTAATCTTTGAAGAAGCAGCTGGTGTGCTTCACTTTAAACAACAAAAAGAAGCTGCTCAGACTCAATTAAAAAAGACGCAGGACAATCTAATTAGAATTAATGATTTAGTTAAAGAACTGAAGAATCGTCTTGAGCCGTTACATGAACAGAGTTCTTTAGCTAAGGAATACCAATTTCAAAAGGCAAGATTAGACAAAAAATTAAAGAGTCTGTTGGCTTTTGAAATTGAGGATATTAATCGGCAAAAAGAAGAGGTACAGGAATCTGCTAGCAAAAATAAGGTTCTTTTAGCTAAACTTGATGCGGAAGTTAAAGAATCGCAAAATGCGGTTTCACAAAAGAGAGCAGAATATCAAAAAATTCGTGATCAGCGTGAAAAAACACAAGCTGAATTATTGAAACTGAGTCAACAGCTATCTGACTTAAGTGCAAGTTTGCAGGTAGCAGAACAATCGCGTCAATTTGATGATGCAACTAAGGTGGAATATCAGAATCAAGTTAAAGCTTTAACAGCTGATTTAGTAAAATTTAATTCAACCTTAGCAGAATTACAGCAAAATCAGAAGAACCTAAAAAAGCAACAAGCAATATTACAGAAAAAGCGTGCGCAATTAACTGCACAATTGAAGGAAGACCCAGAAGAATTAAATCAGCAGTTGGAAGATTGCCGTAATGATTATATTCAATTGCTTCAGGATCAAGCGACTACTAATAATCAGGTAGTTAATTTGAATACTGATTTAAAACGAAGTAAGGCAGATACTAGTTATCAGAATAACGATGTTTCAGAGCAGTTAAGTTCGGCTCAAAAAGAATTAGAGCAATTGCGTAATAAGGGAAAAAATTTAACCGAAAAGCGCAAGCAAGAAAAAGATAAATTTACGCAAATTAGTGAACAAAACGCTGAATTAAGTCAGAAACTAAATAGTTTACGGCAAATCGTTAATGATGAGCATAGTAAATTAGAAAAAGTTGAGGCACGTCATGAAGCTTTGCTTAATATTCAAAAGCGACATGAGGGCTACTACTATGGCGTAAGAAATGTTCTGAACCATTTGAATGAATTTAAGGGCGTAATAGGCGCTGTAGGTGAGTTAATTACTTTCCCAGCAGAACTTGAAGCAGCAATGACAACTGCTTTGGGTAGTGGCGTACAGGATTTGATTACAACTAGCCGAGTTAGCGCTAGAAATGCCATTCATCAATTAAAGCTCAATCGAGCTGGGCGAGCTACCTTTTTACCATTAGATGGATTAAGGCAGTATGGCATCCCACAATCAACGATAACTACATTAAGCTCATTCAATGGCTTCAAGGGAATAGCAAGTCAATTAGTAAAGACCAAAACAGAGCACGATATTTCTTCTGCCATTAATTATTTATTAGGTAGCGTGATTATTGTTGATACCATCGATACTGCAATGCTAATTTCACAACGTGTAGGTCGTTACCGAATCGTTACGCTTGATGGAGATGTTATTTCTCCAGGCGGCTCAATGACTGGTGGTCAGAGAAATCAACGAAACAATTCTCCTTTGCAAACAGCGACTGAAATTAATAAATTAGAAAAGCAGCTTGAGGCCTTGTCTGCCAAGCTAAAAGCGGATCAAGCACAGCTAAAAGATTTTGCCGATCAAAGTGTAAATGTATCTAATCAATTGCAAAAATTGCATGATTCTTTGCAAGAAACAAATCAGGCAATTAATGAAGCTGCTATTTCATTTCAAAATCAAGAGAAAGAAGTTAAGCGACTAACTGACGCCAATTCTTTATATGAGTCTCGCATAAAAGAGCGCAATGAGCGGATCGTTTCTTTGCAAAAACAAATTGAAGCTGCAAATGTTAAACAAGAAGATTTAACTAAGCAAGGTGAAAAGCAAAAGAAGCGGATGAATGATCTGCAAGATAAGATTCGCAATTTTAATAGCTTGAGTCAAAGAATTCAAGATCAGTTGTCACAACTTGATCCTAAAATTGCTGTGTTTACTAATAAATTAGAGAATTTGACTAGTCAGGAAAAAGAAAAAGTAGGTCAGATTGCTAATAACAAGCAACAAATCACAGATTTAAAGCAAAAATTGACTGATTTAGTTCAGAATGGTGAATTGTCGGTTAAAAAGAACTCAGATTTGAGAAAGCACAAAATTGAGATTAATCAGCAAACTGAGAAGTTACAAAAGAAATTAAATGACTTGAGTTCACAGTTAGGACAATTTGATGCGCAGATTAATCAGTTAGATCAAGTAGCTAGTCGAAACTATGATTTGCGTAAAGATGCTGCAATTGAGCAAGAAGATTATTCAGTTAAAATTGCTAAGTTTAATAGTCTAATTGATCAAAGACTTGGGGTTTTGCGTGATGATTATTCCTTAACCTTTGAAGCTGCTTTAGCCCAAGCTGAAGGTGAAAATACAGAAGATAATCGTAATGAATTAACCAAAAGCGTCAAATTGCATCGAATGTCGATTGAAGATATTGGACCGGTAAATCTGGATACTATCCAGGAATATGAGGATGTTAGAAAACGTTATGATTTCTTAGATGGACAGCAGAATGATTTACTCAAGGCTCGTGATGATCTTGAAAAATCAATGGATGAATTGGATGAAGAAGTTAAGTCACGTTTTAAATCAACGTTTAATGCTGTTGCAGAAAGTTTTAAGAGTATTTTTCCGGTAGTCTTTAGTGGTGGCAAAGCTAAGTTGGAACTAACTGAACCGAATAACTTGCTAGAAACAGGGATTGAGATTATTGCTCAACCACCTGGTAAGAAGCTGCAGCGTTTGAGTCTTTTATCTGGTGGGGAACGTGCTTTAACTGCGATTACGTTGCTTTTTGCAATGTTACAGGTTAATCCAGTACCTTTCTGCGTATTAGATGAGGTTGAAGCCGCACTGGATGATGCGAATGTTACTCGCTTTGCTCAGTTTTTGCTTAAGTATGATCTTAAGACACAATTTATTGTGATTACTCACAGGCGCGGTACGATGAGGCAAGCAGATCAATTGTATGGCGTGGTGATGCAAGAATCTGGTATTTCTCAAGTCTTATCAGTATCATTAAAAGAAATGAAAAATAAAAATGAGGTGAAGTAATTGGGATTATTTGATCGAATTAAAAAATCTCTCTTTGGTAAAAAAGATGAAGACGAAGATAAGAAAAAAGAAGAACAAAAACAGCAAGAAAAAGAAGAATCTACTGCTGAAGTAGAAACAGAAAATCAAGAAGAAGAGGCTGAATCAGCTTCTGAAGAAACTCCAGAAAATACAGAATCGGAAACTATAGAACAAGAAAAGGAAAGTACTGATTCTGAAACATCTGAGTCTGAAGATGAACCAACTTCTGAAGTTGAGGAAGAGCCTGAAACTGAAGAAGTAGAATCAGAAGAAGCAGATACAACTTCTGTAGATCAAGAACAATCTGAAGAATCAAAACCTGCTGAAGAGAAATCAGAGACTGAAGAAGATTCAAATGAACAGCTTTATGAAAAAGGTTTAGAGAAAACCAATAAGGGCTTTGGTGCACGCTTAAATGCTTTCTTTGCCAAGTTTAGAACAGTTGATGAAGACTTTTTTGATGATCTGGAAGACTTGCTCATTGAATCTGATGTTGGTTATGAAACTGCTGAGCAATTGACGGACGAATTGCGTGAAGAGGCCAAATTGCAAAATGCCAAGTCACGTGATGATTTAAAGAAGGTTATTGTTGAAAAACTGGTTGATCTTTATGATCAAGGTGGTAATAGCGAGGATGAAAAACTTATTTATCATCCAGACGATAAGCCAAATGTTTACTTGTTTGTCGGCGTAAATGGTGCTGGCAAGACGACTACTATTGGTAAACTGGCTAAGCGTTTTAAGGATGAAGGCAAGTCAGTTATCTTGGCAGCTGCCGATACCTTTAGAGCAGGGGCAGTTGAACAATTAGTAGAATGGGGCAAGCGTGTAGATGTGCCAGTTGTAACTGGCAAAGCACAAGCTGACCCCGCTTCTGTTGTTTATGATGCCACTGAACGAGCAATTAATGAAAAGGCAGACTATCTCTTAGTTGATACCGCTGGTCGTCTGCAAAACAAGAAAAATTTAATGGCTGAACTAGAAAAAATTCAGCGTACAATTAAGAAGCTTTTGCCCAAGCAACCAACAGAGACTTTATTGGTGCTTGATGGTTCAACTGGGCAAAATGCTTTGCTTCAAGCCAAAGACTTTGATAAAACTACTAAACTAACTGGTTTGGTTTTAACTAAGCTTGATGGTTCATCTAAAGGTGGGGTTGTATTGGCAATCCGTAACGAGATGAATTTGCCAGTTAAGTTAGTTGGCCTTGGCGAAAAAGCAGAAGACTTAGCAGACTTTGATGCAGCTAATTACGCTATTGGCCTTTTCCATGGCTTAGTCTAGTGATAAAGTAAATATATAATTTCAATTTATAAGGAGAATTTTATGAAAGAATATAGTGCTTGTACTACCATTTTAGTTGGTAAAAAAGCTTCAATTGACGGCACGACTATGATCGCTCGTAACGATGATACTTTCCGTCCAATTACCCCACAAAAATTTATTATCGAACCTGCGCGTCATGGTGAAAAGAAACACATTAAGTCATGGCTCAATAAGTTTGAAATGGATTTACCGGAAGATGCACAACGTGTTCCTGCTGTACCAAATGTTGATTATAAACACCGTGGTTACTATGACGAAAGTGGTATTAACCAAGAAAACGTATGTATGTCATGTACCGAATCAACTTACGGTAACGAAAGAACTTTAGCTTTTGACCCACTTGTTAAGGATGGTCTTGATGAAGATTGTATGCAAACTTCAGTATTGCCATACATTCATTCTGCACGTGATGGTGTGCAATACTTAGGTAAATTGATTGCTAAGTACGGTTCACCAGCTGGTAACTCAGTTCTCTTCAGTGATAAAGACGAAATCTGGTACATGGAAATTGTTACTGGTCACCACTGGGTTGCTGAACGTATCCCAGATGACTGCTATGCTGCAACTGGTAATCGTGTAGCCATTGAACAAGTTGATTTTGACAATCCTGATTACTTCATGTGGAGTGAAGGCATTCAAGATTTCGTTGAAAAGCACCACTTGAACCCTGATCATGAAGGTTGGAACTTCCGTCATATTTTCGGTACCTATACTGAACAAGATCATCACTATAACACTAACCGTCAATGGTATATTCAAAAGTTGTTCAACCCTGAGATTGAACAAGATCCACAAGACGGCGACATTCCATTTATCCGTAAGGCTGCTAAGAAGATTACCAAGGAAGATATTCAATTTGCTTTAGGTTCTCACTACCAAGACACGCCATACGATCCATTTGGCAAGGGTACTGATGAAGAAAAGCACCGCTACCGTCCAATTGGCTTAAACCGCACTCAAAATGCTCACGTTTTGCAAATTAGAAGCGATGTTCCTGCAGATCGTGCTGCTATTATGTGGTTATGTATTGGTGGCCCAACATTTACTCCATTTGTTCCATTCTTTGCTAATATGAGTGATACTGATCCTTCATACAACAATACTTCAATGGATTACAATATGAATGATGCATGGTGGTACTATAAGTCATTTGCTGCTATTGTTGAAAGCCATTACCCACAATTCGTTCAACTTGACACTACTTACTTAACTGAACTTAACCGTTACTTCAGAGGTCGGGTTGAAGAAATTATTGCTGGTAGTGAAGGCAAGTCAGGCGATGAATTGACTGCATATTTGACCAAGGAGAACCAAAAGACAGTTGCCCATACTCGTAAGGAAACTGAAAAGCTTTGGGGTCAAATGATGATTGATTCAATTAATATGTCTAAATTGACTTTCAATATGGATGAAAATCTTTAATTTACGTTTTAAGAAACAGTTCACTTGTTGAGCTGTTTTTTTCTTGCGCTAGTATAATTAAATTGGTAGATGGAAAGGATGATAAATGATGACAGAGAACACGATTGGTTCATTTTTTACTAAAATGAGCAATGAAGTTGAAAAACAAATGGATGAAGACCTTAAAAATTTTGGTATTACCGCTAATGAATTAGAAGTCTTAATCGAGTTAAGATATCATAAACATGGTAAAAAACTAGAAAAATTAGCTAAAGCAATACATGTGAATGATGAGAAATTAAAGACATTAACAACTCCACTTGCTACTAAGAAATTAATTACCATTTCTAATGATACAGCTATGGATACAGATGAAGGAAAAGAGCTTTGCAAGAAGGTAGCACAGCATCGGCGGGATACTGATCAAACCATTACGGCAATGCTAAGCAAAGATGAAACTTTAGGCTTAGTAAATGTTCTGAAAAAAATGTTAAAAGAAGAGGAAAGTTAGGGTATGAAAAAAGCGGCTTTGGCCGCTTTTTTGTTTGAAATATTATTTTTTCTTGTTTAACACAGAATGATGAATGCCATAAGTAAAGTAGATGATTAATCCTAAAATAAACCAAATACCGGCGTAGAGTTTAGCTTGATAATCTAATCCTAAAAAGACAATCAATGCAGCTAAGAAGCCTAATGCAGGCAGTACCGGATAAAATGGCATTTTGAAAGATGGATCATCAATATCTTTGCCTTCACGCGGACGTAATTTATAAATTCCTAGTGAAACAAACATGAAGGCGATCAAAGTACCTGCAGAAACTAGTTGTGACAACATTGAGAATGGGAAAAATGCTCCCAACAAGATACCAACTACTGTTAAAGTCCATAATGCGTTATTAGGGCAACGTTCAGAATTTAATTTACCTAGCCACTTAGGCAACATTCCGTCTCGACCAAATGAATAAATTAATCTTGATCCAGCCATACTCATGCCGATTAAAGCTGTAAACATTCCTAAAACTGCAATAGTTTGAACAATAACTGCGACAATTGGATGTCCTGCGTAACGTAGAGCTAAACCAACTGGTTCTGCGGAATTTGCATATTTTTGATATGGCATCATGCCAACTAGAACTAAACTAACACCGACAAAAAGGGCAACGGCGATTACCAGTGAGCCTAAAATGCCGCGGGGCATCGTCTTTTGTGGATTAATAGCTTCGGCTGAATTAGCCGCAATTGAGTCAAATCCAATGTAGGATAAGAAAATCATTGATACGCCGGCATAAATTCCTTGCCAACCACCAAATGATCCATTAGCAGTTGGTCGATATTTTGGAATAAATGGCATAAAGTTGGCTGCTTTTAATGCAGTTAAACCAACAACAATGAAAAGTAAGATTGCTAGCACTTTGAGCACTACCAAAGCATTTTCAACACGTGCGGCTCTTGATACGCCGTGGCCGATTAATAAAGCTACTAATAAAATGGAAAGCAGTGAGATTGCATCGATAATTCCACCATTTGTACCAAATGCATTAGATAATGAAGCTGGTAGCTTTAGACCAATCGGTGCGATCAAGGCTCGGAAATTAGCAGAAAGTCCGGAACCGACAAAGGCCAAGGCAATAAAGTATTCAGCTAAGAGTGCCCAGCCAGCGACCCAACCCCAAAATTCGCCAAAAACAACATTAATCCAAGAATAGGCAGAACCTGCAAATGGCATTGCGGCAGCCATTTCTGCATAAGCAAAAGCAACTAATCCCGCGGCTATCGCTGCTAAGATAAATGAAATTGCGACGGCTGGACCAGTATGTAGTGCCGCAACTTCACCCGGTAGAGTAAAAATTGAAGCTGAAACAATCGTTCCAACACCTAAAGCTAGAAAGTCCTTAACTTTTAATGAGCGAACCAAGTGTCCATCTTTGTTTTCATAAACGCGCGGATCTTCTTTTTTGTTCATTCTTTGCCAGAGATTCACAATACAACTCCCCTTTACGTTTTAATTATGTATCTAATTATAATTAAAAATACGTTAAAAAAGCAACCATAAAATATTTAATATTTTAACTTTATAGGAATTATAGGAACTGAAAACACTTACTTTTTGTTACAAGTCGCAACTTGCGTTATAACAATTATTAGGGTTTTAAAAGTAATAATTATTTATGAATTGGAAAGAATTTTATGGCTTTATTAATCGCTTTAATTAACATAGTAGGTTGGGTTTTGATCCCATTAACAGTAAAGGGCTCTCCTGCTCATCAAATTGCAGGGATGGGATTGGGTGCATTCATTACTGCATTCATTACTGCATTTATTATTTATCTCTGTACTAGACCAGCCTTTGATGCTGCAACTTGGGGAGTAGCTTTCATTGCAGGGATGCTTTGGACAAATGGGACAATTCATCTCTTATACGCGCATAGGTGTTAGTGGGACTATTCCTTTATCAGCTGGTTTTCAGTTAGTAGGTAATTCATTGATTGGGGTTCTGATCTTTGGTGAATGGTCAACTGTTCAAGCTAAGATTATCGGTTTTATTGCTTTAGTTTTAGTAGTTGTAGGAATCGTTCTAAGTTCTAAGAGTGATGACCAAGAATCTAGTAATGCTAATGCTAAAAATATTGCATTTTTGCTTGTCACTACAATTGGTTTTTGGATTTACTCAAGTTTTCCTAAGCTAATTGCCAAAAATATTAATCCTAACGTTAATGGCCTAGATTATATCTTGCCAGAAATGTTTGGTGTTTTAGTTGGTACGGTTGTATACATCATTGGTTCACATTCAACCTTTGTATATAGAGGTAAGCTGTTGTGGCAAAATAGTATTGCTGGATTAGAATTCGGTATTGGTACCTTATTTTATTTGTTTTCGGTAAAGCAAAATGGGGTTACCAATGCATTTATTTACAGTCAGTTGTGCTCTGTCATTTCTGCCTTTGGTGGAATTTGGTTCTTGCATGAATCAAAATCTAAACGTGAGATGACTTATATTATCATTGGTTTGATTTTTATTGTGGGCGGTAGCATCTTGACAGGTTTTGCCAAATAAAAATTAATGAAAGAAAAGGACCTTGATTATTTTGATCAGAGTCCCTTTTTGATATACTAAAGGCTGGTGAAACATATATGGATGAATTAACGAAAAACGAAGAACTAGGCGATTTATATGCCTACTATGGTTCATTACTAACTCAGGGACAGCAATCCTATTTTGAAGATTATTATTATAATGATTTGTCTTTGGGTGAAATAGCGCTTAATCATCAGGTCTCTAGACAAGCTGTCTATGATAATTTGAAGCGATCAAGTAAGATCCTGCAAAATTATGAAGAAAAATTACATATGAAACGTGATAATAATCATGTTGAGGATGTTTTAGCTGATGCTCTCTTATCACTAGACAATGATGATAGCCAAGCTGCAAAACAAGAAATAACGAATTTATTAAATCAATTGAGGGGAGAGTAACCCATGGCTTTTGAAAATTTAAGTGAAAGAATTCAAAAAGCATTAAAAAATTTAACAGGCAAGGGTAAAGTTTCTGAAGAAGATATTAATAAGGCTAGTCGTGAAATTAGGTTAGCTTTATTAGAAGCCGATGTTAACTTTAGGGTCGTTAAAGATTTTATCAAAACGATTAAAAAAGAGGCATTAGGCGAGGAAGTACAAGAAAGCTTGAATCCTGGACAGCAGGTAATTAAGATTGTCAATGAACAATTGACAAAGATGATGGGTGAAGAAGCTGTTCCACTTAATAAGTCTAAGCATATTCCGACGATCATTATGATGGTTGGTTTGCAAGGTACAGGTAAAACTACTACGGTTGGTAAATTAGCTTATCATTTGCAGAAGACAGAAAAGGCTCGTCCTCTGTTAATTGCTGGAGATATTTACCGTCCAGCTGCCGTTGACCAGTTAAAGCAAATTGGCGATAAGCTAAAGGTACCGGTCTATAGCGAAGATGGTGAAAAAGATGTCGCTAAGATTGTTCAAGATGGATTAGCTGAGGCAGATAAAAATAAAAATGATTATGTTTTAATCGATACTGCTGGTCGTTTGGAAATTGATGAACCTTTAATGGAAGAATTGGAACGAGTAAAGCAAGTTGCTGAGCCGGATAATATTCTTTTAGTTGTTGATGCCATGACTGGTCAAGCTGCAACTGATGTAGCCAAAGGCTTTGATGAACGGCTAGATGTTACTGGTGTGATTTTGACCAAACTTGATGGTGATACTCGTGGTGGTGCTGCGCTTTCAATTCGTGCTGTTACTGGCAAACCAATTTTATTTACTGGTCAAGGTGAAAAATTAAGCGACTTGGATGTTTTCCATCCTGATCGAATGGCTTCAAGAATTTTGGGTATGGGGGATATGCTTTCCCTGATCGAAAAGGCACAACAAGATTATGATGCCAAAGAAGCTCAAAAAGTAGCTGAAAAGATGCGTGAGAGTACTTTTGATTTTAATGATTTTGTAGATCAATTAAAGCAAGTACAAAAAATGGGTCCATTAGATCAGATTATGAAAATGATCCCGGGGATGGCTAACAATCCGCAACTTAAGAATTTGAGTATTGATCAAAAGCAAATTGATCATACTGAAGCTATTGTCTATTCAATGACCGAAGAAGAACGTGAAAATCCCGATATTTTAAATCCAAGTCGGCGCAGAAGAATTGCTGCTGGATCAGGTCGTCCTGTTGTTGAAGTTAATAGGATGATCAAGCAGTTTAAGCAAATGCGTGATATGATGAGTAAAGTCACTAAAGGCAATATGAAGGGTTTAAGCAAGTTGCCTGGGATGGATTCGCCAATGGCTAAGATGGCTATGCGACGCATGAATAAAAACTTTAAGAAGAATAAAAAGAAGCGTTTACGTAAAATTAAGCGATTCCACTCATAATTTTTGTAGCTGTTAAGGGAAAACACTTTACACCCACAAAATTTGGTGGTATATTATTAATCGTTAAGTTTTTAGGAGGAAATTAATTTATGTCAGTTAAAATTCGTATGCACCGTGCTGGTGCCAAGAGAAAGCCATTCTACAGAATCGTTGTTGCAGACTCACGTATGCCACGTGATGGTCGTTTCATCGAACAAGTTGGTTACTACAACCCAGTTTCACAACCAAAGGAATTGAAGCTTGACGAAGACAAGATCTTCGATTGGTTACAAAAGGGTGCACAACCTTCAGACACTGTTAGATCACTTCTTTCAGGTGCTGGCTTAATGACTAAGTTGCACGATGCAAAATACAACAAGTAATCTTGTTATGATTTAAGGCTTGATGCTATGTGCTTCAAGCTTTTTTTCTTACTTAAAAGGAGTTACCGATGGAATATTTTGACGTAGCGAAGATCTTAACTACCCATGGTTTAACTGGAGAAGTTAAGGTAAATGTGATTACTGATTTCCCAGAAGAACGCTTTGCGGAAGGGATGCATTTAGCCTTAAAGGAAAATACTGATCGAATCTTAACTATTAAGAAGAGTCGGTCATTCAAGCAATTTTGGTTGCTGCAATTTAATGAAGTAACGGATATTGATGCAGCTGAGAAGCTACGTGGCAAGGTCTTAGTAGTTAGTGAAACTGATCGCGGAGAACTACCTAATAATGTTTACTATTATAAAGATATCTTAGGATGCGACGTGATCGATAATGAATCTGAGAAGATTTTAGGTAAGATTACTGATATCCAATCACCAGGGGCTAATGATATTTGGTTAGTTCATGAAAAAAATGGTAAGGAATATTGGATTCCGAATATAGCTGATGTAATTAAAAGTGTAGATGTACCCGATAAAAAGATCTACGTTGATTTGATGGAGGGCCTACGCGATGAAGATTAATGTTTTAACGCTTTTTCCTGATATGTTTACGCCTTTGCAGGTATCAATGCTAGGTCGCGGGCTAGAAGATAAGAAGTGGCAACTTAACTTAATTAATTTCCGTGATTTTACTAATGATGTTCATCATCACGTTGATGATACTCCGTATGGTGGCGGAGCAGGGATGGTTTTACAAATAATGCCGATTAAGAAAGCATTAGATTCTTTATCATCGACTGGCAAGATTATTATTACTGCCCCACAAGGTAAGACTTTTAATGAAAAAATAGCGCAAGATTGGGCCAAAGAAGATGAATTAACATTTATTTGCGGTCATTATGAGGGCTTTGATCAGCGGGTATATAATTTAGCTGATGAAACAGTATCAATTGGTGATTATGTTTTAACTGGTGGCGAATTACCAACAATGAGCATGATTGATGCAACTGTACGTTTAATTCCAGGTATCTTAGGCAATGCTGCTAGTCCAGTAGAAGAAAGCTTCTCACATGGATTGCTTGAATATCCGCAGTACACACGTCCTGCAGATTTTGAGGGGCAGAAAGTACCAGAAGTTCTGACTAGTGG
Organism: Lactobacillus kefiranofaciens; assembly: GCF_900103655.1. Taxonomy (GTDB): domain Bacteria; phylum Bacillota; class Bacilli; order Lactobacillales; family Lactobacillaceae; genus Lactobacillus; species Lactobacillus kefiranofaciens. The sequence goes on from NZ_FMXC01000001.1 coordinate 92,631, forward strand.
CAACCATCAAAAGATTGCCGAATGGCGACATAAAGAAGCTTTAAAAGCAACTTATCTTCATCGACCTGATTTATTGGAAAAGCGTGATTTAAGTAGCGAAGAAAAGAAAATGTTGACAGAAATTAGGTTAGAGCTTGATTAAGTATTGTTTATTTGTTAAACTAGTTAGCGTGGCTAAAGTCACAACTAATCAAAGTTATGGGTGTTCCGCTGACGTTAGTACGTTGATGAATGCCGTAGAAGGAGAAAATACATTATGGATCCATTAATTCAAGAATTAACTAAAGAACAAATTCGTGACGATATCCCTACTTTCCGTGCAGGTGATACTGTAACTGTTCACGTACGTGTTGTAGAAGGTACACATGAACGTGTTCAGTTATTCGAAGGTGTTGTAATTAAGAAGAGGGGCACTGGCATCGGTGCTACTTACACTGTTCGTAAGATTGCTTCAGGTGTTGGTGTTGAAAGAACCTTCCCAGTTAACGATCCACGTGTTGCTAAGGTTGAAGTTAAGCGTCATGGTCGTGTACGTCGCGCTAAGCTTTACTATTTACGTGAACGTCATGGTAAGTCAGCAAGAATTGCTGAAGCACGTCGTTAATTATCAAAGGAGTCAGTTCGATGTGAACTGGCTCTTTTTTATTGATTAAGTTTGTGAAAATATTTATTGTGTAACTTATGTGAAACGCTAAAATAACTTCACAAGATATCAATAAATATTTATATATAAGTATTTATAGCTTGTGAAGTTATGATTATAAAAATTAATAATAAGTGTGGAATTACGTCTAAAACAGACACTTATCCACAGTTATACTTGGGTAATTACTATATAATATAAATAAGGGTAGGTGATAATAATGGATTATCCGGAAAAATTAATTGCGGAGGTTATGCGACGCTCAAGAGGAATGAAATTAGAAGGCCTTAACTCAGGCAGCGGTCCACAGCATCCCTTGTTAATGATTGTAGGAGAAGCCCCAGGAAGAAATGAAATAGTCAATAATATTCCTTTTAGTGGGAGTGCGGGAAAGGAACTGGATAAATCTCTTCGGCAAGTCGGTTTAACTAGAAAGGATGTCTATATCACTAGTGCAGTTAGAAGTAGACCATTTGCGATCAAAAAAGTTTTTAGTAAACGAGAAAATAAAGAGGTTATTAAACGGCCTAATCGTAAACCGACGAAAAAGGAAATCTTAGCACATGCTCCATTTTTAGATTATGAAATTGATTATGCGCAGCCCAAAATAATAGTTACTTTAGGAAATACTGGCCTTGAGAGGCTTTTAGGCCCAGGACATAGAATTTCAGCAGAGCATGGTAAAGTAATTGAAAATACGCCAATTTTAAAACTGGATGAAACAAAAAATGGTTATATTTAGTCTGATAAAAAATATACAATTATTCCAGAATATCATCCCGCTGCAATTTTCTATAATCGTAAATTGACAGAGGATATAATTAAGGATTGGGAGATAATTAAACCTTATATAGCTAAAGAAAGGAAAAATAATGAGTAATGAAACTTTTTTAATTCCGATTAGACAAAATAATGATCTCTCAGATATTGCTCTAAATGAACTTCGAATGGATTTAGATGAACATCCATTGTATCAACGTATTTATGCAGATCTGGCATATTTATCTGGTAATAATCGAAAATATAGTTTAAATAAAGTGGAGACAATAAATAGCCCTCTACGAAATAAAAAAATTTTGTTTTTAGGCTCTTCTGTAACGTTTGGCTTTGGCGCTTTAGGCGAATCTTTCGTAGATTATCTCTGGAAGAAAGATGGAATAGCTGCAATTAAAGATGCTGAAAATGGTACTACTTTGGTTGATCAAGCGACTTATAATGCAGGTGATTCTTATGTTGCACGCTTTAATAAAGAATTAAAGGAGACTAATCCTGATTTATTTGTTTTGCAATTATCTACTAATGATGCTAGACAAGGTAAAAAACTAGGTAAAATTAGTCAAAATGATGTTTTTGATACTCAGACTATTATTGGGGCTATGGAATATATTATTAGTACTGCTAAATCAAAATGGCATTGTCCAATTTTAATTTATACTAATCCATATTTTGAAAGTGAATTATATGAAAAAATGGTAAATAGTGGACATCAATTAGCACAAAAATGGAATATTGAAATTTTAGATTTGTATAATAATCCCAAGCTAAAAAAACAAGCTTCACTTTACATGGCTGATGAAATTCATCCAACTCGTGCCGGATATTTAAAGCAATGGTTACCTTTATTCGAAGATAAAATAATACAAATTTTGGTAGAAAAAAGCCTAAATCTTAAGACTTAGGCATTAAACATTAATCAATATTGTTACGGTAAAGGCTAACTACTTTACCAAGAATTTTAACTTCTGAAAGAATAATAGGAGACATTGAATCGTTTTCTGGTTGCAAACGGTAATGTCCATTTTCTTTAAAGAAACGCTTAATAGTTGCTTCATTTTCTTCAGTCATTGCAACAACTATTTCACCATTATTAGCAGTTGATTGTTTCTTAACAATAACACTATCACCGTTTAAAATACCAGCATTAATCATGCTATTGCCATGTATTTTAAGCATGAAAAGTTCACCAGCATCATTCTTAAGATCCGGTGGTAGTGGGAAATAATCCTCAATATCTTCTACTGCTAAAATTGGTTGACCTGCTGCTACAACACCCACGATGGGAATAGTTGTGGGCTTAATGCCTAATTCTTTCTTGCCCTCAGCAGTAATTTCTAGAGCCCGAGGCTTAGTAGCATCTTTGATCAATAGGCCTTTGCGTTCAAGACGCGATAAGTGTCCGTGAACAGTTGAAGTTGAAGATAATCCTACTGCTGCACAGATTTCACGCACCGTCGGTGGAAATCCGCGATGATCTACAGTATCATAAATGTATTGTAAGATTTCTAATTGCTTAGTCTCACTAGTTTTTTTAGGCATAATAGTCTTTCTCCGTTTACTTAAATTTTTATTATTTTATTTATAACATATATTCTACCAGAATTGAAAGGAAATATCAAACAGGCGTTCTAAAAAATATATCTTTTTTTATTACTAAAAATACGGTAGACTAAAGATTGTTAATGTGAGGTGGATATTATGACAATGAGCAAAGAAGAAGAAAAAAGGGTTACTGATCGAATTAATGAACTTTATAATAAGAAAGAAAATGAAGGATTAACCCCTGCAGAAGAAAAAGAAAGAAAAGAATTACATCAAAAATTCTTGGCTAACTTTAGAGCTGCTTTCAAGCAAGATGTTGAAGATATGGTTATTCTGGATAAAAATGGTAAGGAAATCACTTCCGAAAGAGCCAAGCGCGCTCAAAGAAGAAAAGGACTTAGAAAAGACTAATTAACCCTTTAAAAAAGTTAAAAAATTATGTAAGATAATATTGTTAGTTAATGGAGGATATACAATATGAATTTAGGTTTAGCAATTTTTTTGATTATTATTGCGCTCTTGATTGGTGCCGTAGCTGGTTTTTATGGTGCAAGAGCATATATGAAGAAATATTTTAAAGAAAATCCTCCTATCAGTGAAGATATGATCGTTGCTATGATGTCTCAAATGGGACAAAAACCCTCTAACAAGAAGGTTCACCAAGTAATGAATATGATGAAACACCAGCAAAGATAATTCAATTAATTATTTTTTATTGAAAAGGCGAGGAAAATTTTCTTCGTCTTTTTTTGTACACTTTTGTAAATGAAGTGAATATATGAAAATATTTAGAAAATTAGGCTGGTTCTTTAAACAAGAGAAAAAACGATACATTGTTGGCATCACTTTTTTAGCCCTGACTTCATTAGCCAATCTTGTGCCGCCGCGAGTTTTAGGGCTAATGGCAGATCAGCTTGATAAAGGCCATATTTCTTGGGGCGAATATGGAATGTTAATACTAGCCGTATTAGCAGCAGCTTTTACGCTTTATGTTTTACGTTATTTTTGGCGTAAGCAGATTTGGGGGGAGCTGCTGAATTGGAACGGCAAATGCGTTCTAAATTATTTAACCATTTTATGATAATGGATCGAACTTTTTATCAGCGCCATCGAACGGGCGATTTGATGGCACATGCGACGAATGATGTATCAGCTATTCAAAATGTTGCCGGCGATGGGGTTTTGACTTTAGTTGACTCTCTAATTATGGGTCTTTCAACGATGATCGCGATGATTATTTTTGTTGATTGGCGCTTAACCGTAATAGTTTTATTGCCATTGCCGTTTCTGGCATTAGGTGCATGGAAGTTTTGGACAATTAGTATCTTTTATTGCCTATATTTCTAATATGGTTTGGCCAATGTTTGCAATCGGGTATCTTTTCAACATTTTGGAACGAGGCAGTGCAAGTTATGATCGAGTAGAAGAATTATTAGATGAAAAGCCTCTTATTACAGATGCTCATGCCGATCAGACCATTACTTCTAAAGATTTACAAGGCGATTTGCATTATGATATTAAATCTTTTGCATATCTTGATGAAAAAGATATTCCAGTTTTAAAAAATATTGAATTTACTTTGAAGCAAGGCCAAACTTTAGGTTTAGTTGGGCGTGTTGGTGCCGGTAAAACAACAATTATTCAACTATTGCTGAGAGAATTTGATCAGTATCAGGGGCAGATAACTTTGAATGGCAAAGACATTCGCAATATTCCACTAAAAGTTTTATTGGGGCAGATTGCTTATGTACCACAGAATAATTTTTTGTTTTCAACCAGTATCGGCAAGAATATTGCGTTTTCTTCTGAAAAAGCAAATAAAAGTGATGTGGCGAGTGCAGCCGAAAAGAGTGATTTGCATGATGATGTTCTTCAAATGCCGAAGGGCTATGAAACTTTAGTTGGTGAAAATGGTATTTCCCTTTCTGGTGGTCAGAGACAAAGAATGTCAATTGCTCGAGCTTTGTTAAAAGATAGTCAGATTTTAATCTTGGATGATGCTTTGTCCGCTGTAGATGCTAAAACGGAAACAGAAATTTTGTCTGCATTAAGAAAAGAAAGACAAGATAAGACGACATTGATTGCAGTTCACCGTCTGACGTCAGTGATGGATGCCGATCTGATTTTAGCATTAAAAGACGGGCAAATCGTAGAGCGTGGCAACCATCAACAGCTATTAGCAGAAGATGGCTGGTATGCAGAAATGTGGTGCAGACAGGAATTACAAGCAAAGGTAGGTGAAGACATCAATGAATAATGAAGAAAATCAGGAATCAGTTTGGGCAAAAGCTATTCCCTTTAAAGAACAAGTTGCAATTTTTAAACGATTGATGAAGTTCGTTAAAAAATTTAAATTTGAAATGATTATTGCCTTAGTGGGAGCCTTTATAGTCAGCATTATTAATATTCTTTTGCCTAGAGGGTTGCAGTATTTTTTAGATGTCTTTTTATTGCATCAGAGTGCGACTGTGCAGGTGATTTTGTTTGCTGGCTTTTTATATGCTTTAGGTTCAATTCTTAAGGCAGTTATTTAATTTATTTATCAATACTTTTTTGCATTAGGTTCAGAAAAAACACTTGAAAGTCTTAGACGGGCTTTATATCGTAAATTGCATACGTTAGGAATGCGCTATTTCGATAAAACGCCTGCCGGCTCAATAGTATCTAGAGTCACTAATGATACGATGACCTTAAGCAATTTCTTGACAGTTCTATCAACTATTGTTATTGGTGCGTTTTCGGTGGTGACAGCACTTGTTGCCATGTTTACTACAAATGTGATCGCTGGTTGGCTGATTTTAGCCTTTATACCTATCTTGCTTTTGGTAATTTGGCTATATTCACAAAAGAGTTCGCGTTTATATCGTAATTATCGTGAACACTTAAGCCGAATTAATGCTAATTTAAACGAATCAATTGAAGGCGTCTCAATTATTCAGCAATTTAATCAAGAACATCGAATGACTAAAAATTTTGAAGGAGAAAACGGCGGTTTAATGAATACACGTTTTAATATGATTCGAATTAATTCATTGCTTCTGTCGCCTTTAACCAGTTTGCTTTACTCATTGGCTTTAGCAGTGTCATTAATGTACTTTGGCTTTCCACTGCGAGAAACTTTTGTGCCTGCTGGCGTAGTTTATGCATTTTCACAATATATTTCTCAACTGTTTAACCCGATTTCAACAATGATGGATCAAATGACCTTCTTCCAAGACGGGATTGTTGCAGGTAAAAGAATCTTTAGAATCTTAGATGATACGCAATATGAACCTGCGCAAAATGAGCAGCAGGACTTGACTATTACTCAGGGCAAGATTGAATTTAAGCATGTTAGTTTTTCTTATGATGGTAAAAATGAAATTTTGCACGATATTTCATTTACGGTCAATCCAGGAGAAACTTTAGGAATTGTGGGGCATACTGGCTCAGGTAAGAGTTCGATTATTAATGTTATGATGCGTTTTTATGAATTCAGCCAAGGGCAAATTTTAATCGATGGCGTGGATATAAAAAAATATCCTAAAAAGGAATTGCGTCAAAAATTAGGCTTGGTTTTACAAGAGCCATTTATGTTTTATGGTGATATTTCATCTAATATTCGTTTATACAATAAAAAGATTACTGATCAGCAAATTAAAAAAGCCGCAAAGGCAGTACAAGCTGATCAGTTTATTGAGCAGATGCCAGGAAAATATCATGCTAAAGTAATTGAAGGTGGAGAAGAACTAAGTTAAGGTCAAAGACAACTGATTTCATTTGCTAGAACTTTGGTAACTAATCCAAAGGTCTTGGTGTTAGATGAAGCAACAGCCAATGTAGACACCGAAACTGAGACTTTGATTCAACAAGGACTTAAGCGTCTGCGTAAAGGTAGAACCACTTTAGCAATTGCACATAGATTATCAACGATTGCCGATGCAGATCAGATTATTGTTTTGGATAAAGGGCGTATAATTGAACGAGGCAATCATGAAGAGTTGTTAAAGAAGAAGGGCTATTATTACAATCTGTATACTTTACAGAATAATGAAAATAAATAATTGAAGGTGAAAAAATGAGAAGATATTTTGCAGTTCGTGGTGGTGCTGGTGATGTTGCTGAACCTGACGTTAATACTAAACCACAAGATAACCTATATTTAGCAGTTAATTCAGAGTGGCTTTCTAAGGCTGAAATTCCAGCTGATCGTACTTCAACTGGAGTGAATTCCGAACTAGATATTCGCATTGAAGATAGAATGATGAAAGACTTTGCCAATATTGCTGCAGGCAAGGAAGAAATACCTAAGGTGAGAGATTTTGATAAAGCAATTGCTTTGTACAAGATTGCAAAAGCTTTTGTCAAGAGGGATGCCGACGGTGCTCGCCCAATTCAAAATGATTTGCAAAAGATTTTAGATTTAAATAATTTTACTGATTTTAAGCAAAATGCAGCTAAATTATTTATAGGACCATACGCATTGCCAGTTGTTTATGATGTTGATGCCGATATGAAGAACACTGACGTAAACGTGCTTTATTTTGGTGGACCAGGAACATTTTTGCCAGATACAACCACTTATCAAACTTCAGATGCAAAAAAACTATTAGATATTTTGCAAAAGCAAAGTATTAATTTGCTGATGATGGCTGGTCTGGGTAAGACTGAAGCAAAAACATATGTCGAAAGCGCTTTAGCTTTTGATCAAAAGCTATCCAAAGTAGTTAAATCTACTGAAGAATGGTCAGATTACGCTGCTATCTATAACCCGGTTTCATATGCTGATTTTATTGCAAAATTCAAGTCATTTGATATGGCCGATTTCCTAGATCAGATTTTACCAGTTAAACCAGATCGCGTGATTGTGATGGAGCCGCGTTTTCTTAAGCATGCTGAAGAATTGATCAATGAACAAAACTTTGACGAGATCAAGGGCTGGATGTTAGTTAAATATATTAACAATGTAGCTAAATATTTATCCCAGGAATTTCGTGAAGCAGCGTTTCCGTTTGATCAAGCTATTTCAGGTACGCTAAAAATGCCTTCACAGATCAAGCAAGCTTACCGTTTAGCTAATGGTGCTTTTGATGAAGTCGTAGGTATCTACTATGGTCAAAAGTATTTTGGTGCTGAGGCAAAGCATGATGTGGAAGACATGATTCATAAAATGCTAAAGGTCTACGAAGAGCGAATCAAAAGTAATGATTGGCTTTCTGAAGATACTAAGAAAAAGGCGATTGTTAAATTAAATGCTTTAGTATTAAAGATCGGCTATCCAGAAAAGATTGAAGAAATCTATGATTTACTGCAAGTTGATCCTGCAAAAAGTTTATACGAAAATGAAGCGGCTATGGCAACAGTTAGAACTAGATATGAAATGAATAAATTAACTAAGCCAGTTGATCGCTCAGTATGGCTGATGCCAGGGAATTTAAACAATGCGTGCTATGATCCGCAAAGAAATGATTTAACTTTCCCAGCTGGAATTTTGCAAAAACCATTTTACGATATTCATCAATCTCGCGGTGCAAACTATGGCGGTATTGGTGCAACCATTGGTCATGAAGTTTCACACGCTTTTGATAATAGTGGTGCTAAATTTGATGAACATGGAAATATGAATAATTGGTGGACCAAAGAAGACTTTGCTGAATTTAACAAGCGTGTCGGTCAAATGGTCGATATCTTTGACGGCTTGCAATATGGCCCGGCTAAAGTTAATGGTAAGCAAGTGGTTGGTGAGAATATTGCTGACCTAGCTGGTCTTGCTTGTGCTGTACAAGCAGGCAAGAATGATGGTGTAGATTTGAAAGACTTGTTTGAAAATTATGCCAGAAGCTGGATGCAAAAGCAGCGTCCAGAAGCAATTAAAACGGAAGTACAAGTTGATGTTCATGCACCACAGCCTACAAGAGTAAATATTCCTGTGCAATGTCAAGATGCCTTTTATGAGGCTTTTGATGTTAAGCCGGAAGACGGCATGTGGCTTGATCCAAGCGTTATTAGCTCCACCTTGTTGACGGGTGATGCCATGAATCAAAGCTACACCATCATTCTTGAGGTATTTAGCAACATCATTGAAATATTCACCCAAGTTCTCAGAACCAACATGTTCAAACATACCAACGGAAGTTACGTAATCCCATTGTTGATCACCTAATTCACGGTAATCTTCAAGTTTAACTTCAGCTACATCTTGCAAATTTTCATCGTAAATCTTCTTTTGAACGAGTTTGTACTGTTCTTCACTTAAAGTTACGCCGGTAACTTTTAAACCATATTCCTTAGCAGCAGTAAGCATTAAAGTACCCCAGCCACAACCGATATCAAGCAAAGTTCTGCCCTTTTGAGGATTTAGTTTATTTAAAATATGGTGAACTTTAGCAATCTGTGCTTTTTCAAGGTCATCTTTATTATCATCGGTGAAGTAGGCACATGAGTAAGTCAAAGTAGGATCAAGCCACATTTCGTAGAAGTCGTTACCAATATCGTAATGTCTTTGTACGTCTTCTTCGCTTTGCTTTTCCGTATGTTTTAATTTAGGTAAAAATTTACGGAATTTTAAAGAGCGTATAAAACTGTCTGCACTCTCATAAGCACCATCGATTACTTTTTGAATGCTGCCATGAATTTCTATCTTTTTATACATGTAGCCTTCGCCTAAAGCTAGAGAAGCATTTTTAATGATCTCGCTCATAGGGATCTTTTCATTGAATACGATCTCAGCTTCAGGAGTGCCATTACCATAAACTTCGCTTTTGCCGTCCCAGTAAGTTACTTTAACGGGAAAAGGGAAGGACTTGCTAAGCATCATTTTGTAAAATGTTTTTTCTAACAATTATCTTTCCTCCAATAATTATCAAACCTAATTATTTATTTTAACACTAATCAAATATAAGCATAAAAAATACTTAGTCCGTTTTGAACTAAGTACATTATTATTTTGCAATGTAATGGAAATTAGGATCTAATTCTTGGTCTAAATTATTCCAAGCATCTTCAAGTTGCTGATAGATAATTGCTTCATTTTCATGAGTTAGTTTAGTTTTACGGTCTATTGAGATTGGATTGCCGTAATTAACTTTTAATGGCTGCCGTTTTAATAATCCTTTAAATGACAATGGACCTTGATAGACTACGGGAACCATTGGCTTTTGTGACATCTTGGCAATTACCAAGGCTCCACCTTTTAATTTAGCTGAATGCCTTGTCCCAGATGGAAAAATAATCAGGGAAAGCTTACCTTTTTTAAGTCCCTTAACTGGAACTTTTAGAACTGAAGGACCAGGATTTTTGCGGTCTACTGGAAAAGCGTGAGCATGATTTAAAATAAAACGCAAAACTGGATTTTTGAATAATTCTATTTTGGCCATAAACATGAATTCCATTGGACTAGCGCCTAATGCAAAAAGTAAAGGCTCCCACCAAGTTCTATGTGGTGCAACTAGAATATAGTTGCCTTTTGGCAAGCGATCTTTATGATGAATATGTAGATGTCCATTTAATACCCATACGATAAAGCGCACGATAGGGCAAATAATTTTATAAAACATAAATTCCTCCAATTGTTGTAAGCTATTATAAAAATATAAACACAAGAAAGGCAACTGTTTTTATGGTAGAACTTAAAGATAATGAACGAATTGATTATATGTATAGCGATAACTTGCGGATAATTCAAGAAAAAACTGCTTTTAGCTTTTCAATGGATACGCTTTTTCTGGCTTATTGGGCTAAAGATGCGATTCATGATCGGGATAAAGTAGCAGATCTTTGTGCTGGGAATTGTGCGGCCACTATTTATATGGCATATTTTAATCGAGCACATTATGACGCAATTGAAATTCAGAAAGAAATATTTTCTCAAGCTCAACGTTCAATTGAGTTGAATAAAATGGAAAACCGAATTTCAGTTTATCAGGAAAATGTTTTGAATGCTCCTAAATTTCTGCGCAAAGATAGTTATGATGTAGTGACAGTCAATCCGCCATATTTTAAAGCACCTAAAGGTCATGAGATTAATCCTGACCGTAAGAAAGCAATTGCCCGTCATGAATTGTTGATTAATTTGGAACAAATCATTGAAGTAGCTAGTGGATTGCTCAAGATGAAAGGGAAAATGTTTATGGTCCATCGTCCTGAGCGCTTAGGTGAAATTTGTTATTATTGTATGAAGCATGATTTGAGTGTGAAGTTTGTTCAACCGTTTGTTGCACATCGCGGAAAAGATGCAAATTTAATCATAGTTGAGGCTGTTAAGCATACGGGAACAGATGGAACAGAAATTAGGGATGCAATTGAAGTTCATGATCAAGATGGCAATTTTAAGCCTTTTATTCAGAAAATTGTACGAGAAACTGACGAAGATAAGCAAAAAAGAGAAGCACAGGGCAAGTATTATTTTTATGTTTTATTATGTAACGATGGTAGTTTTTATGGCGGATTTACTAATGATTTGGCGCATCGTTTGAAAATGCATAATGCAGGTAAAGGAGCAAAGTATACTAAGACGCGTAGACCGGTACGAATGATTTATCATGAGCAATTTGATGATAAGCGCTTAGCATTAAAGAGGGAATATTGGTTTAAACATCATAATCGTGAATGGAAGGAAAAGTTTTTAAAAGAACGTAATATTAAGTTTTAGTCTTGAAAGTTAAAAAAAATTTTTGTAAAATAGATAAGTATGTTTTAAGACATGCAAGAATTTAAAACACATCAAGAGCGATCACCATTGTGGTGCCCTAGGTAGTGGTTAAATGGTGAAAAGAACGCTTGAGAGGATTAAAACCATAGGAGGAATATAATATGGCAGACATTGTTACAATGAAGCAATTGCTTGAAGCTGGTGTGCACTTCGGTCACCAAACTAGAAGATGGAACCCAAAGATGGCTCCTTACATTTTTACTCAAAGAAATGGTATCTACATCATTGATTTACAAAAGACTATCAAGATGTTAGATGGCGCTTACAACTTTATGAAGGCTGTTGCACAAGACGGCGGCGTTTTCTTGTTTGTAGGTACTAAGAAGCAAGCTCAAGACTCAATTGCTGAAGAAGCAACTCGTGCAGGTCAATACTACGTTAACCAACGTTGGTTAGGTGGTACTTTGACTAATTGGACTACTATTCAAAGCCGTGTTAAGAGATTAAAGCAATTAAATGAAATGTCAAAGGATGGTACTTTTGACGTATTACCAAAGAAGGAAGTTGCTCTTTTAACTAAGGAAATGGACAAACTTGAAAGATTCTTAGGTGGTATCGAAGATATGCCAAGAATCCCAGATGTATTGTTTGTAGTAGATCCTAAGAAGGAAAAGATTGCTGTTCACGAAGCTAACATTTTGGGTATCCCAGTTGTAGCTATGGTTGATACCAACACTGATCCAGAACCAATTGACGTAGTTATCCCTTCAAACGATGATGCTATTCGTGCTATCCGTTTGATCGCTGGTGCTATGGCAGATGCTATCGTTGAAGGCAAGCAAGGTCAAGACGATGAGTCTGTTGAAGTTGACTTTAAAGAAAATGCTGATGGCTCAGAAGAAGCTGTTAGTGCTGAAGAAAACCCAGAAGACTAGTTTTTACTGTTAGTTCTGTAGGAGGACTTATAATGGCAATTACTGCAAAGCAAGTTAAAGAATTACGTGAACGTACTGGTGCTGGCGTTATGGACGCCAAGAAGGCATTAGTAGAAGTTGACGGTGATATGGACAAGGCCATTGAATATCTTCACGACAAAGGTATGGCTAAAGCTGCTAAGAAGGCTGACCGTGTTGCAGCTGAAGGTTTAACTGGCGTTTGTGTTGCTGGCAACGTGGCTGCTTTGACTGAAATTAACTCAGAAACTGATTTCGTTTCTCAAAACGAAAAGTTCGTTAACTTAGTAAAGGATGTTACTAAGACCATTGCTGAAGGTAAGCCAGCTAATGCTGAAGAAGCAAATGAATTAAAGATGGCTGATGGCAAGACCCTAGCTCAATCTTTTGTAGACGCAACCGCAACAATTGGTGAAAAGATTGTTTTACGTCGTTTTGCTTTAGAAGAAAAGACTGATGATCAAGAATTTGGTACTTACCAACACAATGGTGGTCAAATTGGTGTAATCACTGTCTTAGAAGGTGCAGATGCCGCAATGGCTAAGCACTTGGCAATGCATATTGCTGCTATGAAGCCAAAGGTTATTTCACCAGATGAATTAGACGATGACTTCATTACTGAGCAATTGGCATTGATGAACCACAAAATTGATCAAGATAACGAAAGTCGTGCATTAGTACACAAGAAGCCATTGCCACACCTTGTTTATGGCTCAGAAAAGCAATTAACTGATGATGTTTTAGCTAAAGCTAAGGAAGACATCAAGGCTGAACTTAAAGAAGAAGGCAAGCCAGAAAAGATTTGGGACAGAATTATTCCTGGTAAGATGCAACGTTTCATCGATGATAATACTCAAGTTGATAAGCAATTTGCTGTTTTATCACAAGATTACATCATGGATGATAGTAAAACTGTTGGCGAATTTTTAAAAGACAATGGTGCTAAGTTAGTTGCCTTTAAGCGTTTTGAAGTTGGCGAAGGTATCGAAAAGAAACAAGAAGACTTTGCTGCTGAAGTTCGCGAACAAATGAAGTAGTTATTACTACCCTAAATAGAAAGGAGGAGTACGTTTATGTACCCCTCCTTTTTTTAGAAAAAATCTTTTGCCTTTGTTGACTTAAAAGACATTAACTAGTTATATATGGTAGAATAATTAAAGCTATTAGAGGAGGTCATTTCATATGAGTCAAGTAAAATATAAGCGTATTATTTTAAAAGTATCAGGTGAAGCTTTAGCAGGTGATAAAGGAACTGGGATTAATCCAACAGTCATCGGACACTTAGCTAAAGGAATTAAGTCTGTTCATGATTTAGGTGTTGAAATCGGTGTTGTCTGTGGCGGCGGTAATATGTGGCGTGGTGAAACTGGCGCTAAGCTAGGAATGGAACGTGCACAAGCTGACTATATGGGGATGCTTGCTACTATTATGAATGGATTAGCTTTGCAAGATGGTCTTGAAAAAGTTGGTGTTCCAACTAGAATGCAAACCTCGATCGAAATGAGACAAATTGCTGAGCCTTATATTAGAAGGAGAGCTTTACGTCATCTTGAAAAAGGACGCGTAGTTATCTTTGGTGGTGGTACAGGTAATCCTTACTTCTCAACTGATACTACTGCAGCACTTCGTGCGGCCGAAATTGGTGCAGATGTAATTCTAATGGCTAAAAACGGTGTTGATGGTGTTTATTCAGCTGATCCTAAAACTGATCCTTCAGCTACCAAGTTCTCAGAGTTAACTCAACTTGATTTGATTTCTAAGAATTTGAAAGTAATGGACAGAACTGCAAGTTCACTTTCGATGGACACAGAAATTCCGTTAATTGTATTTAACGTTAATACCCCAGGTAACATTAAGAAAGTTGTTTTGGGTGAAAATATTGGTACTGTGATTAGAGGTAATAAATAATGAATAACGAAATTATTAAGAAAACACAAGAAAATATGGATAAATCCATTAAGGTTTATCAAAAGAAATTAGCATCAATTCGTGCGGGAGTTGCCAATGCAGCTTTGCTTGACAATGTTCAGGTTCAATACTATGGCGCACCAACTCCTTTAACTCAAATGTCAAGTATTACTATTCCTGAACCTCGTGTATTACTAATTACACCCTATGATCAAAATAGTTTAGATGACATTGAACATGCATTATTGGCTTCTAATCTTGGCTTAACCCCAGCTAATGATGGGAAAGTAATTAGATTAGTTATTCCACAACTTACTGGTGAGAGAAGAGAAGAAATCGCTAAGGAAGTTGGAAAATACGCTGAAGAAGCTAAAATTGCCGTTAGAAATGTTCGTCGTGAAGCTATGGATTCTTTGAAAAAAGATGAAAAAAATGGCGATATTACTGAAGATGAACAACGCAACTTGGGAAAGCAAGTTCAAAAAGTAACTGATGACTCAACTAAGAAAATTGACCAACTTGCTGATGAAAAACGCAAGGAAATTACTCAAGGATAAATATGAGTAAAAAAGACAATGAATTAAATCATCTAGCTATTATTATGGATGGCAATGGTCGCTGGGCTAAAAAAAGGCATAAGCCTCGATTTGTAGGCCACCGAGAGGGCATGGATAATGTTGAACGAATTACTTTAGCTGCTGATAAGTTAGGTATTAAAATTTTAACTTTATATGCTTTTTCTACTGAAAATTGGGCAAGACCTAAAGAAGAAGTTGCTTATTTAATGAATCTTCCAGTGCGCTTTTTTGATAAGTATATGCCCACTTTGATGAAGAACAATGTCAAAGTAAATATTATGGGGTATCTGGACGAGCTACCAGAGAAAACCTATCAAATTGTTCAACGTGCTATGTCAGAAACTGCTCATAATACTGGCCTGATCTTAAATTTTGCCTTTAATTATGGCTCGCGTAGAGAAATTGTTTCAGCGATGCAGGAATTGGGTGGAATGATTGAAGCAGGTATGCTCAAGAGTGAAGATATCACTGAAGGAATGATTTCTGACCATTTAATGACGGGTAAATTCGGGGAATACCAAGATCCTGATTTATTAATTAGAACTTCTGGTGAGCAGCGTATTTCCAATTTTTTACTCTGGCAATTGGCTTATTCAGAGCTAGCTTTCAGTGATAAAAATTGGCCTGATTTCAATGAAGATGATTTGAAGAAATTTGTAGATGATTATAAGCACCGTAATCGGCGCTTTGGTAAGGTAGACGAATCGGATAGTTAATATGAAACAACGTGTAATTACGGCAGTTATTGCCTTAATCTTATTTATTCCAATTGTGCTGGCAGGCGGACTCTGGATGGATTGGTTGACTGTATTATTTGCTGCAGTTGGCATTAGTGAAATCTTCTTAATGAAGAAACAGATTTTAGTATCCTTTGATTTTTTGCTAGCTTTGCTTGCTACTTTGACTTGGACAGTCCCAGATTCATTTTTTAAAGTATTCCCTTCAAGCATTACTAAGTTTGGAGTATTCTTTGGAATTATTATGCTTTTCTTAACATGGACTGTTCTTTCCAAAAATAAAACAACATTTGATGACGTAGGTGTATATATTTTAGCTTCGCTTTATATAGGAATAGGATTCCATTATATGGCAGCTATTAGATCATTTCCGTATAATGGTTTAGCATTATTAGGTTATGTTTTTGTAGTAGTTTGGTCTACTGATATTGGTGCCTATATGATTGGTCGTAAGATCGGTAAACATAAATTATGGCCTGTTATTAGTCCAAACAAAACCTGGGAGGGAGCAATTGGTGCAGTAATCTGTGCTTTGATTTGTAGTGCAATCTATATGGCAATTATGGGCAATTTAGGGATTAACTTTAATACTTCTGAATTGACTATGATTGTCTTGGCCTTTTTCCTTTCCATTGTAGGGCAGATGGGTGACTTAGTAGAATCTGCATATAAACGTTTCTATGGCGTCAAAGATTCTGGTAAAATTTTACCAGGGCATGGTGGTATCTTAGATCGTTTTGATAGTATGCTATTTGTTTTGCCCGTAGTCGCCGCAATTTTAGGTATTGTACATTAGGAGAATTTTTATTTGAAAGGTATACTAATCTTTATAGTCGTTTTCGGAATACTGGTTTTTGTTCACGAATTTGGACATTTTATTGTAGCCAAAAAATCAGGTATTCTTGTACGAGAATTCTCAATTGGAATGGGACCAAAGCTTTTTCAAATTAGAAGAAATCCAACAACCTATACCATTCGTTGGCTACCATTAGGCGGTTATGTTCGTTTAGCCAGTTCTGATGATGAAAGTAAGCTTGATCCTGGTATGACCGTAGTGTTGCAGTTAAATGACCGAAATCAGGTTATTAGGATAGATGCTTCTGAATCAGAGATCCCAATTGAAGGAATTCCTGTTCAAGTTACTAAAGCAGATTTAGTGGATGAATTAATTATTGAAGGCTATGAAAATGGTGATGAAAATAATCGGGTAACCTATCGGGTCGATCATGATGCTACAATTATTGAAAAAAATGGTACTGAATTAGTAATTGCCCCACGTGATACTCAATTTAATCAGGCGAATGTTTGGCAGAAATTGGCTACCAATTTTGCTGGACCATTTATGAATATAGTACTTGGTTTTGTGGTTTTTTTGATCTGGACTTTCACAGTTCCAGGACCAGCGACTACTACGATAGGTTCAATAATAGCTCATTCACCTGCGCAGGATGCTAAAATTGAAGCTGGTGATCGAATTGTAGCAATTAATGGTCAAAAGATTGTTAGTTTTGAACAAGTATCGCAAAAGATTAATCAAAGTAAAGGTAAACCTTTGACCTTTAAACTAGTTAAAGATGGTTCGACTAGAACTGCTACAGTGGTGCCAAAGGTACGCCGTATTCAAAAACAAAAGGTTTATCAAATTGGGATTGAAGCCCAAAGTAATGAAAATGCTTTTGTAAAGTTAAAACGAGGCTGGGACACAGCGGTTTCTACGACCGGTTTGATCTTTCGGGCCGTAGGTAATTTGTTTAGTCACTTTAGTTTGAATAAATTATCTGGACCGGTGGGTATCTATTCGCAAACCTCACAAGTATCACAAATGGGCTTTACGTATGTTCTAGCCTTTTTAGCGATGATTTCTATTAATTTAGGAATTGTCAACTTAATCCCGATTCCAGGCTTAGATGGTGGTAAACTTTTATTGAACTTAATTGAATTATTCCGTGGTAAGCCAATTGCTGAAGAGCATGAAGCTATCGTTGATTTAATTGGATTTGGTTTATTATTAATATTAATTATTGCAGTTACAGGTAATGATATTTATCGTTACTTCATAAAATAATATAGTTAGTTTTATTTTTACTTTAGGAGAAATTAATGCGTCAATCAAAATTTTTTATGCCGACATTAAAGGAAGCTCCATCAGATGCAGTGGCTGAAAGTCACAAACTGATGATTAGAGGAGGATATATTCGTCAGGTTACCGCTGGTGTTTATGCTTATCTTCCGTTAGGTTACCGTGTTTTACGCAAGGCAGAGGCAATTATTGAGCAAGAAATGGACAGTATCAATGTTCCAGAAATGATTATGCCTCATTTATTACCAGCAACCTTATGGCAAGAATCAGGGCGTTATAAAAAGTACGGTGCTGAAATGTTTAAATTGAAAGACCGTCATGGTCGTGAAAGCTTGCTTGGCCCTACTCATGAAGAAACCTTTACGGAAATCGTTGCTAAGAATTTAAAGAGTTATAAGCAAATGCCACTTGCTTTGTATCAAATTCAAACTAAGTTCCGTGATGAAAACCGTCCTCGTTTTGGTCTTCTTCGTGGTCGTGAATTCGTAATGTTAGATGGTTACAGTTTTGCCGCAACTCGTGATCAATTAGATGAACAATTTGATGATCAAAAAGGTGCATATGAGCGTATTTTTAAACGTGCAGGTGTAACTGTTCACCCAGTAATTGCTGACTCAGGTACAATGGGCGGCAAAAACTCAACAGAATTCCAAGCTCCTGCAGCTATTGGTGAGGATACCATTGCTACTAATGAGAAGGGTACTTATGCTGCTAACCTTGAAATGGCTAAGAGTGTTGATACCTTTAAGCAAGAACCAGAGGAACCTAAAGAATTAACTAAAGTAGCAACGCCTGGTTGTGATACTATTGAAAAATTAGCTAAATTCTTAGATGTTCCAGCAACTATAATCGTTAAGAGTATCCTTTACATTGCTGATGATCAAAAAGTTCTTGTTTTAATTCGTGGCGATAAGCAAATCAACGAAGTTAAGTTGGGACATATTCTTGATGCAGATGAAGTTCATGAGGCAAATACTGCAGATTTAAAGGAAATTACTGGTAGTGAAAAGGGTGGCGTAGGTCCTGTTAATGCTGATTGGGCAAACAAGATTATTGCCGATGAAACTGTTAAGAACCTTTACAATGTAGTAGTTGGCGCTGGTGAAACCGACTATCAATTTAAGAATGCCAACTTAGACCGAGACTTTAAAGTTAATGAGTTTGCTGATATTAGAACTGCTAATGAGGGTGAACCTGATCCAGTTGATCACTTGCCATTAAAGTTCACTACTTCAATTGAAGTAGGTCATATTTTCAAATTAGGTACTTATTATACTAAGACAATGGGTGCCAATTTCTTGGATCAAAATGGTAAGGCTAAGCCAGTTATCATGGGTTCATACGGAATTGGTGTTACTAGAATGCTTTCTGCAGCTGTAGAACAACACTTGACTGAACATGGTGTTGCTTGGCCAAAAGAGATTGCACCATTTGCAATTCATATTGTTCAAATGAAGATGAACAAAGATGATCAAACTGAATTAGCTGAAAAACTTGAAAAAAAGTTCAGTTCTAAGTATGACGTTTTATACGACGACCGTAAGGAACGTGCTGGCGTTAAGTTTGCTGATGCTGACTTGGTTGGTGCTCCAATTAGAATTACGGTTGGTAAGAAAGCTGCTGATGGAATCGTTGAAGTTAAACGTCCAACAGATGCTAAAGCGACTGAAATGTCAATTGATGAATTAGACAAGTTTGTAAATCAAGAGTTAGGATAATTTTTGTGATTAATAAGAATGATCTTTTCTTAAAATTGCTCAAACAGGTTCACTTTCCTGATAGTTTTGAAGACAATGATTTGCTTCAGAAAGGAAAGATTGAAAACGTGGATGTTTACGCTAAGGAACATAGGTGGGATATCCACGTTTTTTTTGATACGCCCTTAAGATATGATACCTATGTAGCTTTAAGAAAAGCAGTAGAAGAAACTTTTTCTTCATTTGTAAACGTAAAATTGGTTGTAAGAACTGCAGATGGATCAGATCAGTATTTACTTAAATATTGGCATTATGCTGTTCAAAATTCTAATGTTCTTCAGCCTGTAGCTAGAGAGTTTTTAGCGGGACAAAAGCCAGATAAAATTGATAATCGTTGGGTAATCCCAATAGATAATAATGTAATTGATGGTATGATTGAGCAAAAGGCTTTAGATGATTTAGCTGAAGAAATGCGCAATTATGGCTTCTTTAATTTAAAATTTATTACCCAAGTTGATAATACCAGTTCGCAAAATAATCTGGAGAGCTTGCAAGAATTGCAGCAAGAACATGAAAAGAGTATGCAGCAGGTTTATGAAAAAACACCCGATAAACCTAAACCGCAACTTAGTAAGTATCCCACCAGAAAAACTTCATATGGTAAACGAAAGTTAGATGAAAATGCTCCGATTACTCAGATAAAAGAAGTTGAAGATGGTACTCGTAATGTAGTCATTGAAGGTAATATCTTTAATATTGAAAGCCGAGAATTAAAATCGGGCTCGGTTATTTTTACTGGAGAAATTACTGATTATAGTGATTCTATTGCTTTTAAGAAGTTTGTTTCTGATAAAGAACAGATCGAACAAATGTCAGCTATTAAGCCAGGAACATGGGCTAAAATGCAAGGCTCAGCGGCTGATGATCAATGGCAACATGATGTAGTTTTCAATATCAGTAGTTTTGAGACTGTTGAACACATTGGTCGGACTGAAGATTATGAAGGCGATGAAAAACGAGTTGAGTTACATCTACATACGAATATGAGTCAGCTGGATGCAACTAATACACCATCAGATTTCATTAAAACAGCTAAGAAGTTTGGTCAAAAAGCTATCGCAATTACGGACCATGGAGATGTTCAATCTTTTCCAGAAGCTTATAGTACTGGTAAAGCCTTAAATATGAAAATACTTTATGGTGTAGAAGCTAATATGATAGATGATCATGCGCTTTTAGTTTTAAATCCAGCACCAATGACTTATGAAGATCGTGAATTTGTAATTTTTGACGTAGAAACGACTGGGCTTTCATCTGTTTATGATACGATTATTGAAATTGGAGCCGTTAAGATGAAGAATGGTGAAGTGCTTGAGCGCTTTGATAAATTCATTAATCCCCATCATCCTTTGAGTGAACAAACTATTAACTTGACTTCAATTACTGATGAAATGGTTGGTGCAGCTGATGATGAAGCGGTAGTAATCAAGCGGTTTCAGGATTTTTATGGTGATCGTCCTTTATGTGGTCATAATGTACAATTTGACGTTGGATTTGTTAATGCTGCTTTAAGAAGGGCAGGTCTGAGCGAGATCACCCAGCCAGTTGTTGATACTTTAGAGGTTTCTCGTTTACTTCATCCTGAGCAAAATCGACATACTTTAGATTCTTTAGCTAAAAAATACAATGTTTCTCTAGAGCATCACCACCGAGCAAATCAAGATGCGGAAGCTACTGGATATTTGATGTATAAGTTGCTTGATGCATTTAAGAAAAAATATAATGAAGATAACTTAAATAATTTAAATAGTTATGCTGCTCATGGTGAAGTATATAAACGTGCTCGACCTTCTCATATGACGGTATTAGCTAAGGATCAAAAGGGATTAAAGAATCTTTATAAGTTAGTTTCAATTGCAAGTACGAAAGATTTCTATCGAATTCCACGGACGCCTAAATCTGATTTAGCTAGATTACATAAAGGTTTACTTTATGGATCGGGTTGTTGGCAAGGTGATGTCTTCATTACCATGATGCAAAAGGGTTATGATGAAGCGCGTGAAAAAGCCAAATTCTATGATTATTTAGAGGTACAGCCTCCAAAAAGCTATTCTCAATTAATTGCAGATGGCTTAATTAAGGATGAGGATCAGCTACACGAAATTATTGGTAATATAGTTAAACTTGGTAAAGAATTAAATAAGCTAGTTGTAGCTACAGGCGATTCTCATTATGTAGAGCCACATGATGCTATTTATAGAACAATTTTAATTTCAGCACAGCGTTCTAATCCTAATAGAAATAAACCACAACCGGATTTGCATTTTTATTCAACACAAGAAATGCTGGATGCATTTAGCTTCTTAGGTAAGGATGTTGCTAAAGAAATTGTAATTGATAATACTAATAAGATTGCTAACGAAATTTCTGAAATTCAACCGATTAAAGATGGTTTGTATCCACCGCATATTGCTCATGCTGATGAAGAAATGAAGAAATTGACTTATGATAAGGCCTATGAACTTTATGGCAATCCGCTACCGAAGATAGTCAAAGATAGAATTGATCTTGAATTAAATTCTATTATTTCTAATGGATATGCAGTTATTTATTTAATTTCTCAGCGTCTGGTAGCTAAATCCAATAAAGACGGCTATTTGGTAGGTTCTCGAGGTTCCGTTGGCTCAAGTCTAGTTGCTACAATGTCAGGAATTACGGAAGTTAATCCACTGGCACCGCATTATCGCTGTCCTAAGTGTAAATATTCCCAATTTTTTGAAAATGGTGAATATGGTTCTGGTTATGACTTGCCAGATAAAGATTGCCCTAAATGTGGTACACCATTGGTAAAAGATGGACAAGATATTCCATTTGCCACTTTCTTAGGGTTTCATGGAGATAAAGTCCCTGATATTGATTTAAACTTCTCGGGAGATTATCAGCCGGTGGCTCATAATTTTATTCGAGTTATGTTTGGTCCTGACAATTCATATCGTGCTGGAACAATTGCTACGGTTGCGGATAAAACGGCATATGGTTATGCTAAGCATTTTGATGAAGAACGAGATCTTAAATTAAGAAATGCTGAACTAGACCGTTTAGCTAGTGGTGTTCGTGGTGTTAAGAGAACTACAGGTCAGCACCCGGCCGGTATTGTTGTAGTGCCCGATGATATGGATATTTATGATTTTACGCCGGTTTCTTATCCAGCCGATGATGTTAATGCGGCCTGGTTAATTACGCACTACGACTTCCATTCTATCCATGATAATATTTTAAAATTCGATATTTTAGGGCATGATGATCCAACGATGATTCGTCACCTGCAAGATCTATCGGGAATTGATCCATTAACTATTCCGCCAGATGATCCAGGGGTAATGTCACTTTTTTCAGGAACTAAGGCATTAGGCGTTACCCCTGAGCAAATTGGGTCGCAAACAGGAACCTTGGGGGTACCTGAGTTTGGTACTCGCTTTGTTCGTGGAATGCTTGAAGAAACGAAACCGACAACGTTTTCTGAATTATTGCAGATTTCCGGTTTGTCCCATGGTACCGATGTGTGGTTAGGAAATGCTGAAGACTTAGTCAATAATGGTACTTGTAAGTTAAAAGATGTAATTGGTTGTCGTGATAACATCATGATGGACTTAATTCACTGGGGCGTTAAGCCAGAAGTTTCATTTTCGACGATGGAGTCCGTTCGTCATGGTCGTGGAATTAGTGATGAAAATATGGCGATTTTGAAAAAGAATAAGAATATTCCTGACTGGTATATTCCATCATGCTTAAAGATTAAATACATGTTTCCTAAGGCTCATGCTACAGCATATATTTTAATGGCCTTACGAATTGCTTGGTTTAAAGTATATTATCCAGAAATCTATTACACTGCTTATTTCTCAGTTCGGGCTGATCTGTTTGATTTAGTTGCGATGAGCCATGGCAAAAATACTGTTAAGGCAGCGATAAAGGCAATTCAGGATAAAGGAAATGACGCTTCTGCTAAGGATAAGAGCTTGCTGACTGTTTTGGAAATCGCCAACGAATGTCTTGAACGTGGCATTAAAATTAAGATGGTTGATATTGATCAATCTGAAGCAACTGACTTCAAGATTTTGGATAAACATACTATTTTAGCGCCATTTAACGCGGTTCCGGGGTTAGGCGATAACGCTGCCAAGCAAATTGTAGCGGCTCGTGCTGAAAAGAAATTTTTATCCAAAGAAGATTTATCTAAGCGAGGCAAAGTATCTCAAACTATTATGAATTACTTTGAAGATAATGGTGTTTTAGATGGGATGCCGGATGAAAATCAGTTATCATTATTCTAACTATTTTACTTTTTAATTAAAAATATGTTATACTAATAGAGAAGTTTGAATAGGTAAATTCGAGTGAGCAGTGATGCTCACTCTTTTTATTACGGAGGAAAATTTTTGTCTAAAGTTATAGATCTTGTTCGTCCAGTTATTGAACCCCTTATTAATGAGCATGGCGACATGTTGGTTGATATGGAATACGTTACAGAAAAGGGCAAAAAGTATTTACGTATATATGTAGATCATGAGCCTGATAGAATTGATATTGATGAAATTGCAACGTTAAGCGAGTTGGTTTCTGAAAAACTCGATACGCTTAATCCTGATCCTTTCCCTGAACCATATGTTTTAGAATTATCTTCTCCAGGTGCTGAACGCCCAATTAAAACACCAGCAGATTGGAAGAGGGCTTTGAATGACTATGTTCATGTCGCTCTTTATCAAAAGATTAAAGATAAAAAAATGTATGAAGGTACTCTTAAGTCCTATAATGATGATGAGATTGTGTTAGAAATAAAGGATAAGACAAGGCGAAAAGCAATAACTGTTCCCCGTAAGTTAATTGCCAAGATTCGTTTTGCAATTGAATTTTAGAAAGGCTGATTAAAAACTTATGTCTAAAGAAATGCTAGAAGCGTTTGCTACCTTGGAAAAGACCAAGGGCATTAAACAAGATGTTATTGTTGATGCAATTAAGGCCGCTTTGGTAGCTGCATATAAAAGGAATTATAACCAGGCACAAAACGTTGAAGTTGATTTCGATGAAAGAAAAGGCAACTTTAAAGTAATGGCTGTTAAGACTGTTGTTGACGAAGTACAGGATGATCGTCTTGAAGTTAGTTTAGATGATGCTTTAGCAATTAATCGTGCTTATGAAGTTGGCGATGAAATTCGTTTTGAAGTAACACCTAAAAACTTTGGTCGAATTGCTGCACAAACTGCTAAGCAAGTTATTATGCAACGTCTTCGTGAGGCTGAAAGAAATCATATTATTGATGAATATTCTCAATATGAAGACGAATTAGTCACTGGCACAGTTGAAAGACGTGACAATAAATTTGTTTACGTTAAGATTGGTAATGTTGAAGCCGTGATGCCACATCGTGATCAAATGCCTAATGAAGTTTACAATCTACAAGATCAAGTTCGCGTATTAGTAACACATGTTGGCTCTGACTCTAATGGTGCACAAATTACTGTTTCGAGAACTGCTCCAGATATGATTAAGCGTTTATTTGAACAAGAAGTTCCAGAAATTTATGATGGAACTGTTGAAATCGTTTCAATTGCTCGTGAAGCTGGCGATCGTACTAAAATAGCAGTTAAGTCAAATGATCCTAATATTGATCCAGTTGGTACCTGCGTTGGACAAAAAGGTGCGCGTGTTCAAAACGTAGTTAATGAACTTGGTGGCGAAAATATTGATATCGTTAAATATGAAGAAGATCCTTCTGATTTTATTGCCAATGCTTTGAATCCAGCAGAAGTAATTGCAGTTCAATTTGGTGAAGATGAAGAAGAAAAGAGCGCATTAGTAATTGTGCCTGATTATCAATTGTCTCTTGCAATTGGTAAGAAGGGACAAAACGTTCGGTTGGCAGCTCGTTTAACAGGTTATAAGATTGATATTCGTCCTGAATCTGAAGTTGAATTTGTTGATGAAAAGCCAAAGGATTCTACGGATGATAGTGTTGAGGAAAACACTGAAGATTCAGTTGAAAACACTACTGATGATACTGCTACGGCAGATACTACTACTGATAATGGACCAGTAGATGAAACTGAAAATACAAATGAAGAAGATAATACTGAAGAATAGGTGATTTTTTGAAAAAAAGAAAAATCCCAATGCGGAAAGACTTATTGACTGATACCATGCAGCCTAAAAAAGAATTGGTTCGAATTGTAATTGACAAAGAAAAAAATGTCTCTGTTGATCCTACTGGCAAAAAAGCAGGGAGAGGGGCGTATGTGTCACTTGATCCAACTAAAATCGCGGTTGCTAAAGAAAAGCGAGTTTTAGATCGTAGTTTGGGCACAAAGATCCCTGATGGTTTTTATGATGAACTTTATTCTTATGTAGATCATCAAAAGGCTAGAAAAGAATTGTTTGGTGATAAATAAGATTGCAAGATAGACAAAAGGTAATTAATTTGTTAGGTTTAGCTCAGCGTGCTGGTAAATTAATCAGTGGAACTGAAACTATACTTGATGAACTTAAGCGAAAAAGAGTTAAGGCAGTTATTATGGCGAATGATATTCAAGATAATACTGCTGAAAAGGTAAACCTAGCTACTAAGAAAGATAATATTCCATTGATAACTGCGTTTTCTGCTGCAGAAATATCACATGCAATTGGTAAGAAACGTAAGGTTTTAGGATTAACTGATGTCGGTTTTGCTAAGACATTAATTAAAAGAGTAAATGAAGGAGTGTGATTGGATGGCAAAGAAAAGAATTTATGAAGTCGCAAAGGAAATTGGCGTCGATAATAAAGTTGTAGTCCAAAAAGCAAAGGATTTGGGCTT
Organism: Lactobacillus kefiranofaciens; assembly: GCF_900103655.1. Taxonomy (GTDB): domain Bacteria; phylum Bacillota; class Bacilli; order Lactobacillales; family Lactobacillaceae; genus Lactobacillus; species Lactobacillus kefiranofaciens. The sequence continues at coordinate 119,025 of NZ_FMXC01000001.1, forward strand.
TGATGTGAAAAATCATATGTCATCGATAGATGATTCACAAGTTACAAAGTTAAAGGGTAGTTTCCAAAACTCCGCTCCCGCTAAAAAGAAAGCTGAAAAAACAACGTCTAAAAAGAATAATAAAATTAAGATCTCTGTTTCTTCTATTCGGAAAAATGAGAAGGGACAAGAAGAAAATTCAAATTCTAAAAAGTCTAGAAGACGTAATAGTAAACGTCGTCAGAATGATCATGGCCACCGGAACAGAAATGAAAATAATGGTCGTAATAGATCCGGTTCTGGTAAACCTAAAGCAGCAGCTTTGCTTGAGCAACTAAAGCATAAGCAACGTGCTGAAGAAGGACAACTTAATCGTGAGGCTAAGAAAGCCAAGAAAGAATATCACGAACAATTGAAGCATCCACAACCAGTGAAGAATAATAAGAAATCTGATAAAGATAATCACGGTACGAGTAAAAAATCCACTTCAATTGAAAAGAAAGTTATTGGCCCTAAAATTTTAAAACCATCTCCAGCTCGTTTGAAGAAAACCCAACCTTCTGCTAATGAAAGAGTGGCTGCTAAGATTAATATTCCTGAGGCTCCGAAGGAAAAAAAGAATAATAATCGTGGTAATGGACATGGCCGTAATATGGGGAAGCCAGGCCGTAAGGGTAGAAATCAAGTCTTTAATAATCATAATGAACATTCATATCGTTCAGAAAGAAATCGGCGTAAGAATAAGCGGCGTCAACAAGAGCAAAGACCAAAGAAGCAACCAACTAAGCGTAAGGAACGTCCATTACCAGATACTTTAGTTTATGAAGAGGGAATGAACGCTCAAGATATAGGTAAACTAATTCACCGTGAACCCGCTGAAATTGTTAAAAAATTATTTATGTTGGGTGTGATGACCAACCAAAACCAATCATTGGATAAAGATACTATTGAGCTTTTAGCCGCAGAATATGGTATAGATGCTAAACAAAAGGTTCATGAAGATATCTCTGATATTGATACTCTTTATAATAAGAGAATGAAGGCATCTAAGGAATCCAAGAATCAAGTTAAGCGCCCACCAGTAGTTACAATTATGGGTCACGTTGACCATGGTAAAACTACATTGCTTGACCGTTTACGTCATACTCATGTTTCAGCTCATGAAGCTGGTGGTATTACGCAAAAGATCGGTGCTTACCAAGTTAGATTAGATGATCGCTTGATCACTTTCTTAGATACTCCAGGACATGCAGCCTTTTCTAACATGCGTGCACGTGGTGCTGAAATTACTGATATTGTTGTTTTAGTTGTTGCTGCTGATGATGGTGTAATGCCACAGACAGTTGAAGCTATTGATCATGCCAGAAGTGCCAATGTTCCAATTATTGTTGCTATTAACAAGATGGATAAACCTGGTGCCAACCCACAACATGTAACTGAAGAATTGATGAAGTATAACTTAATTCCAGAAGATTACGGTGGTGACACTATTTTCGTTAATATTTCAGCTAAAACTGGTCAAAACGTTGAGGATTTATTGCAAATGATTTTGCTTCAAGCTGATGTGATGGAACTTAAGGCTAACCTAACTTCAATGGCTATTGGTACTGTTATTGAAGCACGTTTGTCTCGTGGTCGTGGCCCTGTTGCCGATGTTTTAATTCAACAAGGTACGCTTAATGTTGGTGATCCAATTGTTGTTGGTGATACCTTTGGCCGTGTACGTACGATGACTAACGATCGTGGTCGTCAAGTTAAGAGGGCAACACCATCAGAACCTGTTGAAATTACTGGATTAAATGATGTTCCTGAATCAGCTGATAAATTAGTTGAATTTAAAGACGAGAAGACAGCTAGAAGCGTTGGTGAATCTAGAGCACAACAAGCTTTGCAAAAATCTCGTGAAAACGTACAACATGTAACCCTTGATAACCTCTTCGATACTATGAAGAAGGAAAATATGAAGGAAGTAGACATCGTCTTAAAGGCCGACGTTCAAGGTTCAGTTGAAGCTTTACAACAATCACTTGAAAAGATTGAAGTTGAAGGTGTTCGAGTTAACATCATCCACTCAGGCGTAGGTGCTATTAATGAATCAGATGTTACTTTAGCAGGTGTCTCTAATGCATTCATTATTGGTTTCAATGTTCGTCCAACTGCAACTGCTAAGAGTCAAGCCGATACTGATGGTGTCGATATGCGCTTATATAGTGTTATTTATAAAGCAATTGATGATGTTACTGCCGCAATGAAGGGTATGTTGGAACCAACTTATGAAGAAAAAGTTATCGGTAACCTAACTGTTCGTGAAACTTGGAAGGTATCTAAAGTCGGTACTATTGCTGGTTCCTTTGTTGACAAAGGTATTGTTAAAAATGATTCTAAAATCAGAGTTATTCGTGATGGTATTGTAAAGTATGACGGTGAAATTGCATCACTTAAGAGATTTAAAGATGATATTAAAGAGGTTAAAGCCGGTAATGATTGTGGTTTGACTATTAAGGACTACAATGACATTAAAGTTGGCGACGAATTCGAAATTTATGAAATGCAGCAAGTTGAGCCTAAGTAATATTTTTAGGAGAGAAAAACATGAAGCATAGAATTGGTCGTGTTGAAGGAGAAATCCTTCGCGAATTAACCAAAATTTTGCAAAAAAAGATCCGCGATCCTCGTTTAAGCGAAGTAACAATTACTGCGGTTGAATGTACAAATGATCTTTCATATGCAACTGTTTATTACAGTCTTTTAACTGAAGATGCTGAGAAAGAAAAGGAAGTTAAAGAAGGCTTGGAGAAAGCAAAAGGCATGATGCGTCATTTGTTAGGGCAGACTTTAACGGTTTATAAGGTTCCTGAACTTATTTTTAAGAGAGACAATTCAGTTAAGTATGGTAGTAAAATTGACCGTTTAATTGCAGAAGTTAAAAAACAAGATGCAGAACGGACAAATAAGTAAAAAAGGCGCCGTTAAGGCGCTTTTTTTGTTAATTAGATTGGATTATATATGTTAAATGGAATTTTAGTAATTGATAAGGATGCAGGCATGACTAGTGCTGATGTCGTGTATCATTTGCGTAAGGCATTGCATATACGTAAGATTGGCCATGCGGGTACACTTGATCCTGAAGTAACTGGAGTCTTGCCAGTTGCTGTGGGTCAAGCTACAAAATTAATTGAAATGATGCATACTAGACCCAAGGAGTATGTTGGACAAGGTCTGTTTGGCTATTCGACGGATAGTTATGATGCTACAGGAAGCGTATTAGCACAACAGAAGTTAACCACTCCATTTTCAGTTGAAGAAATCAAACAAAAAATGGCTACTTTTAAAGGGCAGATTGAGCAAGTACCGCCAATTTATTCTGCAGTTAGAGTTAATGGAAAGCATCTTTATGAATATGCTCGTGAAGGAATCGCGGTAGAACGGCCTAAGCGTATGGTTGAGGTGTATGACTATGATTTAACCGAAAAGCCAGTTTTTGATCAGGAGAAGGGGCAAGAGAGCTTTAGTTTTAGAATTAAATGCAGTAAAGGTACTTATGTACGCTCCTTAGTTAATGATCTGGGCGAAAAGATGGCTTGCCCGGCAGTAATGACTTATTTAAGAAGAACCGCTAGTTCTGGCTTTGATATTTCGCAAGCTGTAAAATTAAGTAAAATAGAAGAAAATCCTGCAGAAGTTGATAAATTAATTCAACCAATTGATGCCTTTTTTAAAGATTATCCGCAGATTGATTTAGATGAGGGCAAGTGGTTAAAAGTAAAAAATGGTGCAGGTATTTCGTTAGAAATGGATGCTAAAAAAGTAGCTTTACGTTTCAATAAAAAAGTTAAAGCAATTTATGAAAGTAAAGGTAATTTATATCGTCCGAAATTAATGTTGCTGCAAAATGAATAATTGAAACGAAGGAATTAACTGTGAAAACCGTTCATTTAACTTATCCAGTTAAAGAAAATATTTTATCTTCAAAAGTTGTACTTGCATTAGGGTTCTTTGATGGAGTTCATCTAGGTCATCAGCGTTTAATTACGCGTGCTAAAAAAATAGCTCAGAAAAAGGACCTACCGCTAGTAGTACTTACTTTTAATCGTCATCCTAAAGAAATTTATGCTAATAAGAAAGATTTTAAATATTTAGAAACTTTAGAAGAACAAGCAGATAAAATGGCTGAATTAGGCGTAAACTATTTAGCTGTTTTGCCATTTACTAAAGACTTTAGTAAGATTAAACCACAAGATTTTGTAGATCAGGTAATTATTAAGCTAAATGCGGATACAGTGGTAGCAGGTTTTGACTATACATATGGTGATAAAAATATAGCTAATATGGCTACTTTGCCAAAATATGCTCAAGGTAGATTTGACATTGAAGTTATGCCTAAGCAAATTTTTGCGGGAAAAAAGATTGGTTCTACTGAAATTCGTCAAGCTATTAGAGATGGCAAGATGGAATTAGCTTACGAATTAATGGGGCATCATTATGTAATGAGCGGAATTATTGGACATGGTAAACGTAATGGACATAAGCTAGGCTTTCCAACTGCTAATTTAGTTTGGGCAGAGCACAAAGTGGTGCCTAAAATTGGAGTTTATGCAACTAAGACTATGGTTAATAATACTTGGTATGAGTCGATGACTAGTGTTGGTTATAACGTTACGATTAATCAAGCTAAAAAAATTTATATTGAGTCTAATATTTTTGATTTTGATGAAGATGTATATGGTAAACCAATGAAAATTGAGTGGTATAAATATACTCGCGGTGAAGTTAAATTTGCTAATTTGACTGAGTTAAAAAAGCAACTAGAAAAAGATCAAAGAGAAATAAAAGCTTATTTTGCTAAACAACATGATTAGATAGGAGAAAAGATCTGCATCAGATTAAGGGATGCAGATCTTTTTGTGCAAAATAACAGAAAAAATGAAAAATAATTAGCACTCTACTTGAAATGCTGCTAGTTTTTAGTATAATAGAATCTGTTAGCACCTGAGAGAAACGAGTGCTAAAAGTGAGGGCGATACTTATGTTGACCGAACGTCAAGAATTAATATTAAAAACAATTATTCAGGATTTTACTCATAAGCATGAGCCTGTTGGTTCTAAGACAGTGATGAAGCAACTTCCAATTAAGGTTTCAAGTGCTACTATTCGTAATGAGATGGCAGTACTTGAAGATCAAGGCTTAATTGAAAAGACACATTCTTCGAGTGGTCGTGTTCCTTCAAGTGAGGGATATCGTTATTACCTTGATAATTTGGTTGAGCCGCTTCAACTTCCTGAATCAGTTTATAATCAAATAGTTTATCAATTAGATCGACCATTTCATCAAGTTAATGAAATAGTTCAAGAAGCTGCCAAGATTCTTTCGGATTTAACTAATTATACAGCATTTGCGGAAGGACCTGAGAGTCATGATGTTACTGTAACTGGTTTTAGAATTGTTCCTTTGTCTAACAGACAAGTAATGGCAATTTTAGTAACGAGTGATGGAAACGTTAAGAATCAAGTCTATGCGTTACCACATAATATTCATGGGGATGAGATTGAAAAGGCAGTAAGGATGATTAATGATGAGCTAGTAGGCAAAAGCTTAAAAGATATTTCGCCAACTTTGCTCAAAAGTCTTACTTCACACCAGATTGGTGGAGAGCATTCAAGTGAACTGCTGGATTTAGTAGAAGATGTTTTAAAGGATGCAGCTAGTGAACAGATGTATGTTGATGGGCAAATTAATCTTTTAAACAATACTTCAGAAAAGGATATTAAAGATATTCGATCTCTCTATGAATTAGTTGATCAAAATGATCTAATCTCGGAATTAATGACAACTAGTCCAGTGACCAAGGATGCTAAGTTTCCGGTCAAGGTTACGTTGGGGTCGGAGTTGCCTAATGACTTACTGAAGAACTATAGCCTATTAACTGCAGAATATAGTGTTGGTAATCATGGAAAAGGAACAATTGCTTTACTTGGTCCAACTAACATGCCGTATTCACAAATGATCGGGCTACTTGAATATTTTAGAAACGAGCTAGCCAGGAAATTGCTCGATTATTATGGAAAATTTCAATAGATTAAAGGAGGTTAGCCGTGAGTAAAGAAGAATTTCCAAGTGAAAAGAATTTGGATGAAAAAGATGCTGCTCCTAAAAAGAAAAAGGCTAAGGCAAAAGCTAAAAAAGAAGAGACTAAAAAAGATGACAGTGCAAAGTTAACCACTGAAATCGAAAAGTTACAAAAGAATAATAAAGAACTAGAAGATAAGTATTTGCGTAGTGAAGCAGAAATTCAAAATATGCAAAACCGCTATTCGAAAGAGAGCGCGCAACTTATTAAGTATGAATCTCAAAGCTTAGCTAAAGATATTTTACCTGCAATGGATAATTTAGAAAGAGCTTTAAGCGTTAAGGCCGATGATGATGTATCCAAGCAATTAAAGAAGGGCGTACAAATGACCCTTGATTCACTTGTTAAGGCAATGAAAGATCACGGTGTAGTTGAGATTGATGCTGAAGGCGTTAAATTTGATCCGACATTGCATCAAGCAGTTCAAACTGTAGCTGCCAAAAATGATGATCAAAAAGACCACGTCGTTCAAGTTTTACAAAAAGGATATCAATATAAAGATCGTACATTAAGACCAGCAATGGTTGTTGTTGCTCAATAAGAGAGGAAGTTTATTATATGTCAAAAGTTATTGGGATTGACCTTGGGACTACTAACTCAGCAGTTGCGGTTCTTGAAGGTAAAGAACCAAAGATTATTACTAACCCAGAAGGTAATCGTACGACTCCATCAGTAGTTGCATTTAAAGATGGCGAAATTCAAGTAGGTGAAGTTGCTAAGCGTCAAGCTATTACTAACCCTAATACCATTGTTTCAATTAAGCGTCACATGGGTGAAGCTGATTACAAGGTAAAGGTTGGCGATAAGGAATACACACCACAAGAAATTTCAGCATTTATTTTGCAATACATCAAGAAGTTTTCAGAAGACTACTTGGGTGAAGAAGTTAAGGATGCAGTTATTACTGTTCCAGCTTACTTCAACGATGCTCAACGTCAAGCTACTAAGGATGCTGGTAAGATCGCTGGTCTTAATGTTCAAAGAATTATCAATGAACCAACTGCTTCTGCTTTAGCCTTTGGTTTAAACAAAGATCAAGACGAAAAGGTCTTAGTATACGACCTTGGTGGTGGTACTTTCGATGTTTCTGTTTTGCAATTAGGTGACGGTGTCTTCCAAGTATTATCAACTAACGGTGATACTCACCTTGGTGGTGATGACTTCGACAACCACATTATGGATTGGTTGATTAAGAACTTTAAAGAAGAAAATGGCGTTGACTTGTCTAAAGACAAGATGGCTATGCAACGTTTGAAGGATGCTTCAGAAAAGGCTAAGAAGGACTTATCTGGTGTATCATCAACTCACATTTCACTTCCATTCATTTCTGCTGGTGAATCAGGTCCATTACACCTTGAAGCTGACTTAACTCGTGCTAAATTTGATGAATTAACTAGTGACTTAGTTGAAAAGACTAAGGTACCATTTGATAACGCATTAAAGGATGCCGGTCTTACTGTTAATGATATTGACAAGGTTATCTTAAATGGTGGTTCAACTCGTATTCCTGCTGTTCAAAAAGCAGTTAAGGAATGGGCTGGCAAAGAACCTGATCACTCAATCAACCCTGATGAAGCTGTTGCCTTAGGTGCAGCTATTCAAGGTGGTGTTATTTCAGGGGATGTTAAAGATATCGTTTTGCTTGATGTTACCCCATTGTCACTTGGTATTGAAACCATGGGTGGTGTCTTCACTAAGCTAATCGACAGAAACACTACTATCCCAACTTCAAAGAGTCAAATCTTCTCAACTGCTGCAGATAACCAGCCAGCTGTAGATGTTCACGTCCTTCAAGGTGAACGTCCAATGGCTGCCGATGATAAGACTCTTGGTCGTTTTGAATTAACCGATATTCCACCAGCACCACGTGGTGTTCCTCAAATTCAAGTTACCTTTGATATCGACAAAAACGGTATTGTAAACGTATCTGCTAAGGATATGGGTACTGGCAAGGAACAAAAGATTACCATTAAGAGTTCATCCGGTTTGTCAGATGAAGAAATTAAGCGGATGCAAAAAGACGCTGAAGAACACGCTGAAGAAGACAAGAAGCGTAAAGAGGAAGTTGATCTTAGAAACGAAGTAGATCAATTAATATTCACTACTGAAAAGACCTTGAAGGAAACTAAGGGCAAGGTATCAGACGAAGATACTAAGAAGGTTCAAGCAGCTCTTGATGACTTAAAGAAGGCTCAAAAAGACAACAACTTGGACGAAATGAAGGAAAAGAAGGATGCTTTGTCTAAGGCAGCACAAGACTTAGCTGTTAAGCTTTACCAACAAAACGGTGGAGCAGCACAAGGTGCAGCTGGTCAAGCTGGCCCCCAAGCAGGTCCTCAAGGCCCACAAGGTGGCAACCCAAATAATGGTAACAACGGTGGTGCCCAAGATGGTGAATTCCATAAGGTAGATCCAAACAAGTAATGGGTTTATAATTAAACATAAAGAGAAGAGAACTACCCATTGAGTAGTTCTTTTCTTTTGAAAACTATAAGGAGTTCAATTGAATGGCACAAGAAGATTATTATAAAGTGCTTGGCGTGGATCGTAACGCCAGTGAACAAGAAATTAATAAAGCATATCGTAAGTTAGCCAAGAAGTATCACCCTGATTTAAATCATGCTCCAGGTGCAGAGGAAAAGTATAAGCAAGTTAATGAAGCTTATGAAGTTCTGCATGATAAGCAAAAACGAGCTCAATATGATCAATTTGGTTCAGCTGGCGTCAATGGTCAAGGTGGCTTTGGCGGTGGAGCTGGCCAAGGCTTTGGTGGTGCTGGTTTTGACACATCAGGTTTTGGTGACTTCAGTGATATTTTTGGCGATATCTTTGGCCAAGGAGCTCGCCAGCAGCGTGTAGATCCAACTGCACCTCAACGTGGGCAAGATTTAGATTATACTTTGACGATTGACTTCATGGATGCAGTTAAAGGCAAAAAGACTCAAGTCAGCTATACTCGCAGTGAAAAGTGTGAAACCTGTGGTGGTAATGGTTGTGAAAAGGGTACTCATCCAATTACATGTGATAAATGTCACGGTACTGGATATATGACTATTACTCAAAGATCAATGCTTGGTGTAATTCGTCGTCAGACAACTTGTGACAAGTGTAATGGTCGTGGTGTAATTATTGAACATCCATGTAAGAGTTGTGATGGTAAGGGTACCGTAGAGCGCAAGAATACAATTGAGGTTGATATTCCAGCAGGTATTGATAACGGTCAACAATTGCGCTATCAAGGACAAGGCGAAGCCGGTATCAATGGTGGTCCATATGGTGATTTATATATTAATTACCGAATTAAGCCATCTAAGATTTTCCAGCGTCGTGGACAAAATATTTATACTGATGTTCCAATTTCATTTGCTCAAGCCACATTAGGGGATGAGATTACTGTTAAAACTGTTCATGGTGATCAAAAGCTAAGTATTCCAGCAGGTACGCAACCTAATAAGAAATTTACTTTACGTGGTCAAGGTGTACCGTATCTTCGTGGCAATGGTAATGGTGATCAAATCGTTACAGTTAATATTGTGATTCCAAAACATATCAATGAAAAGCAAAAACAAGATTTGACTGATTTTGTTCATGATGGTGGCGGAGATATTACGCCAAAAGAAAAAGGCTTTTTCGAACGACTTAAGGATAAACTGAGCGGAGAATAGTTTATATAAAAGTAAAAATAGCAGATTGCTAAATTATGATGCAGTCCGCTATTTCTTTTGTATTAAGTAAATTAGATATTGTGATATTGTACTTTTTGCTTAGCATACAGGTCGTCTTGGTAACCCCAGAAGTGTTTCAAAACTCTTTTAACAATGCGATCTTCTTTTAAAATATCTGGGTTATCGTGAGCACGCATCTCTAAATAGTCAATTAATGGGCGTCCATCACCGTCTACGTATGCTTGAGCTACTTGACAAATGTGCTTCATGTGGTGAAGATCCTTTTCCATTTGATCAGGTAAAGCTTCTTCTTGGCGCCGTGTTCTAAGCAATTGCTCCATAAAGTAAAGATTTAATTGACGAGTCTTTTCAGCTACGCTCATAATTAAAACTGTTTGATCATTAGTGTTTGGCAGCCAGGAGTGACCAAAGTGAATATTCATTTCGTTTTCATCAAGATATTCACGTTTCCAATATTGCCAATAAACTTGCTGCATTGAACCACTCTCAGAAATGCTGAGGTAGTCATCAACTAGACTATCGGTTGAATTGCCTTGTAATTGCTCCGCAATTTTTTCTTTAATATTAGAGTCTAGTTCTTTTTGAAAATGGTACTCAGTGACTTCACCAATACCACAGTCAATTACCCGGTCTCCTCTTAATACAAAGATTGCCATGTGTTCTCTACCAAAAGGTAATGAATATTCTCTGGTTTGTAAGCTATGTTCTTCGTTCATTTTTATGCCTCTAGTTCTACAAACTAAATTTTTGCTTATGACATTAGAAGTTTAGATCTTCTATAAAACAGTATATACACTTTTTTAGCAAATAAGCAAGCGCTTACATAAAAATATAGTATTAGTTGTAAAATACTTAAAATATTTTTCTTGTTTTAGATATTTTATGAAATCTCCTGGCTTTGCTATAATAATTAAGATAGCAAAGGGTGAGAACAATTTTATGGATATAAATAAACTTAAAGATTATCAAAAACACATACGTAATTTTGCGATTGTAGCTCACATTGATCATGGTAAGTCTACGATTGCTGATAGAATTTTGGAATTAACCGATACAGTGAGTGAACGCCAACTCAAGAATCAAATGCTTGATGACATGCCGCTTGAGCGTCAGCGTGGGATCACCATTAAAATGAACTCGGTTGAAGTAAAATATCACGCTAAGAATGGTGAAGACTATATTTTTCACTTAATTGACACGCCGGGACACGTTGATTTTTCTTATGAAGTTTCACGTTCCTTAGCTGCCTGTGAAGGTGCATTAATGGTAGTAGATGCAACCCAGGGGGTACAAGCACAGACTTTAGCTAATACATACTTGGCAATTGATGATGATTTAGAGATTTTGCCCGTCATTAACAAGATTGACTTGGCTTCTGCTGATATTCCTAAGACTAAAGAAGAGATCGAAGAGATGCTGGGCTTAGATGCTTCTGAAGCTGCTGAAGTCTCTGGCAAAACTGGTGAAGGCATTCAGGATATGCTGGAAAAAGTCGTTACAGATATTCCAGCACCAACAGGAGATTTAACTGCTCCACTTAAGGCCTTGATCTTTGATTCAAAATACGATGATTACCGCGGAGTTGTCATGTCCGTAAAGATTGAAGACGGAACGGTTAAGGCTGGCGACAAGATAAAGATCATGAATACAGGTAAGGAATATGAAGTTACCGAAGTTGGTGTTTCAAGTCCACAGCCTGTTAAGAAAGATATTTTAGTCGCTGGGGATGTAGGCTATTTAACCGCCAATATTAAATCGGTTCGTGAAACTCGTGTAGGTGATACCATTACTTCTGCAGTCAATCCGACTGAAGCACCACTTTCAGGTTACCGTCAGATTCCACCAATGGTTTATTCTGGGATGTATCCAGTTGACAACCGTGATTATGACGATCTGAAAGAAGCTCTGCAAAAATTGCAGTTAAATGATGCAGCCTTGGAATTTGAACCTGAAACTTCGACTGCTTTAGGTTTTGGTTTCCGTTGTGGATTTTTAGGCTTATTACATATGGATGTCGTGCAAGAACGATTAGAGCAAGAGTTTGATCTTGATTTAATTATGACTGCTCCTTCTGTTGACTATCATGCGATTATGAATGATGGCTCTACTAAGGTTATTGATAACCCATCTGATTTGCCAGATGCTGGCGAATATAAAGAAGTACAAGAACCATATGTTAAAGCTGAAGTAATGGTTCCTAATGATTTTGTTGGACCAGTAATGGAACTCTGTCAGAAAAAGCGGGGCGAGTTTGTCACGATGGATTATCTTGATAAATATCGTGTAAATGTTATTTACAATATGCCATTAGCTGAAATTATTTTTGATTTCTTTGACGATTTAAAATCTTCAACTAAAGGCTATGCATCCCTTGATTATGAGATTACCGGTTATCGAGCAACTGATTTAGTTAAGATCGATATTTTGCTTAATAAAGAGCCAATCGATGCCCTGAGCTTCATCGCATATAGAAGTGAGGCACAAGACCGCGCTCGTCAAATGACTTCGATGCTTAAGAAATTAATTCCACGGCAAAACTTTGAAGTTGATATTCAGGGTGCTATTGGGGCAAAGATTATTTCTCGTGCAACCATCAAGCCATACCGTAAGGATGTTACCTGGAAGATCCATACCGGTGACCCTGATCGTCGGGCTAAGCTTTTGGAAAAGCAGAAGCGTGGTAAAAAACGGATGAAGGCTGTCGGCAAAGTTGATGTCCCTCAAGATGCCTTTATGGCTGTTCTTAAGATGAATGATGATGACATCAAGGGGAAATAGCTATGGCAACAAAAAAGAAGCAAAAGACTAGCCTTAGTACAATCCTCATCCGAGTTTTGGCCGTTATCTTGTTAATTGTGGGATTAGTACTCATCTTTAACAAGCAAATTAGCAATCAGATGATCAGCCATAACCAAAAATCAACGTTGACGACATTAACTAGAAAGAAAGTCGAACAGAATCAAAAGAAAAAAGGAATGTTTGATTTTAATAAGGTGAAGTCAATGGATGCCGCCCGAGCTACTAAGTCTCAGATTAGCAAGACTTCAGGTGCGATCGGAGCCTTGGCAATCCCTGATGTTAATATGCATTTACCAGTAATGTTGGGGATGTCCGATGATGCGATGTCCACTGGTGGTGGTACAATGCGAGCTGACCAGAAGATGGGACAAGGCAATTATCCTTTGGCTGGACACTATATGACGGCTAAAGGTATCCTGTTTTCACCGCTTGAGGATGTAAAAAAAGGTGAGTTAATTTATCTCACTAACCTGAAGAAAGTTTATACTTATCGGATTTACATGAAGAAAGTTGTTGATCCATCAGCAGTTTGGTTGGTTAACAATACAAAAAAGAAAATTGTAACTTTGATTACCTGTGCCGATGGTGGCGCTAACCGTTGGGCTATCCGTGGTAATTTGGTTAAAACCGAAAAGGCAACTAATCAAAATTTGAAAGTCTTTCAGCTAAAATAGCAGACATCAATCTTTTATGAAGATTCGATTTGCGTTAAAATGATAAATAGAATTTTTCAATTAAAGACACTCATTTGTGAGTGCCTTTTAATTTTTAGTAATGAATGCAGGGTGTTTTTTAGTAATGAAATGGCAACAAAGAACAGCAGAGCAATTGGCCCCAGACTTGATAGAGAAGTATCAATTAAGTCCATTGGCAGCTCAGCTTTTTGCATTGCGCGGGATCAATACGGATGAAAAGTTGGATTTTTGGTTTAACGCAACCGAAGAAAATTTAGCTGATCCTTTATTGATGCATGATATGGATAAAGCAACTGAGCGAATTAATCAGGCAATTGACAAGGGCGAAAAGATTACTATTTATGGTGATTACGATGCAGATGGTATCACTGCAACGACCATCATGACAGAGACGTTAGGGATCTTAGGTGCTGATGTTCATTACTTTATTCCTGATCGTTTTAGAGATGGCTATGGCCCTAACCTTGAACGCTACAAGGACATTATTGCAGACGGCACGAAGCTGATCATTACGGTTGATAATGGTGTAACTGGTATTGAAGAAGTTGAGTATGCCAAAAAACATGGTGTTGATGTGATTATAACTGATCACCATACTTTTCAAGAAAAAAAGCCAGCCGCAGCTGCAATCGTTCACTGTAATTATCCAGGACAGAAGTATCCGTTTGATGATTATTGTGGTGCAGGGGTTGCTTATACTATTTGTCGTAATTTAATGCAAGATACTATGCCAGAATTGCTTGATTTAGCGATGATTGGTACGATCGGCGACATGGTCAAAATTACTGGTGAAGGGCATATTATTGTTAAACGTGGTTTAGAAGTCTTGAATCAGACGTCACGACCTGGTTTACGAGCTTTAATCAAAAATGCTGGTTTAAGTTTAGGTTCAATTAATGAAACGGATGTTGGCTTCAATATTGCTCCACGCTTGAATGCAGTGGGGCGCCTAGCTAATGCTAACTTAGCAGTAGAATTATTGTTATCTGATGACGATATTGCCGCTCAAAAAATCGCGGATCAGATTGAGGAATTGAACAGTCAACGCAAAGAACTGACTGCGAAGGTTTATGATCAATGCATAAACCTGATTCGGGAAAATAGTTGGCAGCGGCAAAATACATTAGTTTTATATGATCCTGATTTTCATGAAGGCGTATTAGGATTAGTAGCTAATAAGATTGTTGAAAAGACGCATAAACCTACTATTGTGTTGACTAAAAATGAAGCAGGCGAAGTCAAGGGATCTGGACGTTCAATCATCGGTTTTAATTTGTTTGCTGCGCTTAATCCGCTAAAAGATAAACTGTTAACTAAATTTGGTGGACATGATTTTGCTTGTGGTTTGTCAATGAAAGAGGAGCAAATTAAGGCGTTGCGTAAACAGTTTGAAGAGAGTTTTCATGTTGAAAATGGATTAGAAACCAAAGATTATGACATGGAATTACCACTTAATGGATTGACGCTTCAGACGCTGGCACAGATTAATCAAGTTGGTCCATTTGGCACTGACGATCCGCAACCGATTTTTAGCATCTCGGATCCAACAATTACTCATTTCTTAAAAATTGGTAAAGACAAAAATCACGTTAAGCTAACAGTCAATAAAAAGGGCGGAAGTTTGTCGCTTATAGGTTTTGATAAAAGTTTTTTGAATAATAATTTATTGCCATTTATTAGTAAAATATTTATCCAATTATCCCTTAATACTTTTCGTAAACAGGTATCCTTACAAGGGATCATTGAAGGTGTCGATTTTGCTTCGCCTAAGCTGGCTGTACCAATACCAGTCATTGATTTGCGTCAAGAAAGATACGTGATGGGGTTTGCAGATAGATATTTATTGTTTGATAAGAAAAATATCCCGGTTGTCAAAAATAGATTACAGATTGATGATCATAAAATTAGCTTAGTTAAGGATTATGAGCAATCTGGTGAAACCGTAGCACTGCTTGACGTGCCGCGTAATCAAGTAGAATTTAATTCTGCACTTGAAAAGAATTATCAGCAAATTTATTTACGCTTTTTGCTTGATCAATTGCCAGTTGAACAGATTCCGGCTAAAAGCTACTTTGGCAAGGTATTAAAATATATTTATACTCATCCTTCTTTAGAGCCAGAGGACTATCGTACTGTAGCGCCATACTTAGGACTTGATTATGCCAATGTTTTATTTATTTTGCGAGTTTTCTTTGAACTAGGCTTTGTTAAAATGGATGGATCAAAGTTGGTAGGTGAAGCTAATCCACAAAAGCGGCCATTGACTGATTCCAAGTACTTGATGGCTACGGCCTCTCAAATTAAGTTTGTCAGACAGTTGAGAACCATGCCAACTCAGAAACTAATCACATATGTTAATAATATGGCAAATAATTAAGCCAAATATCAAGATTTCAGTGCTTTTGTTTTAAAAGTTTGGTAAAATAGACAGGTCAAAAGTGTTTGAATACAAACGCAAAGAGTTTTGGAGGTTTTTCTTCTTATGGCAGTTGATTTTAGTAAGTATATTGCAAGTGTTAAGGATTTTCCCAATAAGGGCATAGTTTTCCGTGACATTACGCCAATTCTGCAAGATGGTGAATTATATCGTCAAGCTACCCATGAATTAGCTGAATATGCTAAGAGTAGACATGCAGATGTAATTGTTGGGCCTGAAGCACGTGGTTTTATTGTAGGTTGCCCTGTAGCAATTGAGTTAGGCTTAGGTTTTGTACCTGCAAGAAAGCCTCATAAGTTACCACGAGAAGTTGAACGGGCTTCATATGATTTGGAATACGGTTCAAACAGCTTGGAAATGCATAAGGATGCAATTAAGCCAGGTCAACGAGTTGTTGTCTGTGATGACTTAATGGCTACTGCAGGTACTTTAAGAGCTTCTAAGGAATTAATTGAGAACTTAGGTGGTAAGCTGGTCGGTGCCGCATTTTATATTGAATTGCCTGATTTGAAGGGTAGAGAAAAGTTGCCAGATGTTGATATTTACTCACTTGTTCAATATCATGGTGCTTAATAAAGTAAATAGTTAAATTTAGCTAAATAAGTCAAAAGCTTTGGTGCAGTAAGCATTAAGGCTTTTTTATTTTGTTATCTTTTTTATCTATTAGTACTATTATTCTACTCAATCGAAAGAAAACGGACAAAAAATGAACAAAAAATAAATATTATTGTTTAATAAGCAGTATTTGTTGACATTAATTCAGAATTATACGATAGTAGGTGTGTAAAAAGAAAGCGCTTACTATAATTTTCAGAAAGTGTGAATTCTATGAAGGAAACTAATATTCCGAATATTGTTGTTAATGATGATGTTGGTCAGTTAACCGATGAAGATCGGAAGAAAGCATTTGTTCTGTGGTTTGATCAATTACGTCGTGAAGACGTTAACTTAGTAGGTGGCAAGTCATCTTCGTTAGGTGAATTAACTTCTGGTACGGATGTTCCAGTACCTTATGGTTATGCGACAACCTCAACCGCTTACCGCTACTTTATGAAAACTACGGGCTGTCGTGAAAAGGTTGATCAGCTTTTGGCTACTTTGAAAGATCCAGAAGATTCAGATGAATTACATCGTGTAGCATCAACAATCAGAAAAGTAATTAAGAGTGCTAAAATGCCAGAAATTTTGGCAACGATTATTGGTGATTCATATGATCAATTAGCTAAGAGAATGGGGCAAAATGAACCTTACGTAGCTGTTCGTTCTAGTGCGACTGCAGAAGATTTGCCAAATGCAAGTTTTGCCGGTGAACAAGATACTTACTTAAACGTTCATGGTCGGGACAATGTTATCCGTAAAGTGCAAGATTGTTATGCTTCACTGTATACTGATCGTGCAACTTATTATAGAATTAAGCAACACTTCCCTGAAGAAAAGGTTGCCTTATCTGCGGCTATTCAAATGATGGCCTTTTCAAAAGCTGCTGGTGTAATGTTCACAGTTAATGTAGCTACTGGTGATGACACTAAGGTAATGATCGAAGGTTCATGGGGCTTAGGTGAATATATTGTTCAAGGTACTGTAACGCCAGATAACTACGTTGTTGATAAAAAGACGATGACCATCTCAAGCAAGACAATTAACAATAAAAATATTGAGTTAATTCGCCTGCCAGGTGGTGGTGTCGAACAAAGAGATGTACCAGAAGATATTGCTAAGAAGCCAGCTTTAACTGATGAGCAAATAATTGAGCTTGCAGGCTATGCAGAGCAAATCGAAAAGCACTATGGCTGTTATATGGACATGGAGTGGTCACTAGATCAAAATGATAAGTTATGGTTAGTCCAAGCCCGTCCTGAGACTGTTTGGTCACAGCGTAAGAAGAATGAAAAAGATGAAAGCTCATCAACAAATGAAGTTGCTATTACTAAAGACCACAAAGTTTTATTAAAAGGTTTGCCAGCTAGCCCGGGTCTTGCTGCAGGCAAGGTTCACGTAATTGACGATCCAAAGGATATTAGCGAATTCAAGAAGGGCGAAATCTTAGTAACTCTGATGACTTCACCAGACTGGGTGCCTGCAATGAAGAAAGCCAGCGCAATCATTACTAATAATGGTGGCATGACTTGCCACGCTGCTATTGTATCTCGTGAAATGCAAATTCCTTGTTTGGTTGGTACTACAAGCCGTGGCACGGCAGCAACCAAAGCCTTGAAGACTGGTCAAATCGTAACTGTTGATGCTAAAGATGGTGTCGTTTATGAAGGCAAGACTGAAGAAGTGGCTAAGCCGAAGGCAACTACTCAAGCAGCACCACAAGTTGCAGAGTATTTTCCACCAACAGCAACCAAAGTTATGATGAATTTAGGTGATCCAGATTTAGCTGAAAAATACTCAAGCTTGCCAGCAGATGGTATTGGTTTGATGCGGGAAGAATTTTTATGGACTACTTATATTCACCAGCACCCACTATATTTAATTGAAACTGGACATCCAGAAAGAGTAGTAAATGAGTTAGCTAGTGGTATTAGCAAAGTCGCTCGTGCAATGGCACCGCGTCCAGTTGTTTTGAGATTTTCAGACTTTAAGTCAGGTGAATATCGCAACTTAAAGGGTGGAGAAAAGTATGAGCCACATGAACCAGCTGATCTATTAGGTTGGCGTGGAGCTTCACGTTATTATGATCCGAAGTACATTAATGCGTTCAAGCTAGAATTAGAAGCAGTTAAGAAGGTACGCAATGATTATGGTTTGAAGAACTTGAATGTCATGATTCCATTCTGCAGAACCGTTGATGAAGCACGTAAAGTTACTGATATTATGCGTGATCAAGGTTTGGTTAGAAATGCCGACTTTAAAGTCTACATGATGGCTGAAATTCCATCCAACATTATTTTGGCTGATCAATTTAACCAATATGTAGATGGATACTCAATTGGTTCAAATGACTTAACTATGTTGATCCTTGGCTGTGATCGTAATAATGATACGGTTTCTAGTTTATTTGATGAGCGTAATTTGGCAGTTAAGCGTGCAATTCGCCATTTGATTAAAGTTGCACACAAGGATGGCAAGACAGTTTCAATCTGTGGTCAAGCTCCATCAGAATATCCAGAATTTACTGAATTCTTAGTTAGAAGTGGGATCGACTATGTATCTGTCAACCCAGATATGGTGAAGGAAACCAAGTTGAATGTGGCCCATTATGAACAAAGAATTTTATTAGATCATGCAACTGGACTAGGTCGTCAAGATCCAACTGATTATGAATGGTAAAAGTAGTTGTCAATTATTTTAAGTTGGCTATTGATCTAATAATGAAAGATGGCTATACTAAAGGAAATATTATGTCACCGCTGGTGATATAAGATCAACAGAAATGAAAAAACTACCCCTAACAGGAATATCTTGCTAGGGGTAGTTATTTTTTTGCCATTTGCTAGTTAGTTTGAATTTGGTCCAAGGTTTGATAAAGTCAAGCAAGAATAATTCATCTGCTTGAATTGAACCAATTTTATTCTTTCTAGGTTCTTTATGTGGTTGAAGAATGATTTGCAGTTCATTTTTGTAAATGCCAAAATTATCATTGCCAATTACGATATCTCCACGCTGAAATTCTTCATTATTATCATGAGGAGTATTCGTGATATCCTTATAAGTTACTCGTGGAATGGTTGACCGGATAACAGCTTGGGTCATATCTCCGCGACGAAAATGCTGCGTTTCTTCTACAATCGTTTTTTCAATGTCAGAAATGTCTTTTACATAGTCAACATGTAGCATTAATTGGTAACGATTAACTTTTGCTAAGGCTTTAAGTTCAGTTTCACTTGCATAGGCATTACCAATAATTACGTCATCAATCATATTAGAAGCAAAAAGATGCATTGCTTGAACGTCGATAGGCAAATCTCGATCTTCTTCCAAGGTAGGTAATCCATCTTCCACATTCCAAGGTCCAATTTTTCCCGTTTGGCTAGAAACAAAGGCGGCAGTGTGAATACCGAATTTTTTAAAGCGCTGACTGCATTTTAGAAAAAAGTCATAGGGAAGAGCAGTACCTCGTTGAGGATAAAAATTATGGCAACCATAAATAAATGGGGTATTAGCTTGGTAAGAAATAATATTATTTAGGTAGTCAACATCATTACTCATATTAAGTTCAATGATTAAACCATATGGATTAAATGACAGCATTGCTTCAGTTGCACCGTCAAAAGCTTGATCCAAGCGAATTCCTGCTGCTCCAGTTTCTGCAAAAAATTTTAAGTCAGAATAGCTAATGTTTAACTGATCAAATAATTGTGGTGATACATCTAAAAAGGTTTGGTAGCCTAATTGATTACCGTATTTAATAATTTTTTTATATTTTGCTTGGGTCTCAGCAAGACTTCCTTGCACTTCTAGCATGCTCATAAAGATGCGACTAAAGCCATATTTGTGTCCTAATTCTAAGTAACGGGCATTGTCTTCAAAATTGCTGTGGTCTGGATAAATTGACAGACCTAAAGATCTCATTGTCATTAGGAATACCTCATTTCATATGTGTCTATACCAATTATAGCGAACATTTGAATAAAGGTCTAGTCCAATGGTCAAAAACAAAATGGATGAACTTAGCGTCCATCCATTTGCATTTACTTTTAAGCTTTGAATAAAGCAGTAGAAAGGTAACGATCTCCACCGTCAGGAACAACAGTAACCACGTTATGACCCTTACCCAATTCTTTAGCTAATTTGATTGCACCGTGAATATTTGCTCCAGCTGAAATGCCTGGTAAGAAGCCTTCATTTTTGGCAACTTCGCGTGCAGTATTCATTGCCTCATTTGTTGAGACTTCAATCACACCATCATAAACGTTTTTATCCAAATTCTGAGGAATAAAGCCAGCGGCAATACCTTGTATACCATGTTTGCCTGTTTTACCGTCTTTTAGAAGAGGCGATTCAGCGGGTTCTAAGGCGTAAACCTTGGTGTTAGCATCTTCACGTTTTAACGCACGACCAATGCCTGAGAGAGTACCACCAGTGCCTACTCCAGCTACAAAAGCATCAATAGGTTGCCCAATAGCATTCATTGCACTGATAATCTCAGGTCCAGTAGTTAATTCATGGATATTAGGATTTTCGGGATTATCAAATTGCATTGGCATGTAATAGCCTTTTTCTTTAACTAGTTCTTCTGCCTTAGCGATCGAGCCTTTCATGCCGTCACTACCAGGAGTTAGGATAAGTTCAGCACCATAGCCTTTCATTAATTTACGTCGTTCAACACTCATTGTCTCTGGCATAACGATAATGATATGATAGCCTTTAGCTGCGGCAACCATTGCTAAGCCAATACCAGTATTGCCTGAGGTTGGTTCAATGATCGTTTGATCTGGTTTTAAATTACCGTCACGTTCAGCTTTTTCAATCATAGCTAAGGCAATTCTGTCTTTGATAGAACCAGCAGGATTTTCAAATTCTAATTTAACATAAACATTAGCTGCGTCTTCTGGAACTACCTGGTTTAGTTTTAATAATGGCGTATTGCCCACTAACTCTGTAACTGAATTAAATACTGTATTCATAATTTTACCTCTTGTTTATTCTAAAACTAATTTGTTTTGTTTAACTTGTTTAAGCCCGTTAGTAAAAAATATTTGCTGTGTGTTCCGCCATTGAAAGAAGGGAGCAGCCATATTATAGTTTGCCGGCTTTTTGTAATTGCGCTCTGGGTGAGCAGCTACTTCTCGTTGATACTCATCTTTTAAGCCGTTTTGATCGTATTCGATATGAGAAAAAATAAAACTTTGCTCAGGCTTGTCAGGATTAGAAACCATAAACAAATGTCCATTATCGTCTACTGCATTGATTACTAAATGTGGATTTTGCAGGATTTGTTTTTTATCCATTTCTGCATAGCGTGCATGAGGAGCGATAAATCCTTGACTAAGTCTATCTAATAAAGGATGTGGTGCGATAATTAGATGTGGATAAATTCCAAAGATTTTTTCGGATAAGATTTGTTTTTGAATTCCATAAAAATGGTTAAGAGCAACCATTGCACCCCAACAGAAATACAACTGTGGGATTTTTAATTGATTAAGTTTATTAAGCAAACATCGAATTTCCTCGATATAGGTCACATCTTGAAATTTAATTTGATCGATAGGTGAACCTGTGATAATAAAACCATCTAGGGTATTAATTTGTTCTAAATTGAGTGGTTTGGAAGTTTGAGCAACTTCATTAGGTACTAATCGATTTAGATAATGCATGCGCGGATAGAAGAATATCAATTCGGTATTAGGTAAGACAGAAGCAAATCTTCTTTGCGTATCTAATTTATCATGCATTAGGTTCAAAATGCCTATTTTTAATTGCTTAGTCAAGTTTTAACCTCCTTACTTTTTATCAGTTATAAGTATTATATAGCTTATTTAAAATAAGTGAAGAAATTAAGCTTAAAAGAACTGGCAATTTTTGCCAGTCGGAAAAAGTTTTAGAAAATAGGTGAGAGCAAGCGAGAAAAGTATTGTTTGAACTTCAGCCACGATGATTGCTTGTCAAAATAGTCTGTGGTTAATAATGTACAATCAGCTAGATCTTTTTCAAAAATCTTCTTTAGTTGCACAGTTAATGCTTCATTATAATTAAATGAGTTAACTTCAAAATTAAGAGTATAGCTACGGAAGTTTTGATTAGCTGAACCAACTGAAGAAATATTAGAACCACTCACTACAGTCTTAGCATGGATAAAACCATTATTATATTTATAAATTTTTACACCGTGAGTTACTAAATACTTAGCATAGTATTCGGTTGCGCGGTAAACAAAGGGATGATCAGGCATGCAAGGGATCATGATTCTAACATCAACGCCACTATTGGCTGCAATGATTAAAGCCTCTAGCACTGAGTCTTCCGGAATTAAGTAAGGCGTTTGGATATAGACATATTTTTTTGCACTAGCGATAATTCCTTCATAGCCGCGCCGGATGCCATAATGTTCATTGTCTGGACCAGAAGATACGATTTGCATAGCGACATTGTTGTTTTGATTCATGCTATTACGATTGACTTTAAATTTTTCAATTCATCAAGTTTGAATTTAGGTAAATTTGTTCTTCTAGTAGAGGTGTTCCAGTCCATGGCGAAACGCACTTCCATTAAAATTGGAGCTTGACCAACAACCCGCAGATGTGTATCGCGCCAGTGTCCAAATTTTTCAGAACGATCAACATATTGATCTCCAATATTAAAACCACCAATGTAACCGACATTATGATCAATAATAACTAATTGCGGTGCAAGTGATAATTCATTCTAGGAGTAGTGAACCAATGCTTTTTAGAAGTAGATAAGAAAGGCTGAGCCTGTCCACCTAATTCTCTTAGATGATCAAAGAAAGCGGGCTTAGTGCCACGTGAGCCAGTACTATCATAAATTACTCTAACTTTGACACCATTTTTTGCGGCCTCTTCTAGCGCGGCTAATATTTGTTTACCTAATTGATCATCAAAAAAGGTATAAAATTCTAAGCTGATAGATTCTTTAGCATTCTTAATATCCTGAATCATGCGTTTGAACAATTCCGAGCCCTTGATAAAAACTTTTACTTGATTATCAAAGGTCATAATAGCATCGTCATTGTTTAAATTCAGTTCCGTTAGCATCCGAGCCCTTGTCATATGCTCTTCTTTAGGTAAAAGATCCTCGTCTTTAAGCATTTTTCGTTGCTGTCTTAAATAATGCTCGCGAACCTCTTTCTGTTCTGCTTGCAAAGCGAAGATTTCATCATGTGATAATTGTCTACCAAAGAAGAGATATAAGATAAATCCAACTCCTGGTAAGACACTTAACACCAACATCCACGCCCAGGTAGCCACAACACTGCGGCGACTTCTAAAGACTGTCCATACTGCAAAAAAGATGTTGATTAACCATAAAACTTCAATAGTGCGACGAATAACGTCCCAAGTTAAAACCATAATTACTCTTCCTTTCTTACTAAATAATTTTAGCAGATTTTGTATAGAAAATTTTATTAAAAAGTATCGCAAAAATAGGGTATTTTTTGTTAAAATAAAGCTGAAGACAGAATAAACATTGCGAGGGGGTAGATATTATGAAAAAGATTATCTATGTAGCAGGTGTAATGTTAGCTAGCATGACTTTGGCTAGCACAACAGCTCCAGTTGTTAGTGCTGTATCTTCCAATCCAATCAGACAGGGTAAAAAGTTAAACTTAACCCGCGGTGCCGGTGTTTATAACAGGAAAGGCATTAAGGTTGGTCATTTGAAAAAAGGCAAGGTTTATAAGGTTCGTGCCATTAAGATAATCAATGGTAATACCTATGTTAAAATTGCCAAGAATAGATTTGTGAAAAAAGAAGCTTTCTTACCATATTCTGAATCAACTATTAAGGTAATGAATAAAATTAAGAAACCATCATTTGTTTATGATGAAAAAGGTGAAAAAATTCCTGGTAAGTTTTTGAGAAGAGGTACTAAGGTTCATTACTTGGGACACAAAGAGATTGAAGAGAAGCCATTTGTAAAAATTGGTGCTGGTGAATATGTTAAGGCTATGAACGTTCTGACTACATTGATGAATTAAGTGTAAATAAATAACCTAGGATTGAGATTTTCCTAGGTTATTTTTCTGTATTTAGTTATCTATTTTTCATGATTGGTTGATAGACTAGATCGATCAATATAGCTGCAATTAAAGCAACAACAACAGTAATTAAAAGATTTTGCCAACTAATTTGCATCATTGCTAACCCGCAAAGAGCCAAAATAAAGGTTAGAATAACGTCAGCAATTTGAACGATACCAACTAACTTCGACGGATAATCCTGCCAGAAGAATTTACGAGTTCTAGTAATCAATACGATTAGCATGGCACTTAGGACTAAGTAAATATAAACCATTGTTGAAATGCTTCCATGACGCCAACTATTGGTATTTAAGTACCAAACGAAGGCAAAACCTATCAAGGTCCAGCCAGCTGCTAAAGAAAAGGCAATCTTAGCTAACTTAGCCATATTCCAATTCTCTGGTTTGTAGGTAATATGAGTTCGGTCGGTGCCGATCATCATTGTAACCATGTTGTTCATGATCGTGTAAATAACCATAGCATTGAGAGCCATTGGAATATAATTGAAAAATAAGTAGCCAAAGGTCAGTAACATAGTCAATTCGGCAGTTCTAGCTAGTTTAGTTAAAGACCAAGTAGTCATTCGTTGGTAGACGCGATGCCCAGCATCAAGAATCTTTACGATTGAGCTTAAGCCGTCATCCAGTAGAACCATCTTGCTGGAACGTTTAGCTACATCGGCTGCGTTAGAAACGGCGATTCCAACTTCAGCTTGTTTTAATGCAGGCGAGTCATTCACACCGTCACCAGTCATTCCTACAATGTAGCCTTTTTCTTGAAAGAACTTGACCATTTTGAGTTTATCTTCGGGTAAAACATCAGCGATTCCTGCTAATGAATCGATATCAGTATTTTCATTAAAGTCATGAATTGAGATGACTTCACCAGCTAATTCAACCTGTTTAGCTACTGCAGCAGCTGTACGCTGATTATCACCAGTTAACATGATTGGACGTACGCCACGTTTTTTGAGTTCTGCTAAGGCTGCTTTAGAATCATCTCTAACCTTATCTTGTAAAATAAAGACACCAGCTAGCCGATCATCGATTAATACGGCAACGGAACGACCGGCGCGGAAATTAATGCCCGCAATTTCATTATTGGCATTAGTATCAATGAGTGATAGCTGTTTAAATGAACCTAATTTGACATTGTGCCCATCTATTTCAGCCATTGAATAGCCTGTATCTGATGTAAATGGAGTAAATTTGGTGGCGTCGATCACAGGGATGCTATTTTGAGTTAAAAATCCAGTGATTGCAGTATCGATAATTCCTGGATTTCTCTTGTCAGTAGCTGCCCCTATTAAAGCTAGAACATCTTTGTCAGGCAGATTGCTTAAGTCGCTCCAGCTGGCCACTGCAGTTTTATTTTCGGTAATTGTTCCTGTTTTATCAAGTAAAAGCAGGTTTAGATTGGCTGCATCTTGAATTCCAGTTAAATCGGCTGTTAGAACGCCTTCTTTACTTAAGCGAGTTGCTTCAAATGAGTTAGATAAAGCAAATGTTGATGGCATGGCTACTGGAATCGAAGCGATAAACATCATTGCTAAAAATGGCAGCATATTGATCAAGGTATTGAAATTACCACCCTTGAAGAATGAAGCAATGATAATAATTAAAGTAAGCACACCGTCAAGCAAACAAAGATAGTAAATAATTTTGGTCAAAAGTTGCTGTAAATGACCAGGTGCAGCAGAATTATTGATCAAGTTAATGGTCTTACCACTTCTTGAATCTTTACCAGTGGCAGTAATAACAGCTAAACCATCGCCTTCGACAACTGTTGTACCTGCATAAGCAGTACTATCTATTTCTTTTTTGACGGGTTTGGATTCACCGGTAATTGAGCTTTCATCGCAAGCAATTTTACCATCAACTAGCTTAACATCAGCTGCAAGGACATCTCCACGTTGTAAAGAGACCAAGTCGCCTTTAACCAATTGCTTAGAATCGATTTTGATCCATTTGCCGTCACGCTCTACAGCGACTTTCGGCGTTAATTTATGCGAGATGCTGTTTAACACGCGTCGTGATTGTTTCTTCTTGGAAGCACCATTAAAGGCAGCGAAAAGCAGCATTAGTAAAACAAATAATGATTGAATCCATTTGCCTAAGATGCATTCGAGAATTAAGGCAGCCTCAAGGATCCAGGCAGATAGATTCCAAAGTTTTGATAAAAATTCCTTAAAGAAATTATATTCTGGCTCAGGGACTTCGTTTAAGCCATCTTCTTTAAGACGCTTGTCAGCCTCAGCTTGACTTAAGCCGTGAAATTTTTTAGACATATATTTCCCTCCAATTTCTACCTTATTAAAATAGCACATAAACCATTGAGATGAAAATACTAAATGTAAAAGATCGGAGACGCAGTTATACGTTCTTCAAAGAGAATGATTTCTTATAATCACATTGTAACTATTAGCTAATTGTTACATAATATATGTAAGCGATTGCATTAAGAAAGAAGTGATTAGATGGCTGATTTTATTCATGTTTATTCAGAAATTGGTAAATTAAAAACAGTGTTGCTTCATCGACCAGAAAAAGAATTGGAGAATTTATCTCCTGATATTTTGAATCGAATGTTAATTGATGATATTCCTTATTTAAAAATTGCTCAGGAAGAACATGATTATTTTGCCGATACTTTAAAAAAGCGGGGAATCCATGTAGTGTACTTAGAAGATTTATTGGCTGCTTCTTTAATTAATAAAGAAGTTCGAATAAAGTTCTTAGATCGATTACTTGAAGAATCAGGGATTAAGAATAATGATCCACTGCATCAACTGCTAATGGATTATTTGTTAGACTTGCCAGTCAAGCAAATGGTGAGCCAGATTATTGCAGGCGTTAAAAAAGCTGAAATTAAAAATGTTAGACCATCTTTAGCTGATTTAGCGGAAGATCCAAGTTATCCATTTTATCTTGATCCTATGCCTAATGTTTATTTTATGCGTGATCAGCAGGCCGCCATCGGCAATGGAATGACCATTAACCGGATGACTTTTAGAGCAAGAAGACGTGAATCATTATTTATGGAGAGCGTTTTGCAGAATCATCCTGATTTTAAAGATAAGCAAATTCCTGTTTGGCGTGATCGTTATACCCATGGTCGACTTGAAGGTGGCGATGAACTGGTATTAAATAAGCATGTTTTGGCTATTGGGATTTCACAACGAACATCGGCTGCCGCAATTACGGATTTAGCTCATAGCTTGTTCGGTCATTCTAGTTATGACACCATTTTAGCCATTAAAATTCCGCATAATCACGCGATGATGCATCTTGATACAGTGTTTACTATGATTAATTATGATCAGTTTACTGTTCATCCCTTTATTTTAGATAAAGCAGGAGAGATTGAGATCTATGTCTTACAATTAGGGAAAAATGGCAATATCACGATTACGCCAAGACATAATTTGGTCAAAACATTGAAGGAATATTTGAATTTATCGGAAATTGACTTAATTCCAACAGGTGGTGGTGATTCGATCGCTGCATCGCGAGAGCAGTGGAATGATGGCTCGAACACTTTAGCCATTGCTCCGGGTGAAGTAGTGACCTATGACCGTAATTATGTGTCTAATGATTTATTGAGAAAGCATGGCATTTTAGTTCATGAAATCCGTTCTAGTGAATTGTCGCGTGGGCGTGGTGGCCCAAGATGCATGTCCTGTCCTCTTGTTCGGGAAGATTTATGATAGAGGTATAAAAATGAAATATTTGCAAAACGTTTTTCAAGGCAGAAGTTTCTTAGATTGTAAAGATTATACTCCAACAGAGATCAATTACTTGATTGATTTTGCCTTACATTTAAAGGAATTAAAAAAGGAGCATATTCCGCATGAATATTTAAAGGGTAAGAATATTGCTCTACTATTTGAAAAATCATCGACTAGAACGCGTTCAGCTTTTGTAGTTGCCTGCAATGATTTAGGTGCTAATCCAGAGTATATGGGTGCAGGTGAGATTCATTTAGGAAAAAAGGAAAGCGTTAAGGATACAGCCAAGGTTTTAGGTAGCATGTTTGACGGAATTGAATATCGCGGTTTTGCTCAAAAAGATGTAGAAGATTTGGCTAAGTATTCCGGCGTTCCCGTTTGGAATGGATTAACAGATAAGTGGCATCCAACCCAAATGCTAGCAGACTTTATGACTATTAAAGAAAAGTTCGGACATTTAAAGGGACTTACCTTAGCCTATATAGGTGATGGTCGTGATAATGTTGCCGACAGCTTGCTGGTAGCAGGCAGCATGCTGGGCGTAAATATTCACATTGTTACTCCACAACCTTTATTTACTCATCCTGACGTTCAAGCAATTGCGGATAAATTTGCTAAAGATTCAAGTTCCAAAAATTTAATTACCGCAGATATTGAAGAAGGCGTTAAAGGCGCTAATATCATTTATACTGATGTTTGGGTATCAATGGGTGAAAATGACTGGAGTGAGCGAATTAAGCTTCTAAAGCCATACACGGTGACTATGGAAATAATGAGAAAAACGGGTACGCCGGATGATCAATTGATTTTCATGCACTGTCTGCCAGCCTTTCATGATCGTAGTACCAATGTTGGTGAACAAATTTATGAAAAATATGGCTTAAGTGAGATGGAAGTTACTGATGAAGTTTTTAATTCAAAGTATGCTTGGCAATTCACGGAGGCAGAAAATAGGTTGCATTCAATTAAGGCTATTATGGCTGCTACTTTAGGTAATTTGTTCATTCCATCAGTTGATGAAAGAAGTGAATAAAATGAAAAAGATAGTTGTAGCTTTGGGTGGTAACGCAATTCAAGCTAAAGATAATAGCGCAGCTGCCCAGCAAGAAGCTGTTAGCAAGACGACGAAAGTAATCGCGCAAATGATTGAAAACGGCGATCAAGTGGCAATTACTCATGGCAATGGTCCCCAAGTAGGCAATCTCTTGCTACAGCAATATCAAGACTCAAGCAAGTCTAATCCTGCTATGCCGCTGGATACGATTAGTGCCATGACCCAAGGCAGTATCGGCTATTGGATGCAGAAAGCTTTGGATGATCAATTGCACCATGATCATTTTCCTAGTCAAGCGGTCACGCTGATAACGCAGACAATTGTTGACGCTAATGATCCTGCTTTTGAGAATCCAACCAAGCCAATTGGCCCATTTTATAACTTTAATGAGATGCAAAAGCAAAAAATCTATCATCCTGATTATGTTTATAAGCAAGATGCTGGTCGCGGTTATCGCCAGGTCGTTGCTTCACCTGAGCCGCAGGAAATTGTAAATGCTCCAATTATTAAACATTTGCTGGAACAAGACTTTGTACCGATTGCAGCCGGCGGTGGTGGCATCCCTGTAATTGTGCGAGATAATCATTTGCAAGGCGTAAGCGGGGTGATTGATAAGGATTATAGTGCCACAAAGCTAGCTGAGGATATTGAAGCGGATCAGCTAGTCATTTTGACTACGGTAGATAATGCCTATTTGAACTATAATCAGAATAATCAAAAAGCAATTGGCAAAGTTAAAGTAGATGAGTTAAGAGAATATCTTGATCAAGGTCATTTTGCAGCCGGCAGTATGAAACCAAAAATTGAAGCTGCAATTGAATTTGTAGAAAAAACAGGCAATTCTGCGATTATCACTTCACTAAAAAATGCTGATGAATTAGATACTGGTGTAGGTACAATCGTTTATAATTAATTACGGTGATTAGATGAATATTTTTAATGAAGGTAATTCTCAAACTATTAATCAGGTTTTAGCTGCTAAGGATCAACGAGTAGCTTTGCAACAGGCAATTTTCAAAAAATATCCAGCAGATACGTTAGTAGATGTTAATTTAAATATTCCTGGACCAATTAAAAATAATCAGTATTTAGAAAAATTGTTTCAAACAGGGATTAAGCAATTAGAAAATGAATGGCAAGAATTAGGATATCCTTATAAACTGGTTTCAGCGCTAGATCAAGATACGGGCAGTGAGAATTTTTATATTCTTGCTTTACCAATTAAAAAAGTTAAATTGTCAACGGTTGAATTTGAAGATCAAACTCAATTGGGGCGTTTATTTGATGCAGATGTGTTAGTTAAAGATCAAGCAAGAGCAATTTCGCGCAAAGATTTGAGACGAAAAGCGCGGCAATGCTTTTTGTGTTCACGTCCGGCTAAAGAATGTGCACGTTCACGACGTCATTCAGTTAGCGAGATGCAAGAATATATTTCTAATTTATATACTAAATACGTAAAATGAAAATTAAATGATCAAAATTCTATAATTGGGATAAAATGATAATGAATGAATTAATAGATATATATATTTTTAATATAGGGAAAAGTATGAAATTAGAAAAGAATTCAGACAATCTTAAGCAAATTGCCGCATTAATTAAATATGCTTTTTTGAAAAAGAAAGATCTAACTAAAGATGCTAACTTCATGAGTCGTTATCAACATAGCGAGGGTTATGGCTATTTTGATCAAAAACTGACTAGCTACATTATGGTAAATAAGTTTAAGAGTGAGGTCTTTGGACATCATTTAAAGATGGCAGGAATTGGCTATGTTGCTTCTTATCCGGAATATCGCGGACAAGGTCACATTTCTCATTTAGTGCAAGAAGTACTGCAAGACCTGCATCAACAGCAGGTACCATTTGCTAATCTAGCACCGTTTTCTGAGAGCTTTTATCGTCATTATGGCTTTAGCAATAGTATTTATCAAAAAGAGTATCGTTTTGCAAGTAATGTTTTGCAAAGTTTCTGTTTACCTAAGACGGGAAGAATTATTCGGGGTAAATGGAATGATCTGAATGTGCAAAATGGTGTCATTCAGTTATATGAACGTCAACTTCATACTGATGATGAACGTAATACGGTAATCCGTGAAGCATGGTGGTGGAATCGACTTGATTCTTATTATGCTCATAGAAATTTTGCCGTTTATTTTGATGCTGATGGACGACCGATGAGTTATCTCATCTATCGAATTGAGAACGACCGCTTTTTAGCGGATGAACTTTATTCGATTACGCCAGCTGGAATTTTAAGTATGTTAGGGTTTATGGGTTCGCACGCCGGTTCAGTTAAAGAATATCGAATAATTTTACCAGAAGATTCTTTGTTAGCTGAGCTTTTTCCAGAGCAGCATCAATTAGATATTCGCTTGCATCCTTATATGATGAGTCGGATTATTGATTTTCAAAAAGTTCTGTCTTGTATGCGACCTATGCAAGAAGGGATATTTAACTTAGAAGTAATTGCTGATGATCTTTGTCCCTGGAATATTGGTGTTTGGCAGTTAAAGCGTAAAAATAAAGAAGTAACCGTGACTAGAAAAGAAGATGAATTGGTTGATTTTTCCGGTTCGATTACTGCTTGGACACAGGTGCTTTTAGGTCGCTTAAGTCTAAAAGAAGCGGTTAAATTAGGGTTAATAACTGATTATCGCATTAAGAAACTGGACTTTGTTAAAGGCAGAGTTTCGTTTTATGACTATTTCTAGAAAGGTAGGCATTAAGATGAGCAGACAAAAGAAACTGAACTTATTGAAAGCAATCAGTATCGTAATTAGTGGTATTAATGCAATTGTCTCTTTAATGATTATGCTTAATAAATATCAGATTAAAAAAGACAAAAAGAGAATAGCTGCCGAGGGTCACGCACCGCTAAATGAATAAGATGAATGAATTAAAGGTGGCTTATTTTAACCAGTTAGGTCAAATAGAATTGAAACAAGCCAAAAGAAAATTTGAACGGAAATATCCTGACTGTACAATAAAACTAATTGCAACAGGCTATGACGCAGTGTTTGAAAAATTGGCTGATCAAGAAGTAGATCTAGGGATTTGCGATTTGCGTGATGAACAAAATGACTATCACCAAACTAAGCTTGCTCGTTTAGGAATTAAAGCGGTTTTGCCTAAGGACAGTTTTCCTAATGGCATGCAGATGATTGATAAAGCTGAATTAGCTGATTTACCTTGCTTTATTGTTGCTAAACCAGAAGAAGAAGTTGTGGAACTGCATTTGTTCAAGGATTTATATCGTCTTCCTAGTCATTTTATTGCTGCTAATTCAGTAGCAGAAGCTGCACTGCTGGTAGCATCAGGATCAGGGTACTTTTTGCTGAATGAAAATACGGTCAAATCAATCCGTAGTGAAGACCTACAAAGTTTATTTTTGTTGGACCATCAGCAACAATTATGGCAGACAATTATGGCATTTTATCCAAAAGAAAGTACATTAATCTATAATTTTTTAGCCATTTTACAAAAAGAATATTAAGATTTGCCTTTGGTTGTGAAATTATTGTAAAATTAACCGTGAAAGCGAATACAATGACGCTATAATCTGGAGATGATTAAAATGCTGAAGAGAAAATTATTACCATTGACTTCTATGGTCTTTGTTCTTGGACTGAGCGGACTTCTTAGTCAGGCTGGCACGGTTCAAGCTGCGTATGGCAATGATGGGGTAGTTACTATTCCTAAGCAAATGCGTGGCGTTTGGTATTCATATGACCGTGACGCGCATAATGGACGTAAGCTTATTTTTACTGCACATAGTTTTAATGGCAAGCCAGTTTATTCTCAAAAAAGTAGTATAGTTAGTGATTACTTTAATGGAAAGGTTAAGAAACAACAAGCATTTGATCAAGTTACTAAGAACTGGATGTCGGGTAAGACTACGAAGCTTAAGGGCGATGTTTTCTATGAGATTGACCCATGGATTAGTTTTGAAAATTGGAGCCTGTATCAGGTGGTGTTCCAGATAATTAATGGCAAGAAGCATTATATCTTAATTTATTCTAGTAGATATGATGGTGGTAACTATTATAGAAGTAAAAAGCTAGCTAAAAAAATGAAAAATTATAAATTTGCAAAAGTAAATTATACGATGTAAAAAGATGCATTCGTCAGGGATGCATTTTTATTACTTTTAATATTATAAATTATGTTAAATAAATATTTTGATTTAAATTTTCAAAGAATCAATTATAATTAATGTAAAAATTATTCGTGAGGATTTGAAAATGAGATTAGAAAAAGTACCTATTTTACGTTTAGCTAAATTAGAAATTAATCCAGAAGACCATATTAAATTCGCTCAAGCAAGTGAACAGTATATGTCAGCCTCGGTTAAACAAGAAGAAAGTACTCTGTTTTTGCTGACTGGTCATGAAGATGAAGCGGGCTACAAGAATTATGCGATTTCTTGCTTCCAAGATAGAGCTGGATATAAGAAGCACAATGAATCTAATTCAACTAAAAAATTTAAGGATATAGCAATGCAATTATTGACTAATCATGTAGAAGTGGAGTTGCAACCAGAGTTTATCTCGACTAAGCCGGATAAGTTAATGGTCGGCAACCAAAACGATTATGTTGTTTACTTCACTGAAATTGGCGTACAGTTAGGCAAAGGCGATGAATTTGCTAACGGTGTGTTACGTGAAATGAAAACGGCTGTAGAAAAAGAAGAAGGTATTATAGCCATGATTGCGGGGACGATTCTGAATCAACCTAATGAATGGCTGTCGATTGAAGTTTATCAAAATGATGTTGCTTATCAGCAACACCTGAAGACTAAGCATTTTAAACGTTATCTGGAAGCAACTAAATACTGTGTAGAAAGCAAGGGGCTTCATTTGTTAAAACCAGATTGCATTGCAGATCAGAGCGAAATTTTTTATCGTCCATAAGAAAGAAAATCCAAACTATTCTAACTATTGAATAGCTTGGATTTTTTGTGCGAGAAAAGTTTTAAACGTCGTTATTAATTATGATAATTATGAGATCTTCTTATTTTTACAGGAATTGGCTTAATTGTAGGAAGCTTGCTTAAAGCTAAAGTAATGGCTACTAAGCCGGTAATTAGTAAAGCGATTAAGAGTAGAATGATCATCGATATACATATCCTTTCCATTGAATGTTTAAACTATAACAAGCAATTATTAAGAATTTTTAGATAAATGTTTAGGGATTGATTAAGAAAATAAAGCTAGGCAAAGTAGAATTAAGCAAGTAAAATATAGTTAGAGTCAAGTCTAATGTTGAAGACATTGGTTGATAGTAAATAATCAATAAATTAATTCAATCTAAAAAAGCTCATTTTTGAGCTTTTTTGTTTTATGTGCAATTGATTCATATAATAATTATTATGTTAAATTATGCTTATGCATTGAAATTATCATAGATAGTTTTAATCACTGCTTCTTCATCTTGGCGTCTTGTGCCGATCATAATTGAGATTTGTGATGCCCCTTGATTGATCATCTGAATGGAGATGTTCTTTTTACCCAAAGGGTAGAGGATACTAGCACAGAGCGTCAGTTTGTCCTTCATTCCTTCACCTACTACCATGGTAATAGCATAATCATCGATCCATTGCATTTGATCTGGATTAAGACTAGTTTGAATCTCATTACAGATTACATCAATTAGTTGATCACTTAAGGCATCTTTTTTGAAGATAATCGTTAAGTCGTCAATTCCAGAAGGCATATGTTCATATGAGACGTGATGCTTATTGAAGATTTCCATTAACTTTAATGTGAAACCAGATCCCTTGTTAAGCATGTATTTTCTCAAGTACAAGGCGGCAAAATTCTTTCCGCCAGCAATACCGGTAATTGTTCTTTGAGGAACAAAGTTATCTTCAGGGACAATTAAGGTACCAGGCTTTTCAGGAGCGTTCGTATTTTTAACATTAACTGGAATTTCACCTTGAATTGCAGGAATTAACGCCTCATCATGAAAAACGGAGAAGCCAGCATAAGATAATTCTCGCATTTCTTGATAGGTCATCTTTTTGATTGGTTTAGGGTGATCGATAATGCTGGGATTGGCGGAGAAGATCGCGTCAACATCCGTAAAATTTTCATATAAATCCACATTGAAGCCGCGAGCCAAAATTGCACCTGTAATATCAGATCCACCACGCGAGAAGGTAGCGATATGTCCGGATGGAGTGATACCGTAGAAGCCAGGGAAAATGATTCGCTCATCCGTTTGGAGCTGAATCCGCTTTAAATTAATATAAGTTTCTGGATTGACCTCTGCATTGTTAGGCGTGCCGGTGACGATTAAGCCAACATCTTTAGGCTCTAAAAAGCGCGCTTTGATTCCTTGATGTTGTAGAATCTTTGCTGTTAGCATTGCGTTAAGTCTTTCACCATGAGCTTTAAAGGTAGCCATGCGATAGTCCGCGTTAGGATAGTCAAGCTTAGGTAAAGCAAATAAAAGTCGCTTAATCTCCGCCAATTCTTTTTCGGGTAGATCGAAATATTGTGCGATTAATTCATAGCGCTTAAAAATTTTGTTAGCAATATTGTCATAGTTGTTGCTTCTTAAGCTAGTGTAGGCATAAGTAATTAATAAATCAGTTACCTTAATATCAGCGGCATTTCTTTTCCCAGGAGCGGAAACCACAATAATTTTACGGTCTGGATCACTTTTAATAATATTGAGTGCCTTATCAACATTATTGCCACTAGCTAAGGAAGATCCACCAAATTTTACAACTTTCATATTTATCCCCTTTTAAATTATTTCAAATTTAAAATAGTACTAATCATCTTTTCCATATCGGCTGGTTCGATTATCTTTTCCGCATGAGGTTCGCGGTCAGACAAAGCACGTACGCCGATTGCTAATTGACCCCCAAGTTTCTCATGTAATTTCTTAATAGCTGGGATGCCAGTTTGAGGACATTCACGACCAGTAATAGCCTCATAGACGGTTTCAGGAAACTTATAAGGACTAGCAGTAGAGATGATTATCATTTTAGTGGTGTCACTAGTTTGTTTTTGATATTGGTGAGCAACATAAGAGCCGACTGCGGTATGTGGATCGATGACATAGCGATCATAATTATAAATCCGTTTAATTTCTGCTTGGACTTGCTTTTGAGTGGCGAAGCCAGCAGAAAAGATATGCTTTAATTGGGTGAAGATCTGCTTATCTATTTGATAATGACCGCGCTGGGTTAATTGATTCATTAGACTAGCAATTTGCTGGTTGTTTTCATCATAAAGATCAAACAATAATCTTTCCAGGTTGCTGGAAACCAAAATATCCATTGCAGGTGCATTAGTCACATGGAATTTACGCCGCTTGTCATAAACGCCGTTCTCGAAGAAATCGGTTAGGACATTGTTTTCATTAGAGGCGCAAATTAGTTTTTTTATTGGCAAACCCAATTTTTTGGCATAGTAGCCAGCTAAAATATCACCAAAGTTGCCAGTGGGGACTGTAAAGTTTACCTCGTCGCCTAATTTAATTTCTTGCCGACGAACTAATTGCCCGTAAGTGTAGAGATAATAAGAGATTTGTGGCACTAAACGACCAATATTCATGGAATTGGCAGAAGAGAATTGAAAATCATTTTGAATAAGTCGCATTTTGAAGTGCTCATCATTAAAGATTTTTTTGACTTCGGTTTGAGCATCATCGAAGTTGCCTTTAATAGCAATAGCCTGCAAATTTTTGCCACGTTGGCTGAGCATTTGCTTTAATTGAACTGGACTAACACCGCCTTCAGGATAGAAGACAATCACATCTGTTCCTGCTTGGTTAGCAAAACCACGCATTGAAGCAGTTCCGGTGTCTCCAGAAGTAGCCGTCAAGATAATAATTTTATGATCAGTCTGTTCAATTTGGACAGCACGTGTCATTAACTGTGGCAGCATTTGCAAGGCGATGTCTTTAAAAGCTAATGTAGGACCATGAAAGAGCTCCATGTAGAAGTTATGGTCATGCTTTTCAATTGGCACAATACTACGATCATCCCATTGTTCACTGTAAGCATTAATAACTGCGGATTTAATTTGCTCTTTTGAAAAATCATCGAAAAATAAACTAATAATCATAGCGGCAATTTGTTTATAAGAAAGTTTAGGTAAGTCTTCTAATTTAAAATCAGCTTTTGGAAACTTTACCGGTACGTATAAACCGCCGTCTGGGGCCAATCCTTGAATAATTGCAGCGGGTGAATTTAAAGTCTGATTTTTGGAACCGCGAGTACTACGATATTGCATAAATAATCTTCCTATCTTATTTGAAATATAAATATATTAACTATTGTAACTTGTTTTGTCCCTGTGGTACAATCATAAAAATAAGAAAATCATTAAAAAGAGGAATAGTACAATGGCAATCAAAATCGCATTACTTGGTTTAGGAACCGTAGGCTCCGGTGTTTTAAAAATTATTAAAAATAATCAGAAAAAAATTAAACAAACAAGCGGAGAAGAGATTGTAATTAAGAAGGCCTTAGTACGTAATCCCGCTAAGCATCAGAATTTAGCTAATGAAGTTGAATTAACTACGAGTTTTGATGAGATTCTGCATGATTCTGAGATTAAGATTGTGGTTGAATTAATGGGTGGGTTGCATCCAGCTAAGGAATACATTACCGCAGCTCTGAAAGCTGGTAAGAATGTGGTTACAGCTAATAAGGATTTAATGGCAACTTTTGGTTCAGAATTAATTTCTTTAGCGGCTAACCAGCAGTGCGATTTAATGTATGATGCTAGTGTAGCTGGCGGGATCCCCATTTTACGTACGTTGAGCACCTCTTATGCTAGCGACATTATTTCCGAGATTCAGGGAATTATCAATGGTACGACTAACTATATTTTGTCGCAGATGAGTGAGAAAGGCTTAAGCTATGAGGCTGCATTGAAGATGGCACAGCAGTTAGGTTTTGCTGAAGCTGATCCCACTAATGATGTTACAGGTAAAGATGCAGCTTATAAGATTGTTATTTTAAGTAAATTTGCTTTTGGTACCAAGATCGGCATTAATGATTTTACTATTGAGGGTATCAATAACTTGCAAGATTTTGATATTAGACAAGCTAGCCGGATGGGCTACGTAATTAAGTTAATCGGTATCGCCAAGAATATTGCTGGTAAATTGTTTGTAGAAGTAGCTCCTTGTCTTTTACCTGAGAACGCCATTATGGCTCATATTAAAAATGAGCTTAATGCATTGCAGATTAAGAGTCAGAGCTTGGGAACAGCAATTTTTACTGGTCCAGGAGCAGGTAGTTCTGCTACTGCTAATTCAGTTATGAGCGATGTGATTGCCGAAACTAGCAATTTTGTCAAACAGATTAATGGTAGACCCTTTAGTAACTTCTCCAGAATAATGAAGCTCACTTCTTCAGAGGATGTAAAATATCCTTATTATTTATCTTTTGAGGCTGAAGAGACTTTATTCGCGCTGAGTAAGTTACTATCTAAGTTAGAAATTCCAATTAGAGAGATTAAGCGAATAGACAAGAAGACAGTAGTTGTAACGGAAGATATTAGTCGACGGCAATTACAGGATTTGGCTATTCAAGATTCATACTTACGGGCTAACTATAAGATTTTGCAGTAAAGAAGGAATAATATGATTATTAAAGTACCGGCTTCAACGGCAAATTTAGGACCAGGTTTTGATTCGGTGGGGATGGCAGTTTCTCTATATTTGGAAGTAGAGGTTATGGGCGTAGCAGACCGCTTCCAAGTTGATCACGTTATGAAGGGTATTCCTCATGATGAAAATAATTTAATTATTCAAACGGCTCTACAGGTTTATCCTGGATTAAAGCCATTGCACATTAATGTTAAAAGCGATATTCCATTAGCTCATGGCTTAGGAAGCAGTTCTAGTGCAATTGCTGCAGGGATTGAGCTAGCTGATTATTTTGGCAAATTAGGGTTATCTAATGAGGAAAAAGTTCAAATTGGGGCAAAAATTGAAGGTCACCCAGATAATATGGCCCCAACAATCTTGGGCGGTTTAGTCGTAGGAACAGAAGTAGGGCATCATTTTGATGCAGTTAGCGCACCATTGCCACCGTATACATTAGTTGCATATGTACCTAACTATAATTTGCCAACTAAAAAGGCTCGTGCAGTTTTACCAAAGGAGTTAAACTTTAAAACGGCAACTCACGGTTCAGCGATTGCTAATACTTTTGTTGCAAGCTTGTTTGCTCAAAAATATAATCTTGCAGGTGAGTTAATGGAGCAAGATGCGTTTCATGAACCATATCGAGAAAGGCTAGTACCAGAATTGTTACAAGTACGTGAAGTTGCTCATCAAAAGCATGGTCTAGCAACTTACCTTAGTGGTGCGGGCTCGACAATCATGACTTGGATTGAATCAGAACATGTGAATGGATTTTTATCCGGGCTTAAGAAACATGACTTGAAAGACAAAACGGTTATCCTGCAGCCTGATGAGTATGGTGTACAAATTATAGATTAAGAAAACGACTCTGTTTTGAGTCGTTTTTGAATTTATTCATCAAATGCTTCAGCGAATGAATCGCCATCAACTAATACTCTTTTAGCATTCACAGCATACCAGTAAGGAATAATTTCTTTATCATCGTCTGTTTCAAGTTCACAATTAGCAATATCTAAAATTTTGTCTAGTTCTTTAGACTTAATCTTGGGATATAGTTTTAAAAAAGCCACTTTAGTTATGCCGTTTTGTGTAAAGCCACTATTAGCATAATTTTCAGTATTAATATCCTGAAAATCAGTCAGATCATAACGTGGCTTTAATTCATCGTCAAAGTATTTGATCTCAATGTCTTCGATCTCCATAAAGGCACCTAGTTGATTAGCCATATAGGGTAACTTATTTGCTAATTGTTCAGCAGTGTAACCAGCTTGGTTAATATTTTGCTGGTGATGCTTTTTCAGCCAAATTTTACGAACGGCATGTGCATCATGACGCGTGCTAATTATATTTTTAACTTTTTTAATAGTCGCTTGATGATGATTGACAGCTTTTTGCCATTCAATACGGTTAGGGTAAAATTGACGATATCTAACTGGGAAGGGATGGTTAATTGTGTTAAAAATATAGTTAAGCTTATCAGTTGAATAAGACTTTAATTCATTCTCACGCCAAACTAATGTGTAATATGAACTCATGTAGATTCACCTTTCTTTTTATGCATTATAGCGTTTATTGAGGTCAAAGGATACTTTACATAATTTTTATTATTAAACATTTAAGTTATATTATTAGAAATTTATGAGATACGTTGTATAATATCGATAAGCAGGAAAATTCAAAGAAAATGGAGGATTTACCAAGAATGACAGAGAATAACAAGCAAGTTAAAGCCATTGATACCAAGGCAAAAGCCCAATATGATACGGCTATCTTTGCCGGCGGTTGTTTTTGGTGCATGGTGGAACCATTTGATACAGTAGACGGCGTGGAAAAAGTGATTTCAGGTTATACTGGTGGACACGTTGCTAATCCTACTTATCAAGAAGTATGTACTGGTAAAACCGGTCATACTGAAGCAGTAGAAATTATCTATGATCCAAATAAAATTTCCTATGAAAAGCTATTAGACTATTATTGGCAAGTAACGGATCCAACTGATGCAATGGGACAATTTCAAGATCGTGGTGACAATTACCGTCCTGTAATCTTCTATAACTCTGAAGCTCAAAAGAAAGCAGCAGAAAAATCTAAAGCGGATTTAGCTAATAGTGGTCGTTTTGATCAACCGATTGTTACCAAAATTGAAAAAGCACAGCCATTTTATCCAGCAGAGGAATATCATCAAGAGTTTTATAAAAAAGATCCAGCAAGATATGCTCTTGAAGAAGCAGGGGGTCGCACTGACTTTATTAAAAAACACTGGAAGAAATAGACTTTTTCTATTGGTCCTGCTCTTAACTTTTGTTAAACTTAACATGTTCACAAAAGTGTATTTGATTGAGGATTGATATATTATGGATCAATTAGACAAATTCAACAGGCGTTATAATTTTATTTCTAAATTGTCTGCCGCATTCTTCTATTCGATTGCAGTCGCTATTGCCTTGAACTTCTTTTGGACGCCAGGGCACATGTATTCATCAGGAATTACAGGGTTTGCGCAGTTGATTAACACTGTCAGTGAGAGATTTTTGCCTTTTACTTTATCAACTTCATTGATGTATTTTGCCTTGAATTTTCCTCTGTTTATTTTGGCATGGTTTAAAATTGGTCATAAGTTTACATTCTTTACCATTGTTGCCGTTGCCTTGGGTTCGATTATGATGCATGCAATTCAGCCATGGCAGATGCATCTTGATCCGGTAGTTTGTGCAATCTTTGGTGCATCAATTAACGGGATCGGAACTGGCCTAGCTTTAAAAAATGGTATTTCGACTGGTGGACTTGATATTTTAGGAATTGTAATTAGACAGAAAACTGGCATTAGTTATGCTAAGTTTAATATCTTTATTAACTTAATTATCATTGCTGCCGCTGGATTTATGTTCGGTTGGACACGTGCCCTTTATTCAGCCTTAACTATTTTTATTAACGGGCGTGTGATCGATGCAGTTTACACGCAACATCAAAAAATGCAGGTAATGATTGTAACGCAACATCCGCAACATATTATCGACGGCATTCAAAATCGAATGCACCGTGGAATTACGATTCTACATGATGCTGAGGGTGCATACAGTCACATTGAAAAAACTGTGTTAATTACGATTATCGATAGATACGATATGTATGACATTAGGCAAATCGTTCAACAAGCTGATCCTTACGCTTTCATGAGTGTTGGTGAAGTTGAAAAAGTATACGGGCGGTTTAAAGAACAAGAAATTGTATAATCCAAAAAACGCGCTGGTTAATCCAACGCGTTTTTGTTTACTATTGAAAATA
This sequence comes from Lactobacillus kefiranofaciens, assembly GCF_900103655.1. GTDB lineage: Bacteria > Bacillota > Bacilli > Lactobacillales > Lactobacillaceae > Lactobacillus > Lactobacillus kefiranofaciens. Next base: position 161,076 of record NZ_FMXC01000001.1, read on the forward strand.
CAATTTAATTACTTTTTATAATGCTTTTTAATGACATTAATTGGGTTTAACCACGTGCCGTTATTAACGTTCCAGTTATTGCAAGGAAAGCCATGTTTGTTGATGTACTTTTTGGTAGTCTTAGTGACGCCTAAGTGAAGGTGAGAACCAGTTAAACGACCAATTTTTTGACCAGCCTTGATCTTTTAGCCCTTTTTAACGTAGATGTCACTCTTTTTATTAAAACCCTCTTGATAAATTTCTACATATTTATCTGGGCTAATTACCCAAATGAACCAGCCTAGTCCGCTACCATAAGCAACTTTTTTAACTTTACCGGCATGAATAGCGTATACAGGTGAGTAGCCAACTTCCGAATGACCAAAATCCCAGCCATCATGAAAATAAGAAGGCGGATTAACTGAACGTAAATAGTCGGTCATTCCAAAAGTTTGAGCATTGGACATTGGTCGGACACCGTATTTGTCACACGCCTTAAATGGGTAAACCCATTTGTTGTCCTTAATTTTTTCAGTAATTAGTGTAGTTGCTTCGTCAATGGTATCGGCTGAGGCGACTGCACTAGTCATGTTTAAGCTTGAACCTACTAAAACTGCACTTAATAAAGCAATAATTGGTTTGCATAATTTCATATATCTATATTAATCAGGATGTGCCTGATATATCTTCTCTCTATCAATTGACCTAGACCATTGTAACGCACTTATTTTACGAGACAGTTACAAAAACGTTTCTACTAACAAAAAGTCAGCAAAAAAGGACTAAATAACAAAAAGTCAGCAAAAAAGGACTAAAATTTTATTTTTTAGTCCTTCGTATGATTGATTAATTATTTTACTTTAGATTAGTTAGCTTGATTGTCGATTCCTAGGTGTTCTAGAATAAGAGCAGCGGTTTCTTCAATTGAACGGTGAGCTACGTTGATGACATAGCAGCCAAGTTCCTTATACAATTTTTGTGCTGATTCAAGCTCTTTGTTAATTGAATCCATATTGGAGTAGGCAGTATCTGGATTTAGTCCATAAGAAATCATTCTTTGACGTCTAATTTCGTTTAAAACAGATGGGTCATTAGTCAAACCGATAATCTTCTTAGGATCAATTTCATAAATTTCCTTTGGAATATGGGTTTCTGGAACAAGTGGTAAGTTGGCCACCTTCAAGTTCTTGTTAGCTAAGAATAACGAAAGTGGTGTCTTAGAAGTTCTTGATACACCTAACAAAACAACGTCTGCTTCAAGGAAGCCTTTAGGATCTTTACCATCATCGTACATTACGGCGAATTCCATTGCAGAAATTCGGTCAAAGTATTTTTTATTCAAACTGTGTTGTGCACCAATCTTTTGGTTAGGTTTTAAATGAGTTATTTGTTGAATTGCTTCTACTATTGGTGAAAGTATATCAACACATTGGATTTGATGCTCGCGTGCAAATTTTATAATGGGCATTTGCATTTCATCTTTGACTAAACTGTAAATAATTACGAGGTTAGGGTATTTTTCAATTTCCTGGAAAACTTCGTTTAATTTCTTTTGATCAGTAATAAATGGATAACGACGATAGTTGATCTTTGCATCAGGAAATTGTGCAGCAGCTGCAGCAGCATCGGAAATGATGATAATATTTAATTCTTTGTTATTTGTTTCTGCCATATGTTAGTACCTCTTTCTTTTAGATAAATTATACTATTAATGAAAGCGGATTAACAACTAAAACATAATCAATCTAAAAGTGGGAAAAATCTAGAAACTTTTTTAAAAAATATTAGAAAATGCATTGACCCAAAAGATTAGTTTGGTATAATTTAAATAAATGTATGGCGTAACGCCAAGAAATGGAAGGAGGGATCACACATGGCTAAGACAATCGTTCACGAAAACGAGTCTATTGATGATGCTCTTCGTCGTTTCAAGCGTTCCGTTTCTAGAAGTGGTACTTTACAAGAATACCGCAAGCGCGAATTCTACGAAAAACCTAGTGTTCGTAGAAAGTTGAAGTCAGAAGCTGCACGTAAGCGTAGACATTATTAATAATGTCTGCAAGGAGCTTGCCCAGAAATGGGTAGGCTTTTTGTTTTCTACCCAAAGTCAAGGGTTATCAGTAGTTTAAAAAGAATTTTTTGCTTGTTATAGTGGTGCGAATAAGGCCAGATAAAAACATAACAAGATGTGATAGGAAACACAAGTATCACAAAGAAGCCTATGATGTCTTGTAGTTTTTTCATAGACTGTTATACTGAAACTGATCATTTGATTTCAACTAAAGTCTTTGATTATCTGTGGCTATGTTGTAATCATACAATTGATCATGTTTGATAAGAGCAAACATTGTGCGTATCAGTTTGTGGACTGATGCAATGGCGATCTTCTTATAGCCTTGGCTATTTGAAGATCGTTTTTTCTTATCATAGTAATCAGTGATATGACAAGGCTGGGTAGTCTTTGTCGTCTCCATTTGAGTAATCGTTCGATAAAGAATTTTTCTGGCAATATGATTGCCATGCTTAGTGATGCCTAAATGACTGTCTTTTTCACCTGATTGATATCTTCCTGGATCAATACCAACGAAAGCATCAATTTGAGCTGAGGTATCAAAGCGTCTTAAGTTTCCCAATTCTGCTACTAATCTAACTGCAGTAGTTTTGGCGATACCAGGAATACTTTCATAGATAGTTAAAGACCGTGCGTTTAGCTGTAAGACTAATTTCTCCATGTAATTAATCACATTATTTCTTTCCGTACTTAAAGAAAGCAGATTGGCAATGTTACGCTGAATTGCGCGAATAGTAATACTTTTTTCAGTGTCGTACGGATATGCTTGTCTGGCTAAAGCATAGAGTCTAGTCGTTAAGTATTGTGCTCTTTGTCTGCCAATGCTTGAAATGGCTAACAGACTTTGAAAGACTTGAGTTTCATTGCGATTCAAGACATATTGAGCATGTGGAAACAGACTGGCAATTGTCCAGTAAACTCTGCCAGACGGGACTGAAAGCAGACTTTCTAGCTGAGGAAAGGTTGACTGCAAATTGCGATGAAGCTGGTTCTTATTAACCACTAAGGCTCGGGTAAGTTCTTCATAATAGCGACTTGCATTTTGTAGTTCATGGTACTCTCTAGATTGCGGCTGACGCAGCTTCTGTGGCGCATTAAATTGAATTAAAGCTAAGCGATAAGCATCCACCTTATCGGTTTTATTATGGCGTAAATTGTTGTCCATCAGCTTTTTAGCTTTTAAAGGATTAAGCTTCAAGTACTTAATATGATAATCCTCTAAAAAAGCCTGCAGACTAAGCGAATAAACACCCGTAGCTTCAAAAACAACTAAAGGCGTGATCAAGTATTGATTTAAATGATCCAGCAGCTCCTGATAGCCGAATGAATCATTAGTAATCTTAAAAGTTTTGCCTTGCTTAACACGATCGATTACTACACAAACTGTAGAAGATTTACTGCTAACATCAATGCCAAAGATAATATTTTGTTTCATCATTCTAACCTCCAAGTGAAGATAAATAGTTTTATCAACCTACTAGTTCTCATTTTCTGAACTCGGCATCAAGTGCCCACAGACTTCGAAGAGACTTATAAATAGGCGGTAAAGCAGTCCGTTTTGCTTACGACATCAAGTGTTGAAAAAAGCGAAGACTTTATTTGCTTTATTTTCACTTTCTATTTTAAACAAAAAGTGCCAGATCATGAATCCGTCGATTCACGATCCAACACTAGGTTAGTATGTTTTGCTTGATTATCAATTAAGAATACTAATCATAAGTTTTTTATTTCGGTTTAAATAAAACAAATAACGGATTGTTTGCTATAATATGATTGGATTTCTAATGGAAGGAAGGATGCACAAAGTGAGTTTGTCAGATAAAATCATGGCTGATATGAAATCAGCTATGAAGAATCACGATAAGACTACTCTTAATACTGTTCGGATGATTAAGTCGGCTTTGATGAATGAAAAAATCAAGGCAGGTCACGACTTAACACCGGATGAAGAATTAACAGTTCTTAATCGTGAGAAGAAGCAAAGAGAAGAATCAATCGCTGAGTTTGCTAAAGCTAAACGCGATGATTTGGCTGAGGAAACTAAGAAAGAATTAGCAGTAGTTGAAAAGTACATGCCTAAGCAAATGAGCAAGGATGAACTTGAATCTGCCGTTAAGGAAACGATTGATGAAGTTGGTGCCAAAGGCAAGTCCGATTTCGGTAAGGTGATGAAAGCCCTAATGCCTAAAATTAAGGGACGTGCTGATGGTAAAGCTGCTTCACAAGCAGTGCGTGATCAGCTGAATTAGTAACAAGAAGGAGCGGGTCTTTTTGGCTCAAACAACTTTTATACCTCAAAAGCCAGATAATATTCAAAAATTAGTTGGAGTTAATGATGAAAATCTAAAGCTTCTTTCTGAAGGCTACGATTTGTCTGTATCAGATACCGGTAATGAAATTGTTATTGCAGGTGATGATGAGGCAAAGATCAAGAAAACTGTTGCTGTTTTAAAAGCATTAGACAGTGTTGTGAATACCGGCGTTAACGTTGGTGCGCCCGACACTGTCAGCGCAATGAAAATGGCAGACAAGGGTACGACTGAATACTTTGCAGATCTGTATAAGAAGGTTTTGATTCGGGATGCTAAAGGTAGACCGATCAGAGTGAAAAATATGGGTCAAAAGCGTTACGTTGAAGCCATTAATAAATCAGACGTTGTTTTTGGAATAGGACCAGCTGGTACTGGTAAGACTTTCTTGGCAGTTGTCTGTGCAATTGCGGCTTTCAAAAAAGGTGAGGTTTCTAGAATTATTTTAACTAGACCGGCTGTAGAGGCTGGTGAGTCACTTGGATTTTTACCTGGAGATTTGAAGGAAAAAGTTGATCCATATTTGAGACCAATTTATGATTCTTTATACGCTATTCTTGGCAACAATACGACTGATCGTTTAATGGAACGAGGTGTAATTGAAGTCGCTCCGTTGGCTTATATGCGTGGACGGACATTAGATGATGCTTTTGTAATTCTAGATGAAGCTCAAAATACTACAGATTCGCAGATGAAGATGTTTTTGACTCGTCTTGGCTTTAATTCCAAGATGGTCGTGAATGGAGATATGACTCAAGTCGATTTACCGGGACGACAGCATAGCGGTTTAATTGATGTTAGACATATTTTGAAAAATATCGATCAAATCAAATTCATTAATTTTTCTGCTCAAGACGTTGTACGTCATCCTGTAGTTGCTAAGATTATTACTGCTTATGAAAAAAGAGGACATTAAACACTAAAGATGGATCCAATTGAGATTACTTATAATGATGAAGTTGGCTTTTTAGATGATAAGAAGCGTAACTGGCAAGACTGGATTATGAAGCTTTTGCTTTTAGCAAAAAAAGAAATTGGCAAAGAAAATAACTTAGAAATGAGTATTAATTTTGTCGATGAAGATCGCAGTCATGAGATTAACTTGAAATATCGTGATAAAGATCGTCCGACAGACGTTATTTCTTTTGCAATTGAAGATGGTGAGGATTCAATTGATATGGCGTCTTTCGAAAATGATCCCGATTTTCAAGAAGATATTGGAGACTTGTTCATGTGTCCTAGCGTAATTAAGCGTCATAGCAAGGAGTATGGTACGGGCTTTAATCGAGAGTTTGGATATACGGTTGTCCATGGCTTCTTACACCTGAATGGATACGATCACATTGATCCTAAGGAAGCAAAGGAAATGTTTGGTATTCAAGGTAAGGTGCTTGAGGATTATGGCTTGCCGCTTTATCCTGATCAATTAGATGAAGGCAGAGGTAAATAATGAAAGAAAATAAATTTAAATCTGGCTTTGTAGCCTTGGTTGGTCGACCAAATGTAGGAAAGTCAACCTTGATGAATTATTTAGTTGGTCAAAAAGTAGCAATTACTTCGAGTAAGCCTCAGACCACGCGCAATCGCATTTCAGGCATATATACTTCCGATCAAATGCAAGTAGTGTTTGTTGATACACCTGGTATTTTTAAACCACATTCTAAGCTTGATGATTACATGGATAAAGCTAGTCTTTCTAGTTTAAATGATGTTGATTTAGTTTTATTCATGGTTGAGCCAGAAGATATTGGCAAGGGTGATCAATATATTGCTAGCTTGCTCAAAGAAGTCACAGTTCCTGTATTTCTAGTAATTAATAAGGTTGATCAAATTCATCCTAATAAGCTTCTGCCAATTATAGATTCTTATAACAAGTTGGATGGCTTTAAGGAGATACTACCAATCTCGGCCACTCAAGGAATTGGTATTGAGGATCTGCTCAAAACGATTAAGCAATATTTGCCAGAGGGACCACAATATTATGGGGCTGATCAGATCACAGATCGTCCAGAATATTTTGTAGTTGCAGAACTAATTCGTGAACAGATTTTACGGCTTACTTCGCAAGAAGTACCACATGCTACTGCAGTTGCCGTTGATCAAATGAATAAACACCAAAATGGTAAATTATTGATTGAAGCGACCATCTATGTTGAAAAAGATGGTCAAAAGGGCATTATCATTGGAAAAGCTGGTAAAATGCTAAAACAAATTGGCATTAATTCTCGTAAAGAAATAGAACATTTACTAGGTGAAAAAGTCAATTTGCGGCTCTGGGTTAAAGTTCAACATAACTGGCGCTCAGATCCAAGCTTTTTGAAATTAATTGGCTACGATCAGAAGGAACTTAATTAGATGGTACGTGAACTTAAAGAAGTTCAGGGTATTATTTTTAAAAGGCAAAAATATAAAGAAGCAGATTTATTAGCTAAAATCATGACTAAAAATGATGGCATTATCACGTTAATTGTCAAGGGCGCGCTTCGACCCAAGTCACGCCTAAGTGCAGCAACGATAAATTTTTCGGCAGGAACCTATGTCATTTATACTAACGGTCATGGTTTAAGCAATCTGCGTACGTATAAAGAAGTAAAGCAATTCGATGGTTTATATCAAGATTTAACTAAGAATGCTTATGCTTCTTTTATTTTTGATTTAATTGATCATGCGTTTGTCGAATACCAACCATTAGGTAGATATTACGACTTAGCCATGTTTGCCCTGAAGAAAATAAATGATGGCGTTGATAGCGAAATGATTACTCAAATTGTACAAATGAAACTATTAAGCGCGTATGGAGTAGAACCGCAATTAGCTCATTGTGTTATTTGCGGCAAAGAAAAAGGAATCTTTGATTATTCTATTAAAATGGGTGGCGTTATTTGCAATGATCATTTTGGTGTGATAACTAGCAGGATGCATTTGAAGCCTAAAGAAACAGCGGTCCTAAGGACAATTGGATTATTGCCAATTGAACGATTAGGAACTATTAAAATAAGTGAAGAAACTAAAAAAGCTACTCGTAAGGCAATTGATCGAATATATGGTGCGACAATTGATTTGAATCTTAAAACGAAAAAGTTTTTAGATGAATTAAAGCTATTTTAGTTGAGTAAAAATCTGGTTTATCCCTAATTCCTGTGTTAAAATAAAAAGCGTATTTGGCAGTGATGAGGATTTAGAAAAGTACTAGTTCAGCGAGTGTCGTTTGATGAGAGGACACCTAGGAAAAGGCCCCTCTAGCCATGTTCAATTAAGGTGCAGGAAGAACACTTCCTGAATTAGGGTGGAACCGCGAGATATTTCGTCCCTATGCAAAATTTTGCATAGGCTTTTTTTATGGCCTAGCGCAGGAGGAGAATTAAGGAAAATGGCAGATAAGAAATTAAACATTCAAAATATGATCTTTAAGCTGGAACAATTCTGGTCCTCCAAAGGTTGTATGATTATGCCTTCATATGATGTGGAGAAGGGTGCAGGTACGATGAGTCCTTACACATTTCTTCGTGCAGTTGGTCCAGAACCATGGGCAGCTTGCTATGTAGAGCCTTCAAGAAGACCTGCAGATGGACGTTATGGTAAAAACCCTAACCGGTTATTCCAACACCACCAATTCCAAGTTGTTATTAAGCCAGCTCCTAAGGATATTCAACAATATTACTTAGATAGTTTGAAGGTATTAGGTATCGATCCTTTGGAACACGATATTCGTTTCGTAGAAGATAACTGGGCTAATCCATCAATGGGTTGTGCCGGTGTTGGTTGGGAAGTATGGCTTGACGGTATGGAAGTCAGCCAGTTTACCTACTTCCAAGTTGTCGGTGAATTGGACGTTAAGCCAACTATGAGTGAAATTACTTATGGTGTTGAAAGACTTGCTTCTTACATTCAAGATGTCAACTCAGTTTTTGATCTTGAATGGGGTAACGGTGTTTTATACCGCGATATATTTAAGCAACCTGAATATGAACACTCTAAATATGCCTTTGAAGAATCTGATCAAGAGCAATTGCTTAAGTTCTTTGACATTTATGAATCAACTGCTAAGCGTCTATTAGATAAGAATCTTGTTCATCCAGCATATGACTACATTTTAAAATGCTCTCATACATTTAATTTGCTTGATGCACGTGGCGCTGTATCAGTAACGGAACGTGCAGGTTACTTGTCAAGAATTAGAAACCTGGCCCATGAAGTTGCTGTTAAGTTTGTTGAAGAACGTGAAAAGCGTGGCTTTCCATTGCTTAAAAGCGCAGAAGATAAGAAGGCGGGGGTAGAAAATGGCTAAAGATTATTTATTTGAAATTGGTACTGAAGAAATGCCAGCTCACGTTGTGCCACGCAGCGTTAAGCAATTAGCTGACAGAACTAGAAAATTTTTAAAAGAAAATGGCTTGAAGTTTAAAGATATCAAGACCTTTTCAACTCCACGTCGTTTAACTATCTTAGTTGAAGACTTAGCAGAAAAGCAAGATGACATCGATGAAGTTAAAAAAGGTCCTGCTAAGAAGATTGCTCAAGATAAAGATGGTAATTGGACTAAAGCTGCACAAGGTTTTGCTCGCGGCCAAGGAATGACTACTGATGATATTTATTTTGAAGAGCTTAAAGGCACCGAATATGCTTATGTTCATGTGCAAAAAGAAGGTAAAAAGGCTAGCGATATTTTACTTGGCATGAGTGACATCGTTAAGGCAATGACCTTCCCAACTAAGATGCGCTGGGATTCTAATGATTTTGAGTTTGTTCGCCCAATTCATTGGCTTGTTTCATTATTTGGCAATGATGTAATTCCAGTTAAGATTTTGGATATTACTGCAGGTCGTAAGACTGAGGGACATCGCTTTTTAGGTGATTCAGTTGTTTTGGCTAACGCTGATGATTATGAAGATGCATTGAAGGATCAATACGTTATTGCGGACGCTGAAGAGCGTAAAGATATGATCGTTAACCAAATGAATGAATTGGTTAAGCAAAATAATTGGGAAATTAAGCCAGACCGTGACTTACTTGAAGAAGTAACCTACTTGGTTGAATATCCAACTGTTTTTGCTGGCTCATTTGATAAAAAGTACTTAAATATTCCTGATGAAGTATTAATTACTTCAATGAAAGATAATCAACGATATTTTGAAGTTTACGATGAAAATGGCAAGTTAATCAATCACTTTATTGCTGTTCGTAATGGTAACAAGGATTATCTTGATAATGTTATTTCTGGTAACGAAAAAGTCTTGGTTGCACGTCTAGATGATGCTCAATTCTTCTATGATGAAGATCGTAAGTATCCATTAAGTCATTTTGTTGATCGTTTAAAGAATGTTTCATTCCATGATAAGATTGGGTCAATGGCTGAAAAGATGCAACGTGTACGTATGATCGGTGATTACCTTGCTAAGCGTTGGAATTTGCCTGAAAGTGTAATTACTGACTTTGATCGTGCAAGTGAACTTTACAAGTTTGACTTAGTTACACAAATGGTTGGTGAATTTGCGGAACTCCAAGGTGTGATGGGGATGCATTATGCACGTCTTGCAGGGGAAAATGAAGATGTAGCAGTAGCTATTAAGGAACATTACATGCCAACGACTGCTGAAGGCGAATTGCCAACGACTACGGTTGGCTCACTTTTGTCAATTGCTGATAAGATTGACACAATTGTCACTTTCTTTGGTGCAGGAATGATTCCTACTTCATCTAATGATCCATATGCACTTCGTCGTTATGCTTACGGTATTGTTAGAATTTTGCTTAATGAAAAGTGGTCATTGCCATTTAATGAAGTGTTACCAGAAATTATTAAGATGCTTAATGGCGTAACCCCAGCTAAGTTGCCTAAGGGTGATGCCGACCAAGAAATTGCGGACTTTATTCGTGATCGTGTAAAGCAATACTTACAAAAGAATAAATTCAAATATGATATTATTGATGCTGTTCTTGCTTCAAGTCAACAAGATCCAAGTCAAATCTTAGCTGCAGCCAATGTATTGCAACTTCATCATGATGATGATGAATTTAAGCCAGTCGTTGAAAGCTTGACTAGAATTGATAATATTTTAAAGAAAGCTAAATTCAAGGGTGGCATTGAAGTTGATGAAAGTCTATTTGATGACAACAGTGAAAAAGAACTCTATGTTGGAGTACAAAACTTGCAGGATATTGAAGATCTAGCAGATTTGTACCAAGGCTTCGTTCAATTACAACCAGTAATTGATCAATACTTCGATACTAATATGATTATGGCTAAAGATGAGAATGTTAAAAATAATCGTTTAGCTCAGTTATCTGTTGTTAGTGAATTAGCTGATCGTTTAGGTGATTTGAGTAAACTAGTTATTAAGTAATTTAGATAGAAAAGGTGATTCATGTGGCTGGACGAATTCCGGAGGATTTTATTTCTGAAGTTCGCAGTAACGTCAATATTGTCGATGTGATCAGCCAATACGTTTCACTTGAAAAGAAAGGCAAAGACTATATTGGTCTTTGCCCTTTTCATCAAGAAAAAACGCCATCGTTTACTGTAAATGAAGACCGGCAATTTTTTAAATGCTTTGGTTGTGGTAAAGGCGGCAATGTTTTTAAATTCCTAATGTATAAGGATGGGTTAACTTTTCCTGAGAGCGTTCAACGAGTTGCAGAATTCGCACATATTCCAATGCCAGCAGGATTTGGTGATAATCCAGTTAGTGGCAAGCTTAGCCCTTTGTTGAAAATTCAGCAAGAAGCGGTTGATTTTTATCACCGAGTATTACTAACTACTAAAGCTGGAGAAAGAGGAATGCAATATGCTCAAAAACGTGAATTAAATAATGACATTTTAGAGCATTTTAAAATAGGTTACGCTCCTAAGGAAGACAACGTTTTAATCACCTACTTGCGTGGAAAAGGTTATCAAGATGATGATTTGGCGGAAAGTGGTTTGTTTGTTCAAGCTAAAGATGGTCGCCTGTTTGATCGTTTTCGCGATCGATTGATGTTTCCATTGGACAATGAGCATGGTAGAACCATTGGTTTTTCTGGACGTCGAATTTCAAATGATAAATCTGAAGCTAAGTATATGAATAGTCCTGAGACCCCTATTTTTACTAAATCTAAGGTATTATTTCATTTTGCGGAAGCTCGAAAGGCAGCGCGTAGTGAAGGACACCTTGTTCTTTATGAAGGTTATATGGACGTTATTGCTGCATATAAAGCGGGTATTAAAGCAGGTATTGCATCCATGGGTACAAGTTTAACTGATGATCAAGTTTATATGCTTAGAAGAATTACGCCTAATATTATTGTTAATTATGATGGTGATGACCCAGGTGTCCATGCAGAAGAGCGTGCGGCTAGAATGTTCAATAAGGATGGTAATTTCAATTTAGGAATTGTTGTTTTACCAGAAAATCTTGACCCTGATGAATATGTTAAAAAGTACGGGACTAAGAAATATCAAGAAGAAGTAAGTGGTGCCTTAACACCGACTGACTTTTTCTTAAAGAGGTTAGCACAAAAATATAATCTCGATAATGATCGTGAAAAAATTACTTATTTGGCTGAAGCGATTAAAGAAATTAGTCAGGTACGAAATCCTGTTGAACAGGATATGTATGTTGAAAGGTTAGCTAGATCTGCTGGCGTTTCAATTGATTCATTAAAGGCGAATTTAGCGCGTGAGCGAAGACGTAATAATCGAGCGCGTAATCATATAAGACGTAACTATTCAGATGAGTTAGTCGATAATACACCACCTATTTCTGAAAAATTAACTACACCGCAAACTGAAGCAAATAAACATCCAAGTCAAACTCGTTTATTATATTTTTTTATTCATTCAACAAGCGCACAAAAGTATTTATTAGAGCATGATTTTCATTTCCCTAATGATAATTTTGAAAGTTTAGCTCAACTTTGGTTAAAATATCAAGAAACTCATGATAATTTACAAATTGCCGGTTTCTTAGATTTTATTCCAGACCAACTTCAAGGTATAATAGTAGATGCTGAAGCAACACATATACCAAAAGATTGTACAGTTCAAGAAATCAATGAGTATATCAGAGCTATTCAAACACGCAGCATTTATTCCAAGCTGAATGAGCTCCAAAATCAATTACAGGATGCCAAGCGCAAACAGGATGGACTTGAAATAATAAAGATTACTCAAAAGATTATTGAGTTGAAGAGAATCTTAGGTTAATAAGGAGGCTTTTTAGTGGCAGAAAAGGGAACTACACAAAAACTATCTTTGAATAAGATGGTTAAAAAAGTTGTAAAAGACGTTAAAAAGGACAAGTCAATTACTGAAAAGGATTTCACTGCTCGTCTGATTAAGCCGTATAACTTACAAGGTAAGGCTGTTGATCAACTGGTTCAAGAGTTTGAAGATAACAGAATCAGTATTGTTGACGAGAAAGGTGAACCTTCGAAGTTAGCCTTAAAGAAACAAAAAGATGTTGAAAAAGAAGAATTAAAGGATATGTCTGCTCCTTCAAGCGTTCGAATGAATGATCCCGTTCGGATGTACTTGAAGGAAATTGGACGTGTACCTCTACTTACAGCTGATCAAGAAATTTCGCTTGCTAAAAGAATTGAAAACGGAGATGAAGAAGCTAAGCAAGAATTAGCTGAAGCTAACCTTCGTTTAGTAGTTTCTATTGCTAAGCGTTATGTAGGTCGTGGGATGTCTTTTCTTGATTTAATTCAAGAAGGTAACATGGGGTTGATGAAGGCGGTAGATAAATTTGACTATCGTCTTGGCTTTAAATTCTCAACTTATGCAACTTGGTGGATTAGACAGGCTATTACTCGTGCAATTGCCGATCAAGCTCGTACGATTAGAATCCCTGTTCACATGGTAGAAACCATTAATAAGTTGATCAGAATTCAACGTCAATTGTTGCAAGATTTGGGTCGTGAACCAACTCCAGAGGAAATTGGTGCTGAAATGAATATGCCAACTAATAAAGTGCGGGATATTTTAAAGATTGCACAAGAACCTGTTTCCTTGGAGACCCCTATTGGTGAAGAAGATGATTCTCACTTAGGAGACTTTATCGAAGATAAGGAAGCAACTAGTCCAGAGCAACATGCTTCTTATGAGATGTTGAAAGAGCAACTAGAGCAAGTACTTGAGACTTTAACTGACCGTGAAGAAAATGTCTTACGTTTGCGTTTTGGTCTAGATGATGGTCGTACTCGTACTTTGGAAGAAGTGGGTAAGGTATTTGGCGTAACGCGTGAACGTATTCGTCAGATTGAAGCTAAGGCATTACGTAAATTGCGTCATCCGAGTCGTTCGAGTCAATTACATGATTTTATGGATTAATTTTCAATATACTAAAAGAGCTAAGCATAAGTTTGCCTAGCTCTTTTTCTTATTGAATTGGGTCTTTACCAGCTTTACGCAAATCATTTTCAATAATCTTCATTGGATTAAGCCAAGTGCCATTATCTTTCCAATAATATTTGCATGGAGTATGATCGTGTTTCTTATCAATGTAGTCTTTATCAGTTTTGGTAATCCCTAGATGAATGTGTGAGCCTGTAAGTTTACCAATCTTTTGACCTAACTTAACTTTTTGACCTTTTTTAACATAAATATCCGTAATACTCAGAAAGCCTTCTTGATAAATTTCAACGTAGCCATCATCAGAAATTACCCAAACGTATAGGCCTAAACTGGGAGCGTATTTTACTCGGTGGACTGTCCCAGCGTGAACGGCATAAACTGTAGAGTGGCCAACTTCACTAAAACCGAGGTCATAGCCGTCATGAAAATAGCTCTTGGTGGGATAGTAACGTCTAATAACGTCTGTTTGACCAAATTTTTGTCCAGATTTAAATTTGATCTTTTTTTCATATAAACGTTTGAAAGGATAGCCCCAAGTCACCTGGTGGATTTCCCTTTTCTTAGTTTTTTTCTTTTTGACTACATGCGTCTGTGTTCTGGCAGAATTTAAATCAATGTGCCATAAGGGAATTGACGCAAAGAGGATAATGGCAATTAATGCAATACATAGTGATAGTTTGCTTTCTGCTTTTTTCATTAAAATAATTCATCTCGTTTTCCGTCAAGCATGTGCTCACTAATACTAGAATTAAAAAAGACAGGTAAATCATGATCAAAATTATATGCTAATTGATGATGCTTTAATTCATCTTGCGTCATCCAATTTAGTTTACCTTCGTTCGATTCTTTTATTTTACCAGTAAAATGAGTTGCAATATAAAAGAAAACTAGATAGCGTTGATCATTTCGATCATAGAATTGTTTAATTCCTACAAGTTTAGGTTTAGTAATATCTAATCCAGTTTCCTCTTTAACTTCTCGAATGACTGAATCATTGAAAGATTCGTAGGCTTCTACATGCCCGCCAGGGAAGGTAAGTCCTGGCCAAATCGGATCAGTTCGATTGAGAACTAAGATTTTATCCCTTTTTTTAATCATACACATATTAGTTAAAGTTACAGGTTCAGTTCTACTCATAAAAATAAAAACCTACTTTCTGTGACGATTATAGCAAATAGTGACCAAATAAACCTGAAAAAATGCTAAAATTTGATTAAACCTACTCTTATTTGGAGGCAAAATGAACTTAAGATTAAATACTTTGGCAAAGATGGTTGATCCTAACAGTCGTCTGGCGGATATTGGAACAGACCATGCTTATTTGCCGATTGAATTAGTTAAAAATGGTAAAATTCAGTATGCGATTGCGAGTGATATCGCGCCTGGACCACTTGAAAATGCTAAGACAGACATAGCTGAAGCGGGTTTAACTAGTCAAATTGAAACGCGTTTAGGTAGCGGGTTAGAAACGGTTAAGCATGTTGATCAAATTGATACTGTTGTAATTGCTGGCATGGGTGGTAAACTAATGACTAATATTCTTGATGCTGCATGGAATCGGGATTATCATTTTAAGACCCTGGTGTTAGAGCCCAATATTGGGGAAGCAGGTGTACGTAATTGGCTGATGATGCACAATTATCAGATAGTTGATGAAAAACTAATCGCTGAAGCCGGCCATACCTATGAATTAATCAAAGCCAGATTAACTGAGGATAGACATAACTTGACTGAAAAGGAAATTTTCTTTGGCCCGTTAATTTTACGAGCAAAGAATCCTGTTTTTTATCAAAAATGGCAGGGTCAATTGGCTTATAATCAAAAATTATTGCAAAATTTGAATAAAGCTAGAAAAAAAGATGAAAACCGTATTAATGAGGTTGAGCATCATATTGAATTAATTCAAGAGGAAATTAATAATGACTAAAGTAAAAGATATCGTAACACGTTTAAGAGAAGACTTCCCTGAGGAGATTGCTTCACAAGGTGATCCTGTAGGGATGCAAATTGGCTCAATGGAAGCAGATGTAGCTAAGGTTATGACAACTTTGGATGTTCGCCCACAAGTAGTCGATGAGGCAGTAGAAAAAGGAGTTAACTTCATTGTTAGTCATCATCCCGTAATGTTTCGTCCAGCTCATAATTTAGACTTTGCTAATCCGCAAAATGCAATGTATGGCGCTATTATTAAAAATGGCATTACTGTTTATTCTATCCATACCAATTCTGACAAAGCACAAGACGGTTCTGCCGATTGGCAAGCCGAAGAATTAGGTTTACAAGATGTTGAACCATTTTGCTTAGATGATGATGGCATTGCGATGGGACGAAAGGGCAAGTTGCCTAAGACAATGTCCGCATATGATTTTGCTTATTATGTTAAAGAAAAGATGGGCATTAGGATGGCACGTTTAATTACAGCAGATAATGATAAGCAAATTTCTACTGTTGGTTTTATCTGCGGTGATGGCGGCAAGTATTGGACTAGAGCCTTAGATGATAAGCTTGATGCCTTTATTACAGGCGATGTTTATTACCATGTTGGTCATGACATGATTTCTTCAGGACTTACAGTAGTTGATCCAGGTCACTATACTGAAAAGTTATTTAAATATAAGGTTTATGACCGTCTTAAAAAATGGAATAAAGAGAATAACTGGAATGTTGGGGTTGAATTATCAGAGGTTTCAACTAATCCATTTCAAGATTTGTCCTAAATTAGAAAGGAAAAATATCCATGGAATACCCAAATTTATTACCAAGATTTCTAAAATACGTTAAGGTCAACTCACGTTCAGATGAACATTCAGATCGTTTTCCGTCTACTGAAAGAGAAGAAAACTTTCAAAAGAATATCATTATGAAAGATTTGGAAGAACTAAGTTTAAGTGATATTCACTACAATCAAAAAGCTGGTAGCTTGATTGCTGAAATTCCTGCTAACGTTGATTATGATGTGCCCGTAATGGGCTTTTTAGCACATTGTGATACTGCTGATTTTAATTCAGAGAATGTTAAGCCACAAGTTCATGAAAATTATGATGGTGAAAGCAAGATTCAATTAGGTGATTCAGAATTTTATTTAGATCCCGCAGTCTTTCCAAATTTGAAGAATTACAAAGGCCAAACAATTATTACTGCTTCAGGTGATACTTTGCTTAGTGGGGATGACAAATGTGGCATTTCAGAGTTAATGACTTTTGCGGAATATTTGATGAATCATCCAGAAGTTAAGCATGGTAAGATTCGTTTAGCTTTTACGCCTGATGAAGAAATCGGTACCGGTGCAGAACACTTTGACGTTAAAGACTTTGGCGCTGACTTTGCCTTTACTGTAGACGGCGAAGCTCCAGGAAAACTTGATTGGGGGACTTTCTCTGCTGCCCAATTTAATCTTGATATTCAGGGGGTTAACGTTCACCCAGCTGTTGCTAAAGGCCAAATGATCAATGCCATTCAAGTTGGGATCGATTTTCATAATCAATTGCCTGAACATGATCGTCCAGAGCATACTGAAGGACGTGAAGGTTTCTCCCATCTGTCACACTTTGATGGTACAGTTGATCATGCGCACTTGGATTATATCATTCGTGATTTTGAAAGAGATGGCTTAGAAGAGCGGAAGAATTTAGTTAAATCAATCGTTAAAAAGATGAACGATGAGTTCGGCACTGAACGCATTACCCTTAAGATGAATGACCAATACTACAATATGGCCGATGAATTAAAGAAGCATATGGATATTGTCGACTTGGCTAGGGAATGCATATAAGGCTGAAGGGCTTAAAGTTAATGAAGATCCTGTTCGTGGTGGTACAGATGGTTCACAATTGACTTATATGGGACTTCCTTGTCCAAATATTTTTGCTGGTGAAGAAAATATGCATGGACGCTATGAATATGCTGTACTGGAATCGATGTGGAAAACCGTTGATGTCATGCTTAAAATGGCTGAATTAAATGCTGAAAGAGCCAAGTAGTGAAACAAAATTTTAAAATACTATAAAAATATAGAGTTTTATCATTAGTCAAGAAGCTTTAATATCAGTATCTTAATCTTGCTTTTTAGTCAACTCAAAGTTATACACTAATACTATTTCTACTAATAAATAAGCGATAGATCTTGTTATAAAAAGATTCATCGCTTATTTTTTATTTAAATTAATTGATTTTCATAAGTGTGAAACAAATTATTTTTAATAAGACTTGAAAAACGATTTAAAACTAGGTAATATTATTAGTGTAATAGAGAAATAATACAGTATTAAATACAGAAGGTGAGTAAATGGAATTTAAGGACAACATTCCCATTTATTTTCAAATTGAGCAATATCTTTACCGTCAGATTGCCATGGGCAAATTAAAGGCAGGCGAGAAGATACCCTCAGTTAGAAAACTAGCTTTAGAGTTAACTGTGAATGTCAATACAGTTCAGCGGGCTTTGCAGGAAATGAATGCGCAGCAGATTTTGTACACAAAACGTGGTGAGGGTAATTTTGTTACTGAAGATACAGAACTGTTAGCTAAGACGAAGCAATCGCTGATTGATAATGAGCTGGATGAATTTGTACAAAATATGGAGAAGTTAGGAGTTAAAAGACAGAATTTAGCTTCCACTCTCGAGGATTATTTAAAACGGAGTAAGGATCATGAGTAAATTACTAACTGTTAAGGATTTAACTTATAAGAAAAATCAAAAGACAATTTTAAAAGATGTGAATTTGAACCTGACTTCTGGCAAAATTGTTGCTTTGCTCGGTGAAAACGGAGCAGGTAAGACTACACTGATGCGAATTATCGCCGGTGTAGCTAAAAATTATAAGGGTACCGTTAACTTAGAAGGTGCTACTAAAGAGGACGAGAGAAAGGCAAAATTGTCCTTTACAGATGGGTTAACAGGCTTTAGTGACTCAACTAAAATTAAAGAAGTAGACAGATTTTATGCTACTATTTTCCAAGATTTCGATGAAAATGAATTTACAGAATTACGTAAATTCATGCATCTTGATCCTGAAATGAAACTTAGTCAGTTGTCACGTGGGATGCGAGAAAAGCTGATTATTGCCTTGACCTTTGCTCGTAAAACCGATTTGTATTTGCTTGATGAGCCGTTTGGCGGTATTGATGCAATGGCCCGCAAGAAGATTATTAATTCAATTATTTTATGGAAAGATGAAAAATCTACAATTTTGATTTCAGACCACTTTGTTAACGAAATTTCATCTTTGCTTGATGAAGTAGTAATTGTTAAAGACCATACAGTTTTAGAGCATAAATCCGCTGAAGATGTTCGTCAAAATCACAAGACCATTGAAGAATACTACGAAAGTTTTTATACAGATGAGGATGATGAATAATGACTAGTTTCAATACATTGTTCAATCGGATGTTTCAAGAAAAAAGCAGGACGGTTTATTTAATTTTCTTGATTCAGGTTTTTGCTAGTTTCTGTTTTACAATCTTTGCTGCTTTTTCTCTTCATGGTGACTTTAATGTTGTTAATGATACAGCTAAAGAAGCAATTAACCCCATCATCGGTTCTCTAGCAATTTTTGCGTCAATAGTCTTGGTAACATCGTTTCCTGCTAATTTCATCTATTGGATTGTTTCATCAATCAGAAATGAAAAAATCAATCGCAGTCAAACTTGGCGTTTAATTCCAATTAGCGATACCAAGTTCTTACTAAGCAATTTTGGTACAGCTTTCTTGTCATATATTTGGCTTGAAATTCTGGAATTTGTGATTGTTGCAATTACGGCTCTACCGCTATTCTTATCTAGTGGTGAGATAAAGACTGCCTTAGGACACGCAAATTGGAAAATTGATGCTCAGAGTTGTTGGCAAATGCTGGGTGCATTAGTGCTAATTATTTTGTTAGGCTATGCCTGGTATGCAATTGTTAGTTTACTCAATTTAAGCAGCCGCAGCATTATTGATTTTTTGCCTAATGGTTCCAACAAGTTTTTAATCTTTGTGGTTAGAGTAATTACCATCGTTGTAGTTATTTGGCTTTTAGGCTATGCAGGTAATGCACTTATCGGTGCTACTAATCAAATTTTATCACTTAATATTAGTGAAAATATGGGAATGGGCCCGGTATTAATTCAATTCTTAGTGTTTGATGCAGTGCTAACTTTAATTGATATCTTTTTATTAAATAAATTTGTAGAAGCTAAGCAGAATTAGGAGGTTTATATGACAGGTTTTAAGCCTTTATTTAAGCAAATGTTTTTACAAAAAGTTCGCTATGCTCACCTAGTTTTACTAGTACAGACTTTTGCCGTTTTGTTCATGACGATCATTAGCTGGTTAACCAACGATGAAGGAAATATTTTTATCTTTTTCTATAATCCACGAGATTATAATCTTTTTGATCTTATTCTGGGATTAGGCTGGGTAACAACAATTTTTGCGGATATTGTTTTTGTAGCCTTATTGTGTTGGCAAAATGAGAAGATTAATCTAAGTCAGACTTGGCGGTTAGTTCCAGTTTCTAGCATTAAAATGTGGTTAATTAATATCTTTTCTAGCTTAATCCAATGTGTTTATATTTTTGTAATTCAATTAGCTATTGGCTTTGTTGTTTTATTATTAGATTTTCTCAGTTCACATGAGAATTTAGCTCCAGAAATTAAAAGCTTTTTCGGACTCTCAAGAGGCTATTCTTGGTCCGATTTTTGGCCATTTTTAGAGTTTCTCTTATATCTAGTTGGAATTTGTTTGATTATCTTTACTTTTGTCAGCTTTGCCGATTTATTAACTAGAACAATTACCGATCAGTTACCTGGTAAGAATACTACAGGAATAAAGATCTTAGTAATGGCAATCTTAGTAATCGTTGCTGTAATTATTGCTTTCAGATTTAATGATCAAATGACCGTGATGTATATTCGTCACGCTATGAAAAACGGCAATGAGGGATATGTAGATATTATTGCAATCGCAATTGCGGAATTCTTCGGTGGATCAGTTTTATTAGGGATCATCGATTCATATTTAATGCATAAATTTGTTGAACCGAGAATGGTTAACCGTTAAAAAGGGGATGATAATTTGACTAACTTTGGACAGTTATTTAAGCAAATGTGGAGTCAAAAGTGGAAGTATTTATATCTAATTTTTTTGATTAATCTTTTCGCAGTAGTTTTTATTTCTGTATTTGCTTTAATTACTAAGAATTATAATTTATTTTTCTTTTATTCTACTGATCATGATTTAGGTCATTTTTGGCAAAGCAACTTCATCAATCTGACAATGCTATTTGATCTGGCTTTTTGTGCAACGATGTGTTGGCAAAATGAGAAGATTAACACTAGTCAGACTCGGCATTTAATTCCGGTTGATGATCGTAAGATTTATATAGCCAATATTACCAGTAGCTTAATAGCTTGTGGGGTTTTCTTTTTCTTGCAGCAAGTAGTAAACACTATCTTGCTTATTCCGACTCAAGGGATGCAAAGTTTAGCCTATGTTTTCCAAGGATTTGGCTTGTATCCTAGAACGTTTCCTGGCATAACTAATTCTTCTCAGACTTCGTTTATTTTCTATTGGTTCTTCATCGTCTTGATAATCCTATCAATTTATTTCTTTGTGAGCTTGATTAATTTTGTTTCCAAGATCATTTCTGATGAACTGCCGTTCAAAAGTACTTTATGGATTAGATTATTGATCATTGCGGTTTTAGTTATTACTGGTGTTTATCTCGCTTCAATTATTTTGCCTCATTTAGAGAATTTTATTGATGCAAAGCAACGAACTTTACAGATATATGATCCGGTCTGGCTAGATGATATTTTCCTTGTAGGAATTAATATCATAGTCGGCTTGCTTGATCTATGGCTAGTTAAAAAATGGATTGAACCTAAAATTGTGAATAGATAATACAAAAGGCTTCATCCCAATTAAGGGATGAAGCCTTTTTCAAAACTAAATTATCAATTAAGCATTAGTTGACATGTAATCGTAAAGTTGGTTGACCTCTTCATTAGTGAATTCACCTTCACCAGTTTTCATTGCATGAACCTTTTCAACTGAAAGGTGACTAGCGAAAGCCAAGTTGGTATCATTTACATGATGCTTAACTTGAAAATCAATAATTGCATCAGACAATTCTTCTTGCTCATTCATAATAATTTCTCCTTACACTTTAATTTTAAATCAAAACAGTGCCAAAAATAAAATTTTTAACTGTTTAATTTGTTAAAATGTTTTCCATTGATTGAATGGCCAATAACGGAAGACAACTCGTCCAATTAACGCCTTACGCTTAACAAAGCCAAAGTAGCGAGAATCCTTAGATACGTCTCTATGGTCACCCATGACAAAGTATTCATTCTTGGGTACTCGCTCTTTTAGGGTGAAATTATTAGTGTAAAGTTCGCCTAATTTATGTGCTTGTTTTTCGTAGCGATTGTTCAAATAAGGTTCTGCGATTTGTTTATCATTAATGTAAAGCTTATCATCTTTAGAAGTAACCATATCGCCTGGGGTGCCGATTACTCGTTTAATATAGAGGGCACCTTTTTGATCTGGTGCTTTTAAAATTACGATATCATTTCGTTTAGGATCGAAATGGCGCACGGTAATTAAACGATCACCATTTTCAAAAGTTGGCTGCATCGAAGGACCTGAAACTGTTTCATTTGAAAGGAAAAAGCTAAAGACAAAATAGTAAATCCCCATCAAAACTGCAAACATAATAATGATATCAAGAACGAAGCGGCCTACGCTTTCTTCGTCTTCATTTTTCTTCTTGGTTTTTTCTGCCATAAAAAATCTCCTTTACTTGCTGTTTTTATTATAACTGATTTATCCGTCTTTGAATGGTAAAATCATTAGTAAGGTATCAAGATATGACAAAATTTTTAACAAAATTAACCAATTTAGACAAAAAAATTAGTGACCCATTGGTTCATAAACAAGTTGAAGAGATAACAAGGATAGATAATTATGTACAACAGGGTCGGCCGTTGCCTAGAGCACCACGCAGGCTAGGCTTATTACCAGATGAATTTGAAAACATTTTGGTTAAAACTGACGCCGCAAAAAAAGAAGAATTAACGGTTATGAATAATTTACTCAATAATTTTAGACAGTATTTATCCCTAAAGTATGGTATTTGGTCTGTAGCTAACTTAAAAACTGCTAAGTTGATTAAAGAAAAGCTAGAGGTAAATTCTGCTTTAGAGATTATGGCGGGTAATGCTTATTGGTCAAAGGCCTTAGCAGAGGTTGGCATTAACGTAATTAGTACTGATTCGCTAGAGTGGGCTAAAACTTCCACTACGGGAGCTCAACCATTTTATCCAGTAATTGATCTGCCAGCCCAAAATGCTGTTCAGCGTTATGCTAAGGTTGACTTGATTATTTGCTCCTGGTCGCCAAATTTTGGACATAGTGACTTGGATGCAATTCAGGCATGGAAAAAGTATAACCCTAGTAGTCATTTGCTTTTTATTGGCGAAAAGAATGGGGCTACTAATTCGCCGGCTTTTTGGCAGCGAAACCATTTTATTAAGAATGCTGCGTTAGCTGAAATTAATCAGTCTTTTCAAAGTTTTGATTTTATAAATGAACAGGTATTTGAAATAGATAATGAATTATAAAAAGATTTTATTATTGCTTTTACCCTTAATTGCCTTTTTAGGGATGGGAACGATGCTTTCTAATATTGAGTCTGGTTATGCTGACGAATTATTGGAAGCACATGGCTTAACCAACAATACACGTTTTTTTAGAACTGATAGTAGTCAGAGTATTAGTTCTTTTTTGCAATATTTGAATAAAAAATATCGCCATCATCAAATTCAATTACACTTTGATAATAATTATGAAAAAGATCAAGTTTTAGTATGGGCTAATCATTCAGTAAGAAGTTTGCCGACGGAAACTGGACGCTATTTCTCACCAGATGATTTTGAAGGGCATATATCTTTTGCCGTATTAGGACCGGCCACTAAGGTGGATTTGTTAAATGTTCAAAATAATAAATATATTGTTTTAGGCCAGAATTATTATTCAGTAATTGGCGAATTTAAGAATTATCCGCAAGTGAAAATGAATAAGTACTATCTAAGTACAGGAATTGATCAGCCTACAGCTAAAGGGCAATTAAAAGATTATCGCATTGTAGTCGATGGTACGCCTAATGTCATTAATAAGATTGCTAGACATTACAGAGCTAAAGTTCATATTCCTTCTTTTGTTCAAAAGCATCATAAAGCACGTTGGTCAGTTTTACCAGATATTTTGCTTTGCCTAGCTTGTTTATTATTTGGTGTAGTGGGGAACGTTTTACTAGCTATTGTAATTAAGCGTCAAGCCACTTTAACTCGCTTACACGGAGATTTATTACGCAATTGGGTAATTAATCGCAGCGTACGTTTAATAATGATAGAAGGCTTGTTAGCCTTATTAACGTATCTATTTTTTAGATGGCATGCCTTCTACTCAACTTATGGTTCATTAATTGCTGTGCTTATTTTGGGTTGGATTATTTGCGTGATTATGTTTGGGATTACGCTGTGGCACTCATTTAGAAAGGATAAAAAAGTTGTTGAAATTACCGACTAGTTTTAAGGATAAATATAATAAATTATTGGGAACTGAAAAAGCCCAGGACTTATTTAAAGCAATGAACGAGGACAGTAAAAAAGCATTTAGAGTTAATTCTTTAAAAGCTGAACAAGAGATTTCATATAATTTGACTCAACCTGTTCCTGATATTAGCAATGCATATTACGGTGAAGTTGCAGGTGAGGATCCCGAATGGGTAAGTGGCTATGTTTATTCTCAAG
This sequence comes from Lactobacillus kefiranofaciens, assembly GCF_900103655.1. GTDB lineage: Bacteria > Bacillota > Bacilli > Lactobacillales > Lactobacillaceae > Lactobacillus > Lactobacillus kefiranofaciens. The sequence goes on from NZ_FMXC01000001.1 coordinate 185,566, forward strand.
ATCCGGCAGCAATGTTCCCGGCAGCAATTAGCGGCGTGAAACCAGGAGATAAAGTACTAGATCTGTGTGCGGCTCCAGGTGGTAAGACTACTGCGTTGGGAGAACAATTAAAAAATGAGGGTTTATTGGTTGCAAATGAGATTTCTGCTACGCGAAGCAAGGCATTAAGAGAAAATATTGAGCGTTGGGGTATTAGTAACACCTTAATTACTAATGAAAGTCTAGAACGCTTAGCGCCTGTTTTTCCAGAATTTTTTGATGTAATCTTGGTAGATGCACCATGTAGTGGTGAAGGAATGTTTAGAAAGAATCCTGACGCAATTGATTATTGGTCGCTAAATTATTTATTAACTTGTCAGCAACGCCAAAAAGATATCTTAGCAGAAGCGGTAAAAATGCTTATGCCGGGAGGCCGATTGGTTTATTCGACCTGTACTTTTTCGCCTGAAGAAGATGAACAAATTGTAAGTTGGCTGGTTGGTCAATATCATTTTTCTATTTTAAAGACAGGGATTAAAGACGAACGGATTAGTTTAGGTCATCCTGAATGGGCTGATGATAATCCAGAGTTAGTTAATACTTTGCGTTTTTGGCCTCAAGACGGGATAGGTGAGGGGCAGTTTGCGGCCGTTTTACAAAAATCAAATACAGCTAGTGTACCAAAAATTAAGAAAAAGCATCGCAAAAAGAAAGGAAACAGGGCTGCCACATGTTTAAGTCAAAATGAACAAGAATTGATAGCTAAAGTGCTAGATCATTATAGTTTACCAGTCGGATTAATTGATTGGCGTAAAAAAGCGTTGGTTAGAAAAGATCACGTTTTTGTCCCTGTCATTAGTTTACCGGTAAGAAGTGACCTTCATATTTTAAATAATGGAGTAGAGTTAGGGATTTTAAAGAAAAAGCGCTTTGAACCTAGTCATCAATTAGCGGAGGTGTTAGGCCAAATAAAACAGGAGCGAGTTGTAGACTTGTCAATAGAAGATTATCGAAAGTATCTACATGGCGAAACGGTTAAAGTTAAAAGTAAATTGCGGGGCTTTATTTTAGTTAGCTGTCAGCGGCTAATTTTTAGTTTTGGCAAAGTGGCTAACAACGAAGTTCTAAAGAATTTTTATCCTAAGGGGTTGAGAAAATGATTAAATTAATTGCTACAGATATGGATGGTACTTGGCTGACAGATGAAAAGCAGTATGATCGACAACTATTTTTGCGTGAATTTGAAGAAATGCAAAAACGCAATATTAAATTTGTTGTAGCTAGTGGAAATCAGTACGCCAATTTAATGACTCGTTTTCCCGAAGTATTAAACAAAATATATTTTATTGCGGAAAATGGAGCTCTGGTAGCAAAGGGTAAACAGATTTTGCATATTGATGCTTTAAGCCGAGAACTTTATCAAACGTTAATAAAGATCGCGTCGAATTATCATTATCCCGCAATTGTAATGGGTTTAGTTAGTGCTTATGTTAAAGATACCAATTCTAAAGCTTATATCAAAGAAATGAGAAAGTATGTTGAACATTTGGAATTAGTTAAATCTTTTGCCGAAATTAATGATCAGATTTTTAAGGTTAGCTTGACCGTACCCGAAAATAAAATGCTAACTATCTTGCAGGAACTACAAGAGAAATATCCTAATATTGGTTTTGTCTCTGGTGCCGCTGATTCGATTGATATGCAAACTAAAGGAATGAATAAGGCAGTAGGACTGGAATACTTAAGTAAAAAACTGGGTATTAAATCTACCGAAATGGTTGCTTTTGGTGATAGTGGCAATGATGTAGGGATGCTGAAGTATGCAGGTCGGAGTTTTGCAACCGGGACAGCTCTGGTTGAAGCAAAAAAAGCCGCAGATCAGATTATTGGTTCAAGCAATGAAAGTGCTGTTCAAAAAGAAATATTAAAGTTGTTAAATATCTAAAATTATGTAAAATAAAAAGCACTTTAAGTGCTTTTTAAATGTTAAATTAGTTGATCAATTTGATTCTTTAAAGAAAAATCATAATATTTTTTTATTTCAGTTAGGGAAGCTAAATCATGCTTCCCATAGATGGCAATTAAACCTGCTAAATCCTCTTTCCATGCTCTAATTAATTGTTGTAATCCAATTAGGCCGTGAAGGTTGAATTGCTGTAAAAAGACATTAGAAATTCCTACGTATTGTCCACCTAAGGTTAAAGCTTTTAAGATATCTAAGGGATTTCTTATTCCACCTGAGACGATAAAATTGACGTTTTCTTTTTTAGCCATTAATGCTGAAATGACAGTAGGTAAGCCTAAATTTTCGAGATAGGAAACATCGTGTTGATTGCGAGCATTTTCAATTTTGGCAAAATTAGTTCCACCGCTACCCGCAACATCAAAATAATCGATTCCTTCTCGTTTTAATAAATGAATGCTGTTTTGATCTAATCCCATTCCTACTTCTTTGATAATGATTGGCAGATCAACTGCTTGGCGGATTTCTTTAATATTATTTAACCAATAAAAATCACGATCACCTTCAGGCATAGCGATTTCTTGTACTGTGTTAAGATGGATTTGAAGTGCATCAACAGCCAAATCAGTAATAATCTTTTTAACTTCTGTAGCTGGTGTTTCTGGGTTAACATTAGCAATTAATATGCCGTCGGGATCTTCATTTCTAGCAATCGAAAAGCTGTCTAACTGCTCGCTTTCTTTAGTGAGAATGCTAGCTGAACCAAGTGCTAATGCAATTTGCTCTTTATTAGCGATTTGGGCCAAGGCTTGATTAATTGTCTTAGATTTTTTAGAACCACCGGTCATAGCATTGATAAAAAACGGTGCTGCAATGCTTTTGCTAAACATTTTGGTTTTTAGAACTCCTAAGTCAACTTTTTCTTCTGGTAAAGCAGGACGCAGTAAATGAAGTTGATCGAAGCTATTAAAATTTGATTTATTAAAAAACATCTGAGCTAAGTTCAGATGTTCTTCTTTTCTCTTAGATCTAATTGACATGCAAATGCTCCATTTAGTGGGTTAGGCTAATTTGGTGAATTTTGAAATTAAGAGGCAAGATATTGTTGTGACGCCACTCATTTCCTAAAGCATCCAAATCGGTTTCAGAATCAGTAATTACAATCCCACAATCGCCATTTCCAGCACCTGATGTCTTAGCAGCGCCACCATAGCTTTCGGCGATCTTGATTAATTTAGTCAAGCGAGGAATTTCGATGGCAATTTGATTAATTTTAGCAAAGTGTTGCAATAACTTGCGGTTAGCTCGAATTTGCTCTTTAATCATAGCAATATCATTCGCTTCAAAACCTGCGATCATTTTTAACACGCATGCTCTTGAAGCGGAGAGGAAATTCTTGTATTCTATATTTAATGCTGCCTTATTAGCATTGGTCTCATCAACTAAACGAGAAGTAGAAGCTGGTTTTTGGCTCCAGCCAATCATTAATTTCATATCTTTTGGCGGAGTGAGTAATTCGACTTTTAAGCCAGGCCATGCTTCGTTGACTACGTCAGATAAATTGTTAGTTTCTAACTGCAATTTGAGCCATTTTTTATCAAAGGTTTGGTAAGCTAGCCAACCACCATACACACTAGCTGCAACATCACCAGCTGAGCCATTACCTTGTACGGAGTAATGAGAGATGGCTGAAAGCTTATAGACTAATTCATTGCTCATCTTAACGCCATAAAAATGCAAGATTGCCTTAACTGTAGCAACCGTGACTGCGGCACTTGAGCCTAAGCCGAATTTTTTACCATCAGCTGAATCTAAGTCGGAGTTAACATGTAGGTCATAGACCTTCATCTTGATGCCTTGCTCAATACAATATTGTTCTGTAAAAGAAATTGCTGCCAAAATGTATTCAAAGGGATTATCACGATTATCGATTACCATCTTTGAGCCTTGACGAACCCAGTGAATAGAATCTTGCGAATACTGTCTAGAGTGAATTAAACCAGTTGACGTCTTACTTTTAGTAATAGAAACACGTACAAATTGATTAACTGCCACCAAAATAGCAGGACAATCCTGCTCTAAGACTGCATATTCTCCAGCAATGTATAATTTTCCAGGTGCTTTTTCTGTTATCAAAAGAACTAAATCCTCGAATCTAAATAACTTTCTTATTACAATTTAGTCCAAATAAGTAATTCCAGGACCAAAACTTGCATTCACTATCTTAACATTATTGAATTCTGACGAAAAGCGTTGAATAATATCTTTGACATTTCTTAATTGACTAAGTACTTTCAAATTAGGCCCAGCGTCAATAGTATAATAGCATTCGATACCTTCTTGTCGCAATTGCTCTACTAGTTTAATTGCTCGGATAGTTTCAGGTTCAAAATAAGTAAATTCTGGCTGAGCAGTTAAGTTAATGGCATGCATTTCGTTGGCGTTAAGTTCTGCTAATTCACCTAAAGTAGTAAAATCATTGTTTTTAATAGCATTAATCATTTGATTTAATTCGAATTCATTGCGTTTAAGCCAAGGCTTAAAGAAAGGCGATGATTGCGCATCTTGCATTCCACGAGTAGACGAAATTTTCTTCTGTTGAGTATTTAATTCAATTGCTAGAAGGCGTAAATCCATTTGAGGATGTTCATCGAGAGGATAAGCATAGGAACTTTCATCAGAGTTTCCTTTTTGCCAAATAGCAAAGCCACCGAAAATAGACCGGCTGGCTGATCCTGATCCTATTCTGGCTAAACGAGATAATTCTGTTGGATTTGCATTAATATCATAATATTTACAAAAAGCCGCAGCCAAAGCCGCAAAAGCTGAACTAGAGGAAGCAAGACCAGCGGCAGTAGGTACATGATTAATTGATTCAACAATTAGATGATCATTGATATCAAACTTTTGTTTGAGCAAACTCAGATAATTAAGAACCCTTCTGCTTTGCTGAGCGGTCTGTCGCTTTTTATTTAAATAAAAAATATCTTTGTCAATAGCCTTGGAAATAGAAGTATCAGTATAAAAGGCATTGAGAGTCATCGATAGACTAGACATTAAGGGCAGTCGTAGTTTAGCATCTGCTTTACCCCAATATTTGATTAAAGCAATATTCGTATGTGCACGTACTGTTTTTTTCATTGCCTTTATATCTCCTCTGTCCAAAAGTCACTAAATAAATCTTGACACGTAGTGGCAATTTTATTAGCAATATTTTTGTTTTTGCATAAAGCAATAGTAATGCCACCAAGACCGCCACCTGATAATTTAAAGCCCATAGCACCATTATTTAATGCGATTTTTTGTAATTGATCAATCTTAGCAGTTGAAAGGTTAAAGGAATGCAAAATAGTTTGAACTTCATTAAATATTTCCCCTACAGTTTTTACGTCATGCTTAATCCAAGCGCTTTTAGTAAGGTCGGCTAGTTTGCCAAGTCGTTGCATATCTTTTTTAGCTTTCTCAGAGCTATTGAATAACTCACGGACTTGAGTGACGGCTTCTTTAGTGTTACCCAACTGCCCCGTATCCATAATTAAAAGAGTAGCACCTAATTTAGCTTGTAAAGTTTTAGGTCCCATTTTTTTATTAAAAAATACTAGATAGTCAGAATGGACAGTAGCTGCATCCAGGCCAGAAGCTTTGCCATGATTAATCATTTCTGCATGATTAGTAATGTCCATAATTTCAGCTTCACTCAATTTTAGATCAAAAAATTGATTTAAGGCTTCAGTAGTACCTAATGCTACCGTAGCGCTTGAGCCAAAACCACGTTCCATTGGGATCTCACCTGTGTAGGTAATTTTTAGAGGCTGCTCATTATGAGCTTTTTCGCGCATAGTTTTTACAACATACTTAAGCCCATTATACTCATCTGGAGCAGCAAAATATGGGCCATGATAACGTGCTGTATCCATCCACATTTGGTCGTTATTTTCTACTGTCGTTTTGATATGCAGTGCTTTAATTGGCATAGCTAAGGCATCATAGCCATAAACAACGGAGTGTTCACCAACTAGAATAACTTTTCCATGAGCTAAATAACTACTTTTCATTTCTTTATTCATCCTTAATAAACATTAGTTAAATAATTTATCTTGCTATGATAAAATAATAAGCAAGGAGTGCGAACAAATGATCAAAATTTTAACAGGTCGACAAACTGATCCATTACAAGAAAAAATTCTGGAAGAAGCAATAGAAAATTATAAGCAACATCCAGAAAACGAAACTTTTATCATCGTTCCTAATCATATTAAGTTTACCACAGAAGTTAGGGCGATTAACAAACTAGCTATTAGTAAAAATCAAACTGAAACTGCGGTTAAAAATTTATACATTTTATCTTTTTCCCGTCTTGCTTGGTTCTTTTTAAAAGACGCAGAACAAGGGTTGCTTACTCAACTTGATGATGCAGCTAGTGCTATGCTTTTAACGCATATTATTGAGCAAAAGAAAGCAGAAGGCGAGTTAACTATTTTTGAGAGCTCTAACTCTGGTGTAGTTGATCAATTATACAGAACAATTTTGCAGGTATATGATAGCAATTTAAATTTGGATGATATTGATGAAACCAATCTAGATGAAGAGACTAAACATAAAATCCATGACTTACGTATTATTTACAATGCTTTTATTAAAGAAATTGCTGGTAAATTCTCAACCAAAAATGAAGTGCAGATAAAATTAAACGATTTGCTAGCCAAGAGTCAAAAACTAAAACATGCTAGTTTTTATTTTTGTGATTTCTCTCATTTTTCGTTACAAGAGGGTTTAACGATTAAATTATTAATGCGCAAAGCACAAAATGTTACTTTAGCTTTTAAGACGCGGCTGGGGGATATCAATCCCAAAACAGAGGAAGGTGACTATGATTATGTAATTCAGCAAACAATTAATCGGTTAGTCATTTTTTTGCAAGAAAGAAATATGAATTATGTCACTAAGAGCTTTCCACTATCATCTAAGCCATCTAGTAGAGAGCTTCTAAATAGTTTATGGAATGAAGCTATCCCTAAAGTGGATAATCTAAAACAAGTTCAATTAGTTAGGGCCGATTCACGTTATGCAGAAGCTTATTTTGTAGCGCGGACTATTTATCAGCAAGTGGCATTAAATAATTATCGCTACCGAGATTTTTTGATTTTAGCACCTAATTTGCAAGAATATGAGACGTATTTAACGCCTATTTTAAGGCAAAATAACATTCCATTTTTCAATGATCTGCAGCAGGAGATGAAGTACCATCCATTAGTAGTATTAATTGAAAATCTTTTTGCATTGCGAGATTTGGCTACGAATGCTTTTTCAACTCAAAGTATGATTGCTATTCTAAAAACACACTTGCTGATTCCTTCTTGGTATAAAGAAGAAGCAGAATATATTTATGATGTTGATGAACTAGAGAATTTTGTGTTAGCTCATGGAATTAATCATAATTTATGGAAAAAGCCATTCATAAATTTTGTTGATGCAGAGGTGATTCGACTCGATAAGATGGATGAAGAAGTAGCAAAAATTGATCGTCTGCGGGCTTTTTTAGTAAATAAAGTAACAAACTTGTTTAAAAAACTAGAAAATGAACCAGAAAGTACGAAAGCTTTAACTATTTTCTTTGATTTTTTAGTAAAAAATGGAATTGCTGCACGGTTAGAGAAGTGGCGTGATGAGGCAAATGAAAATGGTGACTTGCAACAAGCAGAGCAACCTGAGCAGTTATGGGATTTGCTGATTCAGCTTTTGAAGGATTATTTAACGATTAATCCTGAAAAATTCGATCTGGATGAATTCTTTAATATGTTAATCAATGCCTTTCGTGAAGCTAATTTCTCCCAAATTCCTTCTACTTTAGATGCGGTTAATTTATCTGAAATGGGAATGGTACAGGTCAGCGGATATAAGCAAGTCTTTATAATTGGCGCAACGGCTGGTAATTTGCCTGCTATTCAAAAGACACCAGGATTTTTAACTACCGAAAACTTAGATCAATTACAGCAGAGTTTTAGTTCAGATTCATATTTAGAGGATAATCAGCAGCTGAATAATTTAGATCAGAATTATCAGTTTGGTTTATCTTTGTCGCTTGCCCAAGATCGGGTTTATCTATCTTATCCTGTGCTAAATGCATCAAATGAGCGATTGGAGCCATCAATTTATTATAAACGCTTAGCTGAGGATGGTGCTCCAGAATTAGCGCAACATGATTTGCCAGATGAAGCTGAGAGATTGTTAGCCTTTATTACTAATCCAAATGCCAGTCTAGGCTATTTAGCTTATATGAATTCACTGACTTCATCTAAGATGGTCAGTGAATTATTGCAACTTACACAGAAGTACTTGCCAGAAAAAGTAAAAATGGTTGTAGCAGCTAGCGATTTTGATAATCAGCCAGAAGATATTGGTCCAGATTTAGCTGCTAAACTATATGGACAAAATTTGAATTCTTCTGTTTCGCAATTAGAAACCTTTTACGAAAATTCTTATGAATATTTCTTAACTTATGGTTTAAAATTACGACGACGTTTTGAAAATGAATTTGATGTTATCCAAGCTGGGAATTACTTCCATGAAACCTTTGATCGTTTAGTCAAACGGCTTAATCAGCAGAAAATAGATTTAGCTGACTTGAGTAGTATTGAGCTTGAGCAAATGCTTAACTCTGTTCGTGATGTAATGAAAGACGAAGGTAAATATGCTCAATTAATGAATGATCCTTTTAATAAGTATTTATTTAAATGTCTAGATCATACTACTTCTAAGGTTGATGGTAATTGGCGTCGTTCCTTAGAAAAGACACCGCTTCGAGCAGGATACTCTGAATTAAGTTTTGGCTTAGGTGCAAAAATTAAAGGACTAAGTTTAACTGTACCTGACTTGTCGGGACAACATTATGTTGACCTGCGCGGTAAAATGGATCGAGTAGATTTAGCTAATTTTGCGGATAAGGATCAAGTGATTGCGCAAGTAATTGATTATAAGTCTTCTGCTAAAAAGTTTGATTTAGGAATGTTTTATAACGGTATTGCTTTGCAAATGGTTTCTTACCTGGATGTTTTAACTAAAAATGGACAATTCTTCGCTGGTGATGATCAATTGTCTCTGTTAGGTGCTTTTTATCAAACTGTAACTAGACAGCTTGATCGTTTGAATAATAAAAAATTAATTGATGCTAATTTTAATTTGCGTGAAGACGCAATTGATAGTAAGCCTAAATTAATGTACAACGGTTTAATCAGCAATAATCCGGAGCTTTTAACCGAAGCAGAGCCGCTTTTAGCTAAACAAGCAGGCTATGCATCACAATTATATTCAGGAGTTAAAACTAAGAAAAATGGCGGTTTTATATTGCCGCGTCAACATAATTTTAACGAAGATGAAATTGAGTTGTTGCTCCAATATGATGAATATTTGATTAAGCAAGCAGCTAGTCAGATTTTATCAGGTCAGATTAAACTTAATCCGTATCGTTATGGTAAAACTCACAGTGCCTTAACGTATTCGGACTTTAAGGATATTTTCTTCTTTGATGCTATGTTAAGACAAAATCAGTATCATGAAATTAATAGTTTAGATAAGAAAGATTTAATTAGTAAAATTAAAGAGAAGTTGAGAAAGGAGAACTAGCGTGCCACAATTTACTACAGAACAGCAAAAGGCAATTAATGATCGTGGACAAGACATTTTGGTTTCCGCTTCGGCCGGTAGTGGTAAGACAACGGTTTTAGTTGAACGCGTATTAAAAGAAGTATTAGCAGGTACGCAGGTTGATGAACTATTGGTTGTTACTTTTACCAAGGCTGCCGCTGAAGAAATGAAAACGAGAATTAAGACAGCATTGACTAAAGAATTGGTTAAGCCCGATAGTAATCATCGTTATTTACGCCAACAATTAAATAAAGTGGATACAGCCAATATTTCAACAATTGATGCTTTCTGTTTAGAAGTAATTCATCGTTTTTATTACTTGATTAATTTAGATCCTAGTTTCAGTATCTTAACTGATGAAACTCAAGCTGCTCTTTTGAAGGAGCGTGCTCTGCGTGAAGTAGAAGGAAAATATTTAGAAGAAAAAGATTCTGACTTTCGCCGCTTTTATGATAATTTTGCAGGTGATCGTGATGCGGAGAGTCCGCGTGATTTGTTGTTAGATTTATATAATTTTGCAATGGCTAAGCCTGAATATGAAAATTGGTTGCATCAGTTGCCTCAGGCATATGAAATTAAAAATAACTTAGTTGAGTCTGCAATTTGGCAAAAGCAAATTAAATCATATCTTTTAACCAGCTTTACGGATTTAGAAACTAAAATTAGTTCTTATTTGGACAATCCAATTATTGAAACTGAACAATTGGCTAAAGTGAAGAAGGATTTTAGCTTGTTTTTACAGAATCTGGGCAATTTTATTAAAGCTTTGAAAGAAGACAAATCATATGATCAACAGAAAGCGTTGTTGCGGTTATGTAAGTTTACGCTAAGGTATCAAAAATCTAAGAAATGGGATGAGGATCTTTTAGTCTTTTATGCAGAAATGCAAAAACTTAAAGACGAGGCTAAAGATCAGGTCTTTACTACCTATACTTCATTTTTTGCGTTGGATGAGGAAAGTCAAAGCAAAGTTATGCAAAATGGGCAAAAAATTGTAACGGCAATTGCTAGTGCTGAGCAAAAGTTGATTAGTAGTTTTAATACTTTAAAAAGGCAAGAGAATCTATTAGATTATAGCGATATGGAACAGTTTGCCTACCAGATTCTTAATGGTAAAACGACTAATTCGCAGATGGCGCGTGATTTTTATCAAAATAGGTTCAAGGAAATTCTGATTGATGAATATCAGGATATTAATGAACTGCAAGAACGAATTCTGCAACAGATTCGTTGCCCTGGAAGGAATACCATGTTTATGGTAGGGGATGTAAAGCAGTCGATTTATGGCTTTAGGCAAGCTGAACCTAGTTTATTTTTAAAGAAATATCATGATTTTGCAAATAGTGAAAATGCTCATGAAGAACGTATTTTATTATCTGATAATTTTCGTTCTACTAAGCCTGTGACGGAGATAGTTAATCGTTTATTTAACACTATTCTGAGTTCTGACTTTGGTGGAATTGATTATGCCAAGGAAGGACAGCTAATTTATGGAGCTGCATATTACCCTGAATCATTGCCCCAAGCTAGTGAAGTAATTATTCATCAAAAGCAAAATAATACAAATGATGAAGAAGGGGTTGATTTTTCAGAAATTCAAATGGTTTTAGCCCGAATCAAGCAATTAAAAGAAGAACATACGCAAATTTTTGATAGCGAAATTGGTCAAAGGCGTGAAATGAAGTATAGCGATATTGCTATTCTGACTAGAAGTCGTAGTGATAATCTGCAAATTATGCAGGAGTTTGCTAAAAGAAATGTACCGCTATTTGTTACCGATGCAGAAAACTACTTCCAGACGTTTGAATTAACTGTTATCATGAATTATCTAAAAATTATTGATAATCCAGATCAAGATATTCCATTAGTTGCAGTTTTACGTTCACCATTGTTTAATTTTGATGAGAAAGACTTAGCTAAAATTAGGATTAAGAGTAAAAATAGCAGTTTTTATGGAGCATTAACTTCCTATGTGGGAATGGGTGATAAATTAAGTGATAAGTGCAAAAACTTCTTGAATCAGCTAGCAGACTTGCGTGGGTTCGCCACGACTCATCGTATTTCAGAATTAATCTGGAGCATTTATGCTAGGACTAATTTACTAGAAATTATGACTGCTTTACCTAATGGAGAACAGCGTCGGGTTAATCTAGAGGCTTTATATGAACGCGCGTCGTCTTATGAAAGTGCAGGCTTTAAAGGTTTGTATCAGTTTATCAATTTTATTAATCGAATGCGCCGTAGTCAAAAAGATTTAGCTCAGCCTTTACTTACTAAGGAAGTAGGTAATGCAGTGCGCTTAATGACGATTCATGGTTCTAAAGGGCTGGAGTTTCCGATTGTTTTTTATGTGGGGATGCAGCATCGCTATCAAATGCGTGATTTAAATGGCAATTATGTTATTAATTCAAGTAGTTTAGGTATTACAGTGCGCGAAGAACATTATCGGGTTGACTCACTAGTTAAAGCTATGGGTAACGTAAATAAAAAACGTCAATTACTTGAAGAAGAAGCGCGAATTTTGTACGTTGCTCTAACTAGAGCAAAACAAAAGCTGATCTTAGTAGGCGATATTCCTAATTTCTCTAAAAAGGTTAAGGATTGGGCAATGGAACTAAATCAGGCGGGAAAATTACCTTTAGCTAGGAAACTGTCTGCTACTAGTTCTTTAAGCTTTATGGGGCCGGTATTAGCTTTTGATCGTCATATTGCGATTAAAATGAATGACATTACTAAATCACTTGATCAAAGCCAATCTATTTTATTCGTTGATTATCAAGATGAAAGCTTGCTGCCTGATCAAAAAAAGGTGGAGCAAGTTGAAAAAAACAATTATGACAATTTATTAGAGAAAATGGCATCGACCACTAAAAAGCTCTATCAATTTAAATATCCTTTTAAAGATGCCAGTGAAACTACAGCTTATCAAGCGGTATCTGAAATCAAAAAGGCATTTAATGATCCGATTGACACAGAGCTAGAAAATTCGCATTTATTAAAATCGACTAATCGCTATTTGCAACCAATTGATACTAAGCCTAACTTTTTATATCAAACCACTTTTACCGGGGCGGAGATTGGTACAGCAATGCATTTAATTTTGCAGTATTATGATTATGAGCAGAATTATTCTGAGAAGCAATTGAATCAAGAGATTGATGAGTTGATTGAGCAAAAGAAATTAAACCCTGATATTGTCTCTAGTCTTAAAAAAGACCAAATTAATTGGTTTGTACATAGTGATTTTGCCAAGGATTTTTGGAAAAAGCCGGAAAATCTTAAGCGAGAGGTAGATTTTTCTAGTTTGCTTTCGGCTAAGACTCTATTTAAAAAATTTAGTGATCCAAATGCTAAAATTTTGGTTCATGGGACAATTGATGGTTATTTTGTTACGAATAATGGTATTATCTTGTTTGACTACAAGACTGATCATGTTAATAAGTCTCATTTGAAAGAATCGATTGAGCTTATTAAAGGAAAATATACTGGTCAGTTGCGCTTGTATGAACAAGCATTAAATGAATTTAGTAAGAAGAAAGTTATTGGCAAGTATTTGATTTTATTAGATGCTAAGCAAGTAGTTGAAGTTAAATAGAAAGGAGGAAAAAGATGGCAAAGATTTTTGCAAAAGATACCTTTGCGGTGGTTGACTTAGAAACGACAGGAACGCAACGGGAAAAAGGACATCATATTATTCAGTTTGGCTGTGCGATTATCAAAAATTTGCAAGTGGTTAAAACCTATTCTTTCATGATTAACCCACACAGGGAAATTCCGCAAGCTGTAATTAATCTAACTGGTATTCATAATGAAGATGTGCAAAAACAGAAAGATTTTGATTTTTATGCGCCTAAAATTATTAAGATATTGCAAAATACAATTTTTGTTGCTCACAATGTCGATTTTGATTTGCCATTTTTAAATTATGAATTAATGCAGCGTGGCTATGATGCATTAACTAACAAGGCAATTGATACGGTAGAATTAGCTAAAATTGCTTTTCCAACTTTGCCGTCATATAAGCTGAGCGATTTAACATCACAGTTAAAAATTAAGCACTTAAATCCACATAAGGCGGATTCAGATGCTTATGGGACAGCTATTTTGTTAATTAAAATTATTCATCAATTTGAAGAACTGCCTCAAGCTACGCTTAATACATTAAGTTCATTATCTCATGGCTTAATTCGTGATACTTCATGGGTAATCACTACAATTGCGGACGCATTGCGCCAAGAAAAATGCCCTCTTGGTTCACAATATATGCAGGTGCGTAATATTGTTTTACAAAAACAAAGTAATAGTTTTAGTGGTCATGGGGAGAACAGAAAGTTCCCTCAAAGTGATGAACAAAAGAAGAAGCTATTTAAAGGCAAACTTCATTTTCGGCGTGCACAAGTTGATTTAATTAATCATTTGCATCAGTTTATTAATAACCCTGAGCAAAGAGCAATGTTAGTGGAAGCACCAAACGGCACGGGAAAGACATTTTCGTATTTATTTGCATATGCTTATCAGCTTTATTCAGGCAGAAAATTAATTATTGCAACGCCAACTAAAGTATTGCAGCAACAAGTGATTGAACGTGAAATACCACAATTATTGCGTGTAAGCAAATTAGATCTTACCGCTGATGTAGTAAAGTCCAGTAGTCGTTATTTGGATTTAGATGGATTTGTGCAGACTCTTTTTCAGGGGACGCCCAATAAGCCAACGTTAATTTTGCAGATGCAGATTTTGGTTTGGCTGACAATGACTAAAACAGGCGATCTAGATGAATTAAATCTGACTAATTATGAAGCACCATTGTTTGCGCAAATCCAACATCCTGGGGATGCGAGGGTTGGTAGTCGCTTTGCTAGTGTCGACTTCTGGAATTTGGCCCGTGAACGGCAAGAGCAAGCTGATATTTTAGTTACTAACCATGCTTATTTAGCTAATCACTACATGGATACTATTTGGGGACAGAATCCATATTTAGTTATTGATGAAGCACATTGTTTTACAGATAATGTAATTAGTTCTCGCAATGATTCGCTTCGTTTTGAAGCGCTTTGGGGTGTAATTAGTCACTTGCGTAATTTGCTTTATTATTCTAATGAGAGTGTAGAGAGCCAGTTTACCGATGATGTACAGCTTAATTTTTTATTGCAAAAACTAGATCCTGAATCTTTAGAATTAATTCAGATAATTAATCAGTTGCAAAAAGAACTTTATGCGCAGCATAGTCATGCAGTAAATCATTCTTTATTACCTAATGGCACTTTAGAACTCAGTTTTCAAGGCAAGGGCTTGTTTGGTAATAATAGTAAATTTAGATTAACTTTAGGCAAGTTTCAACAAAAATTGGAGCAAGTCAGAGACTTAACTAATCAAGTTTTATTTGAACTTTATCATGAACAAGAACGAGTTCTTACTAATACTGAAGCTTTATTAAGTGAGATTACTGAACAAATTGATAGTTTAGATTATTATTCTGAAAAGGGTTATCAATTAGCAGATTTGTTATCTGATACTAATAATTTGGCTCAAAATGGCTTTGTTTTAATGATTACCAATCCTGAAGATCCGCTTAGTACAAATTTAAATTGGTTAATGCTTGATGCTACAGAGATTCTTCAACAAATTTATAGTCGTTTTGATCATCTGGCCTTTATTAGTGCAACGTTGACTAGTGATCATAATTTTGATTATGTGATTAATCAATTAGCTTTAGGTAATTTACACCCATTAGAATACATTGGTAAGAGCACATTTAATATGGCAAAGCATCTTAAAGTGTTAGCTGTTAAAGATATGCCTTCTCCTGATAGTGAGGCTTATGAAGAAGCAATTGACCAAATCTTGATCAATGATTTAAAGAGCAAGCAACACGTTTTAGTTTTGATGACTAATTTAGAAAAAATTCATGATGTTTTTGTAGCGATTATGAATACACCTGAATTAAAAGACTTTGAAATTTTAGCTCAAGGCCTATCAGGGTCCAATAATCGAATAGCTAAAAGATTTGTGATTGCTAAAAAAGCAATCATTATTGGAGCTGATAGTTTTTGGGAGGGCATCGACTTTCATGATTGCCGAATTGATGCAGTATTCGCAGCTCGATTGCCATTTGAGGCGCCAGAACAGCCTGAAGTACGCTTGCGACAAAGGCGTCTTGAAGATCGAGGTATCGATGTTTTTACTAAAGATACTTTACCTAGGGCAGTTATTCGCTTCCGGCAAGGAATGGGGCGTTTAATTAGAGGTGAACAAGATCATGGGCAATTTGTGATTTTGGATCCTAGATTATGGACTAAAAATTATGGAGATGCCTTTTTACAAATAATTCCAGTTAAGATTGAAAAAATAAGTAAAAAAGAATTGAAAAAGAAGTTAAAAGACGAATAGTAATGATACAAGACGATACAAAACAAACAATTAAATTTGTGACCTGGGTAATTAGTTTGATAATTATTGCTTTTTTTGTAAGTATTGCGATTTTTTACTATGCTGGTTCAAAAAGTAGGGGCAATAATCAACGAGTAGTTCAATTAGCAGCTTCTAAGACTCCGATTACTAATATTGAACAGTATTACCATTTAGATCGCGGCACTAGTAGTTATTCTATTACGGGAACTAATAAAAAAGGTCGACGTTATTATTTTATTTACCTGCCTAATTCTAAGAAGGCATACTTATACCCCGCTAAAAGGGGAGTAAGTGAGACAACTATTAAAAATAATTTTAAATCTTCACATTCTAATGCTACAATTAATCATATTAATCTAGGCTGGTATAAAGGTGAAGCAGTCTGGGAGGTTGCCTATAAGAAGTCAAATGGCAATTTAGGCTATACTTTGTATGAATTTAAAAATGGAAATGATATCTCAGAAGTCGATAATTTGTAAAAACTTTGGTATTATGGACATTGTATAATTGATAAAAAGGTGGATAGGAAATTTATGACAGAATTGATTTCAATTAAGGATTCTTCTAAACATGTTGATGAAGAAGTTAAGATGCATGTTTGGCTAACAGACAAAAGATCAAGCGGAAAGATTATCTTTTTGCAATTACGTGACGGTACAGCATTTTTCCAAGGAGTAGTTCGTAAGAATGACGTATCAGAAGAAGTATTTGAAGCTGCTAAGTCATTAAGACAGGAAGCTAGTTTTTACATTACTGGTACTGTCCATGAAGACGCACGTTCCCACTTTGGTTATGAAATTCAAATTACAGATTTACAGGTAGTTTCTAACAATGAAGGCTACCCAATTGGTAATAAGGAACATGGGATTGATTTTCTTCTTGACCACCGTCACTTATGGTTAAGATCAAAGAAGCCATTTGCTATTATGCAAATTAGAAATACTATGTTTAAAGCAACTGTGGACTTCTTTGAAAAAGAAGGTTTCATTAAGTTTGATGCACCAATTTTTATGCATTCCGCTCCAGAAGGTACTACTCAATTATTCCACGTTGAATACTTTGATCATGATGCTTACTTATCACAATCAGGCCAGTTATATGGTGAAGCAGGTGCCATGGCTTATGGTAAGATTTTTACTTTTGGTCCAACTTTTAGAGCTGAAGAATCAAAGGGTCGTCGTCATATGACTGAGTTCTGGATGATGGAACCAGAGATGGCTTGGATGCATCAAGATGAATCATTAGACTTGCAAGAAAGATATCTAGCTTATATGACTAAGCAAGTTTTGGAACATAACCAATATGAACTTAAGATTTTAGGTAGAGATCCTGAAAAACTTCGTCCAACTACTGAAGGTAATTTTACCCGTCTTTCATACGATGATGCTGTGAAAATGCTACAGGATGCGGGCAGAGATTTCAAATGGGGCGATGATTTTGGTGCACCGGATGAAGGATATATTTCAGAGCAATATGATCGTCCTGTCTTTATTGTTAACTATCCAACCTCAATTAAACCGTTCTATATGAAGAAGAATCCAGATAATCCGAAGGAATATTTATGTGCAGATGTAATTGCTCCAGAAGGTTATGGTGAAATCTTTGGTGGATCTGAACGTGAAGGTAATTATGAAACTTTAAAGCAACAAATTTTAGATGCCGGACTGAATCTTGAGGACTATCAATGGTATCTTGACTTGCGTCAATTCGGTGGCGTACCACACTCAGGTTTTGGCATGGGCTTCGAACGTACTATTGCATGGATGTGTCACTTAGATCATATTCGTGAAGCTATTCCATTCCCAAGATTGATTAACAGAATGCAACCGTAATAAATGTTGTATTTGAAATTTTTAATATTTTAACAAAAGTTGGACTAGATATTAGTTCAACTTTTATTTTTGAAAGGAATTGTATTTTGCAGTTTAATGATTATCGTGCATTGGGTTTTACTACTCTACAGAATGGTCTGATCGCTTATTATCCACAATTACAAATTAGTGATGCAGAATTATTGCTGATCATTCAATTAGAAGCTTTTGGACAGCGTGGAGAACTATTTCCATCAAATGAAAAAATTGCTGCCAACACTAATTTGACTGTAACAGATGTTGGTAATTTAATTCAGCACTTGATAGATCAAAATTATTTAACCATAGAGCAAACGACAGATAGCCAAGATAAAATCGGTAATCAATATAGTTTAAATAAGTTATATGAAGCTCTAGATCATTATATTGATCAAAATATTTTAATTAAGAATAAACAAAATAAAACAACTAGGGTAACAGATAATTTAGAAAATAATCCAATTAATTATCTTTCGCGAAAAGTAGAAATAGAGTTTGGGCGCTATTTAAGTCCAATTGAACGGGAAGAAATTTCACAATGGTTAAGTGTTGATCATTACAGTCCGGATATTATCGAATTAGCATTACGTGAAGCTGTTTTATCACAAGCTTATTCTTTAAAATATATTGACCGAGTGTTGCTTAACTGGCAGAGGCATAATCTTAAAACAACTGCAGAAGTTAAAAGATTCTTAAAGAGGAATAGATAGTATGGTAGAAAAATTATTGAGTGATGATGAAGCACGTGCTGTTTTAAAAAGAATTTTAGCTCTTTATCCTGATGCTAAAGGAGAATTGCAATGGGATAGTAAGTTTCATTTATTATGTGCTGTGGTAATGAGTGCACAGACGACTGACAAAATGGTTAACCGAGTAATGCCAAGTTTTAGTCGAAAATTTCCCACACCTGAAAGTTTGGCCACTGCGCCAATTGAAGAAATTGAACATGAAATTAAAACCATAGGTTTATATCGTTCTAAAGCAAAGCATTTAAAAGCTACTGCTGAAATTTTAGTGGATCAATATCATAGTAAAATTCCACGAGATAAAAAGAAATTAATGACTTTGCCTGGTGTTGGAGAAAAGACTGCTAATGTTGTCTTGGCTGAAGGGTATGGTATTCCGGCCATTGCAGTTGATACGCATGTATCAAGAATCTCTAAGAAGTTTCATATTGTTGATCAAAAAGCAACACCGCATGAAGTTGAGAAAAGATTAGAAGCTATTTTACCTAAAAAAGAATGGATAAAAACACATCATGCGATGATCTTGTTTGGTCGTTATACAATGCCAGCGAGAGCTAAAGGTGATCCATATTCATATTTGGATATGCAGAATTAGAATTTTAAAAAGTGGCAAAACCACTTTTTTTATTTTTATATCTGTTCAAAGTATATTGTTACTAAATTGTTTATAAAACAAAAAGCTTGAACAAAGTTCAAGCCAATAAAAAATAGTAAACAAAAAAGAAGCCAGAGCAAATAATATACTCTGGTTTCTAAATTATTCTTTATCTGAATCATGATCACTGCTTTGAGATGATTTCTGACTCTGAGCACTTGATGATGAAGATTGAGCTTTACTTGAAGAAGAGGATGATGCTTTTTCACTATTATTTGATTGATGAACAGAACCATTATCTGAACGAGCAGAAGATCGACTAACAGTAGTATTAACAGTATTTGTATTATCATTATCGGTTGAAGAATTAGTATCAGTTTCTTCGTCGTCCTCATCATAACTAGCAGCGCTGTTTCCTACACCAGCTGTGGCATGACCACGAACAAATAACTGCCAAGTGCCACCGCTAGAAGCTACTTGTGGTGGATTAGAATTGTTGACTATTTTAGCACGAACAACAGACTTAGGTTGTTCCCAATTTAAGTTAGGTTTATTTCTCATTAAGTAGGTCATCATACTCTTGTAAATTAACTGAGCAGATTGTTGACCAATACCAGCAATTGTACCATCTTTCAAATTATCATAACCGGTCCAAACACCCATGACATATGAGCGAGTATAACCAACGAACCAAGAATCCTTTGGAGTTGAATTATAACTAGGATATTTAGCTAAATCTTCGTCTGAATATTTAACTGTCCCGGTTTTACCAGCTTGATATAAATCAGCAATTTTAGCACTAGTTCCAGATCCTCGTTTAATGACGCCTTTAAGCATATCTGTAATCATATAAGCAGTAGATTTTTTCATTACACGAACGCCATTAGAATCATAGTTTCTAGTTAAACCATCTGGGGTCTCGATTTTTGAAACGAATTGCGGCTTATGATAGATTCCCATTGTAGCAAAAGCACTGTAAGCGCCGGTCATTTGTAAACTGGATGCGTTAGCACCAATAGCTACTGATAGACCAGACTTAGGCGAAACGTTAACTCCCATTCTACGAGCAAATGCAGAAGCACGTTTAACTCCAACTTCAGCTAGAGTTTTAACCGCAGGCACATTACGAGATTGCTCTAAAGCTTTACGCATAGTCATCATACCGTCATATTTATTATCCCAGTCATAAAGTTGAATATTAGTTCCTGGATAAACATACTTACTATCATCGATCATCTTCGCAGTTGACCAGTTTAAGTATTGAATTGCTGGGCCATAATCAAGTACTGGTTTAATTGATGAACCTGTAGAACGACCAGTTTGAACAGCACGGTCAAGCCCCAGCTGAACAGAAGGTAAGTGACGTCCACCTAAGATAGCGACGACATGACCATTAGTTGGATCAACTACCGTCGCACCGATTTGCATCTTATTATTGGTGAATGGTACCGAACCATTATTAGCTAATTCATAAAGCTTATTCTGGGCTCTTTGATCAATGTTAACAGTAATTTTTAAATTATTATTATAAGGATCAAAACCCTTGCTTTTGACTTCGGATATTACTTCTTTAACATATGGATCATCGATCTTTCTAATTTTAGATTCATTTTGAGTTCGCCGAGGTTTTAGTCCTCGATTAATTGGTTCATTAGCTGCTTGACTGTACTGAGCTTTAGTAATCTTATTGTTTTGTAACATTGTTTTTAATACAATGTTGCGTCGATATTTAGCTTTTTGTGGGTAAAGATATGGATCGTAAGCTACAGGAGCATTTGGCATCCCTGCAATTAGAGCTGTTTGGACCAAATCCAAATTTTTCAATGGTTTATTGTAGTAGTAATTAGCTGCTGTTTCCATTCCATAATTACCATAATTCATGAATACCTTATTAATATAGAACTCTAGAATTTGATCTTTGCTAAACTCATGTTGCACCTTCATTGCTAACCAAGCTTCTTGAGCTTTTCTTTTTAACGTACGTTGAGAAGCTGCAGTTGAAAAAACAGTTAACTTAACAAGTTGTTGAGTGATGGTTGAACCACCGGCAGCAATACTGTTACTTTGGGCATTAGTTAGCATTGAACCAACGATTCTGATTGGATCAACTCCAAGTTTATCATTATAGAATCTCTTATCTTCAACAGAGACAACTGCATCTTTTAATTGCTGAGGAATGTCTTTATTTTTAACATAAATTCTTTTTTCTGACCCCAGTGAAAGCAAGAACTTACCATTATTAGTGTAAAGGCTTGATGTACCACCACTTTGTAATTGATCTTGACTAATATTGGGAGCATCTTTTACATAAAAAGCAAAAAGACCAATTCCAGAAACTACTACTAGCAAAACTATCAATAAAAACCATTTAATAATTTTGCCAAAAATATGCCCTTGATTTGACCTTCGGAGGTGATAATCTCTACGTGATTCACGTCTTATATTCTTATCTGCCATTATTCTCTTTCCCTATCTGCAATAAAGTCATCAACCGCCCTAAGATAGGGCAAGGTTGGACGAAAGCTGCTTTTAATTTCATAAGAATGAGCTTCAATTTCTTTTAGAGTCATTGAGCTTTTATCTTTTTCCCGCCAAGCGTGAATTACAAAACTAGCAGGAGTAACAAAATAACGTTCTAGACTCGCAAATCTAATAATTGCGAAACAGATCCCTTGTTGCTTTAAACATTCATCCAAGTGAAAAATCTGATGTTCATGAAAATTTTTCAGTGGGAAATTAGTTTTATTTCGTGTTTCCTTCGCTTCAAAATCAAGGTAATATCCCTTATAAACACCGTTATAATCAGTAGTCGAAGCTTGTCTAAAATAAGCTTCTCGAATAACTGCTCTAGATCGTTTAGGATAATCGACCTTAACTATCTGAACTGGGGTTGGTTTCTTATGAACAACAGCAATCTCTTCACTTAAATAATATTTATTTGATTCATTAATCTGTTGTTCAAGAGTCATCCCACGATCAGAAAAATTAACGCCTTTTCTATGGGTATATGAGCGTCTTACTTTGTGTTCTTCTTTTTTTGTGACTGGTTTTCTAAATGCGGCTAAACTGCCGCTTGGATATTTGACCATTAACCTCACTCCTGTTAGCATTATAGCAATAAAGAACGAATTTTTGAATATTAGGAAGGGCTGGATGTAATGCAGCGATTATGGGTAACGGGGTATCGAAGTTATGAACTAAATGTTTTTAATGATCATGATCCCAAAATTACTATCATTAAATATGCCCTCAAAAATTATTTCATTAGTTTACTTGAGGAAGGACAATTAGATTGGATTATTACCGGTGCTAATCTGGGAGTTGAACAATGGGCAGCAGAAGTCGGCGTTGAACTTAATAAAAAATACCCAGTAAGAACTTCCATGATGATTCCTTATGAGGAATTTGCTAATCGCTGGAACGAAAACAATCAAGCAAAGTTTATCAACTTAAGAGAAAAAGTTGATTTTTTTGCTTCAACGTCTAGCACCCCGTATCAAGGTCCATTGCAATTACGTAACTATCAAAACTTTATGATTCAACATACCGATCGTGCACTAATGATTTATGATACTGATCATCCTGGTAAACCGAAATATGATTATAATTTAATCCAAAAATATCAAGAAACCAAAGAATATCCTTTAGATTTAATTGATTTTTATGATTTACAGGATGCTGCAGAAGAGTATCAGGAAAATCATTCTAAAGATGATTTTTTAGAATAGTAAAATTTTTATTAAAAGACGTTTCTTGGTTTTATCTAAGTCCGCTTTTTGCTAAAATAGGGTGGAATGTAAAGGAGTTGTCAGTAAGATGGCAAATTTAAATGATGTAAAATTATCAGCACAAGATATATTAAAAAAACAATTTAGAAGTAAAGTGAAAGGTTATGACCCAGATGAGGTTGATTCTTATTTGGATCAAGTAATCTCAGACTATGAAACTTTTCAACAAATTATTGAAGACTTATATGGCCAAATTGGGACGCTTCAACGTCAATTAATGGATGAAAAGACAAAAGAAAAGAAAACCGTTCAAGCAGAAGAAGCAGAGGAAGAGAAGGTTAAAACTTATACGCCAACGCATCGAAGAAATACTACAGCGTCTAGCTTTGCTCAAGAAGATGACGATCAAGGTGAAATTTCTACTAATATGGCAATTATCCAAAGAATATCAACTTTAGAGCGAAAAGTTTATAATTTGGAACAACACGTTTATGGCCTAAAGCAATAATTTTTGTTATAATAATTAACAGTGTGAATTTTGAGTAGGCGCGGTTGATTTTAGATCAACTGAGGAAAGTCCACGCACGCACAGACTGCGATGTCTGTAGTGATCGTATTCAGCCCAATAAGCTGGAGGAGAATCTTTGATTTTCACGGCGGAAAAAGTGCTAAATCTGCGGACATGCATTACTATCCTGAAAAGTGCCACAGTGACGAAGCAAGATCAGAAATGATCTTGGTGGAACGAGGTAAACCCTGCGAGTGTGAAACCCAAATTTGGTGGGGGAGTTTCGGTCAAAGGAAATGAACTAAAGACCGGATTATTGTGACTAGCAATAAAGATAGATGACTACTGAAGGTGATTCTGCCAAAATCACTGGAACAAAACGTGGCTTATAGAAATTCACATTGGCAGAGTTGGGCTTTTTAGCTCAGCTCTTTTTTATTTTTAAAGGATGAATGAATATAAATGATGAAAAAATACCAACTTTATGCAACAATGGGTGCCGGTTTTGAAAGCGTAGTTAATAAAGAGCTACAAGGCATGGGATATAAGACACGTGTCGAAAATGGACGAGTTTTTTTTAAAGGCAGTCAAGCCGATATTGTTAAGACTAATTTATGGCTTAGGACTGCTGATCGAATCAAGATTTTACTCAAGGAATTTAAAGCAACAGATTTTGATACTTTATTTAATGAAGTCTATGATTATGACTGGGCCGAATTATTACCAGTTGATGCAAAATTTCCTGTACAAGGACGAGCAGTCAAATCTAAATTGCACTCAGAACCAGACGTTCAATCAATCGTTAAAAAAGCAATTGTTAATAAAATGATTGATCAATATCATCGCCGTGGCTTTTTACCTGAAACGGGCAATGAATATCCATTAGATATTCATATTTATAAGAATATTGCTCGAATTTCTTTGGATACTACAGGAGCAAGTTTATTTAAGCGTGGCTATCGAGTAGAACATGGTGGTGCCCCATTGAAGGAAAATTTTGCAGCTGGGCTATTAAAATTAACACCTTATGACGGTACGCATCCCTTAATTGATCCTATGACTGGCTCTGGAACCCTGGCTATAGAAGCAGCTTTAATTGCTAAGAATATTGCCCCAGGAACTTGGCGTAAGTTTGCTTTTGACGGTTTTGATTGGTTTAACGCTGACTTGCATCAAAAAGCAGTGGCTGAAGCTAAAACTCAGGTAAAGCCTTTAGCAGCTCCAATTTGGGCAAGTGATATTGACCAATCGGTGTTAGAAATTGCTAAATTGAATGCTCATAATGCAGGTGTTTTACAAGATATTCGTTTTAAGCAGGTTGCCGTAAAGGACTTTACAACTGATTTAGAAAACGGCGTTATAATTGCTAATCCTCCCTATGGTAAACGATTGAAGGATCGTGAGTCAGCTGAAGCCTTGTATAAACAAATGGGAGAAGTTTTACGACCATTAGATTCCTTTAGTCAGTATTATTTAACTGCTGATCCTAATTTTGAAAAGTGCTTTGGTGCTCGAGCTACTAAAAAGCGTAAATTATTTAATGGTAATTTACGAGTAGATTTCTATCAATACTGGGCTAATAGAAGGTAAATTATGATTACAAAAGAGCTGAATACGGAATTTTGGGTAATTTCTGATACGCATCTAATTGCAGATAGTTTACATGATGAAGGTCAAGCTTTTGCTCGAATGCAAAAAACAAGTCAAGGTAAAGATCTTTACTATCAAGAAACTGTTTTGACTGCTTTTAGACGAATGGCACAACAGAAAAAGCCTGCCGCAATCATTGTTACAGGAGATTTGACCTTTAATGGAGAACGAGTTTCCGCAGAAAAATTTGCAGAGATTTTTAAACCCTTGAAAGATACTAAGGTTTTAGTTATTCCTGGAAATCACGATATTTTTGATGGTTGGGCTAGAGAATTTCGGGGAAAGAAACAATTTTATGCTGGTGAAATTAGTCCGATGTTTTGGCGTTCAATTTTTGATCGTTCGTATCGTCAGGCTACAGATGAAGATAGCAGTTCTTTAGCTTATAGCGTACAACTTAACCCGCAGTACTTTTTAGTTTTAGCCGATTCAAATATATATGGTAAAGAGGAAACTACAGAAGCCCCGCATACTAGAGGAATGATTGGTAAAGAGCAACTTAAATGGATTGAAAAGCAGTTTCGGTATGCTCAAGAAAATAATTTACGTCCGATATTATTTATGCACCATAACCTCTATGTTCATAATCCAGCGGTAAATAAGGGCTATGTAGTTGACGATGCAGTTGAATTGCGTCGCATTTGTGCTAGATATAATGTTAAACTTGCTTTTTCGGGTCATATTCATGCTCAAAATATTATGGGACCACATGATATGACACCAACAACTGAAGTTGTTACCTCTAGTTTTTGTTCAAACGATCAGGGATATGGTGTAGTACGTGTTCATTCGCGTCATATTACTTATGTCCGACGTAAATTTAACATGACACGCTATCTTACAAAGCAAGAGAAACAAAATTATACTTTAGAACATTTTCATAAGTATTTAAAAGACTTACAATTAGGAAGTATTTCAGCAGATATGATGCAAAGCGAATTAAATACTTACCATGATGATATTGATTTAGTTCAGAGGATGGGTAGATTATTTGGTTGGATGAATTACCACTTTTTTACCGGTCATAATCATATTAAGGCAAGTGAGTTGGCCAAAATCCATGCGTCTGAAGAATATCAGATTTTGGTTAAGCATCATCCTGAATACCGAATCTATTTAAAAACTCTTTATGACACAAGTTCGCACACTAACTTACAAGTGAAAATTAAATATTGATAAATAGAGAGAATGTTGAAGAAACATTCTCTCTTATTTTTATGATTTTTGATACAATGGAATAAATGACTAAGTAGGGCGTGATCTAAATTCTAAAATCTAAACGACATCTTATATTTTTAGGAACTACAGGAATAATTTATTATTCTTGGCTCCTAATTGTCCTTTTAATAGCTATGATCTTAGGCTATGAAGGGAATAAGGCAATCAGTATTCCAGGAATAATAGTAGGACTCATTTTTATTGCTTTAGCAGGTTATACTTGGTATTTTTCATACTTACAAAAAACAGAAAAAGATTATTTATTTAAATTGCCATATCGCAATCAAGTACATGCGAAGAAAGTATTTTTATTGAAAAAATGGCACAATTTTGAAATTTATCAAGTAAGAAGCGAGTTTCAAAATTATTCTATTTTAGTTATTTCTAGAAAGAAGAAGTAGTTAATGAAATCAGATATCAAAATCGCACAAGGGACTAAGGAATTATCAATTGAGGAAGTGGCCGCAAAAGTTAACTTAGCAGCAAAAGATTTAGAACCATATGGTCATGATAAGGCTAAGATTAATTGGGCTGCCATTAATCAGATTCGTAAAAATAAAAAATTAGGGAAATTGATTCTAGTTACATCAATTTCGCCTACACCTGCGGGTGAAGGCAAGTCAACCATTACCATCGGTTTGGGGGATGCTATCCATAATCAATTGCATCAGAATACCATGATTGCTTTGCGTGAACCTTCAATGGGTCCCGTTTTTGGTTTGAAAGGTGGTGCTACTGGTGGTGGCATGGCTCAAATTATTCCGATGGAAGATATTAACTTGCACTTTACGGGTGATATGCATGCTTTAACTGCCGCTATTGATACTTTGGCTGCTTTAGTTGATAACTATATTTACCAAGATAATAGTCTGAATATTGATCCTGAAAGAATATTAATTAAACGGGGACTAGATGTTAATGACCGTGTTTTAAGAAAAATCACGGTAGGACAAGGTTCTAAATTCAATGGAATTGAGCATCAAGCCAGTTTTGCGATTACGGTAGCGAATGAATTGATGGCAATTTTATGTTTGGCTAATAATATTGCTGATTTAAAATCTAGGATTGGCGATATCCTTGTTGGATACACTAAAGATGATCAACCAGTTTATGTTAAGCAATTAGGCTTTGAAGGTGCAATTGCCGCTTTGCTTTCTAATGCGTTAAAACCCAACTTAGTTCAAACATTAGAACATACACCTGCATTAGTTCATGGGGGGCCATTTGCTAACATTGCACATGGCGCCAACTCAGTAATTGCAACTAATTTAGCCTTGCATTTGAGTGATTATGTCTTAACAGAAGCCGGCTTTGGTAGTGATCTAGGTGGTCAGAAGTTTATGGATTTCGTATCTAAGCACTTGGACAAAAAACCAGACGCTACAGTTATTGTAGCAACGGTACGTGCACTGAAGTATCAGTCATTGGGCTCTACTGAAAAATTAGATCAGGAAAATTTATCTGCTTTGAAGGCAGGTTTTAGTAATCTTGAACGACACATGAATAATATGCGTTCATATAATATTCCAGTAATTGTTTTGATTAATCGCTTTGACTCGGATACCGACAAAGAAATTTCATTATTGCAACAATTATCATTATTGCAACAATTAGTTGAAGATCAAGGAATTAAAGCTGAAGTTGTGACTTATCATGATGATGGATCTAAAGGTGGAGTTCAGGCAGCTCAAGCTGTAATTGATTTAGCTAATTCTGGTAAAGCTGAATTAACGTCAACTTACAACGATAATGATGATGTTAAAACAAAAATTGAGAAGATCGCGACTAAGATCTATCATGCTGATGGAGTAGAGTATACTGATAAAGCTGAGAGACAAATTACTGAGCTAGCTAAATTAAGCAAAGACAAATTGCCAGTAATCATTGCTAAGACGCAATATTCATTTAGTGATGACAAAAATAAATTAGGTGCGCCAACGGGATTTAAACTTCACGTTAAAGGCGTTAGTTTAAAGAATGGCGCTCGCTTTATAGTAGTAACTACTGGTCATGTTTTAGATATGCCAGGTTTGCCTAAGCATCCCGTAGCTTTAGATATTGATGTTGATAATGATGGCAAGATTAGCGGTTTATTCTAAAATGCAATTTTTATATTTAATTATTTCTTTATTAGTTGTCGTAGCTGATCAAGGTTTGAAAGCCTACATTATAAATAATTATGTTGTAGGCGAGACGCATGAGATTATTCCAGGATTATTATCCTTTAATTACTTACAGAATAATGGTGCTGCCTGGAATATTTTAACGGGTCAGATGTGGTTGTTTTATTTTATTAGTATTATTGCAATTGGCGTTTGTTTGTATTTTCTTTTTAATAAAAAATACAAGAATGCTTTGTTTGATACTGGTTTAGCTTTGGTACTTGGGGGAATTATCGGTAATTTTATTGATCGGATTCACTTAAAGTACGTAGTAGATATGCTTCAATTGGATTTTGTCCATTTTAATATCTTTAATATTGCTGATTCCGCTATTACTGTGGGCGTAATCTTAGTTTTTATTTATTTAATTCTTATTGCAGATAAGGATGATCAGAATGCCTAAGAAGTACACATTACTTGTTGAAAATGAACAAGGCCGATTAGACAAATACATTTCAGAACGAATTTCTGATCTTTCAAGAACGCGTATCAAAGAATTAATCAAGGATAAAAACATTTTAGTTAATCAAAAATCAGAAAAAGTATCTTACAAAATTCAAGCTGGCGATAAAATTGAGATTAATGTTCCAGCGGTTAAGCCATTAGATGTTGTTCCAGAAAATATCCCACTTGATATCATTTATGAAGATAATGATGTAATTGTAGTCAATAAGCCTCAGGGAATGGTAGTGCATCCTGCACCTGGACACCCTGATCATACTTTGGTTAATGCATTGCTTTATCATACTAAGGATCTAGCACAATCCCCGGAGGGCTTTAGACCAGGAATTGTGCATCGAATTGATAAAGATACATCTGGTTTATTAATGATTGCTAAGAATGCTAAAGCACGAGAATCTCTTGAAGATCAGTTAGCTCATAAAACAAATAAGCGAATTTATTGGGCAATTGTTCACGGCAATTTTAACGAAGAGAATGGGACGATTGATGCACCGATTGGCCGTGATCCTTATAATCGTAAGAAAATGGCAGTTGTCGAAAATGGGAAAAAAGCCATTACTCATTTTAAAGTTTTAGAGCAATTTAAAAATTATAGTTTGATTGAATGTCAATTAGAAACTGGTAGAACACATCAAATTCGGGTTCATCTTGATTATATTGGTCATGCTGTAGCTGGGGATCCTTTATATGGACCTAGAAAAACTATAAAAGGTCATGGACAGTTTTTGCATGCTAAGGTTTTAGGCTTTAAGCATCCTAGAACGGGTAAATGGTTAGAATTTAGTGTTGAGCCACCAGAAATTTTTCAAAGAACATTAGCTGAATTAGAAAAAAGCAAGTGATAAAAATGAAACGTTATTTGATTTTAGAAGATGGCAGTTCTTTCCCAGGAGAAGGAATTGGAGCTAGTATTATTTCTACAGGTGAATTAGCTATTCAAACAACTAATTTTGGATATCAGGAGGCTCTGACAGATCCTACTAATGCTGGCAAGATTTTGGTCTTCACCTCGCCAATGATTGGTAATAATGGAATTAATGCCATTGACTATGAGAGTATTGATCCAACAGTTAAAGGTATTATTGCCAATGACGTCGCAATGAATATTTCTGATAGTGAAAATTTTGAAGATCTGAGCTCATTTTTGAAAGAAAAAAATATTCCAGCAATTTTTAAGGTCGATACTCGAGCTCTAGTTTATCGCTTAATGGAAGAGGGAACAATTAAAGCCTCGATTATGGATACCAATGATGAACATGCTTTCGATCAAATTAAAGCTTTAGTTTTGCCTAAGAATAAATCAGCAATGGTTTCAACTAAAAATGCTTATGCTTCGCCTAATGTAGGCAAAACTGTAGCTGTGCTTGATTTGGGTCTTAAGCACTCAATGTTAAGAGCATTATCTCTTAGAAAAGTAAATGCGACCGTTTTACCCTATGATGCTAGTCCAGTAGATGTAGAGAATCTACGTCCTGAAGGAATTATAATTTCTAATGGACCGGGTAAGCCTGAAGAAATTATTAATAAGATAGCACTAGTTTTAGATCATTTTTATGGTAAATATCCTATTTTAGGAATTGGCTTGGGATTTCTCGTGTTAAGTGAGTATTTAGATTTCGAGTTGGTAAAATTACCACAAGAATTTGACGGAACTAATTATCCTGTAATTGAACAAAATAGCAATGTTATTTGGCAGACTTCAATGAATATTGATCAGTTAGTTTTGCCCGATAGTGTAAAGATGAATATGAATCGTGAGTATTTTGATTTGCATAGTGAATTGATGGCAGGTTTTTGGAATACTAAAGATAAGTTAATAGCAACTGCTTTTAATCCTGAGGGCGCACCAGGTACACATGATGCAGATGAAGTTTTTGATTATTTTGTACAAATGATGGAGTAAATTTATGCCATTAGAGAATGATTTGGATAAAGTATTAATAATCGGTTCAGGCCCAACTTTAATTGGTAGTGTAGCTGAAATGGACTTAATGGCAACTGAAGCAATTAATGCATTGACTGAAGAAGGTATTGATGTTGTGTTGGTCAATCCTAATCCAGCTACAATTTCTACTGATAAAAAGCCTAATGTAACAGTATATTTAGAGCCAATGACACTAGATTTTCTTAAACGAATTCTTAGAATGGAAGAACCAGATGCCATTATTACGGCTTACGGTTCGACTAATGGATTGAAGGTCGCTCATAAATTGCTGCAAGATGGAATTTTGGAACAAATGGGAATCCAATTGTTAACCCTGAATTCTCGCATGTTGCAAATGGGTAATCAACAAAAGCGAACAGAATTATTAGGAAAGCTACATATCGATACTGCACGAAGCTGGGAATTGAATCAGGGTATACAAGCTATTTTAGATACTTCAGCAGAAGATATTAAAGATAAAGTCTCATTTCCAGTTTTAGTAACCAAGTATAATCGTTTTGTTCACAATGAGCATTTATGCTTTAATACAGCAGCTGACTTAGTAAACTATTTTAAGAAGGAAAAACAAAACGATAATTTTATCTGGAAGAATTATCGTTTAACAGAGGATTTGTCCGCCTGGGAAGAAGTTATCGTTGATGTAATCAGAGATAAAGATGGTAATCTAGTCTTTATTAACTTCGCTGGATCAATTGAACCAGTAGCAATTAATTCTGGTGATTCTGCCGTAGTCATGCCATCTCTGACATTGAATAACGATCACATTCAAGAGCTGCGTGAAGCCGTTAAAAAAATAGTCGATAATCTAGAAATTGTAGGCTTCACTAGCTTTCATTTTGCTGTTAAGCATCATGGTACACAAATTAGATCGAAATTGCTAACAATGCGTCCCCGACTAACTAGGAGTTCAGTTTGGGCACAAAGAATTGCTCTATATGATGTAGGCTATGTGGTAAGTAAAGTAGCTATTGGTTATCGTTTAAACGAGATTACGGATCCTTTGTCTGGACTTAATGCTGCAATTGAACCAGTGTTAGATGCAGTTGCTATTAAAATGCCATATTGGTCATTTGCAGACTCTGGTTACAATCATTATCGTTTAAATAATACGATGCAAGCTAGTGGGGAAGCTATGGGAGTAGGTCGCAACTTTGAAACTGCTTTCTTAAAAGGGCTTGATGCCACAGTTAGTTTAGATGTGGCTTGGTTAGCCTTTATGAGTGAAACTAAAAAAAGTGACGAAGATATTTTAATAGATTTGCATCAACCAGATGAGTTGCATTTAGTAAAACTGCTAGCTGCGATTGCGCATGACTTATCGTTTGTTCAATTGCAATCTATTACTCATTTGCATCCCATTTATTATCAAAAATTACTTCACATTGTTAATATTGGTAAAAAGCTGGTGCAAAATAAGGATAATATTTCTGCAGAATTAATGGAAGAAGCTAAAATATATGGTTTCTTTAATCCTTTATTAGCTAGAGTGTTAAACATTCCTTTAAATCAGGTAAGGAAAATAATTGACAGGTTTGATCTTAACCCGTCGTATTTAAAGATTGATGGTGCTGCGGGTGTTTATAAGCCTAATGTTTGTGCGTACTATAGTGCTTATAATGCTCAAAATGAAGCTCAAACTTTAGAATCAACTAAGAAAATTTTGATTGTTGGTATGTTACCACTACAAGTGTCTGTTACTAGTGAATTTGATTATATGATTGCACATGCTGCAGAGACTTTACATAATAATGGCTATGTTACAGTTCTACTTTCAAATAATGACGAATCTGTTTCTTCGAGATATAAAGATATTGATCGTGTATATTTTGATCCAATTACCGTAGAAAATATTTTGACAGTTGCCAAGCGCGAACATATTCAAGATGTATTATTGCAATTTTCTGGTAAGAGAATTAGTGCTTTGAGTAAACAACTAGAAGAGTCAGGGCTACATATAATTGGTCAAAAAGCCGAGGAAGATCCCCATGATAAAATAGTTCAACTTTTGAGTAAACAATATCCTGAACTAAATCGAGTACCGGCTTTGAAAACTAAAGATTCAGCTCAAGTTTTTGATTTTGCAAATCAGAATGGATTTCCGATTTTAATTGGAGGAACCAATAAAGAAACCAAACAAAAATCCGCTGTAGTATATGACATCCCAGCAATTAAAAAATATCTAGCAGAAAATCAGTTAGATCAAATTACTGTTTCTCGTTTTATTGAAGGTAATAAATATGAAGTGACTGCAATTTCTGATGGAGAAAGTGTCACTTTACCAGGAATTGTTGAGCATTTAGAACAGACGGGATCACATGCCTCTGATTCTATTGCAGTTATTCAACCACAAAATCTGACCTTAGAACAACAAAAAATGATTGAGCAAGAATCAATTAAGTTAATTAGAGAATTAAAAACTAGAGGGATCTTTAATTTACATTATTTATTTGTTGGACATGATTTGTATTTGTTGCAGATTAAGCCATACGCTGGTCATAATGTAGCATTTTTATCTAAATCATTAGATCGTGATATTACTGCTTGTGCCACTGAAGCTTTGATTGGGAAAAATTTACTTGAGCTCGGTTATCCTAATGGATTATGGAAGACTAGCAATTTTATTCATATTAAAATGCCTGTCTTTTCATACTTAAACTATAGTAGTGGCAATACTTTTGACTCAAATATGAAATCATCTGGTTCTGTAATGGGTAGAGATAATCATTTAGCTAAGGCGTTATATAAAGGATATGAGGCAAGTGATTTACATATCCCTAGTTATGGCACAATTTTTATTTCAGTTAGAGACGAAGATAAAAATCGAGTAACAGAATTAGCTCGGCGCTTTGATCGACTAGGATTTAAATTAATCGCAACAGAAGGTACTGCCAATATGTTTGCGGAAGCTGGAATTACTACAGGTGTAGTAGAAAAGGTTCATAATGATCCACGTAACTTATTAGAGAAGATCAGGCAACATAAGATAGTAATGGTAGTTAATATTACTAATCTATCTGATGCAGCTAGTGAAGATGCATTGCGGATCAGAGATGAGGCTTTGAACACGCATATTCCCGTGTTTTCAAGTATTGAAACTGCTGAATTAATTTTAGATGTTTTAGAATCACTAGCACTAACTACACAACCAATTTAATAAAAAATAAAGTTATCCATTAAGATGACTTTATTTAGATAATAGCATGTCTGCTGGTCAGGCATGCTATTTATTTTTCAATTTTCTTTGGCATAATTTCTTCTTCTTCTGGCGTAACTTCAATCGAGTTTTGTCCTGTATAAATTACAAAACCAGGTTTCGCACCATTAGGCTTTTTCACGCGTTTATCCTGAACGTAATCTACTTGAACATGAGCAGAATTTTTACCTTTGGAGAAGAAAGCAGCGATTTCGGCAGCTTCCTTAATATCTTTTTCGCTTGGTTGATTATCACGTAAAATAACGTGAGAACCGGGCATATTTTTAACATGGAACCAATAATCAGATTTGTTCGCCTTTTTCAAAGTAAGCCAATCATTTTGATAATTATTTTTACCTACTAAGACATGCTTACCTGAAGAAAGCTTAAACTCATTTAAATTACGCTCAGTGACCTTTTTACGACGTCTAGTCTTCTTTTGTTTATGAATGTAGCCTTGATTAATCAGTTCATCAGTGATTTGATCAATATCTTGCGGATCTGCATTATCAATTGCTGTTTGAATGGAATCGAAGTAACGCAAGTTGTCCTGTGCGATTTTAATTTGCTCATTAATGTGTTTAATTGAGTCACGCAATTTTTTGTAGCGAGTAAAATATTTTTGAGCGTTTCGTGCAGGGGAGAGTGCAGGATTAAGCTTTATTTCAATAGGTGCATTATTATCATAATAGTTAGGTAATGAAATTTTATTTACCCCTGGTTTTATTTGTGGTAAGTGAGCATTTAGAATTTCTCCCTTAATACGATAGCCTTCTGAGTTTTCGGCTAGATTTAATTGTTTTTCAAGCTTTTTAATTTTCTTGCTTAGCTTTTTCTGTTCATTTTTAACAACACGTTCGACTTGACTAGCTCGTTGTTTTACCCAATCACGGTTAGCTTGATATTCATAAAAATCATCTAATCCCATGTTTAGATCAGGATCAGAACTTTCTTTTTCCAAATCTAAGTGGTAAGGGAGATAGCAGAAAATTTTGCGTTTATTTCTAGGAGTTTTTAAAACGAAAGCTCGCGGATTGTCAAATTGATTGAAGAAAGTTTTAAAAGAAGAAAAACTGTAATCATCTTCAAGATAACCTAACAGTTCATTACGATCATCCCGATCTAAACCATCTAATTTTTGAACTAACGTGGAAGCATCAATATCATGACTTAGATTTTTAAAATCATTTTCAGATATGTTTAAACCATTAATTCCTGGTTTTAGTGGAGGTAATTCGTATTTTGCTTTTGGTAGTAAGATACGAGCTCTATTTTCATCGGGATTAATTCGTTTAAGTAAGTCGATGATATGGTTATCCTGTTTGTTATATAGAATTACATTACTATGTCTGCCCATTAATTCAACGGAAAGGATTAGCTTGACTTGATCACCCAGTTCATTTCGATTGCTGAAATGAAAGTTAATAATTCGATCTAAACCAACTTGTTCAATAGACTGTAAAACCGACCCCTCTAAATATTTTCTTAGTACCATAACAAAGATTGGTGCTTTATCTGGATTAGCAATGGTTTGTTTAGTCAGGTATGTTCTTGGATATTGTGCATTAGCCGAAATCAATAATTGATAATTTCTTCTGTTTTTTCGAAAAATTAAGATTAGATCTTGGTTAAATGGCTGATAAATTTTCGATAACCTACTGTCTACTAGAGTAGGGGTTAAATCATGTAATAAACTATGGATAAATAATCCATCAAATGCCATATGTATCACCTCAAAATACTCTAAATATTATAACAGGAATTCTATCAATTCTAAAATGAAAGTACTCATAGTATATATAAGCATGTTCTTATGCATAAGCTTAAATTAATAGATTCTCTGTTTCACAAAGAGCCTTAATTCTAATAGGCGATAATGTTTCACAACAAAGAAATACTGCTAAGTCTTTTAAATGTCACGAAGTAGTATTATCAAATCCTTTATTAAATGATAAAATACAACTATAGCAAATCTACTTTGGAGAAAAAGGACGGTATATATGGATGTATTATTTTTTAGCACAATTGCTGATCAAATTAAAAAGGAAATAAATCACAAATGTGGTCTGAATATTTCACAAACTAGAATACTCTTATTTTTTGATCAAAATGATAATAGGGCTCTAACAATGGGGAAACTAGCTGGGGCACTTAATATTTCACTTTCTACCTTAAGCCGTCAGTTGCAGCAAAAGAAAACCAAAAGCTTTATTAAAATTATACGTTCTGAAAAGGATTCAAGCAAAATTGTAAAATTAAGCTCTGAAGGACTTAATAAAGCAAGTGAATTAAAAAAAGCACTTAATCAAATTGAACGCTCTTTGTTTGTATACCTAGATCAAGATGCTTCAGCTTTGTTTATTAAGCAGTTAGAAAAAATAGCGCATAGCTCTACTAGTGAAAGAATGTAATAGGGTGCGAAAGCAGATACTTTTATGCTATAATTTTCTTATATTATATAAACTTTAAATTAAGAAGGGTTAATTAAATTGAAAATCGCATTAGTTACCGACAGTACTAGTGTCTTAACCGAGCAAGAAGCTAAGGAGAATAATATTAATATCGTTCCTATCCCCGTTATTATTGGAGATAAAGAATATATGGAAGGCATAAATATTACTTCAACACAGCTTTTTGAAATGCAAAGACAAGGTGCTGCTTTTCCTAAAACTTCCCAACCCAGCATGGGAGAAATGATTGAATTATTTAATAAACTTCATAGTGAAGACTATGAGGCCATTATTGTTATCACTTTGTCTAGTGGCATTTCTGGTTTTTATCAAAATCTAGTTAATATGAAGCATAATAATCCTGAGTATAATTTATACCCATATGATTCTAAGATGACGGTAAGGTTACAGGGGTATTTGGTATTAGCAGCTGCTAAGATGATTAAAAGTGGCATGGAGCCAGAAGTTATTCTGAAGAAATTGGATGAAATTCGTAAAACAATCGATGAATTCTTTGTGGTAGATGATCTTAAGAACCTTAGTCGTGGCGGACGATTAAGTAATGCTGGAGCATTTATTGGGACGATGTTGCAGATTAAGCCACTTCTTACTTTTAATGAAGATGGTAAGATTGTTGCATTTGATAAGATTAGATCATTAAAGCGAGCTGTATCAAAAGTCGAAAAACTTACGTTAGAAAAGACAGCACAATTGTCGTATAAAGATAAACTACGATTATTTGTTTTCCATTCTAATGATCTTAAACAAGCTGAAGAGATTAAAGAATTTATTAATACTAATTTTCCAGGTAAACCTGTTGATGTAGCTGAGTTTAGTCCAGTGATTGCTACTCACTTAGGTGAAAAATCGATTGCTATTGCTTGGATGATAGACATTGAGAAATTAGATTTAACTAAATAGAGTCAAAGAGATTAGGATTAAAGTCCTATTCTTTTTTATTTAAAATTATAATAGCATATTTATTATGGCTATTAAAGCCACTAGTGATAATAAATATGCTATCAAGATCTTAAAAGTATTGAGACTTTACAATAGTAAAAATATTATGGCAAATCAAAAAAGTGTTGATATTTCAACACTAGTCTTTATTTAGCTTAGAAATTTCATTTAATGCATCACGTTGCTTTTCTTGATCAACATGTGTATATAGGTCAGTCGCTGTTGTTCCTTTTTGTCCCAACTGTTGGGCAACTAAAACTTGGTCCTTAGTCACACTATATAATTCTGAAGCTAACGTGTGACGTAACTTATGCGGTGTAAGAGGGTGTCCAAAGGCGGTGGAATATTTACTGACCATTCTTTCAATTGCATTAGAAGTCATTCTCCGTGTTTGACTATGCCAGCGCGTAAGAAAGAATGCTGTTTGTCTCGAATCAGCCGCGTAGCGCTTGTCTCGAATATTTTTATAAGCATTAATATAATTCAGCGTCCATTCCGCAATTGGCACGCTGTCTTTTTGTCCGCCTTTTCGAGTAACATCTAGGACTGCATCTTTTAAATTCAGATCTTGTAGATCAACGCCTGCACATTCAGACACTCGGATACCGGTTCCTAAAATTAAAGCGATAATTGCCATATCACGTTCTTTATTTCTTTTGAAGCCTGGTTTAGCTTGCTGATTACATGTAGTCTCATAATCATGGGCAATAAAATCTAAAAATTCAAACTTAA
Organism: Lactobacillus kefiranofaciens; assembly: GCF_900103655.1. Classification (GTDB taxonomy): domain Bacteria; phylum Bacillota; class Bacilli; order Lactobacillales; family Lactobacillaceae; genus Lactobacillus; species Lactobacillus kefiranofaciens. Next base: position 223,762 of record NZ_FMXC01000001.1, read on the forward strand.
GCTTGCCTGTATACATGTGAGATTCTAAGACGTGTGCACGATAATTTAAAGTTTTCGTATCATTTAATGAGTGAATGCGAAGCATTACGTTATGTTCAAAATAAGGTTGCCCATCATTATTTTCAGCAACTGTAATGGTTAAAAATTTAAACAGGGAACGAAGAGCATTAATTGAACGATTAATCGTAGTAGGAGAGCTTAGGTGTCCCTGTTTATTTTTAGTATGACCAAGATAATCGATATAAAGCATAATGTCATTGCGAGTTAAATGAGCTAAGGTATCGGTTGTAACGTGTAAATTATTGGAAGCGTTAGAAATACCTTCTTGACGTAACCAGTCAAAAAAACGCCGAAACTCTGCTAAATATTGATAGGTAGTCGTAAGTGAATGCTGCGTTTCAAAATTGTATTGCTTGACATAATCTGGCGCTTTTTTGAGTTCAATTTTGATTAATTCTAAGCATTTGGCAGTTTCCATAAATCATTCTCCTTCAAACTGATGTTCAAATTATATCATAGGGCATCCCACAAAAACAAAAAACACCTATCTAATCCAGATAGGTGGCAAAATAGCTAAATTAAATTAAGTACTCCTGTTGAAAACAATAATATCTATAGTAATATTGTAAAGCAACATTTATAAATAACATGACCTAGCAAACCATGTCACTATAACTGGGATACCAGCAACGCTGTAAAAACTCTCCGCATTCCAGTTATAGCAACTCTGATTGAATATTTATCAAGATTGGCGTTTAACAAAACAATTCTGACAAATAAAGCTAATTGTATGGTACAAGAAGCCTTCACCTGCTTATTTTAAGCTGTTTATAAATAATGATCAAGCAAAAAACAACAATTAGCCTAAATATTTTTATTTCTGAATTAGTTTATAGATTAACTTGTGTCTAATTGTCGTATTTTAGGCATAAAAATTGTACAATAAAATAAGTATAATACAGTGAGATGAGGGAAATACGATGACAGAAGAAATCGAAGTAAATTTTCAGGCTAAAAATCCTAGTGGAATTAAGTTATTAAATCGTTTATATGATGGGCACTTGGTATTAAATGATCTTGGCGTTCGGCTTGATGAACAGCTAAATAATGAAGATGAAGAACTAACAGTGCCAACTCAAGAAGATGTAGATAATTTGAGCGATACCTTTGGCAAAACGGTTGAAGCCTTCAGCGATATTACCGATGCTTATGGTGATGTTAATAGCTTCGCGGACAATTTTGCGGGTTCAACCAAAAATTTTGCAGAGAAATTGATTACTGAGATGGTTGACTTTAATAACGGGATCGCAGATATTGGCGATACCGAAGGTGGACTTGAGAACTATGATAATGATAAGCTCAATGAATGGGTTAACCAATTAATGAGTGATATTGTTAAAACCAATGATGCTTTTCATATTTTAGTTAACGAATAAGAACAAATTTTTATAATAAGAGCCCCATTCAAAAAATGAGGCTTTTATTATGCTATTTCAGACTAGCAACTGGATAAACTGTATAGTCTGCACGATAAGCAAATAATCTGTGTCCATCAATTACAAACTGAGTTGAATTTTTCATATCACTCTTATGAATGGAAACACTTTTACCAGCAAACACAGCGATTGGCATCCCTAATTGACTTCTGATCATTACGATTTTAGATTGACCATTCCAATCATTTTTGAAGTTCTGGTACATAGTGTTTAAAAGAGGAACAGCACGATTTTGATCATCAATCTTAACATGTTTATTGAATGCGTCTTCATAATTCTTCAAACCCTCATAGGCGATTAAAGTAGAACCAACATGAGTCATACGCTGATGACCATAATCAACATCAATTACACTAGAATTTTCTTTTCCTTTATCGTCTTTTTGGGACATCTTTTTATCAGTATGGATGTTAACTGATTTGGCCTTAATTTGATCAATTTTTTGACCATTGGAATCGTAAGTTGAAACAGTCAATGGCAGTGCACCAATCTTAGAACGCATCGATAGTTCCCAGTTTTGAAAATTACTACAACCAGAAAGAGTAAACAGTAGTATTCCTAAACTGAAAAATAAAGTGATTTTCTTTTTTATGTTCATTTTAAGCTTCCTCGTATTAATACTAATTTATTACAAGCTAATTTTATCATTGTAGGAATGCAAAAAGCACTGAAAAATTCAGTGCTTAGTTGTTCTTAATTAAGTTAAAAATTGCTTGCCTTAACATAGGCATTTTTGCCAACTCGATAGTAGGCTTCATTATTGATGTAATGCTTAGGACCATAGGTTTTGACTGGAGCTCCTTTTCGATAACCTTTCCAGCTAGAATTGAGTGATCCATCATTTTTATAAACGTTTATATCAGATTTAGCTTTACGTGCATTACCAAGAACATTGCTTGACATTACATACTTGTTTTCATCAATTCTAACAACTGATTTGCCATTTTTTAATTTGGTTTTGCCACCATAGTAAGTAATTGTGCTATACGCTTTATAAACTTCACCCGTACGTTGTCCATCACTGCTATAGACATAAGCTTTGTACATTACTTTGCCAGTGTGCTTAGTATTCTTATTAGTCGGCGCTTGAGAAACTGCAGTATTCGAGATGGATAAAGGTAGAATAGTTACGTTACCGTCAGTTGACATCCCTTTCCAATTATCTGTATATTGCCAGATTGCAACGCCTTCCATTGAAGGGAAGTACTTAAAGTTGGGTTTATCAACTCGTCCTGAAATTGCATAAGCAGCTACCCATAAGGAATTAGGATATTTTTCGACGATTGAAGGGGTATTGATGTTGTTTTGTAAAACAGATGAACTTGCGTAGAGCAGAGGTTGATAACCAGCCGATTTGATTTCGTCCATAAAAGCAATAATCGCCTTAGCTGTTACATTTTTACCGTTAGTGATTACATTCCCTTGGCCGGTCTCATAGTCACAGGCTAAATATGAACCTTTAGGTAACCCTAATGCTTGGGCAGAAGAAATTGCATACTTGGCTTCTTTTTTTGCAAGGGATGCATTAGAACTAAACGTAGCAAAATGATAGCCCATTGGCATCATATCATTAGCAATTGCTGATTTAATTTGACTAGCTCCTTTAGGATTACGATAATTAGTGCCTTCACTTACTTTTACAATAGCAAATTGTGAACCAGCTTTAGCGTGAGCGGTTAAATCTGCGCTTTGATAACTAGCTACGTCAATACCTAATTCTTTAGCAGCTACAGAAATTGCAGAGGCTTGAACAAATTGGTGAGTGGAAATAAGATTAGGGATAATATTCATTCCGGTAGTAGTTAACATAGCAGCACAGGCTAATTTGATGATAGTTTTCTTTTTAAACAAATTAATTCCTCCATTATTGGTGGAGAGAGTTAATAGTATCTCTCACTTATAATATCTAAATCTTATATATTATAGGTTACAGTGGTAAGTACCAAAAGACAATAGTAGAGATTGATTATTAATCAATTAGTAATAAGATAGAAATAATTGCAATCAATTTGAGACATATAATGAATTTTAATAAGTATTATTATGTAAAACAAAATATAAAGATTTAAAATATAACTAGATGGACAGAGATGTTAACAGCAAGATATACGAGGAAAAAATATGAAACTAAGTACAAAAATAATGATTAGTTCATTAGCAGTTTTATTGATCAGTACTCCAGCCTTCAATACGTTATTGAATAGCACACCTGCTGACCAGGTAGTACATGCATCTAGTAGTACAGATATTAAATTAAGCTCTACTGGTAAGGTGCCTATCTTTAACAGTAAGGGTAATCAACTTAATGGACAATTTTTAAAAGGCGGCGAAGTAATCACTTCTTATGGCAAACCAGTGATAATAAGACATAAATATCAAAGAAGTGGCATCTTTCCAACTGTAAAAATCGATGGAAAAAGTTATACTTCTTTAGGTGATGGAGGCTATATTCTTGTTAACCATACTGGTGGCTATACTGCTAAAGGAATGCGTATTGTAAGTAATGCGACAGTTTATAATGAAAAAGGAAAGAAATTATCTACATATCGTGGCAAGCATGCCGTTTTACTTAAAGGATCAACGATTAAATATGGTGGAGCAAAAAACTATAGTATTGCAAGTTCCTACTTCAAAGTTGGTCAAGGACGGTATGTTAGAGACGGTTATGTTCAAAAAATGAGTGGTAAACCGCTATTAATCTTGAATCATAATACCTACGTATATGATAAACAAGGAAAACGCGTAAGCTATGAAGGAAAAAGAAAACTTCTTAATAATAGTGTAGTAACGACTAGTAGCAAAATTAGAGCTGCAAAGAGTGTAGATAAAAATTATTTTTATCAGAGTACTAATATTAAGAATAAAAATAAATTGACTTTTACTACTACTAAAATTAGGAGGCAAAATTGTGTAGCAATTGGCCGAAATAAGTATATTAAGATTAATAATCTTCGAACAGCTAATGGTATGATTTTGTTTACAAAGGGGCCAATTACCGTTACTTTAACTAATTCCAGAGCTGTATATGATGCAAATTTTAAGAAGACTGAATAAATTATGTCAATCAATAAAAAGTGAAACTGGATAAAGTAGTAATTAATAGTAGTTTAAGCGATTCACAACTGTATTTTAAAATTAAAGGAAGCGATAAGTTACTTTATTGGAGTGATTATGGTGAATATCCAGGTGCAATTCGAGCAGCTAATTTTAATCCTAACTACAATGAGGGTAATTATTCATTTTGGTTTAGACAGTTTATGGAATAAATTAGCATTGCTCATAGCTTTGAGGGATGCGTACGTGAGTTACTAGTTTATTGTTATAAGATACAATGATAATATAAAAGCGAGACAGCAACTGCTATCTCGCTATATTTTAATGTAAACTAGTAAAAAAGGTAATTAACCCAAAGATTATTCCTGGAAGGTTAGCTATAAATAATGGCCAATCTTTCTTTTCACCTAGTACAGCATATAATACCCAAATCGTACAGTTGATTGCTGCAACTAGAGGCTGAATTGGATTGCCGTAATTTCCATTCAAATTATTGATAATCTGCGGAATATAGGAAACGTACATCAATACAGATAGTACTGATCCAATCCGTCCAATTCGTAAAACAGTTCGTCGATCTAATCCTTTAAATTTCTTCAACAAATCTCTCCTTCATAATTTCATGTTAATAAAGATAGAGAATAATTGCAAAAGTTAGACATCAAAAGGAGAGCTGCCTCGATTGAAAAACTCTCTTTTAAATCACTTATTTTTCTTTATTAAAAACTAATAAATATAATGCAGCGGTAACTAGTTCAGCTAATCCCTGCATTAGAATAGCAACAGTGGAACCAAATTGTTGCACTATGATGCCACCTAAAAAGGAGCCGATTGGAATCATACAATTGATAATGCTGCTATTAATCGTTTCTATTCGTCCTAAAATGCTCTTGTATTAATATTTGGAAATTGACATTCATGATGCTAATCCAAAAAGCACTGCTCAATGCAAATATTAAAGTCATCACAGGCATACTGCTGGTGATTAGTGCTTCAAGTATTACTGATAATCCTGCTAAAAAAGACAAAGGGTAACTATTTTCTCAAGTTTATTTTTGCCTAATGAAAAATTACTAACTACAGCACTGCCTAGTAATCCACCGATTGAAGAAATAAATTCTAAACTACCGTAACTAAGTGCTGATCTACTTAGATAATGACTTGCAAAATAAGACATCCCTACAGAGGAAATACCATAAAATAAATTAGTTACAGCAAAGGGAATTATCAACGCTAAGATTCTACCTTCATACCTCAAAACCTGCCATCCTTTGATTAAGTCTTTTAGGTAACTATCACTAAAATACTCTTCTTTTTTTAGTTAATAGCACTTTAGGTAAGTACAACTTAGCATAGAAAGCCAAAGCAATTGCAAAAAATAATGCACTAATGATCATTGTCTTATTTAATGATAAATAGGTAATAAGGACAGTAGCTAAGGCATCTAGAAACAAGTCAAGGGCCCTATAGGTCATTTGAAAGAGACCATTAACTCTAGCTAATTCCGTTTTACTAATTATTGCTGGTAGGATTTTCTCTTCTGTCGGATAAATTAGGGTAGAACCAATAGCCGAAAGGATATATACCAATAATATTAGGATAATTACTTGCTGTTTAAAGAAAAATAAGCATACTGTCAAAATACTGAGTATGATTTGACTAAACGTTACGTACTTAAGTAGCTTCTTTACGTGAACTCGATCAATTAACGGTCCAAAAATAAAGGCAAGCATGTCGATCGTTGAATCAGCAATAAAAACTAGTGATAAGATCATTGGTGAATGATACGTCACTTTAAAATACCAAAGGATCGTCATATAAAAAAGCGAATCTGCGATATTAGTAGAAATTCGGCCAATTAGTAATTTCTTTACATTACTGTTTTCTATGTGAATTAAGTTTTTGAACATTTTCCCGTTCCTTTTTTAAAAATATCTTGATAGAACAAGTACTTCTGAAAGTCAGGGAAAAGTTATCTATTTAATTTTAGTTAACAAACCCCAAACTTTCAGAAAAGTTGGGGTTGAGCCTTAAGTAGCGCTTGACGGTTAAAAGAAAATAATTTTCCCGTAAGCTTAAACCTAAGTGGTAGCTAATGAACACTTAGAATTTCATCTCCTGTGTAAAAGATAAGAGCATAATTGCTGGGATACTTAAAATTGCATCTTAGTTAAATAATTCGACCACTTAACTAGAATAGGTTGAGAATTTGGTAAAAGCAAGGCATAAATTATCTTTATTGCACACAACTTCAATGAAGGGATGCGTAAGTTGTTTGATAGAGAGATCAATCTAGTGAAGAGATAGAAATAAACGATGTCAGATAATTCTGGCATCGTTTTTGTTTAGCAGCTGTTGTTAGAATTGTTTAATTAATCAAAAACTTCAATAATATTTATGTAAAAATGCTAATATTAATTATGTTGAAAATCATTTAGCATAAATATTATGAGGTGGAATTATGACATTACCATTTAAAGCAGTCGCAGTAGACATGGATGGAACATTTTTGGATGACCGTAAGCAATACAATCATGAACAATTTGATCAAATTTTGACTGAATTTGAAAAGAGAGGGATTCATTTTATTGTTGCGTCAGGTCGCCCCTATGCGCGACTCCAACAAGATTTTAGTAAGTTTACCGAACAAATGGATTTCGTAACTTTAAATGGTTCTCGTTTGATCATCAAAGGAAAGCAAGCAGCCGGTTATCCGCTAGCTAGACAAGATGTGTTGGATTTGATTCAGGAAGTTGAGGGTAAGTTTGGCAAGCGAGCTATCATGGTCTTTGAAAAAGATATTGCTTATTTACATAGTGCGGTGCCCAAAACAGAACGAGACTTTTTAGCATATTTTGCTGGTAAGAGTGACATAGTTGATAACTGGCATGATTTACCTAATGAAGATATCTTCCAAATCACCGTTGATCTAGATAGCTCACATTACACAGAAATTGAGCAGATGTTTAACTTAAAGCATCAAAATCAAATTTCTGCATTTGCTTCCGCAAACACAGCGATCGATATTAATGTTCAAGGGATTAATAAAGGAGCTGGTTTGAAGCGACTGTTAGCCAAAATGAATATGACAGGTAATGATTTAATTGCGTTTGGAGACGGCGGCAACGACATTGATATGCTAGATTTTGCTAAGTATTCATATGCTATGGCTAATGGCATGTCCAAAGTTAAGGAACATGCTAAGTTTATTGCACCTGCAAATACTGAAAATGGTGTATTTAAAGTATTAGAAAAGTATCTAGCAGATGAGGACTAAAAGCACAAGTTTGATGCTTAAATTCTAAAGAAAAGTATAATTAATGCTTATCATATACTATAAAGTATAATTAATGCTTATCATATACTATATAGTAGACAAATTTGATACTTACCTGTATGATATAGATATAGTTAAAGAAAGCGCTTGATTAATTAGAATTATCAAAAGTAATAGATGTTTTCCAGAAAGCAAAGGTGATCAAAATGCTACATTGGATTTGGGTATTGATTGTCGGCGGTGTAATTGGTCTTATTGCTGGGGCTTTAACGGGTTATGGCAGATCAATGAATTGGATTGCTAATATCGTAGCTGGCTTAGTCGGTTCAACATTGGGTCAAGCTCTGTTATTAGGAGAATGGGGCCCACAAGTTGCAGATATGGCAATTGTTTCATCTATTCTTGGTGCAGTAATTTTGGTGATCGTTGTTGCATTCTTTGTTAACAGATTCCGTACTGCATAAGAAAAAAGTGGCTTTCTAGTACTATAAATTAAGCCTGAATTGAGATTTGTCTCTGTTTTCAGGCTTTTTTGTATAATTACCCATTCCCTAACCGTAGAGGAGGGGAGAAATGAAGGAGAAAGTTTTAGTGCAATTAATGTATCTTGTAGCTAAATATGTATTTATAAGGCCTTTTAATTGATAAAAATCTGATAAGAGTTTAAATATGATTAATTTAAAAAATGGTACCTAGTGGCCATTAGGCTTGATGCCAATGGCAATATAGACAGCCTCACGCTCAAAGGTCTCTCGGCGCAGAGGAATGGAAATGTAGGTAGCGTCTAGATAAAACGCAGAAGAACTTATCGCTCAGCTTACGCTTGTGGTAGGCTTCCACCTTGGGAATCATCTGCTTGGAAATATTGGATACTTGAGCGGGGCTGTAATGGCTACCATACATTTTTTCAATCAAATCGGCTATCTCTCTGGTAGTTACGCCTTTGGAGTAAAGCTTGATGATCATGTTTTCCAACACATCTGCGTGTTGCTTGTAGTCAGGCAGCGTGTGCTGATGAAACATGCCGTTGCGGTCTCGTGGTACCTGGATTTCAATCTAGCCAAACTGCGTATCCACCTTGCAAAAGTAGGCACCATTTCTAGAATTGCCAGTGTTCCAGCCATCTCTAGCATAAGGATCATAGCCTCAAAAGGCAGTTAACTCAGCTTCTAGCAGGTCATTAACTGCTTGTTGGAGTTCTTTGCGCAATAAATCGTTTATTTTGTCTTGATTGAATAGAGCTTGAGCCATATTTTTGGTAAAATCATTCATGAAGGAGTTCTTCTTTCTGTATGTGTTTTTTTGTTCAAACCAATCATACGAGAAAGGAACTCCTTTTTCTGCGGAATTTTCGGAAAAAATATTTTTATTGGATTTAATTGAATTAGCTAAAACATTCTGAATCCTTGATATAGCAACAAAATCCTAGTAATATGGGAAGAGTCATCTTGCTAGCATTAAAATTATTGTTTAAATAATATAGCTAAATTTCGATTATGATTTAATATTAAGTAAATTAATGGAGTCAAGGCTAAACAGTAGCAAATAAGTTTTTAAATCCACTGTTTTTGTAATTATATCTGATGAAAATATTTCTACTTTTGACATTTAAATTAGTTATATAATTTTTATATGCTACATGAGATGCATTCTATTTATTGATGAATGATTTAATTTGACTAAGTTTTTGACTAAGTTAATGAGCATAGAGATATAAGTCATATTCTTGTTTCCGCTATAAATAATATTTAAAATAATATTTATTCTAACTTACAGTAATTTTTATTTATTTAAAGGACTAAGTAAAATAAGAGTTGCTTTAATGATTAATTTATTGACCCAAATGAACGAACTTGATCTTAGAATTGTGATCTCAGCATAGAAATCTAAATGATTTTGCAAATGAAAAATAAATATAGGAATGTATTTTTAAATACGACTAAGTAAATTTAAATTCTGAATTTTTTATTTTAAATGCCAATAGGATTTAGATTTACTCTCACAATGTAACTATTTTATTTTTAAATATGATTTTTTAATACTTAGATTTACATAATACAAGTTATACGCAGATATAACATGAATGTTTAACCACTACTCTTCAAAATAAAAAATCCATTTACTGTATTAGTGTAAATGGATTAAAATTCATTAGTGTAAATGGATTAAAATTCTAAAACTATCTGTTAGCTAAATTATTTAAATCAATCTTTTTATTTTCTTTAAGTGCAATTAAATAGATTATATTAATTGCGGTAAGTAATATTACTGCAAACCAAATTGTTTTTAAAATAAATATTTTTTGCAGTAAAAATATTTTTTGCAGTAAAGCTGAGACAATTGCACCTAATCCGAATGATATCACCAGTAACATATAATTTACTGTAGCTGTATGTTTGCTTTTATCTTCACCAAAGAAAAATGCGCTCCAAGCAACGACTGATTTTTTTAAATTACCAGTTGTAAATGCATTGTTATATCCCATTCCCTCAATTTTGCTGAAGGATGCGTTCTGGATTGCTAATCCAAATGCAATTGATGGAACTATGTAAAAATTTGGTACACTTTTAGGCAAAAAACCAACTACAGCACAAATTACTAAAATCGGAAATAAACAAAAAACGCGCCAATAATGACTTTTAACATACTTATGAAATAAGCCTACCATTAGCAAGCCAAGCGAAAATGCAATAAATAGCAAGCCAAGCGAAAATGCAATAAATGTACTAGCACGATTTATCATGCCTGGAATGTTATGATCAGCCAAAGCTGAACTAAAAAAGATCACATTTCCCGTCTGTCCAGCAGAAAGTGTATGTCCTCTTTGGATATATGTGTATGCATCAATAAATCCACCACAGAAAGTCAAAGCACAAGCTAATTGTCGTGACTCCGCTGGTTGATTACTATGAATAATATCTTTTAAACTCATATTTCTTCCCCAATCCTCTTCCTAGTCCTCTTCCTAGTTTAAAGTCAATAACTATTATAGGCTTTAATAAAATTTATGTTTAGCTTAATTTATTTAAAGTTTTAAAGATTATTTTTAAATTAATAAGATTAAAAAGTTTAAATACTTAATTTGATTTTTGTTTTGTGTTAGAGTTGCATAAATGATTGATCTAGTAATGTTTAAATTAATCATTAAATAAGCTAATATTATTACTTAATATAATGTAAGTTAATAATATTAGACACTGTCAAATAGTTTGTGTAAATAGATTTTTCTCGTAGATCGATTTTTTAATCTTTTATTTAGTCAAAGTAGGATTCTAAGGTATCCTGAACCTGACCAAAACCTTTGTGGATTCGATTGAAATAGCGTTCGTTGTAGCTCATTGCCTGAATGCCAATAAAAGTATCAAGCGACTGTTCAGTTGGAAACTCTGCTTTAGGCTTAGCTTTACGCTTGATAACGTTGTTAAAGGATTCGATCATATTGGTGGAGTAAATTGAGGCCCTGATTTGTTTAGGATAGTCATAAAAGACCAGCAGATCTGGCTCAATCCCCTTGAGGTTTCTGATGACATGATTATAAGCTCTGTTCCACTTGTCATAGAAGACGTGCAAGACTTTGATCGCAGCTTCTTTATTTGGCTGTTGATGGATTTTTGCTTGAATTCATTCATGATCGTTTCGCGATCATCTACGCGTACTTTAGCGCAGATATTGCGCATGACATGTACTAGACAACGTTGAAAATGGGCTTTGGGATAAGTCTGTTCCAGCACTGTCTTCATACCAACAACGCCATCTGAAAGAAAGAGCTCAACCTGTTCTAGACCGCGAGACTTCATGTCTTGAAGCATTTCCGTCCAATTCTCGACGTTTTCGCTAGGAGCAATGCGGTAATCGATGACTTCCTTGTGGCCATTAGGCTTGATGCCAATGGCAATATAAACTGCTTCACGATCAAAGGTTATGCGACGCAAAGGAATGTAGGTAGCGTCCAAATAAACGCAGAAGAACTTGTCACTGAGTTTGCGCTGATGATAGGCCTCAACTTTTGGAATCATCTGCTTGGAGATGTTAGATACCTGAGCTGGGCTTGTAATGACTGCCATACATCTTTTCAATCAAGTCGGCTATTTCTCTGGTGGTTACGCCTTTGGAATATAGCTTGATAATCATACTTTCCAAGACATCGGAGTGCTGCTTGTAGTCAGGCAGCGTGTGCTGATGAAACATGCCGTTGCGATCCCTAGGTACCTGAATTTCAATCTCGCCAAATTGCGTATCAACCTTGCGAAAGTAAACACCATTGCGTGAATTGCCTGTATTCCAGCCAGCTCTGGCATAAGGATCATAGCCTAAAAACGCAGTCAGTTCAGCTTCCAATAGGTCATTAACTGCTTGCTGGAGTTCTTTGCGCAATAAATCGTTTATTTTGTCTTGATTGAATAGAGCTTGTGCCATATTTTTGGTAAAATCATTCATGAAGGAGTTCTTCTTTCTGTATGTGTTTTTT
>NZ_FMXC01000005.1 GCF_900103655.1 Lactobacillus kefiranofaciens
GCTGTCAATATCAGAGTCCCCAATACCAACGTGCCTTAAAACTTCAGGTCATTACTCAAAGCATGTCTAGAAAAGGCAATTCCATGGATGATGGTTTAATGGAGAACTTCTTTGGTCTGCTTAAAACAGAGATGTTTTACGATCAAGAGTACAAATACCATAGCCTTCAAGAATTAACTCAAGCTATTAAAGAATATATTGAATACTATAACGAAGAAAGGATAAAGAGCAGATTAAAAGGCTTAACTCCGAAAGAATATCGGAATCAAGCCTCTATTAATCCTGTATTTTAAACTGTCTAATTTTTAGGTCTCAGTTCAAATAAAACTTAACAGTTCTTATTATTCTCTTTAGCAATTACAGTAATCTACTAGCAGTTTCGTGATTCAGTCATCACAACATGGTAATTGGCCTTTAATAAAGCTGGGCCATCGCCGATCATGACGCTTCCGTCTAAAAGCTGGGAATCGTTCTTTAACTCTAAGCCACAGTTAACATAATCTAAATGAAGGTTATCTTGCAATTCAGCCAAATCATAATCAGAAGTATAAATTTCTACTCCTTCATTGTTATGCAAAACAACGGGGTAATCCTTATCGGGATGATCAAGCTTTATAATTGAATACATCATCCCCATTGAACAAGCACCGCCTTTGATAGAGTATTTACCTCCTCCATCATCACAAATCAATAATAAGGGATGTCCTGCCAAACCTCTTCTTTTTAAATAATCTAATGCCCGTTGTGTAAATTTGATTTTAGCCATTTTTATCACCTCTCTAACTATTATCATAGTCAGATTTTACAAGAATAAATTGACATAAGTCAATAATTTTAACTTTTTAGCAGTTAAAGAAAGCAATGACTGAAGATAAAATAAGAATTAAACCAACAATAAAAGCCAGAAAAGAAATAAACTTAACGGTTTGGGGATGGTTCTTGCTTGGCTTGTAATGATTAAAGATTGTTAGAATAATTTCAAAAACAACCAAAATAAATCCGATAATTGACATAAAAAAAGCTTTTACCTCCCTGCTCTACACTAATTTAAATAATTTTGGTGGCCTGCCAGAGCGTTTAGCGGAAGCAGTTCCGACTTCCTTGAATATCTTTTTGTGTGTTTTCTTAAAATTAGAATTATCAATTTTATCAACGCTGGTTTGTCTAAAAATAGCGTAAACTTCTCGTGCTTGTCTTAAGGTGAAAGTTGGACCTAATATTTGTAAAATCGTTGGTTGATAATCAAGCTTATTGTTAATTCTTTGAATAGCTGTATTAATGATCTCTGCATGATCAAAAGCTAATTTCGATTTAGCGTCAAGTTGCAATTTAATTTGATCATTCATTAAAAAGAATTTCTTTTCTTTAAAGTTAAAAGAAAACCAACGTGCTTCAATAGCTCCATAATCAGCTTTAAGCTTGGGCATGATTGGTAAAAAGGTCATATATGCCAAAGCTAATGCTCTTTTACCGGTTACTCTTTTAGGATTGGTGAAAGCAGCTAATTGTTCTGTTGCACTATCTGAAATTAAAACACCAATCTTATCTTTAATTAAGCGAATACAAGCAGCTTCGGCACTCTCGTTGCTTCGCAAAAGTGTTTCAGGCAATGCCCAACTTTTCTTGAATGGGTCACTAGCTCTTTTGACAAGTAAAATCTGTGGTAAATGAGTCTTGGAATTAAAACTCCATATAATATTTGTAATAGTAATTAAAGGTCGAGCAACAATTTTTTCAGGCATAATTTCACTTCCAATTTTAGTGTCTCTTAATTAAATTTTAGCTTAATGAAATCAAAAAAGGAATATAATTTAACATCTGCCAAGAAAAGAACTACGATGAACGTGGCTGAACAAAAAAGCCTTCCTCCTAGAAGCGTAATAAACAATTTATTATATTTTCTTCATATATTTATTTAGTCAAAAGCAGTGGTCAAATTTGATCACTGCTTTTTTCTGGTTAAATATTAACTTGCAGTTTAGGTAAAAAGTACTATAATCAGGTTAAATAAAAGTAACTTAGACTTTTATTTTTGAACTTATTAAAGTAAATTTTACTTAAATAGATAGGAAGCTTATTATTATGTCACATGAAATGTTGACAGATCTTTATGAATTTTCAATGGCAAATGGCTATTATCAAACCTTGCCTCATGACAAGCAAGCAAGTTTTGATGTCTTTTATCGCAATGCACCTGATGAAGATAGCTTTGTGCTTAGTGCTGGCTTAATGCAAATTATTGAAGAAGTTAAAAATTGGCATTTTACTAAGGAAGATATTGATTATCTCCGTGCACTTAATAAATTTTCTGACGAATTTCTTACTTTTTTGAAAGATGCTAAAAATAAATGTACCATCAATGCTATGACTGAAGGAACTCCTCTATTGCCTCGTGAACCAATTTTGACAATTTCAGGTCCACTTATTGAAGTTCAACTTTTAGAAACTCTGGTATTAAATATTTTTAATCATCAATCTCTAATTGCTACTAAAGCTTGGCAAATTACCCATGCTGCCCAAGGTAGAGCTGTAATGGAATTTGGAGCTCGCCGTGCACAAGGCCCCGATGCAGCTACTTATGGTGCTCGGGCTGCGGTAATTGGCGGTTGCACTAGTACTTCAAATGTTCTTGCTGGTCAAAAATTTAATATTCCAGTAGCTGGGACAATGGCACATGCATGGATTGAAAGTTTTCCAGATGAACTCACTGCTTTCAAAGCATGGGCAAAAATTTATCCTGATACTGCTTCCCTACTAGTTGATACATATGACGTTGTAAAATCAGGTGTTCCTAACGCTATTAAAGTATTTCAAGAACTTAAAGCGCAAGGACATCGACCATTAAGTATCCGCATTGATTCTGGTGATATTACTCGTTTAGCTAAAAAAGCTCGGCAAATGTTTGATGATGCTGGTTTATCTGAAGTTAAAATTACTGCTTCCAATGCGCTTGACGCTCATATTGTTAAGTCATTACTTAATGAAGAAGCTCCAATTGATAACTTTGGTATTGGTGAACGTTTAATCACTAGTTCATCAAGTCCTGTACTAAGTGGTGTTTATAAAATGTCCGCTCTAGAAAACAAAGGCCAATGGGTCCCTAAAATCAAGATTAGTAATAGCCGAGAAAAGATTACTTTGCCTGGTAATAAACAAGTTTATCGCTTATATTCAAGAAATGACCCTAAACATGCTTTCGCTGATATTATTGCGTTAGCTGATGAAAAATTAAGAGATAAAATTACAGCTATTGATTCAGATGTTCATGCTACCAATGATGTTGTAACACTTACCGACTTTACTGCTCGTCCATTACTCCATCAAGTATTAGCTGGTCAAAAAGCTGCTCCAATTGAAACAGATACTTTTGCAATTCAAAAATATGCTAAAGAACAAATTGCGGAATTGCCTAAAGAAACTAAGCGCTTAGTTAACCCTGATCATTATCCTGTATATCTAACTAAGAAATTAGCTGATTTACAAAAGAAATTAATTGCGGAATACAAGTAGGCAAAATTATGAATAATGAAGCTTTATTAATCATTGATTATACTAACGATTTTGTAGCAGATAAAGGTTCTTTGACTTGTGGCTTGCCAGCTCAAAAGATAGAGAAGCAAATTGTATCATTGGCTGAACAATTTTTAAAAGAAAATAAATGGGTGATTCTTCCAACTGACCTGCACTTTAAGAATAATCCTTATCATCCTGAAACCAAGTTGTTCCCTCCTCATAATTTAGGTCATACTTGGGGACGAGAATTTTATGGTGAATTGCAAAAATGGTATGAAGACAATAAAGATAATGATCATGTCTTAATGCTTGATAAAACTAGGTATTCTGCCTTTTGCGGTACTAATTTAGACTTATTTTTGCGGGAAAGAAAGATTACCACTCTTCATTTAACTGGTGTTTGCACCGATATTTGTGTTTTACATACGGCCGTTGATGCTTACAATAAATGCTATAAATTGGTTGTTCATAAAAATGCGGTTGCTAGTTTTGATGAAACTGGCCATAAGTGGGCGTTGAATCATTTTAAGACTTGCCTAGATGCCAAAATAATTGATTAAAATATAAAAAAGAGTTGAGATCAATATTTTCAATATGTATTGTTGATCATCAACTCTTTTTGTTTAAAGCTCTATTTTAAAGGAAAAATCTTGTCAGGATTGATAATTCCGTTTGGATCAAAGACTTTCTTTATCTCACGAAGCAAATTAGTATAATCCTGGCTATAATAATCTTCAAAATAAGCTTGACGAGCATAACCAATACCATGCTCTCCTGACATGTTTCCGTCAACTTCTTTTGCTTTCTTATAAAGTTCAGAAATTACTTTTTTGCTCTTTTGAGCGAAAATATCTTTTGAATCTTTATCGGAACAAAGATAAATATGTAGGTTACCATCACCAGCATGGCCGAAACTTGGAATTCTCATTTTAACTTCTGTTTCTAATTCCTCAATTCTAGTTAATACTTCTGGAATTTTATTAATCGGAACAGAAATATCTACTTCATCCATCATAGGAGTAGAATTTTGAATAGCAAGCAAGAGTTCTTCTCGCGCTTTCCAAATTAGTTGTGCTTTCTCAGAACTTGCTTCTAAAATTACAGCTTGTTTACTACCAAATCTAGTAGTAGTTTTTAAGGCCTGCTCTAGCTCAGCTTTAATCTCCTCTTTTGTAAAAGCATCTAAACCTAAAATAATGAAGCCTTCACCTTTTTCAGGGAATTTTTGATGAGCATATTTTTCCCATAAGTCTAGTACTTGGCGGCCCATAAATTCTACAGTTGTTGGTACTACGCCAGAAGCTAAAATAGCTGGTACTGATTTTAAAGCATCTTCTAAACTAGAGAAGGGTATTAGTGCATTAATCGTTTCTTTTGGTCGAGGATAAAGACGCATGGTGACTTTTCGGTCACTATACCTAAAGTTCCCTCAGATCCAATGATTAAGTCTTTTAATGAATAACCAGAAGAAGATTTAACAGCTTTTGCTCCGAAAACGTAGCTCTTCCCATTAGCCAAAACGACTTTTAACTTACGAATATGTTCTCTAGTTACACCATACTTAATTGCCTTTAGACCACCGGCATTGGTGTTGACATTACCACCAATTGTAGCCCAATGCATTGCTGGAGCGGGCATATACGTAAACGGTTTATCAGCCAAGAATTCCTCAATATCTTTTAATCTGATACCTGCTTGAACCGTCATTGTTAAACTGTTAGGCTCATAAGCCAAAATTTTATTCATTTTAACCATATCTAAAGAAATACCACCATGTATTGTTAGATTGGCTCCCATTAGACCGGTTGAGTTACCACGAGGGACTACTGGGATATGGTGATCGTTGGCATACTTAACTACTTTTTCAGCCTCTTCATTAGTAGTTGGCTGAATCACAAGTTCAGGCATTGCTCTGACTGTTTTAAACTGATCATGATTCCAGTGAACAGTTGGTTTTGTGATGAACCGTTCTTTATTAGCAATAAATTCTCGTAAGTTTTTAATATCAGTTTGTGTAAGTGTTTCATGCTCCATTGTTGTCACATCTCTTATTTATTTCTTGATAAAAAAGCAGTGATCTTTAACGACCACTGTTTTTGCTTAAATGAGGACTAAATTAATTATTTTTATTCCGGCTGCCTAGCCAGTAAGGCAATGCAACGAAAACAATTCCGCCGATCATATTACCTAAAGTAACCCAAAGCAAATTGTACCAAAGGCCGCTTATTGAAATAATTCCTGCTGCTTTAGCTGGATTCATCAAGGCTACTACTAGCGTAGTCATATTAGCCACAGAGTGTTCAAAGCCTGATGAGAAGAAAGCTAACAAGCACCACCAAACCATAATCAATTTAGCAGTATCATCTTTAGTTTGAAAACCTGACCAAACGGCTAAGCAAACTAAGATATTACATAAAATACCTCGTAAGACTAACTGTACCGCTGGTGCTGACATTTTTGCTGCGGCAGCTTTAGTAAAAGCTGCTGCTACAAGAGGCAAATCAAGACCTGAGGCGGTAAAAATCCAGCTTAATAAAACAGCACCAACTAAGTTACCTAACCAGCAAATTAGCCAAAGGATAATTGCTTGACCGATATTTACTTTTTTCTCTAGAAGACCAGCTCCCATGACAAAATTATTTCCAGTAAATAATTCAGCGCCAGGGATGATAACTAGACTCAAGGCAATTCCGAAGATAAGACCTTTAACAAGGTTAGCTGCCGGATTTGTCCCTAGCTGACTTCCTACTGTGAAGGCTAATAGAATACCGAAACCGATATACATTCCGGCTAAAATTGACAATAAAAAATAACCCATCGGGTTATTTTTCAATAAATTGAATTTTTTGCTGGCTGCATTAGCTGCACCAGCAAAGGCTTCTTGATACATTGTAAAATCTCCCACATCTTTTATTTATTTAATTAGTGCTGTGAAGCACCAGTTGAAGTATCTGGCTTCTTTTCCTCTTCCTTTGCTTGTGCTGCCTTGGTAGAAGCACCTGATGAAGCATCTGGATCAGAATTGCGCCGGTAAGTTGCACCGGTAGAAGCATCTTCATCAATAACTAATTTTTGACCAGTAGTTTCACAGAAATATTTAACAAGTGGGTATAAATCTTGTACCCATTCGTAAATACCGGCATAATCGCCATTGTCGTCTTCAACACGCTTATAGTAGTGAAGTACCAGAACTTGAAGGTGCTTGGAAAGAAGGCGGCAAAGGTACCTCTGTAGCCGACGTAATGACTGTCGGTTCTGCTACTAAGCCGCGTGAAATCACTGATGGGGTTCTGCCTGGAAAGAACTACCCTAACCATTCAGCAATTGATTTTTACCACCACTACAGGGAAGATATTAAATTAATGGCCAAAATGGGCTTTAAAGCTTTCAGAACTTCCATTGCTTGGACTAGAATTTTCCCTAATGGTGACGAAAAAGAACCTAATGAAAAAGAACCTAATGAAGAAGGTTTGAAGTTTTATGACGATTTATTTGATACCTGTCATAAATATGGCATTGAGCCTGTAATTACTCTTTCCCACTTTGAAATGCCATTCAATTTGGCTAAAAATTATGGTGGTTTCACTAACCGTAAATTGATCGACTTCTTTGTTCGCTTCGCTGAAGTTTGCTTCAAGCGCTACAAGAACAAGGTCAAGTACTGGATGACTTTCAATGAAATTAATAACCAATCTGCTTTTAATAATGACTTTTTGATGGCAACCAACTCTGGTATTTTATTCAAAGATGGTATGACCGACAAGGATAAAGAAGCTGCCATGTACCAAGCTGGTCACTATGAATTAGTAGCTTCCGCCTTAGCTGTTAAGATTGGTCACAAGATTAACCCTAACTTCCAAATCGGCTGCATGATCAATTACTCACCTGTTCGTCCATTAACCCCATCAAGTGATGACGTTCTTTTAGCTGACAAGTGGGAACAGCGTCGTGATTGGTTCTCTGACGTTCATGTTTTTGGCGAATACCCTCGTGAAGTTGAAGCATATATTGAAAGAAACGGCTATCGTCCTGACATTACTGACGAAGACAGAATTGTTCTTAAAGAAGGCACTGTGGACTATGTTGGCTTTAGCTACTACCAAACTACCACCGTTTCAAGCGAAAAGGTTAAACCAGATGACTTAAGCGATTTGGCCAAGGCAGTTGCCAAGAATCCTACTTTAAAGCGCAGTGATTGGGGCTGGGAAATCGATCCAGAAGGTTTGAGAATTGCTCTTAACCAATTCTTAACCAATTACAAGATCGCTACCACAAGCCTTTGTTTATCGTAGAAAATGGGCTTGGAGCTTACGATAAGGTCGAATCTGACGGTTCAATTCATGATGACTATAGAATTGATTACTTAAGAAACCACATTTCAGAAATGGAAAAGGCCGTTGAACTTGATGGCGTTGACTTAATGGACTACCTACCATGGGGTTGCATCGACTTGGTTTCTGCTGGTACTGGTCAAATGGATAAGCGTTACGGCTTTATCTATGTTGACAAAAATGATGCCGGTGAAGGTACGCTGGCTCGTTCACGCAAAGATTCATTCTTCTGGTACAAGAAGGTTATTGAATCAAATGGTCAAGATTTGGATTAATTTTAATTACAAAATATAACAAAAAGCACAATGAAATCTGCAATAGAAATCATTGTGCTTTTTAATTTAATTTTTTAAACTTACTTACCTGGTTGGTAATCTTTATCAATAATCAAGACTGGCTTAATTACCTTACCTGAAACTGAAGCTTGGTTTGCTTCGTTAATATCATCAAAGTCGAAGAACTTTTCAGTTTTTTCGTAATCAAACATACCTAACTTATTGAATCTTATCAAACGAGGAACATCGATTTGAGGAATTGCATCCCCCATGTTGACACCGATAACCTTCTTGTCGCCAACACAAAGGTCATTCCAAGTAGAGAAGGTAAAGTCATGTGGAGTAACAGCAATAGCTGCAAGCGTGCCACCTTGAGCTAAGGCATCAAGAGCTGGCTTCATTACTGCAGGCAAACCGGTAGTATCAACAGCATAATCAACACCATAGCCATCGGTTAAGTCTTGAATTTTCTTAACTGGATCTTCTTCTTTAGAATTAATCGTATCAAGTGCGCCTAATTCCTTGGCTAATTCCAAACGACTAGGAACAATATCAACGGCAATTACCCGAGTACAACCTGAAATCTTGCCAGCCATCATAGCAGCTAAACCAACGGCACCAGTACCAAAGACAGCAATCGTTTGACCTGGACGTGGCTTTAAGGTATTAAAGACTGTACCAGAACCAGTAATATAACCACAGCCTAAAGGTCCTACTCTACGCAAGTCAGCACTCTTATCAACTTTAACACAATTACGTTGGTTAGTTACAGTAGTAGTGGTAAATGATGATTGGTTAAACATGTCTGAAATATGCTTACCATTTTCTTGGAATTGATCATCACCATCAAAACGCGTACCTGATAAATTGTATTTAGCATAGTTACGACATTGAGTTGGAATACCTTGCAAACATTTATCACAAAGACCATCTGCATAGAAGACCATCACAACGTGATCACCTGGCTTTAAATTTTGTACCTCAGAGCCTACTTTTTCAACAATTCCGGCACCTTCATGCCCTAAGATTACAGGATAGCCTAATGAAGCATCGCCTTTACGAATAGCTTCATCTGAGTGACAAATCCCACTAGCAACCATGTGTACTTGAACATCCGTTGGACCAACATCGTGCAATTCAATATCATCCTTAATAACGAATGGATCGCCTTTCTTTTCAACTACAGCAGCTTTAATCTTCATAATTATAAACCTCTTTTTTAACAATCTCTCTTGAATCTTTACAATTCTTATCTTAGTTCTTGTGAATCTTTTTACAATATCAAAAATAAATTTTGTTTACTATCATTTTTTAAGATCTTTAATTAAAAACAATGCTATAGTACTAATAGAGTATGCGTTTACATATTATTTAGATATTGCATTTAATATTATTTTTTAACAAAGAAGCAGCAAAAACTTATGATTAACCAAAATATTTGGCAGCAACTAGCTGCCCTAACTCCAATCGAAAAAAAGCAGATTGCTAAACATCAATTTGTTAATGATCTTTCACCATATGTTCTAATAACAAACGGTAAAAAACGAGTAGTCAATCAAAAACTACTTAGCCATCACTCCATTTATTTAAGCAAACACAATCGCTTCGCTCCCTATCCTTTGCATAGTCATGAATTCGTAGAAATTAATTATATGCTTAAAGGCAACTGTGATGAACTAGTTGAAGGAGAACATATTCATCTGACTCAAGGCGATGTGTTAATGATGGATATTGGCTGTCATCATTGTATTGATCAACTAGATAAAAATGATTTAATGATCAATTTGATCTTTAACAATAAAAATATTTCTCTACAAAATGAAAATAAGCAAAAATTTATCATCTTCCCTAAAAATGAAGATATTACTAATACTATGGATGATATTATCAATGAATATTATTCCGGTTCTATCTACCGCGGCTTAATTATCGACAATTATTTTAATATTTTATTAGCTAAGATTATTCGTAATTATCCTATGATCGAAAAAAAGGTTTATGGCAATCAGAGTCGCTTGCTAGTCGATCTCCTAACCGAAATTTCTAATGACTATCAGAATGTTTCTTTGAGCAAATTAGCTGATCGTTATGGCTATACTAAGCCTTACTTGAGTAATTTAATTAAAAAATTAACCGGACACACCTTCATTGAATTGCGCACCAAAAAGCGTCTTGAACAAGCGCAATATTTACTTACTTCTAGCAATTATTCCATTGCTAAAATTTGTGAATTAGTTGGTATCCATAATCAAAATTCTTTTTACACGAAGTTTAAGCAACAATACCAAATGATGCCCAGCGATTATCGTAAAAAGAACTATTTGACCGACCATTTCATTTAAAGTCTTGCTAAAATAGATTTAGATAGTTAAAAAGGCAGAACAAGCAATGAAAAATATTTATTTTAATCATGACGGTAATATTGATGACCTAGTTTCATACTTACTATTGCTCCAAGCACCAAACATTAAATTATTGGGTGTAGGAGCAATTGATGCTGACGGCTACATCGATCCTTCTGTTGAAGCATGCCGCAAAATGACAGATCTCTTTAACTTGCGTAAAGATAAATTAGCCGTGGCACGGTCAAATTCACTGGCGGTTAACCAGTTTCCACATGAATGGCGCATGGCAACTTATTCTTTTAACTACTTGCCAATCTTAAATGAAAAAGGTTCAATTGCTACCCCGCAAGCGGAATTACCAGCTCACTTAGATTTAGTCGATAAAGTTAAAAAGTCTACAGAACCCGTAACTTTAGTCATGACTGGTCCTTTAACTGACTTAGCTAGAGCACTAGATGTCGATTCCAGTATTGAAAAGAATATCAAAAAGCTCTATTGGATGGGTGGCTCTCTTGACGGACACGGCAATGTCGCTATGATTAACGCAGACGGCAGTCAAGAATGGAATTCCTTCTGGGACCCATATGCAGTCAAGCGCGTTTTCAAATCAAACATTCCGATTCAAATGGTGGGCTTAGAAAGTACTGAAGAATTGCCGCTTAACGATGAATTAAGACAGCATTGGGCAAGCTTGCGCAAATATCCAGCAATGGACTTAGTAGGCCAAGGCTACAGTTTAATTATTTCGATTCCAAGTGCTGAATTATATTTATGGGATGTATTAACCACAGTAAGTGCTCTTTATCCAGAAATCGTTGAAACTGAAACGGCACATGCCAAAGTAATTACTGATGGATTACGTGCCGGCAGCTTCGATCGTGATCCTAATGGACGAGAAGTTGCCATCGTTACCAAGGCACACAAAGATTTATTCTTCCAAAAGATGGATGAAATCCTGGAAAGAACAAAATAAGATTAATGAAAAAGGCATCCGACTGGATGCCCTTTTTAAATTGCCTTAATTGCTTTTTTATAAAGAATCACTGCAATCCAGGCCGAAATAAAGGATGGCAAAACAATCACCACGAACAGGTTCGGATCCAAAAAATTCCCCACTCGAATGAAATGCGTAATTGAGCTAATATGCTTGATATTGCTGAAAATTGCCTGATAAACAGTAACATAAATCAAACACCACTGAATGTAATATTCTACCAAAGTCAACGTTGTAGTTGAAAATTTAAAAACGTGAGCTGCAATTCGCATCCCCCAATAAACAAAAATTCCCGACAAAACTACAAATACTGCCAGCAGCAAAAATAAATTTCCTAGATTAATATGATCTCGATTTCGCATTAATAAATATGCAATCACTAAAAAGATCAAAAAATTAATCGTCGAAAAGAAAATTTGAATTACAAACAAAATAGCAGCTTTCAAAAATTCAAATTTATGCTCTGAACGAAAAAGAGCGATAATCAAGACGATAATCGCACCAATAATAAAATAAGTACTTACATGCAAAGCAAACTTACCCTTTCTACTTTTCTGCCTGCTTAAGTGCTTGCCTTACTGCATCTTTAACTCCATTAGAAGTAAAAGTAGCACCTGTAACTGCATCAATATCGGCCGATTGCTGCGTCATAATTTCTTGCTCTAGCTGCTTTTGAGCTTTTTGTCCATACTGTGGCGTTTCTGTCGTCAAATCTAGATCTACATGATTAATCCTACCATCTTTAATCTCCAAGCGTGCAGATACAAAGCCTGCCATGCCCCGTGCCTTGGCTGTATAAGTTCCATCTTTTAACATTTGAAAATCCTCCCGATCAAAAAAATGCTCTTGTATCTATTATACAAGAGCATCATTAGGAAAAGACATAAAGATATTAATTTTGGTATACCATTATGTGAAAATTATTGATATACTTATTGCTGGGTCTAAAATGTTTTATAAGTCCTTATTATGACCCAGGCAGGTAGTAGAAATCCCCTTCTACCTGTTTTATTATAGCACTTTATATAACGGGCGTTACTTAATTGCTAAAACTCTTTTGTTTTTCGGTACAAAAGAGCTTTTTATTGCGCTATTACCCTTTAATTACGTTAAAATTGAATAAGTATAGTAGTTTTAATTAAAGAGGGTAAAACATGTATCCAGATAATAATATTCTTACATATCTAAAGTGGCGAGGAGATGTTGATTTTAGCACATCACCTTTTAACAACATCGATGCACTTGTTTTATCTATTTTTTCATACTTAGATCTGCCCGATATTGTTAGTAGCGATGGCCAAACGATCACACTCGAAAAAGCAGCGCAGCTTTATTTCGCACCTGATCATAATCGCAATGATAATTTGCAGTATCAACAATTATTTAAATTAATGGCCGAAGCAGATCGCTTTAAAGGTGCAAACTTATCTTATTTTGTTAGTAGTTTAACTCAGCACACTCAATTCAGTGCTATTAAGATTGAACTAGCAGATGGAACTAATTTTATTGCTTTCCGCGGAACTGATGATTCGCTAATTGGTTGGAAAGAAGATTTCGAAATTAGCTTTATAATCACAGCGGCGCAAAATCAGGCAGTGAAGTTATTAGAACACATTCTTAAAGCAGATAACCAAGATTACTATTTAGGTGGGCATTCTAAAGGCGGCAACCTTGCTGAATACGCGGCCATCAATATTGAACCTAAATTACGCAAACGAATTAAGCGTATTTACACCTTCGACTCCCCTGGTATTGCAGAAGAAGTAGGTGCTCAACTGCCACTAAAATATTTACAAAATACGCTCAGACGATTCGTACCAGAATTTAGCGTAATTGGGCGATTATTTGAGCCCAAAAATATTAATCCAACAATCGTTAACAGTGTTAACAAAAACTTGAGCCAACACGACGCTTTTAGTTGGCAGATTATTGGCTCTAACTTTGATACTAGACGTCATCTCAACCCGCAATCTCAGGTTTACAATCAATTGATCAATCAATGGATTGGGGATGCTACGCTAGATGAACGTGAATCACTAACTAATGATTTATTTTCTGCTTTAGGCGCAGGTGGCGCTACTAAGATCAATGAACTTAATAAAAACGGCTTTGGTGGTTTTGGCGCAATTTTATTCTCCTTCGCAGATTCATCACGTAGAACTAGATTCGTCTTTGGTTCACTTATCTCATCTATTTGGCAAATGATCAAAAGCCGTCACTTCACCCAGGTATTATTCTCAACCGATACGATTGTTGGCTGGGCAATGGTTATATTAGGAATTATTAGTCTCACCCTGCCACAATATGCGGTTAGAGCATTTGGAGCGTTAGTTGCTTTCACTGGAATTGGTTTTAGTGTTCATCAAATCTTAGACACGGCCAAGTCCAAATTAAAAGACAGACAAAAAAACTTCTTTATTATTTCATACTTAATTGTTTTCGCATTATCAACAGCCTTAATTTCAAACAATCGCCTATTAATCTTTTTAGCTCATTATTTCTTAGGACTGTTCCTAATTATTTATTCCTATGTTAGATTGCGGCAATTGATTCTACGCCGAATCCCAGGCATCTTTTATATTGTGGCAGTAGCTATCGAAGCTTTGATTGCCTTTGCATTAGGCATCATCGTGATAGTCAATCCCCAGGCTTTTAACCGTAGATCAATTATTATCATTGGCATTCTGCTAATCGCCTATGGCTTCTTTAAACTAATCGGAGAATTATTTAGTCAGCGGCATAAAATGCCTAAAAAACATCGCTAAAAAATAAGAGCAAAGTAAGTTAAAATTAACACTTACTTTGCTTTTTATGTGAAGTAATTTGTTAGATACTTAATTAAAGTCTAGCTCCGCAGACTACTCCTTCAGTTCTAAAATTAATTCTCAGCTACCCAACCATTTGCTTCAAGCATTGTTACAGCATCATTAATCTTCAATTCAGTATTGCCAAAGTGTAATTCATTGTTCTTCATTTCAGTTTTAATAGCTTCTAACATTTTAATTACCTCACATTTTCTAACGTGCTTTTTCTCTTTACGCATATATAATAACACTGGTTATTTTAATTACAAGCCCAATTTAAAAAATTATTCTTTTTTAATCAGAAAAATAGCTAAGAACGTTGTTAGATCAACACCCTTAGCTAAATAAAAATTTTAAAAATAATTTCTTCAATAACGTTAATTAATCAAAAACAGTTTGCCAGTTAGGATCTTTTGAAGCTCGATAGCACATCTCCAGCTGTTCTGGTGTATTGCGATCAAGCGATAATCTAGGCAAATTATCTAAAGCAAAATAACGGCAATCTGATGTTTCAGTATTATCTTCAAACTTGCCGCCTAAGACTTTGCAAAGGTAAATTGCCTTCATGATACCTGTAGCTAAAATCGGCTTGTTATGCTTATTCCGATCTTGTAGTGCAATTAGTTTAATTGGCTCAACATCTCTGCCAGATTCCTCTTTAGCCTCTTTAATACAATTTTCTTTAGTAGAAAGATTGGCCTCGCACCATCCTCCAGGCATTGACCAATCATCAGACAATTTTTCATGAACTAGCAAAATTCGATCATCCTTAAAAATAGCAGCCCGTGTTTCAATCTTGGGCGTTTGATATCCCTCATCACCACAAAAAAGCGTCTTAACCTGTTTAAGTGGCATTCCGGTTTTAGCAGCCATCATTTCAGCGGCAATTTGTCGAACCTGCTCATAGCGTTCTCGATCAAACACATCATTCCCATATTTCAAGCCATTCTGCGCGATACTCTGTAATTCAACCGCCCAATCTGTAAACTGATCATTAGTTTTCATAATTTGCTCCTAACCCTTAATAAAGATGCCGGACTTAATATGCTTTAGAATGCCATAGGCAACTCTCCTATTTTGATTCTTGCTACCATATGGCTGATTCAAGAACATGACGATACCATTACGATTATCAGTCGTCAATTGCATCCAATTAACAAAGTGGGTATCACCAAAATTGCCATAAGCTAGTTTTAATCTACCACGATTCTTTAGATACACTCCACCAGAATAAGTAGTCATCTTAGACTTCAAGTGAGTCAAATAGTTAAATTGCTTTTTAGTCAAAATTTTGCCATTAGATAGACCTTGCTGAATTTTAAAGTAATCTCTAGCTGTAGAGAACAAATTGCCTGCACCAGGAAGCTGCGAAACTACATATTTATTAGCATAACTTGGACTTTGATAATTCTTGCCATAGCGATATAAATAAGAGATCGCATCTGTCTTGGGACGAAGAATATCTTGATATATATATGTTCCCTTCAAGTGTAATGGTCTGATAATTCTACTTCTCACGTTGGCGGCATAAGATTTTCCTGTTACTTTACGAATGATCCCCGCTAGCAAAACAAAATTAGCATTATTGTAATTAAATTGTCCTATTTTAGTACTTGGAGTAGCATCAGCTTTAGCTACAATCCACTTAATTGCACCATTTTCGGAGAAATTAACACCATGACTTGATTCCGTACCAACAATATTAATTCCCGATGTATGTGTCAATAATTGTCCTACGGTAATTTTAGAAGAATGCTTCAACAACGGATACCAGTGTGAAATTTTAGTATTTTGCGATAGTTTCTTTTGATAAATTAATTGAGTGATTATGGCAGCCGTAATCGACTTCTGCAATGAGCCTACTGGATACACTAACTTAGCGCTACCGTTATTAATCTTACGGCGATAATAGCCATAACCTACACTGACAGTCTGATGGTGTCCATCCTTGACAATCTCAATCGTGCCACGCATGTGATGTTTTTTCAGTGTTTTAATAGTATATTTACGCAATTGTCTATTTCCTTAGCATTAACCTTTTGAGGCCCAATGAGAAATGCTCCTAAGCCAATAATCAATGCGATTAAAATTCCACATTTTTTTATTAATTTCAAAATAAATACCTTCTTTAGTCTTGATCCTGAAATATTCTACCACAAACAAAAAGGACAAAATTGCCTTTTATGACATTTTGTCCTTTCATTTCTAATCAAATTTAAATCAAGTTCATCTTAACTAAATATTCTGCGTTTTCAACGGTATTCCAGGCAGCACCCTTTAATAAATTATCGGCAACTACCCACATATTGAAGGCACCCTTGTTTTCATAATCAGGACGAATACGACCAACAAAAGTTTCTCGCTTGTCAGCTGCATTAATTGGTTGCGGATAAACCTGATGCTTAATATCATCCTGCAGCACAACTCCTGGGAAATCAGCAACAGCATCCATAATATCTTGTGTAGTTGCAGTTTCATCTTCCACAGTAAAGTAGACGCTTTCGCCGTGAGCAATCGGCACAGGCACTCTAACACAAGTAGCCGTAACCTTAATATCTTTAGCATTCATATCATTTAACATAATCTTTTTAGTTTCATGAATCATCTTCCATTCTTCATGTGAATAACCACTATCTTCTAAGACATCAATCTGTGGCAATAAGTTAAACGCTAATGGATAATGTTTCTTATCTCCCTTAGTTGGCAAAATCTTCGCATCTGCCTGCATACCTTTGCCATCTAAATAATCTTGTGCTTCTTTTTTCAATTCTTCAATGGCTGCTTGACCAGCACCAGAAGCCGCTTGATAAGTAGAAACAATAATTTGCTTTAAACCGAACTTTCTTCTAATCGGCTCAAGCGCCATTACCATTTGAATAGTAGAGCAGTTAGGATTGGCAACAATGCCGTGGTGCTTCTTTAAAGCCTCTGGATTAACTTCAGGCACTACTAATGGCACATCTGGTTCCATTCTAAAGGCACTGGTATTGTCGACACAAACTGCCCCACGCTTAACAGCTTCTGGCAAAAATTTCTTGGATACTGCGCCACCGGCTGATGATAACACTAAATCAATTCCATTAAAGGAATCCGGAGTAGTTTCTTCAACCGTCAAATTCTGATCTCTAAATTTTAAAACTGTCCCAGCTGAGCGAGATGAAGCCAATAGCTTTACGCTTTTTACCGGAATAGTTGACTTAGCTAATTGATCAATCATTCTTCTGCCGACAGCACCAGTAGCACCTAAAATTGCTACATTATATTCTCTAACCATTATTTATCCTCTTGTAAAAACTTCTTGATTCTCTTCATTGCTTTACGTAAATTTTCATCGCTTGAAGCGTAGGACATTCTGACATAGCCTTCACCGCCAGGACCAAAGGCACTACCAGGAGTGATGCCCACTTTTTCTTTAAAGGCTAAGTCTAGCGCAAACTGCATATCGTCTTTACCATATTTTGACGGAATTTTAGCAAAAATATAGAAAGCGCCTTCTGGTTTAACAGCTTGCATCCCCATTTCGGCTAATTGCTTCAACACAAAATCACGTCGCTTACGATAAACTGCGCGATATTTTTCAGGGTCCTCTAAACCATGTTCTAAAGCCTCAATTGCTGCGGCTTGTGAAGAATCTGTCGTGGTCGTCACCATTAAGCCGTGCACTTTACCAATCTGCGCCATAATTTTGGCTGGACCAGCCACATAGCCTAAGCGGTAGCCTGTCATTGCATGAGACTTGGACAAACCTGAAATATAGATTGCCCGTTCAGGAATTAAACTAGCAATTGAGAAATGCTTTACACCATAGGTCAACGTGCTATAAATTTCATCGGTAATCACATACAAATGACACTCTTTAATGGTTTTGGCTAAGGCTTTAATCTCATCTTCTGTATATTCAACTCCTGTAGGATTAGTCGGATAATTCAAAATAACTGCCTTAATGGTTGGATTTTGCTTAATTGTCTCTTCCAATTTCTCTGGAGTCAATTTAAAGTCATCAGAAGCGGTATTCATCAAAACATAATCCGCATCAGCTAAAGTCGCTACAGGCCAGTATAATGAGAAAACAGGGGTAGGAATAGCTACCTTATCTCCTGGGTTGGATAATGCAAACAAAGCGGCATTAATTGCTTCAGTAGCACCAACTGTTACTACAACTTCCGTTTCTGGATCATAATCTATACCGGTGGTTTGTTTTAAATACTTACTAATTGCTTTTCTTAACTCCAATTTACCCTTTTGCGGAGCGTAATGAGAATCGTTATCTTGAATACTCTTAATTGCAGCTTGCTTAACATGTTCTGGCGTATTCATGTCTGGCTCGCCTAAGGTTAATTTTATAATTCCTGGTATAGTTGAAACCTTATTATCAAAGATTCTAATTCCTGATGCTTTGACCTTTTGAATTTTTTTACTAAAACTTAAATCACTAGCTAATTCTGGCATTGGTAAACCTCTTTTTTCTCTATAAAATATTTTCTAAGCCAATTACTAATTCATGCAATTGATCGACTTTTTCTAAAGCAACCTTTACTCCACCCATAAATGAACCACGATCAAATGAATCTTGACGGATGGTTAAAGCTTCACCAGGGCCACCGAACAAAACCTGTTCATGTGCAATATAGCCCGGCAAGCGTACCGAATGAATTTTAATTCCTTGATAATCGCCACCACGCACATTCTTTAAAGTCTCAATTTCATCTGGTGCAGTTTGATGGTTAGGTCGATTTTGGGCAATTAACTTTGCGGTTGACAGTGCAGTACCAGATGGAGCATCTTTTTTATCGGCATGATGCATTTCAATAATTTCGACATCAGGAAAGTACTTAGCTGCTTCTTGTGCGAATTTCATTAATAAAACAGCTGACATTCCAAAATTAGGTGCAATTAAGCCACCAACTTTTTCTTGTTTAGATAATTCAACTAGTTCTGCTTCTTGTGCATCACTCATTCCGGTTGTACCTACAATGGGACAAATATGATGAGTGAGCGCAAATTTTACATTCTCATAAACTGCTTTTGGTGTAGTAAAGTCAATCCAAAAATCTGCCACACGATCAGGAATCTGCTCTAAGCTAGTAAAAATTGGAATATTTTTGGCTAAATGATATTTTTCTGGCTCATTTTTAGCTACTGGAGAAAGACCAGCTGCCACTTCATAACCTGCCATTTGATTAACCAAGTTAACAGCTTTTTGTCCCATAGCTCCGTTAAAACCTGCTATCAATACTTTTTTAGTCATTTTCAAGTTCCTTTCCTAAATCAAGTGGCAATTTTTGCATTAAGGCATGCTCAGCTAAACCCAAATGTTGTGCCAAAGTAGTCTTTTCTTCATCATTTAAACTAACTAAAGGCAAACGACAACCACCAACACTAAATCCTTGAGCATTCAGAACTGCTTTAACTGGAGATGGTGAAGGATACATAAATAAAGCTTGCATCTTTGGCGTTAACCAGCGCTGAATCTTAGCTGCCTTAGGATAATTGCCTTCATACAAGGCATCGTACATTTGACGCATTTCCTTAGTATATAAATGCGTGGCAACTGAAACGACTCCATTAGCACCGAGCAGCCGAGCAGTGAGAGCCTGGGTATCTTCGCCCGTAAAGACTTGGAAGTCAGTATCCTTGTGCTCAATAATGTATTCTAATTCTTCTAAGGAAGCGCATTGCTTAATGCCCTTAATATTCTTTAAATGCGATAGCTCAACTACTGTCTCTTTTTCCATTTTGACACCAGTTCTGCCAGGAATGTTATAAATCAAAAATGGCATTTCAACTTGATCATTAACCGCTGTAAAATGGGCAATCATGCTACGTTGATTTGGCTTATTGTACGGTGGAACTACAACTAGCGCATAATCGATTCCCTTAATTTCAGCTACTTCATTAGTAAACGCAATCGTCTCAGCAGTATTATTGCTGCCTGTTCCTGAAATTACTGGAACTCTACCATCTACGATCTGACCGAAATGTTGGTATAAAGCAATTTTTTCATCATGAGTCAGCGTTGGCATTTCACCAGTAGTCCCGCCAACCACAAAACCATTGCATCCCTGCTCGATCAGGTGGTTAACTAACTTTTCTAAACTAGCAAAATCAATCTTTTTATTCTCATCAAATGGCGTCACAATCGCCGTCAATAAATCTGCATCAATTAGTATTGCCATATTATTTCTCCATTCTAGCAATTAAAAAGCCCTTAATTGCGTTGATCCCACGTTCAATACTCTTTTCATCGGGATTAAGCGTTGCTGAATGCAATTGTGAATTGGGATCACCGACTCCCAGCCAAAACATGGTGCCAGGAAACTTAGCTAGTAAAAAGCCAAAATCTTCACCGGTCATTTTAGGCTTAGTTTCAATAAAATTAACGTCAGGATTATTTTTCATATACTGAATGAAATTCTTAGTTAATTCTGGATTATTCTCCACCGGCCAATAACCGCCTTGATTCAAATCAAGTTTAACTTCCATATTATAGCTACGGCCGATTCCCGCACAAAGATCTTTCAAGCGCTGATCAATCTTTAAAATCATCTGCTGTGTCAGACCACGAATCGTTCCCTCAATCCTAGTATGATCTGCAATCACATTCCTAATTGTTCCTGCTCTGACTTTGCCTAAAGTAATTACGCCACTTTGAATTGGATCAATGCTGCGTGAAATCACGGTTTGAATCTGCATAATTAGACTAGCTGCGGCTACTACCGTGTCATTAGCATTTTGCGGAAAGGCAGCATGACCACCTTTGCCGATTAAATCAATGTTAACTTCGGTAGTGCCCGCAAATAAGGTCCCCAACCTACAGCCAATCGCTCCAGCAGGCAATTCAGGATTATCATGCAAGCCATAAAACTCATCTGGCTTGAATTTTCCTGTAAAGATCCCTTTTTCATAAGCCTGTTTGCCGCCACTTTCACTTTCCTCAGCTGGCTGAAAGAAAAATAATAAATTATCCTGAGGCTGATTTTCACTAAAGTAGCTCAGCAGAACCAAGGCAACCGTCATATGAATATCATGACCACAGGCATGCATAATGCCAGGATGCTTTGAGGCAAACTTTAATCCAGTCTGTTCAGTCACAGGCAAAGCATCAATATCTGTCCGATAGCCAATCGTTCTTTGAGGATTCTTTCCTTTTACTAAGACCAAGAGTGCAGTTGGTAATTGGGGTGGAGTCTTAATAGTCAAATAGTCTTGTTTAAAATCAGCAATTATCTTAAGTAAATACTGATGGGTTTGTTTTTCCTGCAGAGCTAATTCGGGGATTTCATGCAAATGTCTTCTAATTAAAATTAGCTCTTCTTCATTTAATACTGTCATCTTAGATCTTTCTCAAATTATCTTCTAAGCCTGTCTTGCTTTCGGTTTTTTCATCCACTTTTTTAATTACTTTAGCAGGAACGCCAGCTACCATCTTATGTGGTGCAACATCATGAGTAACAACGGCACCTGCGGCGATAACTGCACCTTCACCAACATGGACGCCTTCGATCACTACCGCATTAGCACCCATCACTACATCATCATCAATTTGAACTGGCTTAGCAGAAGCTGGCTCGATCACGCCAGCTAAAACACTGCCTGCACCAATATGACAATGTTTACCAACAATCGCACGACCGCCAAGCACAACTCCCATATCAATCATGGTGCCAGCACCAATTTCGGCGCCAATATTAATGATGGCTCCCATCATAATCACCGCATTTTTACCAATTAAAACTTGATCACGAATAATCGCACCTGGCTCAATCCGTGCATCAAATTTCTTCAAGTCGATTAATGGTACGGCTGAATTTCTAGCATCATTTTCAATATGATAAGCTTGAATTTGTTTCTTATTTCTCTTTAAAAACGGTTCAACGTCTTGCCAATCGCCAAAAATTACACCTGAATGTGCTTCCGTGTAATTTTCAATTTCAGCCGGGAAGTTTAATTGATCAAGTTTTCCCTTAATAAAAACTTTAACCGGCGTCTTTTTAGGAGCGTTGCCAATATAATCAATAATACTTTTTGCGTCTAGTTTTGCCATCTTTTTACCTCTTGTATTAATCTTCATTATATGATTGATCTAAATGAACCAAATCTGCTAAGCTTTCTCGTTTAATTACCAACTGAGCTTTGCTATTCTCGGCAAAAACAACAGCTGGCCGTGGATTACGATTATAATTGGAAGCCATAGAATAACCATAAGCGCCGGTGTCTAGCATGGCTAAAAGAGAGCCCGATCTCGTTGCTGGCAAGGCTTGGTCTTCTGCCAAAATATCTCCGCTCTCGCAGTATTTGCCTGCAATTCTAACATGTTCAGTTAACTCAGCTTGAGGATTAGTTGCTAATACTGTCTCGTATTCAGCTTGATACAAAGCCGGGCGAATATTATCGCCCATTCCGCCATCTACTGTGACGTAAGGACGATGACCGGGAACAATCTTGCGGCTTCCCGTAGTATATAGGTTGTAACCAGCAGGGCCCACAATTGAACGACCAGGTTCAATATCAATTTCAGGAATTGGAAATGAAGCGGCCTTAGCTTCTTGTTTAATCGTCTTAACAATCGCTTTAACAAACTCTTCCGGTTTCAAAGGATGATCAGCTGCAACATATTTAATGCCAAAACCGCCACCAACATTAATAATCTTAGCAGTATAGCCATATTGGCTGCGCCAATTTTCAGCAACTTCCATTAACTTTTTGGCGGCCATTTCAAAACCATTTAATTCAAAAATTTGAGAACCAATATGGGCATGAATACCAACTAAATTCATTCTTGAATTAGCTAAAACCTGTTCTAAAGCTAAATCTGCCTGCCCTGATTCCAAATCAAAGCCAAATTTGCTATCAACTTGACCTGTTTGATCATATTCATGC
Source organism: Lactobacillus kefiranofaciens (assembly GCF_900103655.1). Taxonomy (GTDB): domain Bacteria; phylum Bacillota; class Bacilli; order Lactobacillales; family Lactobacillaceae; genus Lactobacillus; species Lactobacillus kefiranofaciens. Next base: position 23,143 of record NZ_FMXC01000005.1, read on the forward strand.
GTATGAGCAGAAATGCCAGGAGTCAACCGAAGCATGACATCAATCTTGGTATTTTGCTCACGCAATACTTGATCAAGCAACTTAATTTCATGAAAGTTATCAATGATAATCTTTCCCACATGATTTTTAACGGCCATTTCAATCTCAGCTAACGATTTATTATTACCATGAAAACTAATTTTCTTTACTGAAAAATTTGCTTTTAAAGCTGTATAAAGCTCACCCGCAGAAACAACGTCAGTAAATGCGCCCTCACTAGCAGCAACTTGATACATTGCGATACAGGCAAAAGCTTTGCTAGCATAGCTAACCGCATATTTAACGTCTTCAGCCGCAAAAACTTTTTTAAAGGCACGAATTTGATTTCGAATTTTACTTACATCATAAACAATAAGTGGCGTGCCATATTTCTTTGCTAAAGCGACTGTATCGACACCGCCGATAGTCAAATGTCCTTGGTTATTAATCTGATCTTCTGAAATCTGTGGGTTCATGCTATCCTCCAACTTCTAAGAATGCGAAACGCTAATAAAAAATCCATTGCCTGCGCTAAACAAACAATGGATTAACTTCATTAATCTGTAGTCAATAGCGCTCCGCGAATTGTATTCGCGACAGTCCGTAACTTATTCAATCACGGCCCAGCTTATGCCTTTAGCGTGGCCAAGCTTCGGCAACTTTCCCTTTCACAATTAATCTTCATTTTGCCTAACTCATAATTGCTAGTGATGTCAGTTGCACCTCTTCGATTATCTGTAGTCTACATTCTTATTAAAATATAGTCAACAGTTTTATTATAAAATTTTAATTTTTGTTAAAACATCACGACTTTCAACCCTAAAATTTAGATTTAACAGTTGCAAGATTAAAAATTAATGCTAAAATTCAGGTAAATTTATTTTTATTCAGTAATTTAAATTAATAATTACTGAAATTGATGATTGAGAAGTTAAAACTATGAAAATAGTTAAATTTGGTGGTAGTTCGTTAGCTACTGGTACAAGTGTTGAGCAAGCATTAAAGATTATTCTAAGTGATACTGAAAGACAAGTAGTTGTCGTTTCTGCTCCTGGTAAACGAAGCAATGATGATATCAAGGTCACTGATCTATTAATCAAATATGCCAATGCTACCTTAAATCAAGAAGATCCCCAAGAGATTGTGCGTCAAATTTTTGCGCGGTACCAAGAAATTGGTCAATATTTTGGTTTGAATAAACAAGAATTAACAACTATTCAAAGCATCTTGCTTAATCTACCTAAAAAAGCATACCCCAACGACAGTTACTTAATGGCAGCTTTCAAAGCACATGGTGAACGACTTAATGCACGTTTAATTGCAATGATTTTAAAGCATCAAGGAATTAAAAGCCGTTTTCTTGATCCCGCTGAAGCTGGATTGATTGTTACTGGTGAGCCTAATGATGCATTAGTTAATCCAGAAAGCTATCTGAATTTAGATCAAATAAAAATTGCCCCCGATGAACGAGTTATTTTTCCAGGCTTTTTCGGAATTACTCCTTCTGGACATATCGCTACTTTTTCACGTGGCGGATCTGATATTACAGGAGCCATTTTAGCTAGAGGCTTTCACGCAGACTTGTATGAGAACTTTACTGATGTAAATGGCATTTTTGCGGCTAACCCGCATATTGTTGCGCACCCACGATCAATTAAACAGATGACCTATCGTGAAATGCGAGAACTATCTTATGCTGGCTTTTCCGTTTTTCATGATGAAGCATTAATTCCCGCAATTCAGGGACAAATTCCAATTAACGTCAAGAACACCCATGAGCCTGACAATCCAGGTACCATGATCGTCCCAGAAAAGAATTTTGAGCCGGATAATACTATTACTGGTGTAACTAGTCAGAAGCACTTTTCTGCCCTTTATTTACACAAATATTTACTGAATAAAGAAGCGGGTTTCACCCTCCGAATTTTACAGATCCTTTATCAACATAACATTCCTTATGAACATATGCCATCTGGGATTGATGACATTACCATTATTTTCAATAATGACTTTTTAAATGACCAATTAATTGATCAAATCTGTAATGAAATCCAATCTACGATTAATCCTGACCAACTTGAATGGATCGATGACTATGCAATCATTATGATAGTTGGCGAGGGAATGAAGAAAACGCATGGCGTTAGTCGGAAAATCTTAGATTCTTTAGACGAACATCAAATTTCACCACAGATGATTAATCAAGGTGCATCCCAAATCTCAATGATGATTGGCACCAAAAAAGAAAAGGCTGACGAAGCAGTTAAAATTATTTACAGACAATTTTTTAATTAGAAAGAAGGAAATTTTATGGTTAATTTACTAAAAGTACACGGCTCACAAAATCATTTTTTTATTCTGGATCAAACTGAATTAGATCAACCTCTATCAGATACTGAATTAAAAATTTTTACTAAAAAAATCACTAATCCTAATACTGGCATCTTAAACGGAGCTGACGGCGTGCTAGCAATTAATCAGCCAATTAGAAAAAATGCACTAGCTCAAATGCGAGTAATTAATACAGATGGTAGTGAAGCCTCAATGTGCGGTAATGGTCTGCGCACTGTAGCACGATATTTAAGCGAGAAATATCATCGTGATAATTTCTTAGTCGATACCATGAACGCTAGTCTACGCGTCAGAAGAGAGCAGGCTTTCGCTAAAGATGTTCCTGCCTTTGCCGTAGAGATTTCTCCGGTACATTTTAACAAGGAAGCTTTACCATTTAGTAACTTAGGCCGTGATCGCTTAATCGATGATTATGCACCTGAACTTTACCCCCAATTGCGTTTCACAGCGCTTGCCGTACCTAATCCACACTTAATTAGTTTTGTTACTCAGCAACAAATTATTAGCCCTATTTTAGGGATTGTCGGTAAAAGGTTAAATGACTCAAATCCTTATTTTACCGATGGCGTAAACGTTAACTTTGCCCAAATACTAGATAAAAATAAACTATTCGTTAGGACCTACGAGCGTGGCGTTGGCTTTACTAATGCATGCGGCACAGGAATGTCTGCTACTTCGCTAGCCTTTGTGTTAATTCGACCTGAGCAAGCTGAATTCAACACACCAATTACGGTCTTTAATCCTGGTGGAATGGTAAAAACCATTGTACATTACGACAATAGCCAATACTGGATTGAATTGATTGGCAATGCTACTTTTACCCAGCAGATCACTATTGCAGAAAGCGATTTAAGAAATAATGATTTTAGTAAAATAATTACTAAAAATACTGGTGAACAAACAGCTTATGAGAAGTTCATCGCTAATTTACCTAAATATAATGACATCACTACTTTAGCCTAATCAAAAAGACTTGCTTTTTTGCGCAAGTCTTTTTTGCATAATTTTAATCTAAATCATCTAAGCCATTCTTTTTCTTCGAAATACAATAAAAGATATAAGCCACTAAGCCAAAGAAAATTGGGCCAAATCCTGTCCAAAAAGCTGTAGCATATCTGTGTTCCAAGACAGGTTCAAGCACAGTAAAAATAATCCCGGTGCAAACAATTATTTCAACGAAGATTACTAAAGCTACTGTCCATTTATAATTTGTAAATACCCTAAATTTGCGTGGATAATCCTTTTTCAAAAAGAAAGGAAACGCACCAATCAAGAAAATATACGGCGCAGTAGCAGCCACATTACCCATATCAGTTAAAATCTGATAAAAACTAGTTGCCGCACTACCGCCAAATGAAACGATACCAATTAAAACACATACGAAGATCGTCTGAGCCCACATCGCATTAGCAGGAATACCATGTTTATTCAATTTGGTAGCTGCTTTAGGCCATAAACGAGGATCAGACCCCATAATAAATGATTTAATTGGCGAATAAAGCAATACAAAGAAGGCACCTGTCATTCCCATTAATCCAGATAAAGCAATTGCCCTAGTGAATACTTTGCCAATCATTAAACTGGTATTAGGATCGAGATTCAAAGCATGCCCGAATGCTTTACCCAGCGTTCCATAAACTACATAGGTAATATTTCCAGTATTAGCGCCAGTTTGTACAATATCTCTTTGATAATTTACCGAAAAACCTGTCATAAAAATCATCAAAACATAAGAGATAATAGTAAATAAACTACCGATAATTAAGCCTTTAGGGAAATCTTTTTCAGGGTGCTTCATGCTATCAATTACCCCACCAACGGTTTCCATACCACCATAGGCAAAGACGGCATAGACGACGAATGAAATAATCGTAATTGGCGTCTGAAAATCCTTATTTGGTGAAACAATAAAGCTTTGCCAGCCGTGAATTGGCTGAGCAAACTGCCAGTGATTCATTATAATTACTACTAAACTTGAAAAAATGAAAACTAAATTCATAATAATCATGAACCAGCCGCCGATTGATGACATAATCTTAATTCCCGTTATTCCTCTAGAAGATAAATACGTAGAAATGATCATGAATAAAATAGCTAATACGCCTATCAGTTCTGTTCCTTGCAGACCAAAGAAATTCCAACTTTGTGTAGTATCTTTGCCAAAAATCAATGCGGAAATTGAAATCCATAATCGTGACGCGCTTGAAACAAGCCAAAGAACCCAGTTAGCTAGCCATACAAAAGTTCCAATAAAAGCCCATTTTTCACCAATTGATCCAGCTAACCAAGAATAAATACCACCCTGAGCATCATGAAAGGCAGACCCATATTCCGCCATCATCAATCCAGCCGGAAAGAAGAAACAAATTCCTGCTAGCACAAACCAAATAATTCCGGCATATGTCATTTGCCGATATGAAACAGAAACATTACCAAAACCATAAACAGTAGTAATAATCATTAGGACTAGGCTCATGGTCGTTAATGTCTTTTTAGTTTGTTTATTATCCTCATCCAAAACAAAACCTCTACTTTCTTTTCTACTCCTTTCATTCTATCATTGTTTCTTTAAAGCGCATTCATTCTAATAATCGTCTCATAAGAAAAAGCCGCCTATTATCAGCGGCTTTATTTATTCAGCTGTTAATTTGTTTACCAGGCACGTCATCTAAATGAATACGAACATCATTAGCATCATTGCCAGCCTGATCTTTTTCTTCTAAGTTAGATTTTATTAATTCAGCCTTAGAGTCATTCGTTACGCTATCAGGAGCATTTAACCTCATTGTTTCAGATTCTGCGGCCTTCTTTTCTTTAATCTTTTTTACAAGGCAATATGTACCCGTAGCGGCAGCAGCAATTGCTCCGATAGTGGTTAATGCCATTACTACAATCTTCAAATTTACCATAGGAATACCTCTTTCTATAATCAACTATCTATTTTTCTTTTAATTATACGTGAATTAAGGGCTACTTTCATTTTTTATGCTTAACAAAACAAAAAGCACCATTTGGTGCTTTTTCTATTCATTAACTCTGTCTTCAATCCAATTATTCAATTCAGCAACGTGAAGCTTAGTTACAGAAGAAAAAGTTAAAACGGTCACATGATCATAATTTAAATCCAGCTTTTTCTTTAATTGAGCTAATGTTTTATTAACTTGGCTCTTTTTAATCTTATCCATCTTAGTGCAGACAACTAAGATAGGAATATTTAAATATTGCGCGTAATTATACATCGCAATATCGTCTTTCGTTGGTTCATGTCGACCATCAACTAAAATGATTAGGCCTTTCAAGTTGGGTCTAGTTTCTAAATAATCTTGGATCATCTGTCCAAACTCTTGCCGCTTCTTTTGTGATACTTTAGCATAACCATAGCCAGGAACATCTACTAAATAAAATTCTTCATTAACTAAGTAGAAGTTTAAAGTCTGCGTCTTACCTGGCTGAGAAGACGTTCTAGCTAGGTTTTTACGCTTAAGGAAGGTATTAATCAAACTGGATTTTCCCACATTAGATCGGCCTGCCAAGGCGATCTCAGGCAAGTTATCTTGTGGATATTGTGATTCTTTTACAGCACTAACGGCATAACTACTGCTTTTAATGATCATTGGCACTTACCTGCGAATCAGTGTCTTCTTTTTTCTTCCGAGTCACACGCGGCTGAGCATGACGAGTAATCACATCCTTGGTTACTTCGACTGCTTGAATATCCTTTTCACTAGGAGTTTCGTACATGATATCCATGATCGAATTTTCAATAATTGTTCTCAATCCACGTGCACCCATATTTCTTTGGATTGCTAAATCTGCAATTGCTTTGAGTGCACCATCAGTGAATTTTAACTCAACATCATCTAATGAGAGCAATTTCTTATATTGTTTAACCAAAGCATTCTTAGGCTCCGTTAAAACTCTCACTAAATCTTTGCTGCTCAACTTATCAAGCGTAGTAATAATTGGAATTCTACCGATAAATTCTGGAATCATTCCAAATTTTACCAAATCAGCAGTAGTTAAATGCCGAGTCCAATCATCAGCATTGATCTTATCAACTTCATTTTCTGCACCAAAACCGATGGTTTTCTTACCTAAACGGTTTTTAACAATTTGTTCGATTCCATCAAAAGCACCACCAACAATAAAGAGAATGTTAGTAGTATCCATCTTGATCATTTCTTGCTGTGGATGCTTGCGTCCACCTTGTGGCGGTACAGAAGCGATTGTTCCTTCGAGAATCTTTAACAAAGATTGCTGCACGCCTTCGCCTGAAACATCCCGAGTAATTGAGACATTTTCTGATTTTTTGGAGATCTTATCGATTTCATCGATATAAATAATGCCGCGTTGTGCACGTTCCAAATCATAATCTGCGTTTTGCAACAATTTAAGCAAAATATTTTCTACATCTTCACCAACATAACCTGCTTCAGTTAATGTAGTTGCATCAGCAATCGCAAAAGGCACATTCAAAATTCTTGCTAAAGTCTGTGCCAGATAAGTCTTACCAGATCCAGTTGGCCCAATCATTGCAATATTAGACTTTTGCAATTCAGTAGAAGAATCCACATCCATTTGGCTAATCCGCTTATAATGGTTATATACCGCAACAGATAATACTTTTTTAGCACGATCTTGCCCAATGACATATTGGTCAAGTTGCTTTTTAATCTCTACTGGTTTAGGTAATTCTCGAGCTGCCTTAATTGAATCAGCTCTTAATTCATCGTCAATAATTTTTTTAGCCAAGTCTACACATTCGTTACAAATATAAGCGCCGTTACCGGCAATCATTTTTTTGACCTGGTCTTGAGTTTTACCACAAAAAGAACATTTAATTTCTTCTTGATCTGTAAACTGATTTGCCATATTGTTCCTCCCTATATCTACCAAAATAGATTATCATACATTAACTAAAATTGGTAAATATCAAGCTTGAAGATCAAAAAAAGCGGCCTATAGCCGCTCTTTTTGATAAAAAGTAATAAAAATTATTACTTGTCTTCCTTCTTATCGTCTGATTCCTTTGCTTCAAGCTTTGCTTTAGCAACTTGCTTTGCATTATCAGTAATAAGATCCATAGCCTTACGTACAGTAATGTCGTGGCTCAACATGTCATCTGACAAAGTGTTACGTACAGTCTTTTCATCCATGTTGTATTCAGCAGCCAAGTCCTTGATTTCCTTGTCAATTTCTTCCTTAGTTGCCTTAAGACCCTCTTTATCAACGATAGCTTCAAGAACTAAGTTGGTCTTAACTCTTTCTGCAGCGTTCTTAGCAAATTGCGAACGTAATTGTTGTTCGTTAGTGTTAGTCAACTTGTAATAAGTTTGAGGATCAATACCTTGACGTTGCATATTACCTAAGTATTGATTCAGTTGAGTATCAACATCTTCTTGAATCATAGCATCAGGAATTTCGTCAACAGTGGCATTCTTTACTGCACCTTCAATTGCAGCTTCTTGAATAGCATCATTAGCAGCTTGTTCCTTTTGATCCTTCAAATTCTTCTTGATCTTGTCCTTCAAGTCATCAAGCGTATCTACTGAATCGTCAACATCCTTAGCAAATTCGTCATCTAACTTAGGAAGTTGCTTTGACTTAACTTCGTGAATCTTAGTAGCAAAGTGAGCTTCCTTACCAGCTAAGTTCTTTGCACCGTAATCCTTAGGGAAAGTTACTACAACATCTACATCGTCACCAGCTTCGTGACCAATAAGTTGATCTTCAAAGCCTGGAATAAATGCATTTGAACCTAATTCAAGTGAATAGTTTTCAGCTGAGCCGCCTTCAAATTCCTTGCCATCAATAGTACCCTTGTAATCGATAGTTACAGTATCGCCTTTTTCAGCTTTACCCTTCTTAAGAACAAGTTCAGCATTTTGTTCACGGCGTTTGTCAAGTTCAGCATCAACATCTTTTTGGTAAACACGGGTGTTTTGCTTTGGTACTTCAATACCCTTGTAATCACCTAACTTAACCTCTGGTTGAACAGTTACAGTAGCCTTCATAGTCCAGTCCTTGCCCTTATCCATTGATACAGGAGCAATTTGTGGTTGACCTACTGCATCGATACCTGCTTCTTTAACAGCAGCAGAATATGCATTAGGCAATACAATGTTCAATGCATCTTCGTATAATGCTTCTTCACCATAATATTGATCAAAAATTACACGAGAAACATGGCCTTTTCTAAAGCCAGGAACACGCAAGTTTTTCTTTACTTTTCTAAATGCTTGGTCTAAACCTAATTTAATTTCATCTTGTGAAATATCAAAAGTAAGATCACCGGTTGTCTTACCGGTCTTTTCCCATTTTACAGACATTAATAAAATACCTCCAATGTCAAGTTTGAGTTTGCTTCTTGCATACTAAGTTATCTTACCGTAAAAGTGCACAAAAAACAAATATAAAAGAAAAAGATGCGCTCCTGTGAAGAAGTGCATCTTTTCTGCTATAACGTTAGAAATTAGTCAAGGATTTCAGTAACTTGACCGGCACCAACGGTACGACCACCTTCACGGATGGTGAACTTAGTACCCTTTTCGATGGCAGCTGGCTTGATTAACTTAACAGTAAATTCTGTGTTATCACCAGGCATAACCATTTCAGTACCTTCTGGCAATTCAATTTCACCAGTAATATCAGTGGTGTGGAAGTAGAATTGTGGACGGTAGTCTGAGAAGAATGGGGTGTGACGGCCTCCTTCTTCCTTCTTCAAGATATAAACTTGACCCTTAAATTCCTTGTGGGTTTGAATTGAGCCAGGTGCAGCCAATACTTGACCACGAACAACTTGGTCACGGTCAATACCACGAAGTAAGATACCAACGTTATCGCCGGCTTCACCTAAGTCCAAAGTCTTGTGGAACATTTCCAAGCCAGTAACAACTGACTTAAGAACCTTGTCTACCAAACCAACGATTTCAACTTCGTCACCGATCTTAACAGTACCACGGTCGATACGACCTGAAGCAACAGTACCACGACCAGTAATAGTAAATACGTCTTCAACTGGCATTAAGAATGGCTTGTCAGTTTGACGTTCTGGAGTTGGGATGTATTCATCAACGATGTCCATCAACTTCAAGATTTGTTCTTGAGCTTCCTTGTCGCCTTGTAAAGCCTTAAGAGCTGAACCACGAACAACTGGAATATCATCACCAGGGTAATCGTATTCAGTTAATAAGTCACGAACTTCCATTTCAACCAAGTCGATAAGTTCTGGATCGTCAACCAAATCACATTTGTTCAAGAATACAACGATGTATTTAACACCAACTTGACGAGCAAGCAAAATGTGTTCACGAGTCTGTGGCATAGGACCATCAGTTGCAGCAACAACCAAGATGGCACCATCCATTTGTGCAGCACCGGTAATCATGTTCTTAATGTAGTCGGCGTGGCCTGGAGCGTCCATGTGAGCGTAGTGACGATTTTCAGTTTCGTATTCTACGTGGGCGGTGTTAATAGTGATACCACGTTCCTTTTCTTCTGGTGCAGCATCGATTTGATGATAATCTTCTGCCTTTGCCAAACCTTTTTCAGCTAAAACAGTAGTAATAGCCGCAGTTAAAGTGGTCTTACCGTGGTCAACGTGACCGATAGTACCAATGTTTACGTGTGGCTTAGTTCTAACGTAATGTTCTTTTTCTGCCATTAAAATGACCCTCCTGTAAATTTGCAAGAAGTCCGTTGAGATAAGTTAACGGATAATTCTCTGTTGAGTATTGTACTACTTTCTTCGGCAAATGCCTAGTAAAAAAGTTCGGACAAACTTTGCCTAACGAAAATATCCTTTGCTAATTATACTAAAATGTTCGAAAATGTAAACCTTTTTTACTTATTTTTTATTTTGGCAAATGTTTATAAACTTTTTCAAAGAGCATTTGATGAGTTCGTCCATCTTTTTTCTCTAAATAAGATACTAAATCACTAGCAAAACTATCTGGCTCATCAATATACTTGCTTAACTTAGGATATAAACTACCAATTACCAAGTTTGTTTCACCAATCATTAAAGGCAACTGACTAGGGTTATGGCTAAATTTCGTTCCAATTGCAGAAATTATTTCTTGATATTTAATTTCTTTTTCTAAAAGCTGAGTATCTACTGGAACAAAGCTTTCCAGATTGCCAATTACCCAGATCTTAAATTCGTCTTCCACCCCTAACCTAATTAAATCCTCACAAATTGATAAACGTACTGCAAATTCTGGCGTAGGATCTAATAATATGCTCTGAGCAAAAGTTTTAAAATTAATCAAATTTAATTTATGCAAATTTTCATAGTCGGCCTGAGTAACTTGTTTTTTTTGCTTGAAAGTTCGCATAATCTGCTGTTGCTTCTCCTCTGGAGCAGGTTCTACTTGCAATGGTAAAGACAGACCCGTTAAATGCTTTACCTGCATAGCCTCTATCAAATATTGATTTTTCTGTAGCGTTTTGCAATACAAGCGATAAACTCGCTGGTCAGAAAAAAGATCAGGCTCTTCTTTAATTAAAGCATAAGCCTGATCCTCTTGTTTATTAGCACAATATAATTCACATAATTGCAAGACAACATCCAATGAATGTTCTCCTCGCAATGACTCTTCTAAATTTTCAATGGCAGCATGCAAATTCCCATTATGCTGATTTTCAGCAGCAAGTTTCAATAAATTCTTTTGACTTACTGATGTCATATTTTTTTATTCTTTCTTTTTCTTTTCGTTTCTATTATTTTTACGCGTTTTATCAGACTGAGACTTTTCATTGCGTTTTTGCATTGCACGATGACGATTTTGATTAACTTCCATTACTACTGGCAAAATCACTGGACGCTGGTTAGTCTTTTTATACAAAAATTTTTCTAAATCGCTCCAAATATCCTGCTTTAATTCAGTCCAGTCAAACTTTTTATGTTCGAAATTATTATTAATTGCTTTTTTAATTACATCAATTGAATCCTTCATCAATTGATGGTTTGCCTTGATATAAACAAAGCCACGACTAGTTACCTTAGGTTCTGCAATAATTTTCTTTTTCTTATGATCGATTGTAACTACTGCAATAAAGATTCCATCATCAGATAAGACTTCCCGATCTCGTAAAACAATACTACCAACATCACCAACGCCAGAGCCATCGATCATTGTATCTTCGCCTGGCACTGGATCTGATAAGTAAAAGCGCTTTTTCTTAAAATCATAGTCTAAGCAGTCGCCATTTTTAGTAATATAAATATCCTTAGAGTTCATGCCAGCCTTAATCGCTAAACTACGCACAATTTCAAGCAAGCGATATTCGCCAATCACTGGAATTAAAAACTTAGGCTTCAAGGTATCAATTAGCAGTTGTAAATCACGACCAGTTGCATGACCGCTAGTATGCATATTACGTCCTAATTGAATAACTGTACCACCAGCTTTATATACCAGATCGCTAGTTTCTGCCACCATCGTCTCAACTGCATGAGAAGGAGTAGTAGCAAGGAAAATTAGATCCCCTTTATGAATAGTAATCATACTGTGACGCTTTTTGGCCATTTTTTGAAGAGAATTAAGCGGTTCACCCATTCTACCTGTTTCTAAAATAACTGTTTGTTCTTTGGGAACAGTCTTCAGATCCTTAACTCGCATAAGCAAACCCTCTGGAACATCCAAATAGCCTAACTTCATTGAAGTTCTGACGATCTTAGCCAAATCGCGTCCAGTTAAAAGCACTCTCTTCCCAGTAGCTTTAGCGGCGTTTAAAACTTCTTGTACACGATTTAAATTAGAAGCTTTAGCAGCGACAATAATTCTGCCAGTAGCATTTCTAAAGGCATTAGTTACGAAATTACCAATATCTTGCTCTGATGCATTAGGGAAAGATGCCTCGGCATTCGAAGAATCACTAAGCAAAGCTAAAACGTCTTTTTGTTCAATTTCGGCTAAGCGATCCATATCAGTACGATAATTAGGTTCAGCCGTAGGGTCGAACTTAAAGTCACCAGTATAAACAACCTCACCTTCCGGAGTATGAACATCAATACCTAATGAATCAGGTATTGAATGCGTAGTATGGAAGAATGAAATGCTAGCATTCTTAAAGTCAATCTCTGTATCTGCATCAATAACGTGGAACAAATTGTTCTTGCGGTGCTTGTTTTCACGTTGAACTTCAATTTTTGCCAGTTCAATACTCAATTGTGAACCAAATACAGGAATATCATATTTTCTTAAAATATATGGTAAAGCTCCAATTGAGTCGGCATGTCCATGGGTTAAAAAGATTCCAGCTACTCGATCACCATATTGTTCAAAGAAATCGAGGTCAGGAATTACTACATCAATGCCAAATAAAGAACTATCTGGGTACTTTAATCCGGCATCAAGAACAAAAATTTCATCGTTAACTTGAACGGCGAACATGTCTTTACCTTGTTCACGCACACCGCTCAAGATCATAATCTTAAGTTGATTAGCCATAATTTTTCCTTTTCTATCTAATTTTCAATTTTTTATGGATCAGAATGATCACAACGTAAAAATAATCTGTTTCAATTTTAGCATAAATAAGGAAAAGTTAACAGGGTAGAAAAAAGAGCCAGCTTAAGCAGCTGACTCTTGCAATATCGAAAATTAACGACGAAGACCTAACTTCTTGATTAGTTCACGGTAACGAGTAATGTCATTGTTTTCTAGGTAACGAAGCAAGTTACGACGGTGACCAATCTTCTTAAGCAAACCAACGTATGAGTGGTGGTCGTGCTTGTGGCTCTTCATGTGATCAGTCAAGTTGTTGATGTCTGCAGTTAAAAGAGCAACTTGAACTTCAACAGAACCAGTATCACCTTCGTGAGTTGCGTATTCTTTCATAATATTTTCTTTTTCAGTCTTTGAAATTGCCATAGTTAATTTCACCTTTCATAAATAATTGCCATTAACAACGTCTACCGTCAGGTGTGAGCAGATAAACAGCGTTAATGGTTCACAACATAAATAATGATACACAGATTTTTTTAAAAAAGCAAGGGCAAATTGCCTTGCATCCCGCCTAGTTCTTAAGTATAATGTATGAAGTAAATTTCTAGATCATTGGAGGTGAATTTTATGCCACAAATCAAGTCAGCTATCAAACGTGTTAAGACGCAAAACGCTACTAAAGAACGCAACGCTTCTGAATTAAGCAAGTTAAGAACTGCTGTTAAGAGATTCAAGAACGCTGTTGAAAGTGATAGTAAAGAAGACGTCTCCAAGTTGCATTTAGAAGCTGTTTGTGCTTTGGACAAGGCCGAATCAAAGGGCTTAATCCACAAGAACAAGGTTGCTCGTGACAAGAGCCGCTTAGCTAAGTTAGCAAAGAAGTAATTTTACTTATTACTAATAAAAAACTCAAAAAGAGAGAAGAATTTATCTTCTCTCTTTTTTGCATTTCTAAACATTTAAAACAAATAGCTTTAGGAAATTATTCTCATGATAAGTTCCGTTCTTATAATTAAATTCTAAATTAATCGCTTGACGCAATAAGTTCTCTAACTTGGTAATTGTCAACCTATTTTTCAAAGCTAGCTTAACTCGATATGGATGTACACCCAATTCTTTCACTATCTGTGACTCGCTACGTCCCCTCTTAGCCAAAATCTTAACTATCAAGATTAATTCTAGTTGATTTTCAAAGACAGCCAGTAGTTGGATCGGGGACGTCCCTTCACGCAATTGATTATCTAAACGATCGACAGCTTCTTGATAATTTTTATTTAAAGCAGATTCCAAAATGGCAAAAATATTTTGCGCCAATGATAAATCAACATTTTGCAAAACTAATTTTTCAGTAATTTTACTATCGATCGCTGCCATTTTTAGTTTTTGATAATTGCTTAAAACAGTATCCATAACCTGATCGCTGCGTTCAATTAAAAGCTGTAATGCTGATTGCGTAATCGTGTAGCCTTCTGCCTTGATTAATGCTTTAGTAATTGCACCAACTTCATACGAACGAATCTGCGGCTCAACCACATTGAATTGTTTCAAAATTGTTTTCGTCAGTTTTTTCCGTCGATCTAATTTTTCATAAGAAGCGACGATTATCACCACATCTTCTATCTCTTGCAAATTAGCAAAAATTTTTTGTAAAGCATCAATTTGCTTCTGAAATTTTTTAGGCACTTTAGCAGTTAAAAAGAAAGGATTTTTAATTAAAATTAATTTCCGTTCACTAAACAAACTGGATTCTGTCAAGCTTGCAATTAATTCATCTAAACCATCCGCTTCACAATCCACACTAATATGTTCTAAATCGATAAATTTCTTTTCTTTAACATATGAAGAAGCCAAATAATCATTTAAGAAATCATCTGCGCCCCAAATCAAGGTATGGGGATTACTGTTATTAGTATTTTTAAATAAAGAAAGTAAGGTCATTTTCTGCGCCGCTTTAAAAAACAATCAAATTTTGGGCTTTCAAGCCCACCATAATACCAGCTAATCATACCACAGTCTTGAGTTGAAACCCATGGTATCTGTTGTTGCCTTAAAGTAGTTAGCGTCTCTTGATGCGGGTGACCAAAACGATTTTTACGTCCAGCCGAAATAAAAACTTTTTTTGGTTTGATCGCCTGTAAAAAACCGGGATTGGATGAAGTCTTGCTGCCGTGATGTCCTAATTTGAAATAATCTACTGTAAACGGCGTTTTTTGCATGATTTCTTTTTCACCATCTTGACCTAAATCACCTGTAAATAGCCAACTTCTATTAGCTACTTTAAAAAATACACTTAACGAGTCTTCATTTTTTCCTTCTCCCGGTTGGTACGGATAAACTACATTAAATGTGATTTTAGGCTCTCTTACCTACATCCCTGCTAATAATTCAACCAGTTTAGTATTTCGAACACGCCCATTAATTCTTTTTTGAAAAGACGGATTATTAATCAAACCCTTAGCCATAAATAATTTTTTCACCCGAATTTGCTCTAGCAACGGTCCTAGATCACCGACATGATCCGCATCCTGGTGTGAAACGAAAATTCCATCAATCACACTAATTCCCTGGCTCTTTAAGAAAGGCAAGGTAATTCGGTTAACTTGTGGAGTTTGCTTTTTACCGGTAAAGTTCAGCTTACCTCCAGTATCAATCAAATACACTTTTCGCGGGAAGGGGGTTGTAATCAAAATACTATCCCCCTGACCTACATCAATAAAAGTCACCTGTCCTCGCAGTGGAAAATGAATCATGCTAAAAAATATGGCATAGACCATAAACAAATTTATTTCTAACTGTTTTTTATCAAAATACCACGCTGTCTTCTCCCGCCAAGCTATAATCAATAATGCCGTTAGCAAAAGCAACGTCAAACATTGCCACCAATTAATTTGCCCAAACGTGATTAACCCCCATTTGGTCAACGACAATTTAGCAATGGCTTTTTCACCCAGATTTAAAATCTGCTCCCCCATCAATGCTAATTGATCAGTCAACCAAAAAGTCAAGATATTAATAAATGTGACTGGCATCACCACATAATTAAAATATGGCACAACCAGCATATTAAATAAAACTGTCAATAAATTTACTTGATAAAAGAAAAATAATAATAGCGGTGTTAATAAGACATTTAGTAAAATTGACTGAGTCAATTTGTTAAACCGATTGGTCAACTGTAAGCCAGCAGCCAGAATATAACTCAAAATTGCTCCAGCTGCCATAAATAAACGCGGCACTAGTAAGATATGCAAAATGCAAGTTAAGCCCAAAAGATCTGGCTGGCTAACTCGATAATGTTTAAATTTACAAATTTTCCCTAAAAAATATGTTAAACTTGCTCGAACAAATCCTGCTTGGCCACTACTTAAAAAAATTCCTAATAATAAAACCAAACTGCAGCAAGCGAATGTTTCCTCATCAGTTAATTTTAAGTAAAAACACACAATACTAATAAGCAAAACGTAAATTCCTACATGCAAGCCTGAGATGCTGAGTAAGTGAATTACGCCTAAATTGCGGTAATTATTTAAAATTTCTTGATTTTCTTGAGCATTATTTTCACCTAATACCAGTTCACTCCCAAAAAAGCCGAGCAGCTGCGGCATTCTATTAAAATAATTTTGCAAATAAAACCGCCACTCATGCAAATAATCAAATAAATTTTGACTCTTAAGTAGAACTAAATTACAGCTGGTGTATTTAATCCTTTGACTAATTCGCTTAGCTAGATAATAATTTTGATAATCAAATTCCCCCTGATTAGTTGCCGGCTCAATCGGATCACATTCACCAGTTATTTGAGTAAGTAATACAGGCCGACCCTCTTTGAGCAATTTCTCTTGCTCTTTAGTAACTCGGACACTAATTAAAATATTTCCTTGTTGATAATGCCCTACTCCTGTTAAATAATCGTCTTTAATACGAATTTGATCAGGATACAGTTTAACCTGACTTTGCGCAGTTAAATTAAATGGTATTTCTTTCTTACTAACATAAATTAAACTAGCAAATGTAACTGCAGTTAACAAAACTAACTTAAAGCTAGTACGATATTTCTTAAACAATAAAAAACTAAAATAAAGCAAAAATACGATAGCTACTAATTGCTGACTAAGAACTGAACAAGAAAATGCTAAAAATGAAATAGCGACTAAAAGAAGTGCAGTCAACAAGTAAAAACCGAGGTCTTGCCTAAACAGCCAGCTGATCTTTGAGACTTTCAAAAGTCTTTTCTCCTATACCTGAGACTTGCATTAAATCTTCAATCTTTTTAAAGGAACCATTCTGCTCGCGATATGCAATAATCTGCTCTGCTTTCTTTTCTCCTACGCCAGTCAACTTTTGTAGATCCGCCGCACTAGCAGTATTCAAATTGACTTTTTCGCCATTGCTGCCACTTTGAGCGCTATCTTTAGCTTCTCTTGAATTATCGCTTCCAGCTGTTACTGTAGACACACTTTCAACTTTTTCGCCTTTATATGGAATATGAATCTTATCTTGGTCTTTCAATAAAACTGCCCGATTAATAGCCTTTAATTGCGCTTTCGCAGTTGTACCACCAGCCGCTTCAATTAACTCTTGCAAGCGAGCCCCATTTTTTAAAGTATAAACTCCCTGATGTTTAACTGCACCTGAAATATCACAGGTAACCGTCTTCGAACTAGACGATGATGCACTACTAGCCATACTAGAGGCATTACTATTGTTAGATGAAGCCGTATTACTGGACTGCATCACTTTTTCATTATTCACTTCCGCTACGCTTTCTTGATTATTGCTTTTTTTCAGCCCAAGAACGGCTACTAAAACTATTGTCGCAATAATATAAATTTTCTTTTCTACGACAACTTCTTTTATTTTATTGAAATTCATTAAAATCCCCCCTCTATTATTTATTACGCAAAAAAAGCCCAGATTTTTCTCTGGACTTTAAATTTTTTTTATTTTTCTTTTTGGTAATGCTTTTTTAGATAATGTAAAGCATCGTCAAATGTGTCCACAGGGACAATTTTCATCTTAGTATGAATTTTCTTAGCAGTTCGTTTCGCCACTGCATAGTTAGTTTGGCTGGCCTTAACGCTTGTATTATCTGTTGGTGCAAAAAAGACCTCAGCACCAGCACGACTTGCAGCCACAACTTTTTTATCAACGCCACCAATAATTCCAACCTTACCCGTAGGCGAAATTGTTCCAGTACCGGCAATTTTATGATCCTTGCTTAAATTCTGTTTAGTAAAAACTTCATAGCTTTCCAAAGTAAACATTAATCCAGCAGAAGGGCCACCGATTTCGCCTGCATTAATTGTTAATTTAGGAGTGGTCTTTACTGTCACATGTTCCACCAATTGAATCCCAATTCCAGGTTTATTAGTACCTTTAACTTTAACAATCCGACCGGTAAAATGCTTCTTTTGTTTGCCTCTCAATACAGAAATAGTAACTTTACTACCAATTTTTTGTTTGCGTAGATAAGTCATCATTTCCTCAGTCGAATGAAATCTTCGCCCGTTAGCTCCTAGTACTGTATCGCCTATCTGCAATTTGTGCTTAAAACTGGATTTCTTTTGCACTTCCATGACATAAACGCCTAAATACTTTAAGCTATGCTTTTTGCCTGCTTTTTTAGCTGCATAATAAATTGCATTCTGCTGACTAGTTTCCATATACCAATTCTGTAATTCATTATATTGCGCGCTAGTTTGGCCTCCTAATAGTTCTTTACTAGGCACGCGTTCAGAATAAGGCCTGGTATAGCTCCATAAATATTCTAAAATTGAAGCAGGACGGCTCGTTACGCTGACTGTAACTAAATAAAAATTAGCTGGTTTCTTATTCTTAGATTTAATAAATTGATTGACCGCTACTGCCTCACCCGGTGATTCAATATAATAATCAGTCGGCCAAAATGCTAAAAACGCAACAGCGACAATTGCGACTAAAGCAATCAGCCAGTTGCGTAAAGATTTTTTTTGCTTATTTTTCATAACGTAACTTCTCTCTTAAAGCCTGGGCAGCCATCTGCGGCAGAAATTGATCAACGTCTTCATCAAAGCGTGCCAGTTCCTTAATCATACTAGAAGCAACGAAAGAATTTTCTGGACTGCTAAATAATAAAACAGTGTTAATGTCTGGTGCTAAACGCTTATTAATCCCAGCTATTTCTCGTTCATAACGAAAATCAGCACTATTTCTGACGCCACGCACAATTACTTTTGCTTTTAACTCGTGCGCCAATTTGACAGTTAATTGATCCGGTCGTTCTAATACCTCAATATTAGGGATATCTTTCAATGCATCCCTAGCGAAATCAGCTCGTTGCCGTGCACTAAATAAATAATGCTTAGAGGTATTAGTCATTGCCACCACAAAAACTCGATCAAAAATTTCTGCAGCTCGTTTAGCCGTTTCTACATGTCCATTGGTAATCGGATCCAAACTTCCCGGAAAAAGTGCAACAGTCATGATTATTTAATCCTTTCGATAAATTCTTACGATAGTTTTTTTTCCTAAATGATGATCCTTAATCATTGAAAAGCCCATAATTTTGCCTAACTCAGTATGATCATCAGTTTCAGCTACTATAATTGCTTGTTCATTTAATAAGCCCAATTTATTCATTCGAATCATATCTTTAGCAATTTTTTCTTTAGCATAAGGTGGATCCAAAAAAATCAAATCAAATTTTTCTTGTTTTTCACTAAATAATTTTAAGGCTGCTGAACTGCGCATATTGTAGATGGCAAAACGTTGTTCCTCCTTGGTTAAAACAACATTTTTCTTAATAATGGCACAGGCGGCATGATTAATATCCACTAGACTAGCACGATCATAGCCACGCGATACTGCTTCAATTCCTAATGCGCCACTACCCGCATAAAGGTCAAGAACATTGCCACCATTAAAGAATTGCCCTAATGAATTAAATAAAGATTCTTTGACCTTATCACTAGTTGGACGCGTCCGATTGCTTTTTAACGTATATAGATTTCTTTTAGCATATTTCCCTGAAATGATTCTCATTATATTTGATCCTCATTCTTTTCTTGTTCAAGTTGCAGTTTTTCCTCAGCTTCTTTAGCCATAGTAGTAATTTGGCTCTCAATGTATTTACTATCAAGATTTACATTTTCCTCAGCCGAAATTTCGACATGTTTAATAAAATCCAACTGAGAAATTTCTTTCTTTACCTCTTCTGCTTCTTTACGATTTACATATAATACACAATACTTCATTTTTTTAGAGAAATATACAATATCTCCATAATGACGTAATTTATATTGATCACTAACCGATTTTAAATAAACAATTAACGCAACTCGTTTAATTAAATGCGTATTTTCAATTTCTTGATTAATACTCATGCAATTGTTTCATCCTTTTCTTTTAACATTTTTTCGTTAGCAGCTACATTTAAGACTAAGCCAATCGCGGCCGTCAAAACAATCATTGAGGAACCCCCATATGAAATAAACGGCAATGTTACCCCAGTAATCGGAAGCAAGCCCAATACAGCGCCAATATTAAAGAAAGCCTCAGTAAAGATAATGGTCGTCACGCCAAAGCAAATTAATGCGTCAAATTGAGAAACTGCATGTACCCCCACGTTCATAATTTTCCACATTAAATAAAATAGCAGACCAATCAACACTATAGTAAAAATTACACCCATTTCTTCTGCCGTAATCGACAAAATAAAATCAGTATAAGGCTCTGGCAAATAGCCCCGCTTTTGCATACTGTTGCCTAGTCCAACGCCTAATAAGCCACCATTATGAATGGCGTAATAAGAATTAACTAGTTGAGCGCCACCTTTTCTTTCCAATTCAAAAGGATGCAGGAATGACATTAACCGTTGAAACTGATAACTTTCTTGCAAAAACTTAGGATTCCATGCTACTACAATGCAAAAAACTGCACCTACCAGAATGACAATTCCAATCAGCCAAGCTAATGCTATTTTAGTAGGAACACCTGAGACTGAAAACATGACTAAGGTAATCATAAATAAAATAGCTGTTCCACCAAAATCAGGTTCTACAATTACCAAGCACATCAAAAATGCTGCTAAAATCGCTGGGTGTGACAAGTTCGATTTTATCCTGCCTGCCACCAACTTACCATCCCGCCGGTCTAACACATAGGCGAGATAGATCACCAAAGCTAATTTAGTTACCTCAAGTGGCTGCAAATTAATAAATCCCAAATTAATCCAACCCACAGCCCCGTTAACAGCGGCAGAACTACCATGAGCAAATCTAAGAAAGACTAGCCACATTAGCATTAAAATACAAATAAGTAAAAAACTAGCCACAAATTTAGGACTCTTGAACACTTTTATTTTTAATGCATAGAACGGTACACCAAACAGTGCAAATGCTGCTACCGCATAAATTGCTTGTCTAATGCCGTATACATCTGGTTTAAAGCCATTAACTAATAAAATATCCGAACTAGCCGAATAAACCAAAATTACCCCTAAGATAACTAAAATTAAGTAAGGGATAAAGATTTTATAGTCAAGATAACGTAATTTTCGACGCACGAGCGTTGCCCCTTTTATAAAATAATACTTTCCTAATTATAAAACAAAAAAGCCACCACTTCTATTCAGTGATGACTTTTTAAAATTTATCTAAAATTAATTAGCACGATTACGTCTCTTGTCAGCCTTTTGACGTTCTGAAGTGTTCAAAATCTTCTTACGCAAACGAATAGATTTTGGAGTTACTTCACAGTATTCATCATCATTCAAGAATTCAATAGCTTCTTCAAGAGTCAAGTTCTTAGGCGTCTTGATCGCAGCTGCGTGGTCCTTACCAGCAGCACGGGTGTTAGTTAAGTTCTTACCCTTAGTTACGTTAACGGCAATATCACGTTCACGTGATGATTGACCCACAATCATGCCTTCGTAGACTTCAACACCAGCACCGATAAATAATTCACCACGTTGCTCAACTGATTGTAATGAGTAAGTAGTTGATTGGCCTTGATTAATTGATACCAAAGCACCGTTACGACGACCTGGGTTCCAATTCTTAACAACTGGCTTATAAGCTTCAAAGGTGTGGTTCATGATACCATAACCACCAGTTTGAGACATAAATTCGTTGTTGTAACCAATCAAACCACGTGATGGAACTAAGAATTCCAAACGAGTTTGACCGTTACCAGTTGATTCCATGTTCTTCATTTCACCCTTACGTTGTGAAAGTGAGTCAATAACTGAACCAACATATTCATCTGGCGTATCAATTTGAACAGATTCAAATGGTTCACACATAGTACCATCAATTTCACGGTAAATAACCTTAGGACGTGAAAGCTGTAATTCAAAACCTTCACGACGAAGCTCTTCAACCAAAATCGAAAGGTGAAGTTCACCACGACCTGATACAGTCCAAGCATTCAATTGATCAGTTGGTTCGACCTTTAATGATACGTCAGTACGAGTTTGGCGAATTAAACGATCTTCCAGCTTCTTAGGAGTTACTTGATCACCTTCACGACCTGCAAATGGTGAGTCATTAGCAACAAAGTCCATTTGCAAAGTTGGTGGATCAATCTTAAGCAGTGGCAAAGCTTCTGGATGATCAGCTGATGCAATAGTTTCACCAACATAAATATCATTAATACCACTAATTGCAATGATATCACCGGCCTTGGCTTCTTTAATTTCATTACGCTTTAAACCAAAGTAACCAAATAACTTAGTAACGCGGAAGTTTTGAGTTGAGCCATCACGCTTCATAACGGTGATATTGTCGCCAACCTTAACGTGACCACGGTAAATTCTACCAACACCGATACGACCAACATAGTCATCCCAATCCAACATAGTGATTTGGAATTGCAGTGGCTCATCTGAGTTGTCGATTGGAGCAGGAATATTCTTAATAATAGTATCAAAGATTGGATCCATCGTTTCCTTTTGTGTACTTGGATCTGGATCATATGATGAAGTGCCATTTAAAGCTGACGCATAAACGACTGGGAAGTCAAGCTGTTCATCATTAGCACCTAACTCAATGAAGAGTTCAAGCACATCATCCAAAACTTTCTTAGGACGAGCACCTGGACGGTCAATCTTGTTCAAAACAACGATTGGCTTAACGCCAGCTTCCAAAGCCTTTTTCAAAACAAAACGAGTTTGTGGCATTGGACCTTCATAAGCATCAACTAATAATAATGCTCCATCTACCATGTGCATAACACGTTCTACTTCACCACCAAAGTCGGCGTGTCCTGGCGTATCCAAGATATTAATAGTAGTATCTTTATAACGAACAGCAGTGTTCTTAGATAAAATAGTAATACCACGTTCACGTTCAATGGCATTTGAGTCCATAGCACGATCTTCCAGATTCATGTGTTCTGGCAAAGTATCTGATTGCTTCAATAATTGGTTAACCAAAGTAGTTTTACCATGGTCAACGTGGGCAATAATAGCGATATTTCTAAGATCGTCTCTTCTTTTTTCTGACAAAAGTATTCCTCCCCACTCTTCAATAAAAAAACTGTGACCTCGTCACAGTTTCGGTAACGCAATAGCGCCTTATCGAAGTGCTTCTTTTTGATCTGTATAGTTACGTTAGTGAATTTTACCACTTAACAGCACATGGGTCAACGCTTAACAATCATTTAAGTTTGACTTTAATTTCTCAAAAGCAAGCAAAATCCCTTAAAGTATGGTAAAAATATATATTAGATCAGTTAGATAATTAATTAAAAGGAGTAATTACTTTGATTTTAATGAAAGATATTGTACGAGATGGTAATCCCGTATTACGCCAAATTGCTAAGCCATTAACTTTTCCGCTTAGTGATCATTACAAGCAATTAGCAAATGACATGATGGAATACTTAGTTAATTCCCAAGATCCTAAAATCGCCGAAAAACATCAATTAAGAGCTGGCGTTGGTTTAGCCGCACCACAAGTTGGCGAAGGTGTTCAAATGGCTGCTTTGTTAGTGCCAGATGATCAAGGCAAGATTATTTTTAAGGAAGTCTATGTTAACCCTGAAATTATTTCAGAATCTGTTCGCCAAGCTTGCCTAAGTGAAGGCGAAGGTTGTTTAAGTGTAGATAAGGTAATTAACGGTTACGTTCCTCGTCCAGATAAATTGACCATTCATTATTACACTGTGGATAGCGAGGAAAAAACAATTCGTTTAAAGGATTACCCAGCAATTGTTTCTTCCCACGAAATTGATCACTTAAATGGTCACTTATTCTACGATAGAATCAACAAGCAAGATCCATTCTCACTTAAAGAAGATACAGTTGTGATTCCTTAATTGTTATTTAAAAAAGAAAAGTCCACAGTAAGTGGGCTTTTTTTATACAAAAAAACCACTGGATGACTGGGCCAGTGGCTCATACATTGGGAATTAAGAAGATTGAAGAGACTTCTTATAGCGAGCAAATGAGTTTATAAATCATTCACTACATATTTTTTATAAATCATTCACTACATATTTATAATACAACCTTTGTTATTCTACGTCAATGCTTATTACAAAATTAACAAATAAAAAACGAATATAAAATCCTTCAAACTTCTTTATATACTTAATTTTGTAAATATGATAGAATTTTCATTAGTTATTGAGTATTTTTACTCAAAATTGATCGTTTATACATTAATTAAGGAGAATCATTTATGATTTACAAAGTTTTGTATCAAAAAGACAAGATTGTCAATCCTCGTAGAGAAACTACTCAAACCCTTTACATGGAAGCTGACAACATGGTCGAAGCAAGAAGTACGGTTGAGGACAATACCCCCTACAACATTGAACTCATCCAAGAATTAACTGGCAACTCTTTAGCTTACGAAAAAGAACATGCCGACTTTAAGTTGACTAAGTTCGATAAGAAGTAACAAAGAGTGCGAATTAAAAATAATGAAGTAGCCGTTTATGCAATCGGGGGTTTGCATGAAATTGGCAGAAATATGTATTGTGTACAGTATCAGGATGAAATTATCATCATGGACTGTGGTATTAAATTCCCCGAAGATGATCTTTTAGGTATCAACTACGTTATTTCAGACTATTCATACCTCATCAAGAACCGTAAGAAAATCAAAGCTTTAGTAGTCAGTCACGGACATGAAGACCATATTGGAGGGATTCCATTTTTATTAGAAGAAATTCCTGAAATTCCAGTTTATGCAACTCCATTTGCCCTATCATTAATTAAAGGTAAATTGGAAGAACACGGAATTTTAAAGACGACTGAACTACATGAGGAACACGAAGATACTGTTTTAAAGTTTAAGAAACTTTCTGTTTCTTTCTTTAGAACTACTCACTCTATTCCTGATACTTTAGGTATTGCCGTTCATACGCCTTTAGGTGCTGTAGTCTTTACTGGGGACTTTAAGTTTGACTTAACTCCAGTAATGAATCAGCCAGCACCAGATTTTCAAAGGATGGCTAAATTAGGCAATGAGGGTGTCCTTGCTCTTCTATCAGACTCAACTAACGCTGAAGTTAGCCAATTTACCAAGTCTGAAAGATTTGTAGCAAAATCGCTTCATAATATCATTACTGGTATTAAGGGCAGAATTATTTTTGCTACATTTGCTTCTAATCTTTACCGTGTATCAACAGCTATTCAAGCAGCAATTGATACCGGTAGAAAGGTAGCTATTTTCGGTCGTAGTATGGAAAACGGCGTAGACAACGGGATTGACCTAGGATATTTAAATGTACCTAAGGATCTAATCGTCGATGCCGAAGAAATTAATAAATTACCACCTGAGAAAGTAATGATCTTATGTACTGGTTCTCAAGGTGAACCATTAGCAGCTTTATCGAGAATTGCCAATGGCACGCACAGACAGATCACTTTACAGCCAGGTGACACGGTCATCTTCTCATCTAACCCAATTCCAGGTAATACACTCAGCGTTAACCATTTAATTAATAAATTAATGGAAGGTGGCGCTAATGTTATCCACGGACGCGTCAATAACGTTCACACTTCTGGTCATGGTGGTCAGGAAGAACTAAAGATGATGGTTCGTTTAACTAAGCCAAAATATATGATTCCTGTTCACGGAGAATATCGGATGCAGGTTATTCATACTCAGTTAGCTCAACAAGCTGGTGTACCTGCTGAAAATACTTTTGTTTTAGCAAACGGCGAAGTTGTTTGCTTTGGACCTAATGGTTCGAGAATTGCCGGCCGCATCCCTGCCGGAGATGTTTATGTCGACACTTCTGGTACAGCTGATGTTGGTAATGTGGTTGTTCATGACCGTCAAATCCTTTCCGAGGAAGGCTTGGTAGTTGCTGTAGCTACAGTAGACTACAAGCATAAACGCGTCTTAGCTGGCCCTGATATTTTGAGTCGTGGCTTTGTTTACATGCGCGAGTCGACTGAATTAATCAGCCAGGCTCAAAAACATGTTTATCATGTACTTCGCAATGAAATGTCCAAATCAGATCATCCTAAGGAAGCTGAGATAAATAAAGCAATTACTGAAAATCTTTTAGACTTCCTTTATTCAAAGACTGAAAGACGACCGATGATTTTACCAATGATCATTGAAAAGAAATAAAAATATTGAGACTCCTTCGGGAGTCTTTTCTTATTGATAAAGATTACTTGTGCAAACCAAAAAATAAAATTTATTCAATGAAATATTACAAAATAAGACGAGGAGCAACTCCTTGTCTTTTAAATTTCGTCAAAAATATCTTTTTTAATGCAATGCTTTTCATAATACCGATCTGTATTCGTAAAATGTCTAACCTGCTGATAGAATTTACGCCAATAACGGTAATGCTTGTACTGTTTTTGCCATTTACGTGCTTCAGTTAAATACTTATCAAGTAATTTATTAATATGATTAATATGCTTGATTACCTGATTAGCGTGATATAGCTGTTCATTAATTGCTTGTTGACTAAGGTGGGAATCATCAAATAATAATACATTTGTGGAATATACTTTTTCATTACTGAGAACATTATAATCAGTTAGTTCATTTTCTATTGCTGAAATTTCTTCATCATACAGGCCAAAATTAGCTTTAGCTTGTACAAATAAAGATTGTAGATCTGCAAGCTGAGCAACCTCAATGCCGACTTTTTGGTAACGTTCCGTTTTTTCTAAAATAAAATCTTTTTCAGTCCGGCTGACAAAAACGACTATATTCCGAATTAGTTGATCGATATTCACTCGTTTTAACAGAGCAATAATAATTGGGTTATTGCTTTTATTAAGTACGTACTTGATGCTTTCCTTATGTTTAGCTACCTGATCTGCCAGCTCATCATAATCTGTGAGAGCATTATATTTACCAGCTGAGGTCGACCTTGCCTTGGTCTCAATACAAAAAATACCACTTGAGGCAATCACTAAATGGTCAATTTGATTACTATCTAAACTGTCTTGTTTCTCATAAGGATATGGCAAAATCAAATTATGCAATAATACTTTACCAGACTGTACTTGACGTACTTTTCGATTAACTAATTCCTCTGCTGCACTACCAGCTAAGAGATTGCTTGCTTGCCGCAAATCTCGTTTAGACAAAATATCCATCTAATGCAGTGATTTAATTTTACCCAAATGTAAGTCAGTCATTCTCTTTTGAAAATCAGCTACTGTTTTATTATACGTATTAAAACCTGAATTAATTGCACTAATTCGTAATACATTTCGCACATTTAATGCTCGTCTTAAATCCTGTTTTTTCGAAAAACTAATCTTCTCAGCCTGCATAATTGAATGGACGGCGTCAGTATCAGTAATGCCGCCACGTTTAACCCATTCTCTTTGACAAGTAGCATGATTCTCAACTTCATTGGCATATTGTTTAAGATCATCTTCTAATGGTACTAGAATCTCTTTGCCTTCTCGAACCATTGAACCATAATACTGCAACTTAGTCTTAACATCAGCCAACGATGAAACTTGCCGATGTCCATAGTAATAGAATTCTGCTTTTTCTTTTGACTCATTCCAATAAGTCTTACGAAAATAATGCCCGTCAGTTAACCCAAATTCTATTATTTCAAAAATACTGCGATCTAAATGGTATTTAATTAAATAGTGACAGTGCCCTCGCTGATCAAAAATTCTGCGTTTAATATAACCTGGTCGCATTAACTCAATAATTTGAAATTTTAATCCCCGTTGATTAGGAAATCTATAAGGCAAGCGTTGCCCTGCTAACTTTTCTATCTTATTCAGTTCTTCTTTATCTATTTCACTTAGCGTAATTGGTTTCATTTTATTTTTGGCATTAACTACTCGAAAAAAACAATAGGTTAAAATACCTATTGTAAATGTAATGATTGTAATATCCATCTTAATTATCTATCGCTTGTTTGAACGTATGTTTAAACAATACTCATTATACCATGCATTTGTATAATCGAAAAGCCCCATGATTCACACACCATGAGACTTCTTACTATAATTTAATATTTTCCATACCGATCATCGGATCAATTGCTCCTGAATAAATTTTATCTGGAGTTAGTATATAATCCTCTGTCTGTTTTTCCATTGGTTCTTGTTCAACGACAGTCTTTTCTTCTTTTTCAGTTGTTTCTACTGGCTTAGGACTGTTATCTCGCTCTAATTTCATGTCTAATTGCTGACAGATCTTTTGCGCTAAGCCTGTCTTACGATCATTACCGGGCGTCTTAAAGGCGGCTACAAATGCTCGCGGATCACCCACAAGTACCAGATTTTTTTCAGCACGAGTTATCGCAGTATATAACAAATTACGTTTGAGCATAACGAAATTCTGCATTGTTAGATTTAAAATTACTAGAGGAAACTCTGATCCTTGAGACTTATGAATAGTAATTGCATAAGCTCGCGTCAGATCCCCCAAATCTTTGCGATCAAAAGTAACTTCGCGTACATCAAAATCTGCTACCATGCATTCTTTAGATCTATCTTCGTCAATACTAAGAATTTTACCGATCTGACCATTATAAATATCTTTCTCTGGATTATTCTGGAGCTGCAGAATCCTGTCTCCAATGCGGAAAATTTCACTATGCATTTCTAATTGCTTGCTTTTAGCTTTAGGCGGATTCAAAATTTCCTGAATAATATCATTTAAATTATTAACGCCACCATTACCATGGTACATTGCGCCTAATACTTGAATATCGTCTTCATTAAAACCACGTTTTAGTGCTAATTTAACTATTTGACCAACCGCATCCCCAACTAAATCTGGTCGGCAACTAATAAATGAATAATTTTTCGTTTTCTTAAAAAGAGCCTGCTCATTTTTGCCTTCATTGACATCATGGGCCAATGTGATGATAGTTGAATCATCCCCTTGTCGATGAATTTGCTTTAAAATCGTGGTAGGAAATGCATGTGACTTAATCAAGTCACTAAAGACATTCCCAGCGCCAACGGAAGGCAATTGATCTTTATCTCCGACAAAAACAATGTGTCTTGTTTGGTTGATACTAAATAAAAGTTGCTTAAACAAAAACATATCAACCATCGACATCTCATCGATAATTAAAATCTCACCGTTTAACTCATTCAGATCTTCTGCTCTAGTTTCACCAATACCTAAACCCAACAAGCGATGAATGGTCTTGGCACTAATACCAGTTATCTCACCCATTCTCTTAGCCGCCCTACCAGTTGGAGCAGCTAGCAAAAATGGAGGATCTTCGCTATATAACGCAGAAGCAGGGATATTAGCCAATTTCCTTAACACAAGCAGAATTCCATTAATAATGGTGGTTTTCCCCGTACCAGGTCCACCTGTCAAGATGGAAATAGGATGCGTTAGTGCGTTCTTAATAGCCAATTTTTGGGTATCATCATAGTTAATCTTTAGCTCTTTTTCAGCATCTTGAATTGCTTGCTCGACTTGAGAATCATTGTATTGTTCATCTTCCTGCAACTTACGACTTGCAACTAAATTCTTCATAGCACGCGCAATATCCAGCTCTGTTTGAAAAATATTTTGCAATGCGGCATGATTGCCATCAACTACTACCTTGCCAGCCTCTTGTAAGTCATTAATACAATTAGCAATTGGATCAAACTGCGTGATATCTAACAACTTGCTGGCATCAGTCAAAAGTTCAGCTAAACCAACATAAGTATCTCCTGCGCCAGTTAAAGCATCAAGCAATACTTGATAAATTGCACCTTTAATTCGACGAGGATCATCCTGCTTAATTTCTAGCTGTTTACCAATCGTATCAGCAGTCTTAAACGCAAAACCCGCAATTTCATTGACTGCGGCATAAGGATCTTTTTCTAATTTAGCAATACTTTCACCATGATAAAGTTGATAAACATGCTCTGCTACTCGCTTATTTACCCCATATTGAGCTAATTTTAGAACAACCTCAGAATAAGAGTCCATCGCATTTAAACCTGATAGCAAGCTGTCTTTTTGTTTTTTGCTAATTGATAAGGTATCAATCTTTGCAGGATTTTCTTTTAAAATGTCTAATGCATCTAAGCCAAGTTCATCAATAATTGTTGTTGCGGCTTTTTTACCAATGCCTGGAAAGTTGCTTGAACTTAAGTACTTAGTTAAAGACCCCTCCTCATGCGGTAAAATTTGCTTGTAGCTAGTTGCTCTGAACTGCAAGCCAAACTTTTCATGCATGACTAATCTACCTTCAAAGTGGTAGCTAGAAAGGATTTGAATATCGCCAAAACTACCAGTTACTTTGATTTCATCACGTGAATAATTTTCAAGTGAGCCAATAATTTCAACATCTAAAATTTTATATAAATCCTGATCGTTTTCAAAAACTATACCATTAACTTTACCGGTGAATTCAACCATTATTTTTTCTTTTCCTTATCGTTTAGCATTTTCATGATGGAAGCATACTGCTTCATAGCATGCTGATAATACTTAATATCCATCTTTTTGGCACGATCAAAATATTGCTTAGCTAGCTCACGCTTTTCTTCTAAAGTAGCTACTCCAAGCAAGAAATAAATTTTCGCAGATCGTTTATTTTCTGGAATTGCCAAATATATTTGCTTGGCTTGCCTACTTTCACCCATACTGAGCCAGATATCGCCTAACAGTTCCTGTACCCGTTCATCCACTTTTTTAATCGTTAATGCATAGGCGAGTGCTTTCTGACTTTGTCCTAGTTTCAAGTACGTCAATGCCTTTTGATATAGCGTTAAATCATCATTAGGAATTTGATCAAGCAAGGCTAATGCCTGATCAAAATCGCCTTGCAAATAATGAGCAACTGCCAGATTATAATTTAATTCTAGTGGCTTTTTTACCAAGTGCTGTGCCTGCTCCAGCAATTTTTGCACCTGATCTACACTGCCTTGCTCGATTAAATAAGTAGAGAGTTGCAAATAATTTTCTACATTTTGTGGTTTTTGATCAATTCTTTGAACTAACAGATGAATTGCTTGTTCAACTTGACCATCATCATAAAGTCGTGCTATTTTCTTATCCATTATAATGAATCCGTCTTTGATAATTTTCTACCTAGATAGCTAGTCTCATTCCAAACGACTGGCTTAAAAGTCTTTCCACCGTCTAGAGTTTCTAAAACTGTTAAGCTGGTATTACTCAGCCCACCATTTTTACGAATATCCTTAAGTGGATAACCCAGTAATCCGCCCATAATT
The DNA here is from genome assembly GCF_900103655.1 of Lactobacillus kefiranofaciens. Classification (GTDB taxonomy): domain Bacteria; phylum Bacillota; class Bacilli; order Lactobacillales; family Lactobacillaceae; genus Lactobacillus; species Lactobacillus kefiranofaciens. The sequence continues at coordinate 54,589 of NZ_FMXC01000005.1, forward strand.
GCTGACAAAGCGGCACCATGACTAACTGCCAAGACCTTATCATCATCATTTGGAAAACGTTTGGCCATTTCTTGAGCGAAAGATTTGCCTCGTGCAATAACATGCTTGTAATCTTCACCATGAAGCTCCGTTGGATCATATTGATCTGGGTGATGCCAAAAATTATTCATCTGTTTAGAAAATTTCTTCTCCGCCTCAGCGAATTTCATTCCTTCCATATCACCCAAGTTAAATTCTCTTAAGCGTTCATCGATTACTACTGGTAAATTGGCATTCATTGCATCATCAATACCTTGAGCTGTATTAAAGGCCCGGTCCAAAGGACTGGCAAAGATACCTCTAAATCTTGTCCCTCTTAAATGCTTGCCTAGTTTCTTAATATCCTCCAAACTCTGCGGCAAAAGTGGCGAATCACCATGACCGCCTTGAAAACGACTTGCCAGATTCCATTCAGTTTTTCCATGACGAACAAAATAAATTTGCATCTCAAATATCTCCCTAATTATATTTATAATTATTAATAGTTTAACACAAAGAAAAAGACGTTCGAAAACACGAACGTCTTTTTGAGCATTTATTTTAGACTAATTGTAATTGTTTGTCTTCTTGGTAAGCTGCATCAATATTGCCACCACCCAAACATTCCTCGCCATTGTATAAGACAAGAGCTTGTCCAGGAGTTACAGCACGAGCTGGCTCATCAAAGTAAACATCAGCAGTATTATCCGCTGCATGATACTTCACAGTAACACCAATATCACATTGACGATAACGAAACTTAGCACTGCAGTGAATTTCAAAGTCATGATCTGGTTGACCAGTAAAGAAAGACATATCGCTAGCCTTTAAACGACTTGCATAAAGAAGTGGGCTATCGTAACCTTGCTCAACGATTAATTCATTCTTCTTTAAATCTTTGCCTACAACAAACCAGGGATCAGTTGATTCCTTGGTTGAACCTAAGCCGAGGCCTTGACGTTGACCAATAGTATAATACATTAAGCCAGCATGTTCGCCAACAACTTTTCCATCTGGAGTAACCATTTTGCCGGATTTAGCTGGTAAAAACTCGCTTAAGAATTTACGAAAGTTTCTTTCACCGATAAAACAAATCCCAGTAGAATCTTTCTTCTTAGCGGTTGCTAACCCATTTTCTAAAGCAATTTCTCTAACTTGTGGCTTAGTTAAATTAGCCAAAGGGAAGATAACCTTGCTAATTTGCTCTTGATTTAATTGACTTAAGAAATAAGTCTGATCCTTATTGCCATCTTTAGGACGCATCATATGAGTTACACCATTAGCATCCTTCATAGTTTTTGCATAGTGTCCCATAGCAATATAATCTGCATCCAAATCCATAGCAAAATCCAAAAATGATTTAAATTTGATTTGGCTGTTGCACATTATGTCAGGATTAGGAGTTCTGCCTTTTTTGTATTCATTCAAGAAATACTCAAAGACACGATGCCAGTATTCCTTTTCAAAATTAATTGAATAATATGGAATACCGATCTTATCAGCAACTTTTTTTACATCTTCATAATCTTCAGTAGCAGTGCAGACGCCCGCATCATCGGTATCATCCCAATTCTTCATAAAGACGCCGACAACATCATAGCCTTGTTGTTTAAGCAAAAGCGCAGAAACAGAAGAATCTACTCCGCCACTCATACCAACAACAACTCTAGTCTTACTATTGTCAACCATTAGTCAATCAATCCTTTACTTCTTGCAATATGTTGCGCTCTTCTAAGTCCTTTAAAATATAATCTAAAAGGTCTACAGTTGGCGCTAATTGCTTATTTTTAAAAATATTAACCTTCTGCAAACCATTGCGATCAGTTACTACCATCGTTAAATGTGACAAATTCTTGTTAATCGTCATCTTTAGCTTAGTAGGTGCATTATAAGGTGAATCATTATAAAGCGGATGCTCATAATTAAAATTGCCTTTGGTGGTCTTGACAAAGCCTGCGTCAATTAAAGCATAGAGCTTTAAATCAGGATTCAAAGTAAATTTGCGTTTATCACCATTAATCACAACTGTATTTGCCATAATTTCCCTCGCTTATTTATAATAAGTTACTTTCTTTTTAAAAGCAACTATTTATTCTTAGATTGAATTCTCTGTACAACTTTGATTAAATTCTCAGCAAAAGCCTGAACTTCATCGTCTGTATTATAACGCCCAAACGAAATTCTAATTGAATCATGGATACGCGGCGAATCCGGACCAAAACATGCAATCAAAACATGCGACGGCTCTAAAGAGCCAGCGGTACAGGCGGAACCACCAGATACGGCAAAGCCGTTTAAATCCAAATTAGTTTGCAGAGTGGTAGTCGAAACCCCCGGAAATGCCAAATTCAAAACATGGTGCGAATAGCCCGGACCGTAACCACCGTTAACTTGATAATCAATATGATGTGCATCCAATTCATGTAAAATTATTTCTTGAAAATGTTGGTATCTTTCCTGCAAGCTAGCATGACCAATTTCAGAGAGTTCCTTAACAGCTTCTCCAAAGCCAGCAATACCAGGAACATTTTCGGTACCTGCACGTCGTTTAACCTCTTGTTCGCCGCCTAATACCAAGTTAGGTAGATCGATATCTGATTTTTCATACAAAAAACCCAAAAATTTTGGTCCATTAATCTTATGAGCAGAAACAGACAATAAGTCAATATGCATAGCTCGAACATCAATATCAATGGTACCCATGCCTTGCACATTATCAACGTGGAAGTAGGCATTCGTATCTTTAACCATTTCACCAATTTCTTTTAATGGCATAATGGAGCCCACTTCATTATTAACCGCCATAGTAGATACTAAAATCGTGTCTGGTGTCAGTTCCTGTTTTAACTGCTCCAAAGAAATATGACTACTTTGATCAACGTTTAAATAAACGACTTGATAACCCTCTTTTTCCAATCGCTTCATTGGATTTAAGACTGATGGGTGTTCAATTTTAGTCGTGATAATCTTTTTGCCGATATTTTTACGACTATACGCAGTTCCAAAAATAGCCGTGTTATTGCTCTCTGAGCCACCAGAGGTAAAAATAATCTCACCGTCTTGAGCATTAATGCTTTGAGCGATTTGATGACGCGCCTTGTCAATTACGTTTCTAGCCTTACGCCCTAATTCATAGGTACTCGAGGCATTACCAAAATCATTCTTCATCTCATCGGTAATCACATTGATTACCTTAGGTGACATTGGCGTGGTGGCCGCATTATCTAAATAAACTTCACGCACACTAATTCTTCTTTTCTAAATAATCACTAATCAATTTTGCCGCCTTGGCGCCAACCTTTTTAACAAAGATATCAAAATCTTCGTTAGCACTGCCATCCCCATTATCAGAAATGGCACGCATAGCAACCAAAGGTTTATTAAATGCATAAGCAACTTGAGCAAAAGCGGCACCTTCCATTTCACAGGCTAAAGCATTTGGAAAGTTTTGTTTAATTGCATCTTTTTGCTCAGTTGAAGCCACAAATGAATCACCAGTAACTACTAGTCCCTCACGGAATTCAACGTTTTGCTTCTTAAGAAATTCCGCAAAGGAAGCTCGCTCAGGCGAATCAAGTACATATTGAGCTGGCTGTTGTGGAATTTGCCCTTCTACATAGTCACCAGCAGCAGTGTTATGAGCATCATAATATGCAAAAGCACTTGGCAATACTAAATCTTCTTGGTGAACATCTTTTTGCAAAGCACCGGCTGAACCAGTCATAAATATTACGTCAATATCAACATTGCTTAGCAAACTAGCTAAATTCATCGCGGCTTGTACTTTACCAATACCACTTAATCCTAAATAAACATCATTGCCATTAACAGAAAAATGTTCGAATTCTGTTGATCCGAACATTTCTTTCTTTTCTGCATGGAAATGATTACGATAAAATTCGGCTTCTTCAGCCATTGGAACAATGATCGCAATCTTCATCTTTTTCCTCATTTCCAATTTACAAATGAAACAGTGCAAGCAGCACTAAGATAATCAGAACAAACACTATCAGGATAGCACGATTTAGTCTTTTTTTCAGTCTCAAGGCCTTATCTGCTCGTATTTTCTCCTGATCAACAATTGGTTGTTCTTGCTTATAAAATTCTTGGCCATCTCCCGCTAAAGGACGTCGTCTAGGTTCTGCTGAATCTGACTTGTCTTTTTTAAAATCAGGATTAACGTCAACTTCTTCTGTTGTATCATCATTCGAAAAAGCAGACTTGACCTTATCTAATAAGTTCTTTTTTTGCCTTTTTCGATAATCAGAACGTTTTTCTGCCATTTTTATTACTTATCGTCACTTTGGCGACCACTCAACAACATATTTTCCCAGACGGTAATCGCATAAATCGTCTTTGCATCAACAATTGTGCCCTCAGCTAGTAAGTTCTTTAACTCATCTAAACTGTACCAATCTGAAGTCAAGAATTCATCTGCATCAAGCGATCTTTTATCGGTTAACTTGGTAAGCGTATCACAATAGAAAAGATACATCTTTTCATCACAAAAACCAGGACTTGAATAAAATTCACTTACTTTTTCCCAATAATCTGCTTTATAGCCGCCTTCTTCGTTTAATTCACGTTTCATTGCATCCAACGGACTAGCATCAGTTGGATCAATTAATCCAGCTGGAATTTCTAAAGTGAGTTGCTTAATCGGTTCACGCCATTGTTTAACCAAAAGCATCTTTTGCTCATCATTAATCGCAATGACTCCGGATGCTGGGCTATGCTTGATTACTTCACGCGTTGCAGTTTCACCATTAGGCAACTTTATTGTGCGTACTGACAAATCTAAGATTCGCCCTTGAAAAATTTGTTGCGATGAGATTTCTGTTTCTTTTAGATCCACTAGGTCTCATTTCCCTTCTTAGGCTAGATAGACATTAACACATTGTAAGCCATTTTTGCCTTGAGCTAATTGATATTTAACTCTTTGGCCTACTGTTAAAGTTTTGTAGCCTTCTTCTTTAATAGCTTTATAAAAGACAAAGTATGATTTGTGATTCTGATCATCTTCGATAAAACCATAACTACTGCCCTCATCAAATTGTTTAACAGTTCCTAAACGCATTATTCTTCTAATCCTTCTTGAACTGCTTCTGGGACATTTTCCTCAACGATCTTAGCACAACGGCCACATAGCATAGGTAATTTAGGATCTGCACCAATATCCGTTCTGATCATTCTACAACGTGGACAAACTTCACCAGCCGCATGTTCAACTACGATACTTGCATTGTTTAAATCTTCAGCTTCTTCTGGAGCTTTGCCATCGGCAATAGTTAATTTAGATACAATTAAGATTTGTCTGAAATCTGCATCCAAATCGTTCAACATGGCCTTTGTTTCTTTATCTGGATAAATAGTAACGGCTGCTTCAAATGACTTACCAATTAACTTCTTGTTTCTAGCATCTTCTAGTGCCTTCAAAACATCGTCACGCAAGTTCATAAACTTATGCCAATTTTCAAGTAATTCATCACGGTTAGCATAAGTTTCAACTTTTGGCATATTGGCAAGTTGAATGTAATCTTCAGGTCCCTTCAAGAAGCCCCAAATTTCTTCCATGGTGTGTGGCAAGATTGGAGTTAAAATTTTGGCTAGCTTAACAGCTGCATCGTAGATTACGGTTTGCATTGATCGACGAGCATGACTATCTTTACCATCGATATAAAGTACATCTTTAGCAAAATCAAGATAGAATGCTGACAAATCATTAGAAATAAAGTTGAAGACTTTCTTAAAGACAGTAGTAAAATCAAACTTGTCATATGCTGCAAGGCAGTCCTTAACTAAATCATTCAATTTAACTTCCATGTATTGGTCAACTGAGCGAAGATCCGCATAAGCAACACGATTTTCTTTTGGATCAAAGTCACTAGTGTTAGCAAGCATGTAACGGAAAGTGTTTCTGATCTTTCTGTAGCTTTCGGCAGATTGTTGCAAAATACCCATTGAAACGGCAACATCTGAAGTAGTATCAGCTTGAGCAACCCACAGACGAATAATTTCGGCACCCATACGCTTGATAACGTCGTTCGGTGAAATTACATTGCCGAGTGATTTGGACATCTTGTGGCCTTTGTCATCCAAAACGAAGCCTTGTGACAATACTTCCTTGTATGGTGCCTTGCCAGTAACAGCAACAGAGGTAATCAAGCTTGAGTTAAACCAACCACGATATTGGTCACTACCTTCAAGATAAAGATCTGCTGGATAGTGTAAACCATCACGCTTTTCCATTACGCCAGACCAAGATGACCCAGAGTCAAACCAAACATCCAAGATATCTTTTTCTTTAGTAAATTCGCCATTTGGTGAATGCTCTGAAGTAAAGCCTTCTGGCAATAATTCCTTAGCGGTATGAGTGTACCAAGCATTGGAACCTTCCTTTTCGAAGATTTTAGCAATATGATCAATGGTTTCTGGAGTAACGATTGGAGTACCGTCTTCAGCGTAAAAGATTGGTAGTGGTACGCCCCAAGCACGTTGACGAGAGATTACCCAGTCGCCACGATCTTTAATCATATTGTAAAGACGAGTCTTGCCCCATGAAGGGATGAAGTTTGCCTTTTCAATTTGATCAAGAATTTGTTCTCTAAATGGAGCAATTGAAGCAAACCATTGAGTCGTAGCTCTAAAGATAACAGGTTTCTTAGTACGCCAATCATGTGGGTATGAGTGAGTGAATACTTTAAGCTTAAGGAGAGCACCTGCATCCTTAAGTTTTTGAACCATCAACTTGTCTACATCTTGGTAGAACATCCCCTTAAGTTCAGGAACTTCATCAGTATAGCAGCCGTGTGCATCAACTGGACTAAAGATTGGCAAATGATATTTTTGACCAACGTTAAAGTCGTCTTCACCAAAACCAGGAGCAGTATGTACCAAACCAGTACCATCATCTAAAGTTACGTGGAAGCCTTCAATTACAAGACTTTCTTTATCATAAATTGGATGTTTTGCCTTCATGTATTCCATGTCGGCGCCCTTAACAGTTTGGACAACCTTATAATTATCCCAACCAATTTCTTCTGCAACTTTTTCAAGCAAGCCGCTAGCTACCACATACTTCTTGTCACCAACTTGAACTACTGAATAGTCAAATTTAGGGTTAACACAGATTGCTTCATTAGCTGGAATAGTCCAAGGAGTAGTAGTCCAAATTACAAAGTAAGTATCTTTAGGATCAATAATACCCTTACCATCAGTCACTGGGAAAGCTACGAAGATAGAATTTGCTTCTACATCTTTATATTCAACTTCTGCCTCAGCTAAAGTTGATTCACTTGACCATGACCAGTAAACTGGCTTTTTGCCCTTGTAAATGTAGCCCTTCTTGTACATTTCACCAAAGACGCGAATTTCCTGTGCTTCAAAGTCATGTTGCAAAGTAATGTATGGATGATCCCAATCAGCCATTACGCCAAGCCGCTTGAAGTCAGTCATTTGCTTTTGAATTTGTTCTTCCGCATATTGACGACATAATTCACGGTACTTAGCCCGATCCATCGTCTTACGGTCGACGCCTTTTTTAGCCAGTTGCTGTTCAACTGGAAGGCCATGAGTATCCCAACCTGGTACATAAGGAGCGTAATAACCATTCATATTCTTGTAACGAACGATAATATCCTTAGAGATCTTATTTAAAGCATGTCCCATGTGGATATTACCGTTAGCAAATGGAGGGCCATCATGCAAGTCAAACCGAGGTTTACCTTCGTTCAACTTTAATCTTTGTTCATATAACTTGTTTTCTTCCCATTCTTTTTCCCATTGGGCTTCACGCACTGGTAAATTACCGCGCATCTTGAATTTAGTTTTACCTAAATTAAGAGTATCTTTAATTCTCATTAACAAAATTCCTTTCTAAAAAAAGAACCTCGTCCCAAATTAGGACGAGGTTAACCGTGGTACCACCTAAATTGAACTCTACAGAGTTCCACTTGATTTGCGTAACGTGCAACAACGTCTAGATCAATTAGGCAGCTGATCAACCGTCAAGCTCTTATGCTGGTCTTCCACCATCACCAGCTCGCTGAATTGCTATCAAGTTTTACTGTCGGTCTAAATTCTTATTTCTTATAATCATCCGGAAAGACAATTGTTGGACCTAACTTATCTTCAGTATTAGGGGTCGTATTGACGGTCTCATGACTTGGACTATCTCCAGTTAATGGTTTAGGCTTATTTTCTTCCTCATCATCAACTTCATCCGTATCATCAGGGTCTTGAGAAGAGTTTACGTCATTTTCATCATCAATGTCAATATCTTCATCATCTAGATCCAAATCTTCTTCTTCATCGTCATCATCTGTAGCAGAAGAAAGTGGCTCAGCACCACCACCTGGATAAAAACGTTCAGTGTGAAAATATTTATCCAGAGCGTGTTGCCATTCATCATCATTAAGATTATCGATCTCTTCTTGAAGCATTGCCTGCATATGGCTACGAAACTCACCAATTTGCTTCTTCAAACGTTTATAGTCGCTCTCAATTACGTCTTTTTGCTGTCTTTGATAATCGGTATCTGTAACAGCCTGTTTTCTGGCATCATCCAGAACGCTCTTAGCTTGTTCCTTCATTTCCTGAACAGAAATCATGGTCTTGTTCAATGATTTTTTCTTCTCATTATATTCATCTACCTGCTCTTGTAAATGACCCATCTTTTCATTCAAGGAAACAATTTCATTCTTAAGATCAACAACTTGATCAAGTGCATCCCCATAATCATCAACGATTTGATCCAAAAAGCTATCTACATCATAGCGATCATATCCATTACGACCCCGCGATTTAAATTCCTTATTATGAATATCCATCGGGGTTAATTGCGTTTCTTTGTCTGCCAAAGTTTCAGCACCACCTTATATTTACCTTTTCTCGTTGCCGAAATATCTTCAATCTTGATTCGGCCAAAATGTCTTAAACTCAAGACATCATTCTCTTTAACCATTATATTAGAATCCATGACATCATGCCAATTTAATTTAACTAAATTAGCTTCAATCATCTTTTGAATCTGTCCCCGGCTTTTTCTGCTAATACCAGCTAAAACTGCATCAATTCGCATTGAAGCAATAATTTCTATTTGCTTAACAGAATCATCTTCTGGTACTAATACCTGCTTGAAGCTAATTGGCTTTAATTTGACCTGACTGCGACCAACTCGATCAATCTGTTCTTCAAAGAAATCCGTTAACTCTTTTTTAGCAAAAAATTGCCAATTGCCCTTACTGTCAGTGATAATATCACCAAAAGTATCAGTATCAATTCCAGAATTAGCTAAAGTTCCTAAAATAGCACTATGACTTATACGATTAAACTTTTGCGAATACTTAATCTCATACGGCTGAATCTGATAATCAGCTGGTTGTAAATTAAGCCATTCCTCACTTAAATAAACGCGCTTTTTTTCAGCTTCTGGATAACCACCATACTCTTGTATAAAAACGTCATTGCCAACAACAGTTTTCAAAATTGTTCTCTTACCTGGATCAAGAAAATCAGTTAGCAATGGTCCATGCTTAAAAATCAACTGATTAAAAAGACCAGTAAAATAATCAATTACTGGTCTTTCTTCTTGCTTAAAATGTGGGTAAAACTTACTTGCTTGTCTACGCTCCATTAACCGATTAACCTCAACAAAATATTAAAAATCCAAATTAATACATAATTTTGGATAAAATATAAAATAAACAAGGCAATAATTGGCGAAACATCAATCCCCGTAGAATATGCTAACTTGGCAAAAGGACCTTTTCTAAACAGATTCAAATAAGGGTTAACAATTTTATCTAAAAATTGGCCAATAACTGAATTGCTAAGCATAGGAACCCAGCTTAGAATCGCATCAATTACGATTAGTAAACTATATAGCCATAGAATCCAAGTAAGTGCTAAATAAATTATATGTAATACATTAAACATTAACTTAAATTATCTTTCTTATCCACTAAGTCACTGATTTTGCCATCAGTGACAAACTTGGGCGGGGTTGCCAAAAAGATTTTGTCTCCAATTCGTTGAATTTCACCATTTAAGGCATAAACAGTACCTGTGATAAAATCAACAATTCTGCGAGCAGAACTATCCTCCATCCGGCTAAAGTTAATTACTACCGCTTTATTGTTTAATAAGTTTTGAGCGACATCCTTAGCATCAGAATAAACTCTAGGTTCATACAAGACAATCTTGCTCTTCGCAGAATTTAAACCCGACTTAATTGAAACAATATTATCACGACTAACGGAGTTGAGAGGCAAGTCTTCACTATCATTTTTATTTTGGGCAGTATATTCCTCGTCATTATTCAATTCATCATCATTAGAAATTCCGAAGAATCTACCTAATTTGTCAAAAGCCATCTACATCTACCTCCAAAAAAACTAGTTTTCGCCGTGATGCTTAAAGAATGGAATATCACTGTTATCATCACTATCATCTTCAGCACTAGTTTCAATTTGAGAAATACTTTCTTGGTCATCATTGTTGAAACCGTTAAAGCCGTCAGCATCCTTATTTGGCTCTGCTGGCTTAGTATTTCTTCTTTGGCTATTTTCGTTATCGTTTAAGCCCCAAACACTAGTTGGATCAACCATTGTTTGTTTAGACTTTTCCTCATGAGTTTGTTCAGGTTGAACAGTTTGCGGACGATCAACTGGTTGCTTTTCAGCTTGAGCAGTCTTAGGTGTTGCTTTAGCGTCTTTTTTAGGTTGAGCCTTAATCTGGTGACTTCTACCTGGCAATTGCTTAGAAGCAGCTTCTTCAGCTTCTGAATCAATACCAGTAGCAATTACAGTTACCACGACTTCATCGCCTAAGTTAGGATTGATTGAAGTACCAAAGATAATATTAACATCATCGCCAGCGGCCTTAGATACAATTTCTGAAGCATCTTGTGCTTCAAACAAAGTAAGATCTGGACCACCGGTAATGTTAAGCAAGACTTGCTTAGCACCATCAATCGAAACTTCCAAAAGCGGTGAAGAAATAGCTAACTTAGTAGCTTCTACCGTTCTGTTTTCACCACTAGCACGACCAATACCCATTAAGGCAGCACCTTGATTTTCCATTACCGTCTTAACATCGGCAAAATCCAAGTTCACATAGTCAGTTGAAGTAATCAAGTCTGAAATACCTTGAACACCTTGTTTCAAAACATTATCAGCTTCCTTGAAGGCATCCATCATAGGTGTCTTCTTATCAACCATTTCAAGTAAACGGTTATTAGCAATAATGACCAAAGTATCAACGTATTGCTTTAATTGTGTGATCCCTTCTGCGGCGTTTCTTGAGCGCTTAGGGCCTTCAAAACTGAATGGGCGCGTAACTACGCCTACAGTCAAAGCACCAGTCTCACGAGCAATTTTAGCAACTATAGGAGCAGCACCGGTACCAGTACCACCACCCATACCAGCAGTGATAAAAATCATATCTGCACCCTTAAGCGCATCTTCAATTGTTTGTTCACTTTCTTCAGCTGCTTTTTGTCCAACTTCTGGATGTGAACCTGCACCTAACCCACGAGTCAGCTTAGGCCCTAATTGTATCTTGTTTTCAGCTTTATTACTATTTAAAGCTTGAACATCAGTGTTTGCTGCAATGAAGGAAACACCCTGCACGCCATCGTCAATCATTCGGTTAACAGCATTGCCACCGGCACCGCCAACACCAATAACTTTGATGACAGCATTTTTATTGTCGTCTGAATCGAATGTAAAATCCATTAAATTAACCACCTTTAATCAAAGAATTTCTTAAAGAAATCCTTCAAGCCATTAGTTTTTTCTTTGTTATTATTTTTTTCGTCTGTAGAAGAATTATCTGCGGACATTTTGGTCCTATTATAAGCTTCTTTGGCTTCAGTTTCACTATTAGAAGCTATACTTTTAGAAATCTTACTAGTTTCTGGTTTTGAAGCTTCTTGTTCAACTATATTTTCGCCAAAACCATAAATGACACCATTTACTAAATAATCAACTTCTGACATCTTGTAAGCATAGTTGATAATGCCATAAGCCGCGGTATAAATTGGATTACGCATTCCAATTTGATCTGGCTGATAGATTCGTGCTTTAACATTTAAGCCATTGGCAGTTAAGGTATCAATTCCTTGCAGCAAGCTTGTACCACCAGTAATAACGATACCACCTGGCTGCTTAAGGGCATGATGTTTAGCTAAACCTTTGCCTAACCTGGTTAATATTTGTTCTAAACGTGCATTGATAATTTCGCTTAAGTAAACCTCATCAACCATCTGTTGGCCATTACCACCAACACTATTAATAGCAAACTTGTCATTCTTAGAGGCAAAACTTGGATCGGCAAAGCCATAATCTAACTTCACTTGTTCGGCATCATTTTTTGAAATGCTCAACACTGCTGAAATATCATGAGTAATGTCGCTGCCGCCTTCTAAATCAATATTGGCATACTTGATCTGGCCATCCTTGATTACAGTCGCAGTACTTACACCGCCACCCAAATCAACAATAACTGAACCAAATGTCTTTTCGCTTTCATTCAAAGCTACGCTTGAAATTGCTAATGGTGTTGGCACGAAGAAATTATTATGATAACCGGCCCGTTCAATTGCCTTTTTAATATTATGCAAAGGTCCAGTTGGTGCGGTTAATAAAATACCTGTTACGCCTAAAGAATGAGCGATCATCTTCCGTGGATCGTCAACCTCGGTCTTACTATCAATTAAAAAGCGACTTGGCAAAAAGGTAATTGCATCACGATCATCTTTAACTGCAGAATGAATAACAGAGCTAATAGCACGTTTAACATCATCATTGTTTACTTCAGTACCTTGTTCACCAACACTAGCAAAACCGGTTGCCGTTTCCAGCTGCAGCATCCCTACTGGAATACCAGCAACTACACTATAAATCTTAGCATTAGTCTTCTCAGCAACGCCCTTAAGTGCACGACTAATTGCCGCAGCAGTTTGATCAATATCAACGATTTGACCATGCCGCATTCCTGAATTAGGTGTCGTAACTGCACCGATAACCTTACCAGAGTCAGCTACGACAGCCTTTACACTTGTGGTGCCTATATCCAGACCCACCAAAAGATTTGAATTCTCCAAAATTAAGCCCCCATTAATATTTGCCTTGAAAAAATTCTAACATAAATAAACACGCAAAACAGTTACGATATCCCGTAAGCTTTCTTTTCACTTGAAGTTAATGGTCTACTAAATGCACCAATCTCTAGATCAATTAAACTATGCTTACCAGCTTTTAGTCTAATTTGATTATAATCATTAATTTTATCCTTCAGAGTAACAGTATTACCAATAACCACATTATCATCTTTCATAACTAAAATGATCTGTGAATCTCTTCGGGTATTTCCACTTAACAATTTTACTTGCTTTCGGAAAGACTCGGGCAAGCTATCAAATAATTTTAAATCTTCTTTTAAAGTAGCAGATTTATTATACCCAACAAAGATTGGTTTTTCATGATCAACTTTAGTCCAATTTACAGATTGACTGCCAATTTTGCCATTATTTAAAATCTTACGGTAAACATCGCCATCTTTTAAATAGCCTACTGTTGGTCGTTCATTAACCTGTAAAATAAGTTGATTAACATGTCCTAAATGAGCTTGCGCACTTTGAATTTCTGGATATTTTTTAGCTAATTTTTGACTCAAATCTTTTTGTTGAAATATATAATCAAAAACTTTATCACTAGCTTTAATTTTAGATGTCCTAACAATTCCCTTAGTTGGTAAATCACTAGCCCCTGTCACCTTCACAGTACTAATATTAGGCAAAGGTGAAACATAAAAACCTAATCCAGCAATCATTAGAATCGAAACTGTCATAATTAGACCCAACCTGCGTCTTAAAGATCGACGGCGCTCCGCCTGCAAGCTAGAAAGTGAGGCAGAGATTTTGGCTTTAGACTTGCGACTATTTCTTTGCTGATTAAATTCATGATTCAAGTAAGGCGATAATTCCTTTCTTGGATCAATTCTCGTTACTGGCCTTTTTGCCAACTGCCTTACCTACTTTCTTAGCGTGAAATTTCTTCCATCACTTTAATTACTTGATCAGAAGCATCTGGCATTCCTAAAGATTTAGAAGCCTTGCTCATTTCATAAGCGTATTTCTCATCAAGCAAAATATGATCAATTGAAGAAACAAAATTATTAGGGTTTAAATCATCTTCTGGAATCACTAAAGCTGCACCTGCTTTTTCTAAGTCAAGTGCGTTTTTCATTTGATGATTATGCGTTACATTGGGACTTGGAATTAAAACTACAGGCACACCTAAGGCAGTAAATTCCGCAATACTAGTTGCACCAGACCTTGAAACTACACAAGTCATTTCTGGTAAAAGTCCAGGCATATTCTTAATATATGGCAAGATCTTGATGTTAGTACCATAATCAATTCCTGTAAGCTTCTTTTGCACCTTATCAAAGTAATAGGTACCTGTTGCCCAAATAATTTGATAAGGTTTCTTTTTCAGATCCATTAACGACTTAAGCATAATTCGATTAATGGCTAAAGCACCACGAGAGCCCCCAAAGACCAGAATAGTTGGCATATTAGGATTAAGACCCCATTCTTTTTTGAGGTCAATTTTTTCTTCATGTAAGCTTAAAACCTGTTGCGATCTTGGATTACCGGTTTTGACTAATTTTTTCTTTTCTGAAAATTCCTTAGCTGCGTCATCAAAAGTATAACAAATCTTATCAACGTAGTGGCCTAAGAACTTATTGGCCAAACCCACAACTGAATTAGATTCATGGATCATGGTTGGAATATGCATCTTGGCGGCTTCGTAGACCATTGCACCACTAACATAGCCACCAGTTCCTAAAACGACATTTGGCTTGAATTCCTTCAAAATTTTGCGAGCACTCTTAGTAGCTTCTAGGAATAATTTAATAGTTTCAAAATTCTTTAGGGGATGCTTACGATTAAATCCCTGAATTCTGATGGTCTTAAAATTAACGCCAGCTGCTGGAACAATCCTTGATTCCAAACCCTTTTGCGTACCAACAAACAAAATTTCGTCATTAGTACTAATGCCACGTTCCTTTAAACGCTCAATAATTGCCATAATTGGATAAATGTGACCGCCTGTGCCACCGCCTGTAAATATAACTCTCATTTTACTTAGTCTTAATTTCCTCAACAAATCTTACAAAGTAATCGCCACGTTCTTCAAACGTTCTAAATTGATCCCATGATGCACATGCTGGTGAGAATAAAAGCACGTCGCCAGGTTCAGTTAATTCATAGGCTCTTGGGACAGCTTCTTGAAGCGTATTGACAATTACGATATCTTTAATACCTGCTTTTCTAGCTGCATCAGCTAACAAATACTTGGTTTCACCATATAGCACGATCGATTTAACATGCTTTTTAAATAATGGTACCAAGTCATCAAACATAAAGCCTCTGTCAAGCCCACCTGCAATTAGCACTTCTGATTCTTTAAAAGCAGGAATAGCAACAGTAGCCGCTTCAATATTAGTTGATTTAGAATCATTATAAACCTTACGTCCATCAAGTGTAGTGACATATTGCAAACGATGTTTAGCCCCGGCAAAAGTACTAAGAACTGCAGCAATATCATCGTTGTCCGCACCCATAATCTTGGAAATCGCAATAGCAACTAAACTATTTTGTAAATTATGAATACCTGGCAATTTAATATCGGCAATCTTCATAATCTTTTCGTTTTGACTTTCTAGATATTCCTTGCCAATAAAGTAATCGGCATGCGGATCAGTTTCTGAGAAGGTCTGCATCTTAGCAGGTGAGACTTCTTTTTCCTTAGCTAAAATGTCTTTTTGATCAAAGTTGGCAATGAAGTAATCATCTTTAGTCTGAGTTCTAGTTACATTCAATTTTGCATTGACATAATTTTCAAAAGTCTTGTGGTAATCCAGATGAACATTGTTATAAATATCAACAATTGCCGCTACCTTAGGATCAATATCAGTAACGCCTAACAACTGGAAACTAGAAATTTCAACTACGAGAATGTCATCTTTAGTAGCTTTAGGCACAACTTCTGAAATTGGAACACCAATATTACCAACGGCATAGGCATGATGACCTTTTTTTTGCAAATGATGATCTAAAATTCTCTGAGTAAGCATAACAGTGGTAGTCTTACCATTTGAACCAGTAACACAAACGTAAGGTGCATCACTACAGCTTAAGGCAATTTCTGGTTCAGTAATAATCGGTATCTTTAATTCTTCAGCTTTTTGCACCATTGGATTTTCATAAGGAATTCCAGGGTTTTTAACTAAATAGTCAAAGTGTTCTTGCTCTAGCAATTCAACTGGGTGATGACCACCAATTACACGAACGCCTTTAGCCTTTAATTCTTGAGCTTTTTTATTTTTATCTAAATCATCCTTGTCATTTAAGGTTAATTTAGCACCTAATTTTAAAAGAAGTTCACTAACAGCAAAACCACTTTTGCCTAAACCTAAAACTAAAATATTTTTATGATCATAAGTTTTAATATCTTTCATCGTTTATCCCCAAATTATCAAATACAACACACTGCCGATTAAACCAACCAGCCAAAAGACAGTATCAACTTTCCATTCTGACCACCCTAGCATTTCAAAGTGGTGGTGAATAGGAGTCATTTTAAAGATACGCTTGCTTGTAGTCTGGAATGAAATTACTTGCAAAATTACACTAGCAGTTTCACAAACAAAGACAATCCCCACTAAAAGCAGCGACCATGGTCTATTAAGCATGATACTAATGGTTGCTAATCCCCCGCCCAACGCAAGTGAACCAGCATCACCCATAAAGATCTTAGCTGGTTTATGATTAAAAATAAAGAAGGTAATCAAACCACCAATTACACTCATACAAAAAGCCAAAACAGCGAAATTCTTTTGCTTAAATGCAAGATAAGCATAAGTAGCATATGCAATTACAGACAACCCTGTTGCTAACCCATCAAGTCCATCTGATAGGTTAACAGCGTTAGAGAAACCAACTAGCCAGAAAATGATAAAAATCGTAAATAAAGCAACACTATGTACAATTCCAGCAAATGGAACGTAAAGTCCAAATTGAAAATGATCGCTTGAAGCAATTAATACAATTGCAACTGCAATAATAATTTGCAAAGCTAATTTTTGCCAAGCACGCAGACCTAAGTTTCTCTTATAAAAAAGCTTAATGCCATCATCAAGAAAGCCAATAACGCCATAACCTAGTAAACTGATTATCAAAATCCAAATAACTTTATTCAAATTGTGTTGCCATGCACTCACCCAAATTACTGAAATAACAGCGGCAATTACAAAGATGGTTCCTCCCATTGTCGGAGTACCAGATTTTTTCTGGTGCCATTTAGGTCCCTCATCACGAATCTCTTGACCTTCATGATGTGAACGCATGAAG
This sequence comes from Lactobacillus kefiranofaciens, assembly GCF_900103655.1. Taxonomy (GTDB): domain Bacteria; phylum Bacillota; class Bacilli; order Lactobacillales; family Lactobacillaceae; genus Lactobacillus; species Lactobacillus kefiranofaciens. Next base: position 72,029 of record NZ_FMXC01000005.1, read on the forward strand.
TTAATCAACCATGGTATAAAAATCACTGTCAAAATCAGTGAACTGATTAAAGCAATAAAACTTGCCAGCATAATATTCATTCTATGCTACTCCTTTAACTTAACTTTTATTTTCTTCCCGGCTTTTACTTCCGTTCCCTTAGTCACATCTTGACTAGCAACGGTTCCGGTTCCCTTTATACTAAATTTAACATTAGTTAACTCAGCAAATTGATGCAGATCATTAAACGTCCAGCCTTGCATATCAGGACAAATCACTTTACCTGAAGTATAAATAAAGATGCGATCACCGGATTCGAGCTTCTGGCCCTTTTTAATACCTTGAGCAGTTACTCGATCTCCTTCGCCAACTTTAACTAAATTCAAGCCAATTTGCTTAGCTTTTGCGGTTGCTTGATTAGCAGTCATATCTTTGAAGTTAGGCACTTTAACCGTAGTCGTGGTGTCATCGCTTTTAGACATCGAAATAATCCGACGCATCATTGGTTTAAAGATTGAAGCTAAAATCTTTTCAGCAGTAGTACCAGCTAAATGCGGCTGCTTAATTGTCAAATAAATGCAGTAACGCGGATTACTTGCTGGATAAACGCCAACTACTGAAAAAATATAGTTGCTGTCTCCCTTTAAATATCCGCCACCTTTAGGGTTAGCGATTTGAGCAGTACCAGTCTTAACTCCAATATCAGCATTACCAATTTTATAAGCATGACCAGTACCAGATTGTTTATTAAGCACCCGCTTCATGTTGGTCAAAACAACTTTTCTAGTTTTTGCATCATAAACAGGCGTGCCAACCTTCTTAATCTGGTAGCCTTTAACAGTCTTACCATCCGAATCGGTAATCTTGTTAACCAGTTGCGGTTTAAGCATTTGCCCATTATTAGCTAATGAGCTGTAAGCCTGCATCATTTGCATTACATTGACGTTGACCCCCTGACCAAAAGCAGTAACTGCCTGGTCAATCGGTGTCTTAAACGAAATAAATCCAGGCTGTTCACCAGGAAGAGTTATACCAGTTTTTTGTCCAATATGAAACCTATTCAGGTATTTCTTCCAAGTTTTTCCGCCCATTTTTTGCTCTAATTTAACAAACCCGGTATTACTTGAACGTTCAAAAGCCTGTGAAAACGGGATCGTTCCCCAACCAGAAGTCAGCCAATCATGAATTGTTGAACCACCGATATTGACAGAACCTGAACGATAATATTCATTAGGATTATAATGACCGCTATTTACCACCGCGGCAAAAGATAAAATCTTAAAGACCGAACCTGGTTCATAAGTATCTTGCACTAAAATATTACGATAAGATTTTGTCAGGCCCTTTTTAGTCTGTGGATTAAAGGTTGGCCTTTGCGATGCAGCTAGAATCTTGCCTGTCTTCATATCTTCAATTGCTGCCGTAATCGATGTAGGAGCATATGCTTTTTGCACATCAGTTAAGCGAGCTTCAAGATAACTTTGCAATTGCGAATCTAGTGTTAAGTAAAGATTATTGCCATTCTTAACTGGTCTATAGTCTTGGGTGCCATTGGGCATTTGATATTCAGAAGTATCAACTGAAGAAACCCGATAGCCGTCTGTACCTGTCAAAGTCTTATTAAAGTAGGCTTCTATTCCCATCGTACCAACTAGAGTCTCTGCATTAGTCTTCTTATCCCACTCAGGCTGTGCTAATCCCACAATGTGTGAAGCAAAATTACCATTAGGGTAAAGCCTTGACGGTGTAGCGAAAAATTTGATCCCTGGTAATTTCATCGCTTCAATTTTCTTTTTTTGCCTTAACGTTAAACCACTACCCCCTGTACCGAACTGCACCTGAAATGCTTTTTTCTTAGGAGTTAAATAATGATAAATTTTTTCAGCTGATAATGGTAAAACTGTAGCTAATTTTTCAGCCGTTTCGGTTTTATTGACTACATACTCAGGCTTATTTTTATAGTTAATTGAAGATTTATCTAAAATTGCATAAACAGAATAAAGATGCGAATCCTCCGCAATTGCCAATCCATTCCTATCATAGATAGTACCTCGCGTAGCTTTAATTACTTGATTACGTCGATACAATTGTTTGGTCCGCGCCGATAAGTTCTGTCCATTAACTGTCTTAGAAATTCCAATATATAGAAATCTAGCTGTAAATATAAGAAAAACCAAAGCCACGGCTAATTGGAGAAACCTCCCCACCGTAAAGCGGTAGCCGTGGACTTTGGATTTTTGTAATTTTAAATTACTGTTTTTTTTCATTAGCGAATCGTCCTAATGTTTTTATTAATGAGAGTCAATCCCTTTTCACGCGCGATCTTATTTAAGCGATGAGTCGAGGTTAAACTACCAATATCTAATTTCAAATCATTGATCCTACTTTGCTCCTTAGCAACTGATTGTTGTGTTCTGGTCAACTCATGTTGAGCTGAAGTCGCAGAGATACTAGAAGAAACTAGGAAAAACATCATACCCAAGGTAATAATGCTGCCCAAGAACAATAAAGTTTTTTCTAGGCCACTGTAAGGAACTTTATGCGGATCAAGGATAACTCGTTGATGTTTCTTAGAACCATTTCGTTTATGTGGTTCATATTCAATTCTTCTTGCTGAGCTGTCAGCCATAACTTTTTCCTCTTTATAACTTCTCTGCAACCCGTAGTTTTGCACTGTGTGAGCGGTTGTTGTTTTCTAATTCGGAAGTTGAGGCGGTTATCGGTTTGCGATTAACCAGACGAAGCGTTGGCTTCATGCTATCTGGTATCAACGGCATCCCTCGTGGAACTTCCACCTCTGAATACTTCTTAAAAATCTTCTTAACGATCTTGTCTTCATGTGACTGGAATGTAATCACGCTGATTCGACCACCTGGTCTTAATATCTTAATTGCTTCTTCTAGGGAAGCTTGTAAGACATCTAACTCGTGATTAACAGCTACCCGCAAAGCCTGGAAGCTCTTCTTTGCTGGATGTCCGCCAGTTCTTCGTGCATACGCAGGGATCGCGTCTTTAATAATGTCAACTAATTCAAAAGTTGTCACTATTGGCTTATCCTTGCGCCTTTCTACAATCTTGTGAGCAATTTGTCTAGAGAATTTTTCATCTCCATACTGATACAAAATATCTGCCAGCTCTTTTTGACTAGAAGTATTAACTAACTGATACGCATCTAAGTCTTGACTTTGATCCATCCTCATATCGAGTCGAGCATTATAACGGTAAGAAAAACCGCGGTCAGCTTGATCGAATTGAGGAGAAGAGACACCTAAATCATAGTATATGCCATCTATGCCATCTGCATAACCTAGCTCAACCAGATCCTGTTTCAGATTGCTGAAGTTGTCATGTACAAGTTCTAATCTAGGTTCACTATCTGGTGCCAATAAATCAGTAAAGTTCAACTTAGCCGATTTTATTGCGTATTCATCTTGGTCAAAACCAATTAGCGTACCGGTGTCAATTTTACTAAGCAAATATTTTGCATGTCCACCACCGCCAAAAGTTGCATCTACATAAAGACCACCGTTTTTTGGTTTTAAATTATCAATAGTTTCGTGTAAGAGTACACTAGTGTGTTTGAATTTCATAATTTATAGTTCAATGTCGTCCAAATCTTCAGCAATGTCATCATAATCATCATTAGCTTCTTCTTCAAAACTAGTCCAGCGCTCCTGAGCCCAAATTTCAATTCGTTCAGAAACACCGATTATAACGCATTCTTTAATGAGTCCAGCATGGGCTTTGAGCGTTGCTGTCAGATTAACGCGGCCCTGCTTGTCAAACTCACATTCCATCGCACCAGAGTAGAATAAACGCATAAACTTGCGCGTATTCCTCTTAGTCAACGGAAGTTTTGCTAATTTGGCTTCAATCTTCGACCATTCATCCATTGAATAGCCAAAAATGCAGCCTTCCATTCCTCGTGTGAATACCACTTGTTCACCAATCTGTTGCCGAAACTTCGCCGGTATAATTAGACGACCTTTACTGTCCAGATTGTGATGATATTCACCCATGAACATGGTCTAGCCCCCCTTCCAATAAATAATTTACCACAATTCACCACTCTCTACCACATGCTCAGGCAAAAAATACATATTTTTAGATTTCTTTATCATTTTCTTTTTACAAAATTTAAAAAAGGTCCAAAATATTATAATTTTGAGCCTTTCGCATATACAAATAATTTTAATTTAATAGAAACATCATTATTAACAATCCAACATACCAACAAAAACTGCAAGCAGCTAAATAATCCCACAATTTTCGAATTGTTTTACCTAAAGAAATATTCTTATTTCTAATAGCATCATGTAAAGAAACGATGATTACCAAGATAAAATAAATTAAAAAACCATAAGGAAAAAAAGATGGTTCCTTCATGTGGATCGTAATCAGATTACAGGCAGCGATAAAGAAAAACGGAAACACATCATAACCACGAAATTGTGCTCGCGGAAAGATTTTATTAATTAAAAAAGCAACCACTAAACCAATAACTGGTATTAGAAAAATATAAAGCATACGTAGTCCTCCATGCTTTTCATTCTAAACTACAATTGATTTGAAAAAAAATATTAATAAGAATAAAATATTGTTCAAGTAGGAGGACTTTTTATGGCAAGAAGAAAGAAAAAGAAATCAGGTTTTCAAAAGTTAACCATTGTCATGGCCTGGCTAATGGCAGTCATCACACTAGCTGCTGTTATCGCTGGTGCTGTCGGCGCAATGGCCGGTGCAGGCATGTTTTAAAGCAAATTAAAACCACGAAGAATTTCTTCGTGGCTTTTTCTTTATACGCGATAAGCATTTAGGTCAATCAAGAACGGATAATCTTGTGCTAAATTACCCCAAATCCAATATAGCAGGATAAAAAAGACAATTGACCAACCTAAATTAGTTAACATGCACATTAGCAAAGCATGAATCGATGCAGTTGATATACCAACTGCTTTGAATATAAACCAACCATAACCGACAAAAAGCGTTGTCCCTAATAAAATTACAATTAGCCTAGCCCAAAAAACTTCAGGTAAAAAACGTGCAATTCTTTGGCAGATCCAGCAGGCAAACGCCAAAAATACCGTATAAATGCCAATGATACCGTAGAAATAAATATCGGCTATTATTCCTGTACCAATCGCTAACCAAATTTCATTTTCATTAGTATCATCAAACAAACCAATCAACATCACACTAATAGGTAAAATTACGCTAGCAGCGTTGAAACTACCATAATCTAAGAACTGATGCAAATAAAGCGAAGCCACGCCATCTAAAATTAAAGCAATTAATAAGCCAATCGCCAATACCCATTTACGTAAAATAGACATTAGTTAGCCACCTGTCTTTCAATTACTGTAACAATAGAAGGATCACTAATATCTCCAGCAGGCTTAATTTTAATCTGATCAGATAAACCAAATGAATTACGAGTAGTCGTAGTAACTGTACCAATCAGTAATCCCTTAGGAGAATTGCCACCCATTCCGCTAGTATAAACTCTGGTGCCAGCTTTCAGCTTGCTCCCATCAACTACTTGTGTAAAAGCTAAACTATTATTGTTAGTAACTGTAATAATACCATGAACTGACTTACCATTAGTGGCATCAGCTTGAACCGAAAAACGGTTAGCTGATTCATCCGTGGTAGTAATTAATTCCACTTTAGAGGAAGCTGCGTTAGCTTCAACTATTCGTCCAATTACGCCACCACCACACATTACAGCCATATTCTTCTTGATACCAGCAGAACTGCCTTTGTTAATTGTCAAAATATCTGACCAAGTATCTGGTGCACGAGAAATTACTGAAGCATTGACTAATGTATAACCACTCAAAGTATCCTTTAAATTAAGAGCAGCCTTTAATTGCCGATTTTCTTTTTCTAAAGTAGAATTACGAGCTTTAGTTTGACCTAAATCAGTAACTTCACGCTTTAAGTGATTATTTTCATCTTGAGTGTTCAAAATATCATGAGCACTATTTAATCCACCTGAAATCCAGCCTACTGGCACATCAATAATGCGTGTACCTAGAGCAACGATATCATTGCCTAAGCTTTGAATTAATAGAGGGGCGTTACGCTTTTTACGCAGACTAACGCTTCCGCCTAAAACAATCAAAATAACTATAACTATAATAAATGCTGATAATAATTTTTTATTTTGTAGAAATTTTTTCATTCAGAATTGATCCTAAGAAAAAACCGGCTTCAGCCGGCTTTTTTATTATTTGCGACTTCTACGCATTACTTCAATATTCTTGAGTGACTCACCAGTACCAATTGCTACACAATCAAGTGGATCTTGTGCAATAAATACAGGAACTTTGGTAGCCTCAGAAATAACCTCTGGCAAATTCTTAAGTAGTGCTCCACCACCAGTTAAAACAATACCATGATCAATCACATCAGCAGCAATTTCAGGAGAAGTTTGTTCCAAAGTCTCCTTAATTGCAACGATGATATCTTGGACAACGTCTTGAATTGCCTTAGCTACATCAACGGCTTCAACGTCCACCGACTTAGGCAAGCCAGTAACTAAATCACGACCACGAATGTTCATTGATTCGATTTCTTTAGCCTTTTCTACCGAAGCAGAACCAACTTGAATCTTGATATCTTCAGCAGTTCTTTCACCAATTAACAGGTTAAAGTTGGAGTGAATGTAATTAATGATTGCATTGTTAAATTTATCTCCAGCTTGACGAATTGAAGTTGATGATACAATACCACCAAGTGAAATAGTAGCTACATCAGTAGTACCACCACCAATATCAACTACCATTGAACCAGTAGGATCCATTACTGGAAGACCAGCACCAATTGCTGCAGCGAATGGTTCTTCAATAACAAATGCTTCACGTGCGCCTGCTACTCTAGCTGCATCGATCACGGCACGCTTCTCAACTTCAGTAACACCTGAAGGAACACAAACCATTACTGAAGGCTTAGAATTGCCTACAGTCTTTTCCATAAAGTACTTAAGCATAGCTGCAGTAGTATCATAATCAGCGATTACCCCGTCCTTCATTGGACGAATAGCAACGATCGTCCCTGGGGTTCTACCAATCATTTCCTTGGCTTCTGAACCAACAGCGATTACTTCACCAGTTTGTGTATTCTTGGCTACTACAGATGGCTCTCTTAAAACGATGCCTTTACCTTCCATATAAACAAGTGTATTGGCTGTACCTAAGTCGATACCAATATTTTTTGTACCTAATCCAAACACAAAAATCTCTCCTTAATTGTTGCGGTCTCTAAATCTTGAATAATTATAGCATACTATAACTTTAAAGGTGATTTTCGCGTGAATTTTAAAGAACTTTAAAACAATTTCTTCTCACGCATGCTCAAATATTGTCCTTGACCAATAATAAAATGATCTAACAGGTCTATTTTCATCATCTTAGCAGCCTTTTGTAAATCTTCCGTTAATTTAAAATCACTGGAAGATGGCATTAGCTTACCACTTGGATGATTATGAGCAATAAAAATCCCCGCACAGCCATAAATCACAGCCCAGCGAAAAATCTCTCGCGGATGGGCAACTGACCTATTCAATGTGCCTTGAAATAGCTTTTTTTCGGCAATGATGTGACTACCATTATCAACATACAATGCCCACAGCTCCTCTTGCTTATGACCTACTAACTTGTCAGCTAAGTAGTTACCTACTTCTACGCTAGAAGTCAAGATTGCCTTGCGATGAGGCGATGCCTGACGCAAACGATCCAATACTTCTTCAGCCGTAACAGCTAACTCATTTGCACAATTAGGACCTGTTACAAATTGGATTAGCTCATCAAAAGAAGTAAGTCTTTTTCGTTTCAAAAAACACTCTAACTCCTTAAAGCTACTAATCTTATAATCCTTAAATTGTTCAAACAGCTGAGCCAACAATTCTAGGTCTGTATTTACAAAGCAATGATTTGAATTTAAATTCATAAAAATTCCCCCTCATTACTTATTACGCAAAAAAGGGCTAAATTTTTTTCAGAAATTCAAAAAAGTTTTGGCAAATCATTATAGCATTTTCTTTATCTTGCTCTGTTGGTGAAATCAAATCCGGTACCATGATGCACTTTAAACCAGCACTAGCGGCTGCTTGCACACCAGTTGAAGAATCTTCAAATACCAAAATATTTTTCTTAGGCAGTCCCATTTTTTTAGCAGCTGCTAAATAAATATCCGGCGCAGGTTTGGCCTTAATATGACCCTTCTGCACGTCCAAGTAACTAAGGTAAAAATCAAAATAATTTCTCACCCCAGTAGCCCAGAGTGCGTGCTGCAAAACGTCTTCATAGTTGCTAGAAGCGATTGCCATGCGTAAATTACGCTTCTGAAATTCATCAAGCGCTTCTTGAACACCTGGTTGCAACTTCAATTTACCTTCATCTGTCCACTGCCAGACCAGATCATCGGTCCGTTTAATAAATCGGTCACGGTCAGCTTCGGTCTTGAAATACTTATGATAAAAATCCTGCATTTCTTTAACAGTAGCACCCGTTAATTTCAGATAAGCATCCCGCGGCGTTCCGATTTTTTCTTCTTCGGCTGCTTGAATGTTTGCATCCCAATACAATTTTTCAGAATTAATTAACAGGCCATCCATGTCAAAGATTACGCCCTGAATATCATCAGCTATTCCTTTAACTTGCATCGCATTTTCCTTTCCAATTTAAAACTGCGCTCACCAAATAAAAGGAGCCAGTCACTAATAAAATATCATTACTAGTCATTTTTTCTTTTAATTTGGTAAAACCGGTCCGATAATCCCCTTCATAATTATAGCGTCTTTGAACACTAATGGGAAAATCATTTTTCTTGGCAACTCTAGGATAGTTCAAACTGGTCAGCAATACTTCGTCAGCCGAATTAAACAGATCAAAAACCTGCTCTAAATCTTTATCCTTCATCATCGTAATCAGGACATACAAATGACCTTGACGTTTTTGAGCTTGAGCATGAATCACATTGAGCAAATTAGTCATTGCTTGAATGTTATGGGCACCATCTAAGACAATCAATGGCTGTTTTTGTAAAACATAATAGCGGCCTGGGATCGTCGTTTGATTAATTGCTGTCTCTATCTGAAACGCATCCAGCTTCAAATTTAATAAAGAAAATGCTTTGACAGCTACAGCAATATCATAAGCTTCAACTTGTGGCCTTAAATTAAACTTCAATTTAGTTTGTCTAGTTTGATAAATAATCTGTTGATTAACCTGTACTGTAAAATCTTGTCCCAAACGAAAAACGGGAGCATGCTTTTCACTTGCTTTAGTCTCTAAAATCGGCAAAACATCTTGTGGTACATTGCCTAACACCACAGGACGTGCATGCTTGATAATGCCACTCTTCTCACGAGCAATATCTTGTATAGTTGGCCCAATAATCTGTTCATGATCTAAGCCAATTGTCGTAATGATGCTGATTTCGGGCATAATCACATTAGTCTTATCATGCTCGCCGCCAATTCCTACCTCAATTACGGCATAATCACATTTTTCTTGAGCAAAATAAACAAAGGCTAAGGCGACTTCATATTCAAACGTAACTAATGAAAAATCTGGATCTTGTCTTTTAATCTTTTCCAAAGCCGCTTGAACTATGTTAGCTGTATTGACCAAATCATGATCGCTAATATCCTCACCATTTAGTTGAATCCGTTCATTAAAGCGATAAACATATGGTGAGACAAAAAGGCCAGTCTTCTGACCAGCCTTTTTGAGCAAATTTGCTAAGTAATATGAAGTCGAACCTTTGCCGTTAGTACCTGTAATATGAATCGTCTTTACTTTATCTTGCGGCTTGCCTAATTCTTTTAACAAACGCTTAATAAATGACAAATCATTCTTAGGATGTAAATGAGGCAAAGAATATAAATATTCAATTACCTCTTGAGCATTGGTAAATTTCAATTATTTACTCTCTTTCAAATCTTGAATTCGTTCACGAACACCAGCCAATTGACTTTCGTAGTCAGCTTTCTTTTCTTTTTCTTTGTTAACAACTGCTTCTGGAGCATGATCAACAAAGCCCTTGTTGGCAAGCTTCTTTTCTGAACGAGCTACTTCACCTTCAAGACGCTTTTCTTCTTTTTCCATCTTAGCTAATTCGTCATCAACATTAACCAATTCAGTCAGTGGAACGAAGATTTGTGCACCAGGAATTACGGCAGTCTTAGCAAGCTTTGGAGCTTCGATTTCTGCAGCAACCGTCAACTTCTTAGGATGCAAGAAGTTTTCTACGTAGTCAGCATTTTCATCAAGGACATGCTTGTTAGCTTGGTCATCTAATTGAATCATAATATCAATTGGACTAGACATTGGTGCATTAACTTCCATACGGATGTTACGAACAGCCTTAATAATTTCAATTAAGAAGGCCATGTCATTGTCAGCTTGCCTGTTTTCAAATTCCCTATGAACTGAAGGATATTCAGCTGTCATGATTGACTTGCCTTCATGTGGCATTGATAACCATAATTTTTCGGTTACAAATGGCATGATTGGGTGCATCAAACGCAAGATTTGGTCCAGAATCCAAATTAAGTTTTCTTGCTTTCTTGCCTTTAATTCTTCGTCATCACCATTTAAAGCAACCTTAGAAATTTCAATGTACCAGTCACAGAAGTCATTCCAGATAAAGTTGTAAGCTTCACGACCTGCTTCACCAAATTGGTATTCATCAAATAAACGAGTTACTTCACTAACAGTGTGGTTCAAACGATCGAAGATCCATCTGTCTGACAAGTCAAACTTGCTTACGTCTGGCATGTGTGCAGGCTTAGCATCGGAAGGTAAGTTCATGATTACGAAACGACTTGCGTTCCAAATCTTGTTAATGAAGTTCCAAGCAGCTGATAACTTCTTTGGATCGTAACGAGTGTCTTGACCAGGAGCAGTACCGTTAAGAAGGAACCAACGAAGGGCGTCAGCACCGTACTTGTCAACTACGTCCATTGGGTCAACACCATTACCAAGTGACTTACTCATCTTGCGTCCTTGTTCGTCACGCATTAAACCGTGCAAAACAACATCATTAAATGGACGCTTGCCAGTAAAGTGAAGACTTTGGAACATCATTCTTGATACCCAGAAGAAAATAATGTCGTAACCAGTAACTAAGGCATTAGTTGGGAAGTAACGCTTAAAGTCTTCTGAATTAGTATCAGGCCAGCCAAGAGTTGAGAATGGCCATAATGCACTTGAGAACCAAGTATCAAGTACGTCTGGATCTTGTTCCCAGTTTTCAATATCCTTAGGTGCTTCTTCACCTACGTAAGTTTCACCAGTCTTCTTGTTGTACCAAGCTGGAATACGGTGACCCCACCATAATTGACGTGAAATACACCAATCGTGAACATCTTCCATCCAGTGGTCCAAAGTACCTTCGAAACGTTCTGGAACGAAGTTTACCTTACCATCAGTCTTTTGATTTTCCAAAACCTTGTCAGCAAGTGGCTTCATCTTAACGAACCATTGCTTTGAAAGACGTGGTTCAACTTGAACGCCTGAACGTTCTGAGTGACCTACTGAGTGAACGATTGGTTCAACCTTAATTAAGTAGCCTTCTTCTTTAAGATCTTTAACTAAAGCTTCACGACAGTCAAAACGATCCATGCCAGCATACTTGCCACATTCTTCGTTCATAGTACCATCGTCATTCATAACATTGATTCTCTTCAAGTTGTGACGGTTACCTACTTGGAAGTCGTTAGGGTCATGAGCTGGAGTAATCTTAACTAAACCAGTACCGAATTCTGGATCTACGTGTTGGTCTTCAATAATTGGAATATGACGACCAACAAGTGGCAATACTAATTCCTTACCAACAATATCCTTGTAACGCTTGTCGTCAGGTGCAACTGCAACTGCAGTATCACCAAACATAGTTTCAGGACGAGTAGTAGCAATTTCTACATAGCCTGAGCCATCAGCGAATGGATACTTAACATGGTAAAAGGCACCCTTATCGTCCTTGTGAATAACTTCGATATCACTCAAAGCAGTTTGAAGTGCTGGATCCCAGTTAATGATGTATTCACCACGGTAAATAAGACCTTCTTTGTAAAGTTGAACGAAGACCTTCTTAACTGCCTTTGAAAGACCTTTGTCTAAAGTAAATCTTTCTCTTGAGTAGTCAAGTGAAAGACCCATCTTAGCCCATTGGCCTTTGATAATGGATGCGTATTCGTCTTTCCAATCCCAAACTTGCTTAACAAAGGCTTCACGACCCATTTGGTGACGGTCCTTGCCTTGTTTACGGAGCTTGGCTTCAACTTTAGCTTGAGTAGCAATACCCGCATGGTCCATGCCTGGAAGGTAAAGGGTATCATAACCTTGCATTCGTTTAAATCTAATTAAAGTATCTTGAATTGCAGTATCCCAAGCGTGACCCAGGTGCAACTTACCAGTTACATTTGGTGGTGGAATAACAATTGAATATGGGTGAGCTTTTTTGTCACCAGATGGCTTGAACAAATCTTCATCAAGCCAAGTTTGATATCTGCCTTTTTCAACCTCATTAGGGTTGTATTTAGGTGCTAAATCTGTCATTAAAATTCCTCCATAAAAAAAGTCCTAGACAATATTGTCTAGGACGATTTACTAACCGCGGTACCACCTATGGTTAAGTACAAAAATGTACTTCTCTTATAAGCGATAACGGCGCTGAAGTGTCCGGATTAACCTACTTAATTCAATTAATCAGCTAACCAAGCTACCAATCAACTTCTGGCCTCTCAGCTGTTTGGCTTTTCTCTGTAAATGAAGTCGATACCTCTTGATTCTTGCTTTGGTTACGATTATAGCATGAATTTATTTTAGAAAAAAGAGATAGACGAAGAATGTGCAGTATGCATTAATCATTCCATTTTTTCGCTAAATCAATTAATTTATCATAATTAAAACACCGACGACTAATAGGATCCTGAGGAAATTTTTGTTTACGCAAATAGAGTTTATATGCCCTGCTTGCAATATTTTCTTCATTATTAATTACTTTAAGTTCTTTGTTCAAAAGATCAATATACTTTGATTTTTGTTGTTCTGTAGAAAACCTTCTAAAATTAGTAATATTCTGTGCCGTCACATTAAAGATAGCTGACTCAGGTGCAGGAAACATATAATTTAAATGAACAACTCCCGCAAAATGTTTTTTAATTCTTCCATCTCTTCCATGAACCGGTATAAATATTTTTCTAAAATCCGGCTTATTTTTCATTTTACGATGACGATCTTGTGGGTGACTTATTGCACCTACAAAGATAATCCCTGGTTCAATCTCAAATAATGGTCTAAAAAAGGGTTTGAAATGATTAACTTCATAATCACTATATGGAATTCTACTTTCATAAGATTTCAAATAATTGAGATATGTTTCGTCAATACTACACCAATTCATATATTCTCCATAAAAAAAGCTGGTTAATTGCACCAGCCAAGCAGTATAGTTGCAGGAATACAGTTTTGATAGGCTCTGTGGCCTCTATATAAAAGGGTTTTGATAGGGCTCCCCCTAGCCTCTATATAAAACAGTTTTGATAGGCTCTGTGACCTCTATCCTGCACTATTATTATAACTTATACTTTCTAAAAACACCACACTTAGACTATATTCGCAATTTAGCTTAATCTTATTTTCCTATGCTTAACCTAAATTCCGTAACCGAATAATACAAACCAGCCTAAAATACTAATCAACAATAAAGCTTTAAACCAAATTGGCGTGATAAATTGTAAACTAGCTATATTTCTACCCTTTTTAGCTTTGACAATTGTTTGCGTAATAGTATTTTGCTTTAGCTTAGTTTGCAATTTACCATTCAAGGTCAAGCGTGATTGATGATACATTACAATCGGCAACATCTTCATCTTTGCCTTTTTGCTATTCCAAGTAAGAAATAGCTTGTTCCCTTTCACATGATAATGATAATGCTTAGCCTGATCTAAAATCTTCTTTTGATACGTAACGTTTGATGCATGTTTGGTATATGGTAAATAATCTGGTTCAGTATGGTTACCAGCCTTAAAAAGAGAATCATTATTGGTATAACGCAAAATATGCTGCAGCTTCTTGCGATGTTTCGTAATTTTACTGTATCTTTGAATAATCACAACATAATTTGGATCAAGAAATTCTAATGTTCTTTGCCGATTAATCGCATAATTAACTGATAAATTTTGACTAAAAGTTAAGACCAGGCCTACTATAATGAGCACATCAGTTAATTTGTCTTTTTTCTTCATTAAATTGGTCATCGAAATTCCTACTCCGAGCAAAATCAACGGCCAGGCACCAACTGCCAGACGATACGGAAATTGGAGGAAAGATTTTAAGCTAGGAAAATGTGCCTGAATCTGGGCCCAGGGCATTAAACTTGATGCAAGCAATAAAATCACTAGCGCAATGATTGTCACCATCGTATTAAGGACTGATTCGCGTAAATGAGTTAAAACATAAATCAATTGGAAAACAAGCAACAAGACCATTGAGATTAATAAAAAGCCATGAAGGTTAATGAATTTTTTATACTTAACTACGTGATAATACAGGTTATATTGATTAGGCAGAGAAATCTTATTGTGTGAGTATAAAACTAGCAGTCCTCCCCAAACATTGGCCGTTAAGACTAATGTCGTACCAAGCGCTTTGAAGAAATCTATTATCATTTGCTTTTTTGCTGAAGTTTTAACTAAGGCATAGATGGCAAATGGCACAAAAGTGCATGCAATGTAAACCGTTGATAACAGGTGTACTTGCGCGATCAGCGACATAATTAAAGCTAAACTTAGCCAAAGAATTGGCTTACGTTCATCGTTAATCATGTATAGTACCTGCATCATCGCATACGGCGCTAGTGCCGCACCCCACGCCATAAAATTAAAACGCAGAATGCCGGCTACGATGCCAAATTGCAAATAAATCAAGGCAAGCAAAATAGCAATAACTTCGTCAACATTAGCCTTCAACGCTAAACGATACATCCCAATTCCAGCGATTAACAGCACAGTGAAAACAGTTAAAATCTGAAAATTAAACCAATTATGTACTAAAAGCAGTAAAAAGCCACCGATGTAAGCTAAAAATGGCCCATAAACTGCATTAAAAATTCTCCCTGAGTGACTAAAAGCAAAATTAGTTTGAAAATATGAAAAATTTCCGGTCTTAATTTGCATACTAGTATCATAAAAACGCTGAAAATGAAGCAATGCATCGCTAGTCAAAAGAACCGCATGATTCAAAATTTGGAACCTAATCATTAAATAAATTCCAAGTAAATGACCACATACGGATAAATGGCTAAGCCAATCTTATTCCAATCTATCTTTTTTATATTAGTTCCCACTTTTTATTTCCTTTTCCTATCTGCTACTTTTTCTCTTTAACAATATAAATTGGTCGATTTTTCACTTGCAAATAAATCCTGCCTACATAATGACCGATAATTCCAAGGCATAGCAGTTGAATTCCACCAATTAATAGAATAATGGAAACTAGGCTTGCCCAGCCAAAGATACTTGAACTAGGAGTAATAATTTTTCTAACAATCACGAAAATGAGTCCAGCAATTGATAGGATAAAGGAAATTATGCCAATCCAAACAGATAAATCTAAGGGAGCCTGCGAAAAATCTGCGATTCCGCTTAAAGCATACTTAAATAATTTTTTAGTTGTCCAGTCCGTTTTACCAGCAACACGCTCTACATTATGGTATTCTAAATACTTTGTTTTAAAGCCAACCCAAGAAAAAATTCCTTTAGAAAAGCGGCTGTATTCTGGCATTGATAAAACAGCATTAACCATTTGACGCGTCATCATGCGATAATCTCGAGCACCTGGAACAATTTCAGTTTTAGAAATTTTATTAATAACTTTATAAAACTGATCACTCAAAAATGACTTAAATTTACTTTCACCCGTACGATCGACTCTGCGGCATCCCACAGCATCATACTTGCCAGTTTGAAGAAGACGATACATCTTAGGCAAAAACTCGGGTGGATCCTGTAAATCCACATCCATTAAAACGATATAATCTCCTGTAGCTGCCTTAAGTCCAGCATAAATCGCGGATTCCTTACCAAAATTTCTTGAGAAAGAAATATAATGCACTGCAGGATTTTCTTGGTGCAATTTTTTTATTTCTTGTAAAGTATTGTCTTTAGAGCCATCATCTACTAGCCAATATTCAGCTTTAACTGGCATCTTTTGCAATACTTTCTGCGTCGCGGCATAAAAAAGCGGAACAGTTTCCTGTTCGTTGAAACATGGTACAACAATTGACAAATTCTTCATTTATTATTCCTGACTTTTTTAAAAGTAATTATCTTATTGATAATAAATTGAATCAAAGTTGCGACAAAGGTAGCTACAATTTTTACAATCAAGTGCGGATATCCCAATTGATTAACAAAAATAAATAGCGACAGTGTCGTAAAGACAGTGGTGATTTGTCCAACAAGAAAATATGAAATAAAGCGAACTATCAAATGATCATGAACCTTAAAATTAGTGTATGAATTCCAAAAGAAGTTATTGATTATTCCGCAAGTTGACGAAATGATATTGGCGATTTCAACATTAACCTTAAAATAGGTCAGAATCGTATAGATGCCAAAATCAACGACTAAGCCTAAGATACCAATTAGCACATATTTTACTAGTTGAACAAAACTCTCTGAATTAATTATTTCTCTTATCTTAACCATAATTATTTAACTATTAGTTCTGCAGTATACTACCTTCCTTATTATTTAAATATATTGAAAACAAGCATAGGCTTTGCTATTTACTTAATCCATTGATTACCGCCTAAATTGTAGACGCGCTTGCCGTGATATTTAGCTACCGCAAAATAATTCCAATGACTGTGTGCACGCAAGGTTTTACCAGCTGACTTCTTAAAATAAAGATCCGTCCAAACCGGCGTTGCTTGATCAACCTTAACCAAGCCGACTTGGGCACGAGGAGCCAAAGAATCATGGTGAGCCAGATTCTGCTCGTTGAGCCACATGTTAGGCTGAACATGATACCAAAGTCGATTATTTACCAATTTAACCTGATCTGCTTTTACTTGATGACCATTATTTAACTTAAGATTGGCGGCAAGATTTTCAGTAGGAAAAGTTACTGGTTGATAATAAATGCGAAAATAATTATTTTCTTGCAAAATTTTTGCCAAACGAACTGGGAAATCAGTCAATAAGCCGGTAACACCCTTATCAGGATTTAAAAACTTGTGCATCTGCTTATTGCTGTTCACACCCCAGAGCATGTACTTTTTGTTTTTATCATGTAAATAGTTGGCCGCATCTGCAGTATAAAAGCTAGCAGCAAAATCTTGACTGTGACCTGTTGCCTTGTAAGAGCCAGCAAGCTGCGTGCGCGGAATTTTGGGTACAAGACGAGCAAGCTTCTTGAGTGCAGCACTAGAAAATGATTCAAATAAAATCCGTTTTTGTAAATGATACTTATTAAGTAACTCAACTATTCTTTTAGCATCTTCGCCATCGCCTTTTGGCTCTAACATAAATTTCACTTGCGGATTGTTTTGATAACGTTGAAAAACTTCTTCGAGTGAATGAATGCTTTCGCCGCTTTGATTACGATAATTAGTTAGCTTTTTAAAATTGTTCTTCTCAATTGCTTCATCCACGCCAAAAACGCGACTCAGATTATCATCGTGACTGACAACTAAAACATGGTCGCTGCTTTCTTGCAAATCTAGTTCTAAATAATCAACTTGTGCGCAAACAGCACGGTCATACGCTGCAAAGCTGTGTTCAGCGTATTTTCCCTGCTCGTTATCACCGCGGTGAGCGATGTTCATGAACCCACAATTAAATGGAAACATCGCTAGAAAAATTATTGTGATGAGCTTTTTCATTCGTTTATCCCTTCTGCGTTTTATATTCTTTATTCTAGTATTAATAGTTGAAGTACGCCATACTATATATTACGAGGAGGGCCAGTCATGAAGATTATCACACTAACCGATTTACGAAAAGATTTATTCAAGATTATAATGGCTAAAAAAGAATATCATCATTTAAAGGAATTAGAATATCTAGAAAAAACTGGTACTTTAAATACTATAATGAAACGGATTAATAATTCCACGGATGATGACTTCGTTGAATTATAACAATCCCAAATAAAAAGCGAGATGTATCATTCAATACATTCTCGCTCTTTTAGTTTTGATATATTATTTATTCTTCTCTTTTAAGTTAATATTTTCTTTTCTTACCCAATAACCAGATTTTGCATGACCTTTACCATAGCTTTTAATATGATAGAAAACTGAGTCTTTTATAAATTTCTTTTGATCAAATATTACTTTCTTGTTCTTAGCTATATACTTTTTAAGATATTTACCTTTAGAGTTATACAATCTAACTTTAGACTTCTTTGAAGCTTTAATAGTATAACTAATATTAACTTTTTGAGTCTTAAGCTTTTTACCAACATTAGCTGCCTTGACATAATACGGCTTATCCTTAGCAATTCTATAAAATAGTTTACCGTTAATAGTCTTCTTAGCATAAATCTTGATATCATTATAAGCTTTAAGTACCGCATAGTTACCCTTATTATGGGTATACTTTATTGCGCCACCTTTAACGTATTCATAAGTAAGAGCATTTCCATGTTCATCATAAACAAACGCGTTATGAATTAGCATTACCTTTCCAATATCAACAGGCTCATCATCAATAGTTGGCTTTTCATTTGAAATTTTAGCAACATCAGATTGAGATAAGTCTTTAGGTTCAAATGGTGTACCATCATCAATTGGATCGGTTCCCCAATTTGCATCAGAAGCATCAATAATTGGTTCATCAGTTTTATCTACATCTTTTGAATCAGGACCAATTATATCTTCCCTATGACCATTCTCATCAATTTTATCTGCTGGTTTCCCATCTTCAGATGTATGTGGAATATCAATCAGTTTGTCTTCTTCAGTGCCATCTTCTTTTACAAATTAAAATATAACTGGAGGGGTTACCTGTTCAGATCCTAGATCAACATCTACTACTGGATTGCCATATTTATCTGTTTCTGGACTAACTGCTTCAGGTAAATTACCGTCTTCATCTGCTTGTTCTTCTAAATAAGTACTACCATCTTTTTCTGTTGTTCTTATAACCCTATCTTGTATATTCTTTGGTAATTCATTATTTTCAGATAATTCACTTTTAAATTGTTTTTTAGCTTCTGTTACTGGATCTGAATAATTTGAAGTACCGTTTAATTTATCATGAATATCTTTTTGAACTTTCCATTTATAACATTTATTAGGCATAGTATTAGCTAAACCAGCCGATATGGCAATCTTATATCCTGGTTGTAGCAACATTGGCTGATCATCTTGTCGACTAACCGTTTGTCCCTTTTCATTTTCAATCGTTAATACATTCTCTTGATTCCAATTTTCTAATCTGTATCCACGCTCATTTTCTATTGCCTTAATCTCATCTTCTGTCATATCATCAACAGATTTATTGCCAATATAGGTATCATCTCTTTCTGTTACAAGATTATTATCATACTTAATATGAACATGTTTATTAAAATAATTAACAACATCATCATCCGTTAATTCGAAACTGTCAAATCTTTTGTGTAAATAGATCTTTCTCATAGATTGATTTTTTATTCTTTATTTAATCAAAGTAAGATTCTAAGGTGTCCTGAACCTGACCAAAGCCTTTGTGAATTCGGTTGAAGTAGCGGTCATTGTAACTCATTGCTTGGATGCCAATGAAAGTATCAAGCGACTGTTCAGTCGGAAACTCTGCTTTGGGCTTAGCCTTGCGCTTAATGACGTTGTTAAAAGATTCAATCATGTTGGTAGAGTAAATTGAAGCTCTGATCTGCTTAGGATAATTATAGAAGACCAGTAGGTCCGGCTCGATGTCTT
>NZ_FMXC01000023.1 GCF_900103655.1 Lactobacillus kefiranofaciens
CTGCTATATAAAATGTGGAAAAGCATGGAAGAACATAAAAGAACGGTATTTTCCATGCCTCAAAGGTTTACATTTTTCCCTTTCCATTCTATATTCACCACCGTCAAACACCGGTATTCCGATATTCCAACTAGGGAGTAATCGCATTGACCAGCTATGATGGCATCGTTATCGGCCATAGCCTGACCGTGGATTTTTTTATAATGCTTTGTTTAATTCGGGATGACTGATCAACAGCGTAAGGTTTTTCATGGCATTTACGTCACGATCAACCGTTTTGCCGTAATTAGGGCAAGCTGGATTGTAGCAGATATACTCATTGTGCTTTGTTCCATGCTTCTGATTGCCTTTTAAAGTGATCTTGTCAGCGCCTTTTTTGACCGTGCCACAGACCGCACATCTTTGCGTTGATGGATAGTGCTGATCAGCTAAAATTAGTTCTTTGCCGTACCAAGCGCATTTATAAGCCAGCAGTTGCCTAAATAGTCCGAACATTGATCTTTGCATGCCCTTCGAAGCTACATGACTCATAAGCATTGCCTTAACGTCTAAGCTTTCAATTACAATCTGGTCATATTCATCAGCCATTTTCGTAGTAAACTTATGCATCAAGTCACGCTGAATATTAGTGGCACGCTGGTAGCAGGCTTGAAGCTTGGCTTTCGTCTTCAAGTATTTGTTGCTTTGCGTTCCTTTAATTCTGCCGTTGACTGTCCGCTTTTTAGCTAAACGCTTTTGGTAAAACTTAATTTTAAGATAAAGATGCTTTAGCGAATCAGGCAAAATCAAGCACTGACCATCCTGATAATTGAAGTGGCCGACATTGACATCAATTCCTGCTTCTTTGCCCGTTTTTGCCTTTGATACAGGTGTTTCTAGCTTATACGGCACGCAGGCATAATATTTATCATTAATTCTAACGATGGATACTACGCCAATTTTGCCTGGCAGCGGCTTTTCTGAAAGCTTGATGCCAGTCCAGTCATCCTTATAAGGCGTTTCTCTAGGCATTTCAAGCCAAAGTCGCCCGTCTTTGATTTTGGCTCGATCGGTTTTAAAGCCTTGCCGTGGATTTCTCTTGGAACGGAACTTTGGCTTGCCCCAATCAGGCTGAGCCTGATTAAAGAAGCTTTCCCATGCTTTGCCTAAATCTTGAACCGCCAATTGTAAAGTACGGGCAGAGTAGGCATATTGCCAGTCGTTTTTTTGCTCGATCATTCTGTCGCGCACTAAGCGCCAGTTAGGACTAGGATTCAGGTGCTGATCCCGATGAATTGCTTTCCATTTTTTAGTCTTTTTATCCTGCTTGGGAATAAAAACCGTGGCAACCACTTTATCCAAGATAGTATGAGCCATATATAGGTCTTGCCATAGAGCCAGTGCTTGATTCCAACAATATCTGCGATAGTCGCACCAATCGTCTAAGACCTGCTTCATGGTCTGATTAGGGTATAGCTGGTAGATTCGTGTCTTCACAATCATTTTTGGCTCAGCTCCTTATCCTCGCTAATCTTATGCTTATATTTACGCAAACCATAAAGTCGGCACGAGAATACATGCAAAATGCTTAGAACATCCTGCACTAATTCATCATTAGGCGAGGTTTCTTGGTTGTTCAGCACTACTATTTCAGTGCCATTTTGATTGCACAGCTTCTCAAACCAGTCATAGCCGAAGCGAATAAAACGGTCTTGATAGGTAATGTAGATTGTCTTAATCTTGCCTTGCATTACCTCATCAAGAAGTCTATTCCATTTCTTGCGCTTGTAGTTAAGCCCACTGCCAATATCGGTAATCATTTCATCAAGAATAATGCCTTTTGCATTCGCATATTGGCGGATAAAGTCTTCTTGATCCTTAAGATCACCCTTCTGATTAGCAGTAGAAACTCTTGCATATCCGACTATCTTGCGCTTGTCTTCTTCTGAGCTAGACTGGCCATTAACGTATCTTAAATAATCCTGCTCGGTATAATAGCGCTTGTTTGTAGGCGTGCGGTGCGCTGGAAATATTCCCTTGCGATCCCATTCCTGCAAAGTACGTACTGTAATTCCTAAACGGTCAGCCATCTCTCTAGGTTTAAGCATAGCCATAATCTTCACCTCCACATATTGCCTTTGAGAAAGATTATAGCATATGCTTCTATCTTATTCTACTTATTTCTGCTTTTCATTATATAATAGTTAATCATTCCTTTCTCCTTCTGTTAATCATCAATAGTTTACCTAAAGGACTGATAAAATGAAAGTTATTATTGCTCCAGCTAAGATTATGAAGATTGATCGTGATTCTTTTCCGGTTCAATCCAAGCCTGCATTTTTAGCTAAAACAAGGATACTAGAAAAATTCTTGAAATCTAGGAGTGAAGACCAGCTGAATACTCTGTGGCATACTAGTAAAAAAGTGACTGAGCAGAGCATCTTGCAATTGCGACAGATGGATTTAGATCATCGTTTAACTCCTGCAATTCTAGCCTTTTCGGGGATTCAGTATCAATATATGGCACCAGACCTGTTTACTCAGCCTGCGCTGGGATTATATTCAACAAAATTTACGCATTCTATCTGGTTTTTACGGGATGCTGCGACCTTTTGATGGCGTTTGTCCTTATCGCTTGGAGCTAAATACCAAGATGATCGGTTTTCGCGACTATAGTTTGTATCACTTCTGGGGTAGTGCTATTGCGGATCAGCTTTTTGAAGCAGATAATTTAGTCATCAATTTAGCTTCTAAGCAGTATATGCGTTTAATTAAACCTTACTTAACTGACCAGCGACAGATGATCACGATCGACTTTCAGGAGCTGAAAAATGGACGCTGGAAGACCGTGGGTGTCCATGCCAAGATGGCACGGGGTGAAATGGTTCGTTTCATTGCCGAAAGGCAAATAAAAAAGCCCGCGGAATTGCAAGCTTTTCATGATTTTGAATTTAAATTTACGCCTGAAGTCAGTAGCCAAGATCACTACGTTTTTCGAACTAACTTTGATTTTACCCGCCGCTAAAATAATGGCTTTAAAAATTGGGCGGTTAAATCAGCCCCCATTGCTTGGTATTTACCAGTAAAACGGTGATCGCCACCATCGAGCAGGTGAAGTTCACTATTTTCATAAACTTCGTCATACTTTTTAGCATATTTAGGATCAACCGTTTGATCATTCGTACCTGCAATTACGGAAACCGGACCAGTGAAACGCTGTGAAATTTCGTAAATTGGCAAAACCTGTGCTGTTCTAAGATAGAAGCCACCTAATTTTTTATTACGGAAAGGAACAGCGGCTGGAATATGGTCAGGATTGTAAGTTGCGCCTTGTGTGTTGCCCTTGATGGCATCGTCTTTTAATTGAGCGGCAGGAGCTAGGAGTACGACTTTTTTAATTAAATCAGGATAAAGCCCAGCTAGCATTGACGCTACTACGCCGCCTTGAGAATGACCTACCAAGAAGATATCGCGCACATGAGGATCGGTGCGGACGTATTGCAGGATTGCCTTTGCGTCCTCAATCTCGTTGCAGACGGTCATATTTTCGAACTTGCCGTCGCTTTCACCGTGGCCATTGAAGTCGAAGCGGACGCTAGCTACATTTTCATCGCGCAGAATAGCTGCGATTTCTTTTAATAAATTAGTATTTCTATTTGCGGTAAAGCCATGCATAATGATGGCCATATCATAGATCTCGCCAAATGGTTCTTCGCGGTCTCCGACTAAGGTAAGGCCGTCTCTTTGAATTGTAATGCGGGACATATTTTTCCCCCCTGTATATTTACTACTATTTATTGTAAACTTTTAGCGTGATAAAAAAGTAAAAAAATAGATTAAGAAAATGGAAAGATTGGTAATCAGATGGAAATTGTATTTATCCGTCATGGACAGACAGACGTGAATAAAGATAACCGCATCCAAGGAGCGCAAGTTGATGCAGAACTGAATGATTATGGGCGTGAATATGCCCAAAAAGCTGCCAAAAATTTTGATGAGAGTCAATTTGACGTAGTCTATTCTAGTCCAATGAAGCGTGCTGTAGAGACCGCGGAGATTTTTACTAAGGGTCAAAAGCAAATCAAGCTCGATGATCGCTTATTAGAATTTGATTTTGACGATTGGGATGGGAAAAAGATGGCAGATTTAGCTAAGAAATATCCTGATGTCATGGATCCATGGGGCAAGGTCAACCGTAATTATGTTAAATATGCCCCTAATGGTGAGACTTATGAGGAATTTGACCAACGCTGTGGTGAATTCTTAGACGAGATGTACCACAAGTATTCAGATAAAAAGGTACTCGTTGTAGCTCATGGTCGCTTAATTAGAATGATGACGGCTCATTATTTGACGAATGGCGATATGGATAAGATCGACACGATGAATAATAGCGCGCTAACTAAGTTCAGTGTACGCGCTGGCATTCCGCGGTTAATCTACTATAATCGTTTATTGGCGTAAAAGTAGGGCAAAAAAGCCCTTTTTTTGTGTGCATGTATTGACAATGTGTCACAAATGATTATGATAAAGATACTAAGTGACGAATTGTCATAATGGAAAGAGAGGATAATAATGGTTAAATCAACTTTTAAAAACTTACCAGAAGCTAAGCGCAAGGGAATTGAAAAAGTATTGCTTGATGAATTCAGTACCTATCCTTTGGCAGATGCGAAAGTATCTCATATTGTCAAGAAAGCTGACATTGCTCGCGGCGCGTTTTATAAATATTTCGATGATCTAACGGATGCATATGTTTATATGTACCATATTGCGATTGAACAGATTCACGTGAATATGAGTCCAGACGAAAAGTTTGATCCGAAGGTCTTTTATGAACAAGTAGTTCGCTTTATTGATAAGACGCAGGGCGGCAAGTATGAGCCGATGATGAAACTGCACATGTCGCAAAATGAATATCTAATACCCGATAATTTCAAGATATATTCTAGGCAATTGCTGCACATGGGACCGCAATTATGGAGCGCGATGGTACTGAGTCATGAAGTAATTAATCTCTGTTTATCTGACCCAGAAAATCAAGAACAAAATTTGGCTCGTTATAAGAAGAGTCTAGAAATTTTAGCAAAGGGAGTGGATTAATTGTTTTTAGCAATTAAAGAAATCAAACACGAAAAGCTGCGTTATGGCTTGATTGTTTTGATAATTTTTTTAATTAGCTACTTAATCTTCATGCTGTCATCACTGGCAATTGGATTATCTAGTCAAAATACGCAGGCAATCGAGAGTTGGAATACACAAAGAGTGGTATTGAATAAGAATTCCAATATCAATATGAATCAGTCGGTCTTAACTAAAGAAGATCTGAAAAATTTTAAGATGACTAAAAAAGACGCCGTTGTTGGTGAATTAGGCATAGTAGCCAAGGCCAAAGGCCATCAATCGGTTTCGGCCCAGTTTTTAGGCATTAAAAAAGATCAATTTATTTATAAAGATCAAGATTTAGTTGCCGGTAAAAAGGCAAAGAAGACCAACGAGGTAACCGTTGATTCTAGTTTTAAAGATCAAGGCTATCATCTAGGCGATAAGATTAGCCTCAATGGTTCAAGCAAGAAGTACAAGATCGTTGGCTTTGTCAATAACGCCAAGATCAATATTGCACCAATTGTTTATAGTCGATTTGCTACGTGGAAGAAGTTGCGCATGGCCGCTCCAAATGTAGCTGCTTCTGCGGTTATTTCTCAGAATAGTAAACTGGATTTTAATTATAAAGACGCCAAGACTTATTCAGTAGAAAAGTTCATCAGTGAGTTACCCGGCTATACCGCACAAAACATGACCTTTGATTTAATGATTGGTTTCTTGTTTGTAATTTCATTAATTGTTATCGCGGTCTTCTTGTACATCTTAACTATGCAAAAGATGCATAATTTTGCCGTAATGCGGGCTCAAGGAATTCCAAGTAAAACTTTGATCAGTGCTACGATTAGTCAATCGATTATTTTGGTAGTGATTGGCGTGATCATTGGTTTGATTTTAATGTGGCTTACAGCATTACTTTTACCAGATGCCGTACCAGTGAAATTCACGCCGTTAATTGCGCTTGGTGGTACAGTTGGGATGCTGTTAATGGGCATCATCGGTAGTTTGATTCCAATTAGATCGATCTTGAAAGTTGATCCAGCAAAGGCGATTGGTGAATAAAATGGCAGTAATTGAATTAAAAGATGTAAAAAAAGTTTATGGCAAAGGCGAAGCACAAGTCGTGGCCTTGAAAGACATCAACTTTAAGGCAGACAAGGGTGAAGTCGTATTAATTATGGGACCATCTGGTGCTGGTAAGAGTACGTTTTTAACGATTGCAGGTTCTTTGCAGAAGCCAACATCGGGACAAGTTCTGATTAATGATGCTGATATTAGCGATTTTTCAGCGAAGAAAAGCAATGAATTACGTTTAGGCAAAATTGGTTTTGTTCTGCAAGCTTATAATTTAGTACCATTTTTAACAGTTAACGAGCAGTTCACTTTGGTGGATAAAGTAAAGAAGCAGAATAATTTGTCTAAGGCAGAATTGCAGGATCTGCTTAAACAGCTCGGAATTACCAAATTGCTCAGAAAATATCCTGGGGAATTATCAGGTGGTCAGCAGCAGCGGGCCGCAATCGCGCGGGCACTGTATGCCAACCCTGAGATTCTGCTAGCTGATGAGCCAACTGCTTTGCTTGATACCCAAAACGTTGAAGAAGTAGGACAATTATTTAAGGATTTAGCTAAAAAGCGTGACAAAGCCGTTATGCTAGTAACGCACGATCCCCGACTAGAAAAATATGCCGACCATATCTATGAGATGATGGACGGCACAATGACCAAGAAAAAGTGAATTAACTAAAACATGATCTGGCATTCCAGACCATTTTTAATTATAAGTTAGGATCCATTTTAAAGCGCAGTGGTGAATCACCAGTCTGCTCAGTAATTAGCTTAGCAGTTAGTTTTTGATAAGCATCCGTAGCGGTTTTAGCTAGTTTGCTGTTGGCTTCATTGACTAAGTCAACCTGCTTTGCCAGGTCTGTTTCTTGCTTTAATTTTTCATCATATTGGTGTCTTAGCTGCAATAATTTAGCATTAGTGGCACTTTGCGTATTGCTTAAAGCAGAGCCATATTTGCTCCTATCGCGGTCGACTAGGACGCCAGCTAGTTTGAAGACCCAGTAAGCGGAGTTTTGCGTGTAAGTTTCCTTGCCATTTTTCCAAGTGTAAGGCACCTTGGTTCCTTGCGGATAGAACGGCACATAAACGCTTTGTGCGGTTACGCCCATTGCCAGCCAGTGAATCATGTTTTCTCCATTTAATTCAAGCAAATGTGATTCCTGCGTCGTGGCTACTGCGTCGTGGCTACTGAGATGGGCCTGAAGGTAGCACTGTTTTTGTTTTTAGCATTAGTTAAGTCAAAAACTGTATTGTTATAGTGGTCGCTTAATACGCGCTGTGCATCTTGACTAGAAATTGGTGAATCTGGTTTTCTCGTAAATGGCAAGTTAAAACTTTCAGGAGCTTGCTCAACTGATGGGGTAAGCAATTGTTGTCCGCTCCATACTCGCGGCGTGTTGTAGTGCAAGTCGCTGTCGTCATGCGTACCGAAAATGTCGCGCCAGATAAAGGGCCTGTCTTGGGGCCACAAGTGATTTTGGTAAACGAATTCCTGTAAACCATCTGAATACATAAAGTCTTCGCTATTAAAGTCAATTTTTTGAATAGCCAATTGGTTAGCGACTATCGCGTAAGAATCATCTGGAATTCTTTCGGCTACCCAATGATGACCTGAGCCGATTTCCATATACCAAGCTTCATCGCGATCAGCAAAGAGAATGCCATCGGCTTCGGCTGCACCATGGTCTGCGACAATTTGCCCTAGACGTTTTACGCCTTGACGTGCGGTTTTAACATAAGGCAATACAACAGTCACCATTGCTTCTTCTAGAATGCCCTTTTCCGTGTCAAACGGATCAACAGCCATCACGCGATCATTAGCATAGGCACTCTCAGTGGCACTCATGGCAACGTGATATTCATTGATGCCATCTTCTTCGAAGACGCCGTATTTATCAGTCCATTCTGGGGTAGAAGAATAGGCAAAAATAGTTTCCGGCAAATCCAATTCGAATTTGTTATCTTTAGATTTAAAATGATTATTTTTCTTTTCTTGATGCAAATTAAAAGCTAGGTGCTTTGGCCAAGCCGTTTTGGCATCTTCATTGCGTCCGATGATTACACTGCCCGATAGGGATGCCTTTTTGCCGATTAAAATTGAAGTACAAGATGAACGTCCAACTGTAGTATTCATAAAATTCACGCTTTCTGAAACAATTTGTAATATAATTATAATAGTTTAATTTAGGTTTTTATATTATTATTTTAATCCTGACGAAAAATGAGGTAATAAAATGAGCGACAATAATCCAGAGAATAAGTCAATTGAATTGACAACCGATTACGCTGATCACTCCATTAATATGAAGTTTTCAGATAATTTAAAAGATGATCGTGAACGCGGTTACATCCTTTCGGCAGCCTTCTTTGCCTTTTGCGCAGAGCAAGGATTGGATAAACAAGCAGTTATTGAAATGGTATCTTCACATTATGATCAATTTACCGGAAACAATGATGCATCGCTATTCAAGCGATTTTAAGAAATTCAAAAAAACTGTGTTTAGGACTTGCATTTGTTATTTATTGGATATATGATAGTCACGAAGATAAAAATAACAGCAGTATTGAAAAGCACATACTGAATAAAATGATTGAGGTGCATTAAAATGGCAAGAAGAAAAGAAATTAGTAAAGACAAGATTTTAGATACGGCTTATAAGATGGCTGTTAAGGATGGGCTAGAAGGCTTGACTGCTCGTAGCATTGCGAAGGCAGGTCACTTCTCTACTCAACCTTTGTACTTGGAATTTGACAATATGGGCGACCTTCGTGCGCAAGTATTGAAGAGAATTTCCAAGGAATTGAGAACCAGCACTTTGCAACAAAAGTACACTGGCGAACCTTTGATTGACTTAGACTTATCATACATTGATTTTGCTAAGACTCATGTGAACTTATTCCGTGCAATGTTCGTTAACGGCAAGTTCGGTAGCAAGGTAATTGCTGACACCTTGATGGATCTTGGTGTTGAGAAGTTTAAGGAACAATATTCAGATACTGGTTATGATGCAGACAAGATTCACGATATTGTGATTGCCAACTGGATTTTAACCACTGGTATGGCTGCTTTGGTAGTTAATGAGATTGCCAGCTTCAGCCAAAACCAAATCGTTAATGTTTTGAATGCACAAATCCATGATGCTATGCTTAATGATCGTCTTAGTGAAACTGAAGAGAACCCAATGTTCGCTGCAGACGACGAAGCATCACTTAAAGATAACTTGGCATAATATTTCATCAATCATTTGTGCTTTTCAAACCAAAAAAGACATTTTCACCGCGTGTGAGATGTCTTTTTCTTTTGTTATTTTAAAAATGAAAACGGTTAATTTTTAAAATAGTAAGTTATAATGAAGATAAGAGATTTTTGAAAGGTGGTTTTTATGAAGGTATTAGCTTTATGTGGCTCAAATGCCGACAACTCATTTAATGAAAAACTGCTCAAGGTCATTATGAACCATTTTGATCACAAATATGACTTTGACTTTGCTACGGTTAAGGGATTGCCGATGTATAAAGAAGGCGTGGATGCTCCAGCTGAGATTCTTGCATTAAGCAAAAAAGTTCACGATGCTGATGTAGTTTTGATCGGTTCGCCAGAACAACAGCACTCCGTTACTAGTGCACTAAAAAGTGTCTTAGAATGGCTGTCTAGTTCGGCTCATCCATTCCACGATAAGCTAGTAGTCATTGTTTCAACTTCACCAATGCCTCAAGGTGCTGCTCGTTCACAGACTCGTTTGAAGAGTATTCTGGCAGCTCCAGGCTTTAGTGCTCACGTCTTTAATGGTGATGAATTCATGATGGGAATCGCACCTCAGCAATTCGACGAAGAAGGCAATTTAGCAGATCCAGGAACGTTGAAATTCTTAGATCATTTCTTTGACGAAGTTGATGACTGGTACGCACAACTTACTAAGTAGGGGGCTTATTAAATGAAATTATTAGCAATCGTTGGTACAAATGCTCCATTTTCATACAACCGTTTTTTAGCTAAGTTTATTGCTAAGCGTTATGGCGACAAGGCTGATATTGAAGTAAAAGAAATTGATGAACTCAAGCCATTCTGCAGAACTGATCAACCTGACGAGAAAACTAAGCAATGGATTGAAGATATCAAAAATGCCGATGGCATCATTGTTACTACGCCTGAATATGATCACTCTATTCCTGCCGCATTGAAGAGTGCACTGGAATGGTTAGGTTCTCATGCTGGTCCTAATGTAATGAAGATGAAACCAGCAGCTGTTGTTGGTACATCCTATGGGATCCAAGGCTCAAGCCGTGCTCAAGAAGATGCTCGTGAGATCTTGCTTTCGCCAGATATGAGCGCTAATGTTTTGCCAGGCAACGAAGTTTTAATTGGTGGTGCTGCAGGCAATTTTGACAAAAATACTGGCGAATTAACTAATGAGGGTTACGTCAAGCAATTAGATGCAATGATGGAGAACTTTATTAACTTTGTTAAGCAAGCAAATAAATAATTTTGCTAGTTAGACAACGCAATAGTAAAATTACCGGATAGAGACTATCCGGTTTTTTCGTTATAGATAGAGGTGAAGTGAATGGCGATGTTAAATGTTTTACCATTAGAGAAAGTTCGCAATCCGCGTGATATAGGTGGCTATGTGGGCTATCAAGGACGCAAGGTGAAGATGCACCGATTGTTGAGAACAGGTAAGATTAGTAATATTACCGCGCATGACGAGCAATTTTTGCGTAATTATGGCTTGACTAAAATTATTGATCTTCGTTCACCCCATGAATGTCGCCGTATGCCTGATAGTGAAATTTCAGGCGTGGAACACATCGATGTGCCAATTTCATTAGACGACAATACTAAGGGTGGCAAAAAAGATCTGGGACAAGTTTTTGCCATTTATCGTAAGGATCAGTACGCTGGCTTTCAGATGATGTGTGATCGTTATCGCGATCATGTAATGAAAGAACATGCCCAACGCAGTTTGCACCGAATTCTAGAAATTTTAGCTAATACTAAGGATGGCGCAGTTCTGTATCACTGCTCAGAAGGAAAGGACCGGACAGGCATCGTTACGGTCGTCATTCTGTATCTGCTAGGCGTTGATCTGGAAACCATTAGACAAGATTACCTGTACTCGAATTACATGCTTAATGATTATCGTGCTAAGCGCGATGTCATTATGAAGAAAAATGGTGAAAATCTTTGCTTTCGCGCTAACATGCGCATCCTAGGTTCAGTTAGCGATGCCTTTTTAGATACTGCACTAATCGCAATTGAGCAGAATTTTGGCGGGCTTGATAATTATCTTGAGGAAAAGATAGGCGTTACGCCAGAGTTGCGTGATGCGTTACGTGATTTATATTTGGAAGACTAGGCAATAAAATGATTAAAGATTTAGCATTAGAGCAAGTAGTCGGTCAACACCATGCGTTAGGGACTTCAATTACATTACAAATTTTTGGTACTCAAGAACGTACTTTATTAAAAAAATCATTTGATTTAATTGATCATTATGAAGATTTATTTACCGTTAACCGTGATAAATCTGAAGTCATGGATATCAACCATGCAGCTGGAGATCATGCAGTACAAGTCTCCAGTGCCGTTTACGGGTTAGTCAAGTTGGCTGTTGAGCAAAGCCGTGAGAATTTTGGCTTTAATGCCTTAATTGGACCGGTAGTCAAGCTTTGGCATATTGGCTTTAAGGGTGCCCACGTTCCAAAAGATAGCGAAATTAAAGATAAAATGCTGCTGACGGATCCGTTTAAGGTAGTATTAAATGATCAAAATCAAAGCGTCTTCTTGCAGATGAAGGGCATGGAATTGGATCTTGGTGGCATTGCTAAAGGCTGGATTGCTGATCGAATCCGCGATCTTTGGGAAGCATATGGCGTAGAGGCTGGCATTATTAATCTAGGCGGCAATATCCTGCTGGTGGGTGATTCACCTAAGAGAGCCAGCGGGCAGTGGTCGATTGGCGTGCAAGATCCAAAGGAGCCGCGTGGTGATAATATTACTTCGGTAATGGTGCCGAAGTGTTCTGCGGTTACTAGCGGTACTTATGAACGCTATTTGATTGTGAATGGCAAAAAATACCACCACTTGATCGATCCTAGAACAGGGTATCCTGTTAAGACCGATTTGGCAGGGGTAACGACTTTTACAAAGGATTCTGTCGAGGCGGAGATTGAATGCAAGCGATTATTCTTTGCGGGCCATCCGATGAAAGATTGGCATAAGAATCCTGATCACATTGGTGCCATCTTTGTTTATAACGATGAACACGTTGAATATGATAATTTTGGGCAATAAAAAATGAGGACGATATTATTCGTTTCCTCATTTTTTGTTTATCCGACTGTTTTACCGATATTAAAGATATTGTTGAAGACGCCGTTGGAAAGACCAGGCGTATTGTAGATGATGAACCGCAAAAAGCTAGAATCGATTGTCTGCTGCATGAACCAAGGATTCTGCAATGCGTTGAACATCGACAAGACTACATATACGACGAAGTAGCTGGCGACTAGGGATGCTAACGCTCCCAGTACGCTATCTAATAAGCTGCCTAAATTTGTGGCATTAGGATTCTTAGCGGGTATCCAATTTTTAAAAATCTTCATGATCATCTTGCCTACAAAGAAGATAATGAAGAAAGCCGCAAACCGTGCCAGCATTAATTCAACGTTGGTAGTTGAGTTGCTTTTGATCAACTGACCGGTGAATTGCATATAAAGCCAGTTGCCAAATGGATTTTGCATAATAATCGCCACCATGAAGACGATCGCCGAACAAATTAAACCGATAATATAGCGGGTAAAGCCAGTCTTATAACCCGAATATGCTTGATAGGCTAAGTAAGCCAAAACAATTAAAGTAACAACCATATTTTCTTCTCCTTGCCGTCTTATTATACCCTAATTTCAAGGCGGTAAAACTTTGACGATTGCGATAAAATACTCCATAATTAAAAAGATGATATATCTTTACTAATCAGGATATTTGGCGTTAAATTTAGAAGTGTGAAACAAGGTTTCACGGGTGAAAAATGAATCCGGAAAAATTTATTTTAGAACTATCAAAACATAATTTTCAATTAACAGATAAACAAAAAGAACAATTTAAACTTTACTTTAATTTTTTAATCGAGTTTAACCAGCACGTTAACTTGACGCGTATTACCGCTGAAGACGAGGTCTATCTCAAGCATTTTTACGATAGCATTACGCCATTATTTGTTTTTGGCACTATTTTTAAAGATGGCGCTAGTCTATGCGATGTTGGCGCTGGTGCAGGCTTTCCTTCTATTCCGCTGAAGATTTTGAAGCCAACTTTGAGGGTTACGATTGTCGATTCACTGGCCAAGCGATTGACTTTTTTAAAGGAATTGATTGCTAAACTGGGTCTAGACAATGTCGAATTAGTGCATGGCCGCGCTGAAGATGTTGGGCAAAATAAATTGTATCGTGAAAAATTCGATATCGTGACTGCTCGTGCAGTGGCTCGGATGAGCGTACTTAGCGAATACTGCTTGCCCTTAGTTAAGCAGGGCGGTTATTTCGTTGCATTGAAGGGACCTAAGGCACAAGCTGAGCTGGATGATGGCTCAAAAGCAATTACTACCTTGGGCGGTAAACTAATTAAAGCAGAAGAATTAACTTTGCCAGAGAGTGAAGAAGAAAGAACCTTGGTTTTAATGCAAAAAATCAAGCCAACGCCTAAAAAGTATCCCCGTCAAGCAGGGACGCCGCGGCGTAAACCAATACATTAGTAGGAGGATGAACAATGTCATTATTTTCTTTTATGCATCATGATGATGAAGTCCCAAAAAATAAGCAAATTCAAGATCTTGAATTGGACAAAATCGTTCCTAACCGTTATCAACCGCGGCGTGAATTTTCAGATAATTCTATTAAAGAATTAGCTAAAACGCTTGATCAGGATGGACTGCTGCAGCCAATCGTTGTGCGTGAAGATGGCGATCAATATGAGATTATTGCTGGTGAGCGGCGTTATCGGGCTGCGAAAAGCTTAGGTTGGGATACTATTCCAGCAATTGTAAAGAATATGGATGACGATCAAGCTGCTTCGCTGGCTTTAATTGAAAACTTGCAGCGTGAGGACTTGAATCCGATTGATGAAGCTAAGGCCTACACCAACTTAATGAAGCTGAATGACTTAACGCAAACGGCATTGGCTAAGGACATGGGAAAGTCGCAATCATACGTTGCTAATAAATTGCGTTTGTTAAAATTAGGCGATGATGTGCAAGAAGCTCTGATTGCCGGCAAAATTACTGCTCGTCATGGTCGTGCCTTAATTGGATTAAATGATGAAGATCAAAAGCGTGTTTTAGCGGAAATTGAAGAAAAAGGCTTGAACGTTAAGCAAACTGAAGCAATTGCTCAAAATGTTGATGAATACTTTAATCCTAAGCGGGAAAAGAAAGAAAAGAATAAGCCGGAGCAGAAGGTTACTAGTCGTATCCCTAAGGACCTAAAAGTGCAAATCAACACGATTAAAAAGGCCGTTAAATTGGCTAAGGACTCTGGCATTAGAGTTAAAGTCAAGGAAGACAAGAATCCCGACGACTACAAGATCACGATTGAATTAAAGAGAAAGTAGGGAAGGATGGAAAATATGGTAAATGTAATTTCGGTTGCTAACCAAAAAGGCGGTGTAGGCAAAACTACTACTACTATCAACTTAGCAGCCTCAATTGCCGACCGTGGCTATCGCGTTTTAATTGTGGATATTGATCCGCAAGGCAACGCCACCTCTGGTTTAGGAATTGAAAAATCAGAGATTGACCAGGACATTTACAACGTTTTAATTGATGAAATTCCCATTCAAAAAACAATTCATCATACTTCAACGCCTAAGTTAGATATGGTACCGGCGACGATTAACTTGTCTGGTGCAGAAACAGAATTGATTAGTCTAATGGCGCGTGAAACGCGATTGAAGTCATCCCTAGATGCCGTGAGTGGCGATTATGATTTCGTCTTTATCGATTGTCCGCCATCGTTAGGGCAGTTATCAATCAACGCGTTCACTGCTTCAGATTCAATTTTGATTCCAGTGCAGAGTGAATACTACGCTATGGAAGGTTTAAGTCAGCTCTTGAATACTATTCGTTTAGTGCAGAAACACTTTAACAAAGATTTAGGCGTAGAAGGTGTATTGCTAACTATGCTTGATGCTAGAACAAACCTAGGAGCTGAGGTCGTTAAGGAAGTACAGTCTTACTTTAGTAAAAAAGTATACAAGACGATTATTCCTAGAATTACCAAATTGGCTGAAGCTCCAAGTTATGGGCAGCCGATTACGGAATATGCGCCTAAATCACGCGGCGCCAAGGTATATGATGATTTAGCAAAAGAGGTGTTAAAAGCTCATGGCAAGAGACTCCAAAAGTAAGGCAGTCAAGAAAAAAGGCGGTTTAGGCCGCGGACTTGAAGCTTTATTTGAAGATGAAACCCAAAACAAAGAAACCGAGGAAGTTCAAGAACTAGAATTAAGTGCTATTCGGCCCAATCCTTATCAACCGCGTAAAAAGTTTGACGATAAGAGCTTGAAGGAATTGTCTGATTCGATTAAAGAAAACGGCGTCTTTCAACCGATTATCGTGCGCAAGTCGGTGAATGGCTATGAGATTATTGCTGGTGAGCGGCGCTACCGTGCTTCCAAGTTGGCTAAGAAGACTACTATTCCAGCTATTGTCCGTCAGTTTAATGAGAGTCAAATGATGGAAGTAGCCGTCTTAGAGAACTTGCAGCGTGAGGACTTGACTCCTCTAGAAGAAGCCCAGGCTTATGAAATGCTGCAGAAGAATCTAGGCTTAACGCAAGAAGAGGTTTCTCAGCGGATGGGCAAGTCTCGTCCATATATTGCCAATTACTTGCGTCTGCTTACCCTGCCTAACAAGACTAAGCATTTGCTGCAGCATGGCGATTTATCTATGGGGCAAGCGAGAACCTTGCTTGGTTTGAAAGATAAGGACAAGATTGATGATTTAGCTAAGAAAGTTGCTAAGGAAGGAATACCGGTTCGCAAGGTAGAAGCCTTGGTTAGTGAGATCAATGCTAAAAAGCCTCGCAAGAAGACTAATAAGAAGTCAGCCTTTATTCGGGCAAGTGAAACACAGCTTTCTGATAAATTTGGTGCAAGCGTCAATATTTCAGAAACTAAGAAGGGCAAGGGTCATTTATCAATTGACTTTGCTTCTAGTGATGAATTGAATCGAATTCTTGATATTTTAGGTGTTAATTTAGATGACTAAAGAAATTACATATAATTTAGCTGATACGGTTCTAATGAAAAAGCCCCATGCTTGTCAGGTCAATGACTGGGAAATTTTGCGTATGGGTGCTGATATTAAATTAAAATGCATGGGTTGCGGTCACATGGTAATGATGCCGCGTAGCGACTTCAACCGGAAGATGAAGAAGGTCTTAACTAAGGCCAATGATCCGGTAAATGCAAAAAAAGAGCAATATGTGCCAAAAGACAGTATCGCTCGCCCGAATTTTAGATAAAATAGACAAGTAAGATAAAATATAAAAGAATAGTTTTTTAGAAAAAGAGGACAACAAATGTCATTAACTGCTGGTATCGTTGGTTTACCAAATGTTGGTAAGTCAACTTTGTTTAACGCGATTACTAAGGCTGGTGCGGAAATGGCCAACTACCCATTTGCCACCATTGAACCAAACGTCGGAATGGTTGAAGTTCCTGATAAGCGTTTGGCTAGAATTCAAGAATTGATCCCTGCTAAGAAGATCGTACACACTACTTTTGAATTCACCGATATTGCCGGATTGGTTAAGGGTGCTTCTAAAGGTGAAGGTCTTGGTAACAAGTTCTTGGAAAACATCCGTCAAACCGATGCAATCGTACACGTAGTTCGTGCTTTCGACGATGACAATATTACCTCAGTTACTGGTAAGGTTGACCCAGAAGAAGACATCAATACGATTAACTTGGAACTTGCTATTGCTGACCTTGATGCTGTTAACAAGCGTATCGGCAAGGTTAAGAAGGTCGCTCAACAAGGCGATAAGGAAGCCAAGGCTGAGATGGCTATGCTTAACAAATTAAAGCCAGTGCTTGAAGAAGGCAACGCCGCTCGTTCAATCGACTTTAATGAAGATGAACAAAAGATTGTTAAGGGCTTGTTCTTACTGACTTCTAAGCCAGTTATCTATGTTGCCAACATTGCCGAAAGCTCAATGTCTGATCCAGAAAGCGACAAGTACTACCAAATCGTCAAGAAGCATGCTGATAGCGAAAATGCTGAATGCCTAGGCATTTCTGCCGCAACTGAAGAAGAAATTGCCGGCATGGACGACGATGAAAGGAAAGAATTCCTTGAAATGGAAGGCGTTGAGGAATCAGGTTTGGATCGTTTGATTCGTGCGGCTTATCACATCTTAGGCTTAAGAACATTCTTCACCGCTGGTGGTCCTGAAACTCGTGCTTGGACTTTCCACAAAGGGATGAAGGCTCCACAAGTTGCCGGTATTATTCACTCAGACTTTGAACGTGGCTTTATTCGTGCCGAAGTTGTTTCATACGATGATTTGGACAAGTTAGAAACCATGCAAAAGGTTAAGGAAGCAGGCAAGCTCCGTCTTGAAGGCAAGGATTACGAGGTTCAAGACGGCGATATTATTGAATTTAGATTTAATGTCTAGGAGTAAGAATGGCTGAAGAGACAAAGAAAGAAAAAAATACTGCTAAGATTGATACTGCAAAACAGGCTAAACTAAAAAAACAAGCAGAAGTTGAGGACCAAGATGAAAAGCTTAAGCAAGAAGATCTCCAAGAACTGCGTAGCAAGTTAAGCAATAAGAATAGCGATTACGTTTTCCGCTTGGAAAAAGAACTGCAAAAGCAAGGCTCAATGTCACGTGATGATGCAGTGCAAATGACGAATAGCTTATTGAGCGAAATTATTATTGCTCAGCGTCATGGTCAACCAGCTAACGGTCTTTACTTAGCTTCACCTGCAATTAAGGCAGAACAAATGCTTCACCCTAAGAGAAAACCAACGCCAACGCCATTTTGGCAATTAGCGGTTGATGGTTCACTGCTTTATTTGGCTATCTTTTTCGGGATGTTCGGCATATTGGCATTATTTCAAACAGGCAAGCAAGAATATAACTCTCAATGGGGCGTTTTAACCTTAGCCACCGTAAGTATCTTAATGGGTGTCACTATGGTTAAGTACAATGATTGGATGATTCCCAAAAAGGGTAGTCGGCGACCATGGGTTAAAGCATTTTTGAGTATTTTAATCATTGCAGCTGCATTATTCGTCTTGATCTGGATTTTATCAATTCCAGCAATGCAAGTAATCAACCCGGTATTGCCAGGTATTGCCGATATTATTATTGCTGCGGTCGCATTTGGTGTACGCTATTTATTCAGAAAGCATTACCATATCGTTGGTTCAACATTTGCACCACGACCACAAAGCAAATAATTTGCGAAATCTTAAGAAAAAGCACATGCTTAATTTTAATAACCATAAAAGATAAATGGGTACAGTCCATTTATCTTTTTCTTTGTAAGATTAGAAAAAATAGAAGGGTGGGTTCATATGATCAAAACGCTGAGCAAATCGATTCGGCAATATAAAAAATTGTCCATGCTCTCGCCGCTATTCGTTATCGGTGAAGTTATTATCGAAATGCTAATCCCATACTTGGTCGGTATCTTGATTGATAACGGAATTATGAAAGGAAACATGTCCTATATTAGTAAAATGGGGCTAATTTTACTGGTATTAACTATTGTTTCTTTAACTTTAGGTGCGAGCGCCAGTTATGTTTCGGCACATGCCGCTGCAGGTTTTGCCGCTAACTTGCGTAAGGATATGTTTTACCATATGCAAGATTATTCATTTGAGAACATTGATCACTTCTCAAGTGCCAGTTTGGTAACACGTTTAACGACTGACGTTAATAACGTCCAGCTTGCATATCAGATGTTAATTAGAATTGCAGTTAGAGCACCGATGATGTTCATTGTCTCGATCATCATGTCGGTAATTATTAGTCCGCGCTTGTCATTGATTTTCCTAGTCTTAGGACCAATCTTTGCTATTGCTTTAGCTTTAATTATCAAAACGGCTTATCCGTACTTCCCTAAGATCTTTAGAGGGTATGACCGCATGAACCAAGTAGTGCGTGAGAACGTCCGCGGTATTCGTGAAGTTAAGACCTACGTGCAAGAAAAGCCCCAGATTAAAGAATTCAAAAAGTCATCTGGCTTTATTTACAAATTATTTGCTACAGCGCAAAAGATCATGTCTTTAAACGCATTGGTTGTAGCTGCCGTTTTGAATATTTCCACTTTGGCTATTTGCTGGTTTGGTGCAAAAGAAGTTGTTGGTGGCAGCTTGCAAACTGGTCAATTAATTTCTATGTTTACTTATTCAAACTCTGTTTTATTCAGTTTGAATATCTTGGCAATGATTACCACCCAATTGGTTATTTCAGGCGCTAGTGGTCGTCGTATTGCTTCAGTGATTACTGAGGAACCAACGATTGAAAATCCTAAGAAGCCGCTTAAGCGTTTAACTAATGGCGAAATTATTTTTGATCATGTGAACTTTAAATATGAAGCTGCTGATAAGACGAATGCCTTGGACGACATTAATTTGCGCATCCGGCCAGGCGAAACAATCGGGATTATCGGTGAAACCGGGTCGTCTAAATCTACTTTGGTTTCAATGATTCCGCGTCTTTATGATGTTACATCAGGTGCTGTGCGTGTAGCGGGTCATAACGTTAAGTCATATGACCTAAAGACCTTGCGTGATAACGTCGCGATGGTTTTACAAAACAATGTTCTGTTTACCGGTACAGTTAAGGATAACCTGAAGTGGGGTAACGAAAACGCCACGGATGAACAAGTTGTCCAAGCTGCTAAAATTGCACACGCTGATGGTTTTATTAGTGAGATGCCAGATGGCTACGATACGATGGTCGAACAAGGTGGTAACAACGTTTCTGGTGGGCAAAAGCAAAGAATTACCATTGCCAGAGCTTTGCTTAAGAATCCAAAGATTTTGATCTTGGACGATTCAACTTCAGCCGTTGATACTAACACTGAACGTGAAATTAGAACTTCCTTGGCAAAGGATATGCCTGAAACCACCAAAATTATCATTTCACAAAGAATTGTTTCGATTAAAGATGCTGACCGGATCATCGTGATGAATCACGGCAAGATTGAGAATATCGGAACGCACGAGGAATTGCTAAAGACTAACAAGCTTTACAGTTCAATCGCTAAGTTCCAAGAAGAACAAGGAAAGTAGGTGAGCGATTTTGGATCAAGCAATAGAAAAGAAAAATCAAACTAAGGGCAGACGGATGAAAATCTTGATGCGACTGCTCAAGTTAATCGCTAACACTAGTCCATGGATGCTCACGGTTTCTATTATTACGATCGTCTTGGCGGCGGCCAGCAACGTTATTGGCTCACTGTTCATTGAACGATTGATTAACGATTACATTGTGCCATTAACTAAAGAAAAAGTGCCTAATTATGGGCCGCTGGCTACTGCTATTGCAGTAATGTTTGGTATTTATGCGATCGGCTTTTTGTCAAACTATCTCTTTAACATGTTAATGGGTGTTTTGGCGCAAAAGGTTCAATTCCGTGTTCGTAACGAGATGTTTACCCATATGGAAAGTTTGCCGATTTCATACTTCGATCAAAATGAATTCGGCGATGTGATGTCACGCTACACCAACGATATTGATACATTGATGCAGATGATCTCACAATCCATTCCACAATTTACCAACTCAATTCTGAGTTTGATCTTCGTTGTGTTTGCGATGTTCAGCTTAAGCTGGCAATTGACTTTGTTCTCATTCATTATCTTTGCTTTATCAATTGGAATTGTGCGTTATTTGACTTTAAGATCAAGTCATTATTTCCAGTTGCAGCAGAAGAAGTTGGGGCAAATCAATGGTTACAACGAAGAAATGCTTAATGGTTTGAAGGTTATTAAGGTCTTCAGTCATGAGCCAGAATCAAAGGAAGGCTTTGATAAGTACAACGAAGAATTGTGTGAGGCATCTGGTAAAGCTAATACTTATGCCACGATTTTGTTCCCAATTATGGGTAACATGGGTAATTTGCTCTATGTTTTGATCGCCTTTATTGGTGGTGCCGTAGATATCAATGCCTGGGCTCCGCTTTCACTGGGTGCCATCGGTTCATTCTTGCAATTATCTAAGCAATTCAGTATGCCAATTGCACAAATTTCACAACAATTGAATTCAATTGTTATGGCTTTGGCTGGTGCTGATCGAATCTTTAACTTAGAAGATCAAGTTTCAGAAACCGACCAAGGCGACGTAACGATTACTAAAGATGCTGAAGTAGGCGGCCAATGGAACTGGAACGTGCCGCAAAAAGACGGTTCAGTTAAGAAGGTGCCAGTTCGCGGTCACATTATCTTTGATCATGTTAGCTTTAGCTATGTGCCAGAACATCAAATCTTGCACGATATTTCGATTAATGCCAAGCCAGGGATGAAAGTGGCCTTGGTTGGTGAAACTGGTGCCGGTAAGACGACCATTTCGAACATGCTTAATCGTTTCTACGAAATTGATTCAGGTACGATTACTTATGATGGTATTCCGATTAAGAATATTAAAAAGGATGACTTGCGTAAATCACTTTCGATCGTTTTGCAAGAAACACACTTGTTCACTGGTACAATTATGGACAACATCCGCTTTGGTAACCCAGAAGCCAGTGACGATGATGTTTACCAAGCAGCGAAATTGTCACACGCGGATGAATTCATTCACGACCTCGATCACGGCTATGAAACGGTAATCGATGGTGATGGGGGCGACCTTTCTCAAGG
Organism: Lactobacillus kefiranofaciens; assembly: GCF_900103655.1. Taxonomy (GTDB): domain Bacteria; phylum Bacillota; class Bacilli; order Lactobacillales; family Lactobacillaceae; genus Lactobacillus; species Lactobacillus kefiranofaciens. The sequence goes on from NZ_FMXC01000023.1 coordinate 22,032, forward strand.
GCAAATGCAGCTGCTCAGTATTGCCCGGGCAATGATCGCCGATGAACCAGTTATGATTCTGGATGAAGCAACGTCAAGCATCGATACGAGAACCGAAAAGATGGTTCAAGCCGGGATGGATAACCTCTTAGCCGGTAGAACGAGTTTCGTAATTGCTCACCGGTTGTCCACGATTGTTAATTCAGATTTGATCTTAGTTCTTGATCATGGTCACATCATTGAACATGGTAATCACCAAGAACTTCTTAAGCAAAAGGGTTACTACTATGAGCTCTATACTGGTAAGAAAGAAATTCAATAAATTAAATAAGTCGGTTTTAACCGGCTTATTTTTTTAGAAAAAATAAAGATAAGCAATGATCTTAGGCGTTTTTTTGAAAAATGAGTAAAATAAGACTATGATTTGCTAAACTATAGATAAGCATAAAAATAAGAATAAGAAGGGGGATTTTTCCTCGTGAAAATTTTAGTTGTTGATGACGATAAAGAGATCGTAGAACTTTTAAGCATTTATTTAAAAAATGAAGGTTATGAACCAGTTGCAGCTTATAGCGGCAAGGAAGCAATTACTAAGTTAACCACGACGCCTGACATCGCTTTGATGATTTTAGATGTTATGATGCCCAATATGTCAGGAATCGAAGTAATCAAGGAAGTTAGAAAAGATTCCGATATTCCAATCATTATCGTTTCTGCCAAAACCGGCGATATGGATAAAATCCAAGGTTTGATTACCGGTGCCGATGACTATGTTTCTAAGCCATTTAATCCATTAGAAGTGATGGCTAGAGTACGTTCACTACTTCGTCGTAGTCAAAAGCAAGTCAAGGATGACAAGCCAGACATTTTGGAAGTTGGCCCATTAGTAATCAACCGTGATTCACACGAAGTAAAAACAATCGATGGCAAGACCATTCAATTGACTGCTTTGGAATTCGGTATTTTATACCTATTAGCTAGTCATCCTAACCGTGTTTTCTCTGCTGATGAAATTTTTGAACGTGTTTGGCAACAAGAATCAATCGTGTCAGCTAAGACAGTCATGGTCCACGTATCGCACTTGCGGGATAAGATCCAGAAGGCCACTGATGGTGAGGACGTTATCCAAACCGTTTGGGGCGTAGGTTACAAGGTCGAGGCATAGCCCATGAAAAAAGAACGCGTCAAACTTACTGGCGCCGAGAAGAGCGAATTATTTGCAGAAGGAGTCGTGACGGTTATCCTTCTGCTTTTATTGAATTTATCAATAATTATTCTGATTCACCTGGCCATTTTGCAGGATGAGAACTTGGTTAATGGGATCTTCTTCCTAAAAAAAACGATGACCTTTGCTGGGGGCTATCATGTTTGGTCTTGGCAGAATATTTTCATTGTCTTAATGGGATTAGGTGATCTTGCCGTTCTTTATTGGCGCTTGATCAGAAGATATCACCAAATGCAGCTGCGTCACGTTATTTTGGAACTGCATTACATTGCTAGTGGCCACTTTGATCATCGAATTAACTTCAGGGTGCGGCCCGAATTGCAGCGCGTGGTGGATTCGATTAATTCACTGGTTGATAGTACTGTGCATTCAATTAATGAAGAGCGGGCAATCGAGCAATCTAAGGATGAATTGATTACCAATGTCTCGCACGATATTAGAACCCCACTAACTTCAATTATTGGCTATCTGGGCTTGCTTAAAACTGGCGTTACAGCACCTGAGGATCAGAAAAAGTATATCGATATTGCTTATACCAAAGCAGAGCAGATGAAATCGCTGGCCAATGATTTATTTGAATATACAACCTTGAAATCAACCAATACCAAGCTGAATCTGAACGATCTGCATATTTATTCCATGCTAGAGCAAGTGGCCGCGGGTTTTGAACTAGAAGCCGAGAAGAAGGGGATTGAGATCGAGATCCAGGCTAGACCTAAAGACTTAACGATTAAGGCTGATGCGGAAAAATTAGTGCGCGTCTATAATAATTTGATCTCTAATGCCTTCAAGTATGGCGCTGGCGCGACTAAGATCAAATTAGTTGCTAACCTGGTCAATAAGCGTGAAGTTGAGCTTCGCGTCGAAAATAATGGTGAGCCGATTCCTAAGGAATCACTAAATAAAATTTTCGAGCGTTTCTACCGGGTGGAAACTTCGCGTAATACCAAAACTGGCGGCACAGGCTTAGGGCTTTCGATTACCAAGAGTGTCGTTGACTTGCATCATGGTACGATTCGCTGTGAGTCGGATAAAAACTGGACGAGTTTCATTATTCGTTTGCCACTTGATCCTAAGAAAGCACCAAGTAAGCGTTAGCTGTGTTATAATTTTGACTGAAATGTTTTAATACAACGAGGAGAAAAGTTAATGAGTATTTCTTTAAATACCTGTATATTAATTTTAAAAGAGCACCATTTGCTTAAATCAAGCGCAGTCCAGGATACTGTCGCAACTAAGATGGATTACGTATCTTATGATTCGCGTGATATTCAAACTAATACATTATTCTTCTGCAAAGGCGCAGGCTTTAGACCAACTTACTTATCAATGGCTAAAGACAATGGCGCTATTTGTTACGTGGCAGAGCAACCATATCCAGAAGGCAAGGGAGTGCACGCCCTAATCGTGCGCGATGTGTCTAAGGCAATGGCATTGCTATCTGCCGCATTCTTCCGCTTCCCGCAAGATGACTTATATGTAGTAGCCGTCACTGGAACTAAGGGCAAGACTACGTCAGCCTACTTCTTGAAGGGGATGCTGGATCAAGTTAATGGTGGCAAGACTGCCTTAATCTCTTCAGTTAACGATGTGGTTGGACCTAAGCCAGAAGATAGCTTCAAGTCCAGTTTGACCACGCCAGAGAGCTTAGACTTGTTCCGTGACATGCGTAAGGCAGTAGATAATGGGATGACCCACTTGGTTATGGAAGTTTCTAGCCAAGCTTATAAGAAAAATCGGGTATTTGGCTTAACCTATGATTTAGGCTTCTTCTTGAACATTAGTCCTGATCATATTGGACCAAACGAGCATCCTAACTTTGCGGATTACTTGCATTGCAAATTGCAATTGTTGGTTAACTCCCGCAAGTGTATTATTAACGCGGAAACTGATCACTTTGATGAGATTTATGCAGCAGCTACTACCACGACTAATCCTGATAGCATCTACTTATTCGCTCGTGATAATTTTGAAAATCCGGACTTGAAGGTACCAATTGACTTCAGATTTTCTTCTGAAGAATTGGACATGAACGAGACTCGCTTCAACTTGGTTTGTGCCAGTGATAAGGCACGCAAGTTGCCAATTAATGGCGACTACAGATTGAAGATGCTCGGCGACTTCAACGAATCCAACGGTACAGCTGCCATTATTGGTGCTGGTCTTGCCGGACTTAACCATGATCAATGTGCTGCCGGTATTCGCGATGTAACCATTCCAGGCAGAATGCAAACTGAAAGAACCAAGAAGCATGGTATGGTTGTCGTTGATTACGCTCATAACAAGGCTTCAATGATGGCGTTAATGAGCTTCATGCGCAATGAATTTAACGATCCAAAGATCATCGTTGTTGTTGGTGCACCAGGAGATAAGGGTGTATCACGTCGTCCAGGATTTAGCGAGAGTTTAACTGCTTATGCAGATAAGGCGTTCTTAACTACTGATGATCCAGGTTTTGAAGATCCGAAGAGCATTGCCGAAGAGATTGACTCAGGCATTGATCATTCTAAGTGTGATGTCACGATTGAATTGGACCGTAAGAAGGCTATTCATGACGCGATTGCGATGGCTACGCCTAATGACGTGGTATTGATCTGCGGCAAGGGTGCGGATGCCTTCCAAAAGATTCGCGGCGTCAATACGCCATATCCATCAGATATTGTAGTTGCCCAACAAGTTATTAATGAATTAGAGGGTCAAGAAGAACATTTTAGGAAGTAGAAAAAATGAAGCATTTCTTTAGTATTATTGGCGGCATGGGAACTATCGCCACTGAAAGCTACGTTCGTTTGATTAATCATCGCGTAAAGATTGCCAAAGATCAAGATTATTTGAATTATTGCTTAGTAAATGACGCACAAGTTCCTGATCGAACTGCCTATATTAAAGATCATACTAAGCCTAACTTTTTCTATGACCTGCGTGACGACGTGCTAGGACAAGCAAAGTTAAATCCTGACTTCTTCGTCATGCCATGCAATACGGCTCATTACTTCTATGATGATTTAGCTAAATTAACTGACATTCCATTTTTGCATATGATGCGAATTGCAGTTCATAAGTTCATCGAACAATATCCCAAGGAAACCAAGATTGGTTTGATTGCGACTGAAGGATCAATTTATGATCATCTCTATGAAGATGAGATTCACCGCATTCATCGCAACGTGGAATTTGGTGGCCCGGAGATTCAACCGATGGTAACCAAGTTGATCTATCGTGATATCAAGGAAAAAGGAGTCGTTGATGGCAAGCTGTATCATCAAATTTTGCAAAAAATGCATGATGATTATGGCTGTAATGTAATTTTACTGGGATGCACTGAGTTATCCCTAGCTCAAGAAAAGGCCCCGGATCATCCTTACCATGTGATTGACCCACAGTCGATTATTGCGGATGTGTCGATTGAATTAGCATTGAAGATTCGCAAGGGGATGGATCCTAAAGAAGCTTGTGCTAAGTATATGTACAAATAAAGATATACTATTATTATGTTAACGTCACTCAATAACCTTTTTAGTTATAAATTGAGTGGCGTTTTTTGAGACCGTAAAATAGTTTGTGTAAGGATGAATTATTCCTTAATTTAATTTCCTAAAACATTAGAAAAAGGAGTTCCTTTCTCGTATGATTGGTTTGAACAAAAAACACATACAGAAAGAAGAACTCCTTCATGAATGATTTTACCAAAAATATAACTCAAGCTCTATTCAATCAAGACAAAATAAACGATTTATTGCGCAAAGAACTCCAGCAAGCAGTTAATGACCTATTGGAAGCTGAACTGACTGCGTTTTTAGGCTATGATCCTTATGCCAGAGCTGGCTGGAATACAGGCAATTCACGCAATGGTGTTTACTTTCGCAAGGTTGATACGCAATTTGG
>NZ_FMXC01000020.1 GCF_900103655.1 Lactobacillus kefiranofaciens
GATATGGTTATCGCAGAATTACTGCTCAATTGCGTCGTGAAGGCATTATAGTCAATCATAAGCGTGTTAAGCGCTTAATGGTCAAAATGCATTTATATGCCATTTCGATTAGACGCAGATTTAAATATTCAAGCTATAAAGGAACTATTGGAAAAATCAAGCCCAATTTAATTAAACGTCATTTTGCGGCGATTATCCCAGATAGGCATTGGTACTCAGATATTACTGAATTTCACCTTAATGGAGAAAAGCTTTATCTATCACCTGTGATGGATGGCTGCAGTCAAGAGATTGTTGCTTATACATTAAGCCGTCATCCAGTATTGAAACAAGTAATGGACATGCTGGATCAAGCTTATCAAAAGCATCCAGCTCTTAATGGCTTAATTTTTCATACTGATCAGGGCTGGCAATATCAGCACGCAGCTTTTCAGGCATGGCTTGAACATCATGGTGTTTCCCAGTCTATGTCACGCAAGGGCAATTCATTGGATGATGGCTTAATGGAGGGCTTCTTTGGCATTCTTAAACGAGAAATGTTCTATGGCTTTGAAAAGACATTCAAAACCATGGATGAATTAGAACAAGCAATCAAGGAATACATTCATTACTACAACCATGATAGAATTAAAACAGTACTAAAAAACCATACTCCGATAGAATATCGAAATATGGTTTTAAATAAAGCAGTTCAATAATATGTCCCAAATTTGGGGTTCATATCAAAAACATGCTTTTTTTATTGCATCAATGTTTACAAATGTAAATTTAAGTAGTATAGTTACAAATGTGAACGATAGGAGGAAGAAATGGTTAAACTGCAAGAAAAAGAAAGCACGATCTCCGACAGCGAATGGGAAATCATGCGCATTATTTGGACGCTTGAACCTGTCAGTTCTACTAAAATAATTCAAGAACTGCAGGCCAAGAAAGACTGGTCCGAATCAACTATTAAAACTTTATTGCACCGCTTAGTTAATAAAAACTTGCTTAACACTACTAAGGAAGGTCGGCACTTCGTTTACTCGGCTAAGGTTAACCAAACGCAAGTAATGACCGAGGCAGCACAAGAATTGCTCGATCGCATGTGCAATATGCATAAAGGAGAAGTCATCCTGCAGTTGCTCGCTGACTCCCCTATTTCAAAAAGCGATTTAGCTAAGATGAAAGAGATTATTGCTCAAAAAGAGAAAACAACTCCTGATATGGTGCCATGCAACTGCCTACCAGGAAAAGAGCATCTGTGCTAAAAGGAGAGAAATAAAATGGGTATTTCGCAAATCATCACATTAGTCGTAGCTATTTTACTAATTGGTTTTATCCTTTGGTGGTTCTTTGGTAAACACCAAGAAGCTGTGGGTACTGCTGCTGTTGAACAAGGTTCACAAGAAGCAAATATTGTGGTCAAAGGTGGCTACTCCCCTTCAACCATTGTTTTAAAGCAAGGCGTTCCCGCCAAGGTCAACTTCGATATGAAGGACTCAACTGCATGTTTGTCCCATGTTGTTTTTGAACAACTTGGCGTTAACAAAGATTTAACCAAGCAAAAAGTTACTACAATTGATATTCCAACTGATAAAAAAGGCACCTACAATTTTGCCTGCGGAATGGATATGTTTCATGGAAAGGTTATTGTTAAATAATGAGTGTTTTTTCAAAGAATCAAACTAAAAAAGTTGTTGTTAATGCAGAAAATCATGGCTACAAACCAGATACGGTTACTTTCAAGCAGGGTAAAACTGCCCAATTAAAATTCATTCCCTCAGACAATATGGGCTGTATGAATGAAGTCGTTTCAAAAGACTTGAATTTTGATCAAAAATTAGATGACAAAAAAGAAGTCACCATTGATATCCCAACCGACAAGCCAGGTACTTATACCTACGCTTGCGGAATGGACATGTTCCATGGAAAGGTCGTCGTTAAGTAATGAATCTCTCTAATATTAAACGCTTCTGGATCTCATTTGTTTTAGCGATTCCCATGCTAATTCAGATGTCTGCCATGCCCTTTCACTGGATGATGCCAGGTTATAATTGGATCGCCTTTATCACGACCACAATCATCATGGCTATCTCTGCTGCACCTTATTGGAGCAGTGCCTGGGCCGCTTTTAAGCACCATAACGCTAACATGAATACGCTGGTTGCCGTCGGCACCTCTGTAGCGTACTTCTATAGTATCTTCGCCATGTTCACGGGACGCGAAGTCTACTTTGAAAGTGCTGCTTTCGTAACGGTCTTCGTTTTACTCGGGGATGCGATGGAAGAAAAGATGCACAACAACGCCTCTAACGCCTTAGCTAAATTAATTGACCTACAGGCTAAAGATGCCGAAGTAGAACGAAACGGCAAATTCGTTAAAGTCCCACTTGAACAAGTTAAGGTCGGCGATATCATCCGCGTTAAGCCAGGCGAAAAGGTTCCTGTAGATGGCGTAATTGTCCATGGCTCATCCACTCTTGATGAATCAATGGTTACTGGTGAAAGCATGCCAGTCACTAAGAAAAAAGGTGACGACGTCGTTGGTTCAACGATCAACACCAACGGCACTTTTACCTTTAAAGCAACCAAGGTTGGCAGCGATACAATGCTATCTCAGATTGTCGATCTAGTTAAAAAGGCCCAAACCAGTCATGCGCCAATCCAGAATTTAACTGATAAGATCTCTAATATTTTCGTACCAGCCGTTTTAATCATTGCGATTATCACCTTTGTGCTCTGGTACGTCTTCTTAGGCGCAACAGCCGTTAACGCTATGCTCTTTGCCGTTTCCGTAGTAGTGATCGCTTGTCCTTGTGCTCTTGGACTAGCTACTCCAACCGCTTTAATGGTAGGTACTGCTCGTAGCGCTAAGATGGGCGTTTTAATCAAGAACGGTGAAGTTTTGGAAGAAGTTAGCGACATTGACACAGTTGTTTTCGACAAAACTGGTACCATCACCGTTGGTAAGCCACAGGTTACCGATGTGGTTGGCGATCAAAATAAGGTCTTAACCATTGCGGCTAGCTTGGAAAATAATTCCGAACACCCACTAGCTACTGCCGTAGTTAAAAAGGCTAATGAAAATAATATTTCCTTAGCTAACGTGAAAAACTTTGCTGCAATTGAAGGTAAAGGTGTTAAAGCCAATTATGGTGACCAAGAGGCCTTTGTTGGTAGTGAACGCTTATTAGAAGATATTTCTATTTCCCGGGAAATGAAAGATCAAGCTGCTAAATTGCAAAAAGAAGCGAAGACCGTCGTTTACGTTGGTTTAGGTAAAGAAATTATTGGTTTAATTGCCATTCAAGACGTGCCTAAGCCTAGCTCTAAGGCAGCCATTGCGGAGCTTAAGAAGCGCGGCTTAAAAACTGTTATGCTTACTGGTGATAACGAAAATGTTGCTCAAGCAATCAGCGAAGAGATCGGAATTGATCAAGTAATCGCTGGCGTTTTGCCAACCGAAAAAGCCGCTGAAATCAAGAAATTGCAAAATAGTGGCAGAACAGTTGCCTTTGTTGGTGACGGTATTAACGACGCTCCTGCCCTTTCTACTGCAAACGTCGGGATTGCAATGGGTTCAGGTACAGATATCGCCATCGAATCTGGCGGAATTGTCCTTGTTCAAAACGACTTAATGGGCGTTGTGAGAGCATTAGACATTTCTAAGAAGACTTTCAACAGAATCAAATTAAACCTCTTCTGGGCTTTGATATACAACACTATCGGCATTCCTATTGCCGCAGGTCTGTTCATGGGACTTGGTTTAACTCTTAGTCCTGAACTTGCCGGTTTAGCAATGGCCTTCAGTTCCGTATCCGTAGTAACTAGTTCGCTACTGCTGAACAAAACTAAAATTGCAGGTACGACTGCTTAAAGTAAAATAATTTTTCGACCGGATAATTTTATCCGGTTTTCTTTTGCCAATTTTTTCAATTGCCTGCTTAAGGTTTCCGGCGTAACACCCAAATAACTGGCCAGATCTTTTTTCTTTAGCTTTAACTGTACGTCACGTCTGCCCTGCTTTTTAGCTAAGTCTTCCAAGTAGGCCAGCAACCGATCCTTAGCACTCATTGAATTGCGCCGAATTGATTTAGTCTCAATGGCTACCAATTTTTCACCAAAATTATTCAACATATTAATAGCTAGATCTGGCGTCTTTTTCAAAAGATCCTGAAAATCGCGACGATTAATTGAACAGACATAAGTATCTTGCAAAGCCTGAACGAAGTTCTCCTCATGGTTATCTTGAAAAAGGTTCTGCTGTCCATCAAGATCACCCTTATTCAATACACCTAGCACCGTCTCTTTACCGGCCTCGTTTAGACTATAAATCTTGGCACTGCCTTGATCTAAAAATATTAATCCATCTTTGCCATCGCCCGGCTGACGAATGATGCTGCCTTTAGGGAAATATTCTTGATGAGTAGAAATTGGTGCAATTTTGGTTAAATCTTCTTCTGGTAATTGTGCAAATAAACCAGCTTGACCGATGCAAGCTACTGCCGAATGTTTTTTCATAATAGTTCTCTTTTCTTGATCTAAATCAATTTACTTTTAAATGAATCCTAATCTACATTCGATACCAAATCAAGAGATGTAGCTTCATGCCTTTTTGCATGATTTCTTATTATTTGTTAGTATGTATTATGTAAAGCTATTATTTCTATTTATCTAGAGGAGTTGAGGAATAAGCAAGTTTTTACTTGCACTTATGGAAAATAACGAAAAAATCAAACGCGAAAAATTTATTAAGACTAAAAAGAATTATAAACGCGCACCGCTAATGCCAGTTCACTTACGGGTCATGATTGCCGTAGTTTTAGGGCAAATTGCCTGTGGTTATGCATTAGGCATCAGTGGGACCGCACTTTCTAATGCAGCTAAATATATTCAAATCAGCGATTTATGGACGGGACTAATCGGAGCTGGTTCTCTAATCGGCCTAGCCGGTTCTTTAATTATTGGGCGACTTTCCGACAAAATCGGCCGCCGCAAAATGTTGATGATCAATATGTATATCTTAGCTGCTTTTACTTTATTACACTTAGTAACTGCTAATTTCTTACTAACTTTCATTATTCGAATCGGCATCGGTTTGATGATTGCAGTTGACTACACGGTCGGTAACGCCTTATTAACTGAATGGCTACCTAAGGGTGAAGATAGTAAAAGACAAAGCCATTTGTTAATCTACTGGACAATTGGCTTTATCCTTTCTTATTTAGCAGGTACCATGATTACCGGCTTTGGCAGTTATACTTGGCAAATCATTTTAGCTACCGGGGCTGTTCCCGCTTTAATTACAGCCTTATTCAGAAGCTTCTTCCCACTTCCTGCATCCCCAAGCTGGTTAGCCAGCAAGGGTAAAGTCAAAAAAGCCAGCAAAGTCATCCGCAAACATATGGGACGCAAGTGGAGACTTCCCGCACGCTTTATTAGACGCGATAAAAAGAAAATGACTAAAAATATTTCCTGGGCAATATTATTCTCCAAGAAATATTTACGTCGTACTTTAGTTGGTGGAATTTTCTATGCCTGCCAAGCATTCTCATTCTTCGGCATCAGTATCTTCCTGCCCATTTTATTAAAGAGCATGAATATTACTAACAGCACCGTTTCAGGAATTCATCTATAACGGTGGGATGTTTATCGGTGTAGTTCTAGGGATCTTAATCTTCAACCGCATCAGTCGCCGCGCCTTCTTAATCAGCAACTTCCTTATCTCTGGCATTTTAATTGCTATTTTGGCTCTAATCCCCAGTTTGAATTCAATGGTTAAATTAGGCATTTTCGCCTTGTTCGCTATTATCCTTTCATCTGGCTTAGTTCTAGATTACCCATATCCAACAGAATTATTTGACATTAAAGTTCGTGGTACAGGTGTTGGTACTTGTATCACGATCAGTCGAATCGGTGCGGCTGCCGGTACATTCTTGCTGCCTGTTTTAACTAATGCGGGTGGTGCTAGCTTAGCCATGATCGTCTGTGCCATTGTGCTATTGGTAGCCTTTCTGGTTTGTCTTATTTGGGCACCAGAAACTTCACCACAATTTATCAAGAAAGCAGAAAATAATTAATCATCTAAAAAAGCAGATTGCTCACATTTTAGGCAATCTGCTTTTTCTTTTACTTTTTATCTTTTTTCTTCTTATCCTTAGAATCCTTATTTAACAATTCCTCAGGATCCTTATGCTTAGGCGTCTTCTTTGGATCTGGTACAGTCGCAAAGCGATCCAGCATCTTCTGTAAGTTATTAGGGTTGTCAAAAGTTAATCCCATAGAACATCTTCCTTTCATTTCTGGGTTAATTATATAAAAATTTGCCAGCTGCCGCCAACTTATTTACCCACCATAATCAAGAAAATTCTGCATTCTTTTCATATCCGAGCCAACTAGATCGACACTCACTATATCTTCATAAGCATGATCGCTGATTTCGCCAAGATTATACTCAGTTAAAATTTTTAAGTCAAAACCATCTTCTGTGTAATCTGCAATCAGCCCCAGCCGATCAGGATAATGATAGATCGCGTCACTAATCTTGACCACACGATTTCTAGGCCAATCTTCAACTACTTCTTTAGGTGATTTAATTGTTCCAGCTACATTTACAGATCTTTCTAAATGATCAGGATCAAAACTTTTATTTTTCTTCTGCCATTCAACTAAATAATTAAAATAATTTAGCTTTTCTGATTCATCACCAGTATGAATAATGTGATTTCGGGCAATAATAGCAATTGACTCTACCTGGCCCACTTCATTCAAACTCTCTAGCAGCAGATTCTCATCATCGTATTTCAATACTTTACCAATAGCAAAACTGCCAAATTGATCATCAAAAGTATAGTCAAAATAAAGTTCTACCAAATCGAGGCCATTTTGAAATTCTCTCTTTTGCTTTAAATAGCTAACAAACAACCGATCATCAATACTGTTAACATCGATACAGACGATATCTTTTAATGGGATAACCGTAGCAAAATGCTCCAGGGTGGTTTCGTTTCGCTCTAAAATACGCACTTCGTCTCGACTAAGCTGCGTAATAATCCCTGTGTAATTTTGCCCGTCATTTACCTCAAACGTAATCAAGGGATGGGTATCCGTCACGTTAATTAAAAGATCATGAATGTTAGTAAAGTCCCAATCAACTACTGATCGATTCAAACGCTGCATCCCAAACGGATCACGAATCGTAGCAATTGCATAATAACGTAGCGCCGGCGTATCATTTTCAATCTTGGCTACCTGATCTGCGCGAATAAATACTACTCCACCGCGATTGCCATCTTGATCAACCGATTCTAAAACAATCCAGCCGTGATGCTGACTCGTAATTTGACCAATATAATATGAATTGACATCAATGAAAGTGATGCTCTCATCCCCAGCTAAATCATATTTTTCTTGATCTGCGTTTAGCGTGATTTGGACTAAATTATTCAATGCTCATCTCTCTTTTCTACATGATTTTTAGTATGATCTATTAGCCGTTTTTTAGCAAGAAAAAAGCCGGTTTACACCGCCTAATCTACTCTTTTATTACCCATCAAGTTCAACGCCTTGCAAATCTTTCATCTTGCTATAAACGTTGCCTCTTTGACTGGAATCAAATTCAAGCACTAACATATCGCCACCACGAATAACGGTTTGACCAGTTGGAATAATATCATCCCCATCACGGTGAATCATTCTAATCCGTGCATCTTTAGGCCACTTAATTTCTGAGACTCGCTTATCGACCAGTTTACTGCTCTCATAGACCGGCAGAGTCATTTGATCGGCCTGCCCAGTATAGTTAGCCTTGCGGTCGCTACTCGTATCCATAGCAGCTGCTAAAAGGCCATAGATCGGCTTACCGCCAAGCAGCTCATCTACCAAAAGCGCGATGAACGCTACAACGGCTAACGGCATCAAATGAAGCAGTGAACCTACCATTTCCGTAATTAAAGTAATGGCAGTAAATGGCGCACGAATAATGGCGGCGAAATAGCCCGCCATTGAAAAGATGACTAAGTTTACTACAAAACGTTGTGGCATCAACCCAATTCGGACCATAAATAGACCATAAGTTGCACCAATCAAGGCACCCATCGTTAAAATTGGCAGGAAAATACCACTGGGCAAGCCTGAATCGTAAGCTACGATTGAGAAAACAATTCTCATTACATAGAAGAACGCTAACAGACCAACTAAGCCCCAACCAGTTTTAGTAATCATGTGTGGCAAAGACAAGATCAAACGATTACCTGGACCCGTGATAATTGGCCAAAAATAAGCAATTGGAATCAAAATAGCTAATGGAATCAAGCCATGCAGCCAGCGAGGCAAAAAGGTGATCTTAGCATAAACTTTTTTCAAGCTAAATAAGCCAATCTTATAAAGGTGACCTAAGAGACCAAGGATAATGCCCAGAATAATTAAGTGCCAGTAGAGCCCAATTGGAAAAGAGTAATTATATGGAATTGCTAACGCGTGATGAATCCCAAATAAATTAGAAACTACGAAGTTCGAAGCAATCGCACCTGCTAAGGCGTTCATCCAAACAAGTGGTGAGAAATTATGAAAGACTTCTTCAAGGACAAATAAAGCTCCACTTAAAGGCGCACCAAAAGCAGCAGACAAACCACTTGAAGCACCAGTAGCCAGCAAAATTCGCGAATTAAGTCGATCTTGCTTAAAGCCTTGACCTACACCTTGACCAATTGTTGAACCTAACTGCAGTGATGGTCCCTCTGGTCCTAAGAACAAGCCTGTACCAATTACCAGAATACCGCCAATTAATTTCCGCCACAAAATTGGCAGCCATTGTAAATGCAGCTTTCCCTGCAGCTGCAGCTTTACTTCTGGAATACCAGAGCCACCAACATGAGGATATTGTTTAACAAAATAACCGGCAATTACGGCAACTGCAATAAATCCTGCAATAATTGCAACAAACCATAATGGATTTTGATGAGCTAATTGGAACAGATATAACCAGAAGGCAGATGTCTTCTCAATTCCAAACCTAAATAAACCGACAATTATACCAGTACAGATACCAACAACTAGTGCTTGTAAAAGCAGCTTAATGTTGGTTTTATTTCCCTCGTCTTTCATAAAGTCCCCCTCTACCTTAATTGAAAAACTGTGTCGCTATTTATTGTACACTAAAAAGCCAGCTAGAATTTACTCTAACTGACTTTATTTAGTTTCATGTGAAACTAATTATTTCTCTTCATACCATTCAGTGTGGAAGACGCCTTCACGATCATTTCTCAGGTAAGTGTGAGCACCGAAGTAGTCACGTTGACCTTGGATCAAGTTAGCTGGCAAGTTTGGATTAAAGATTGATTCCAAATAGTTGAGAGCCGCACTTAAAGTTGGGGTTGGAACACCAGCTTTAGTAGCAAATTCAACTGACTTACGTAATGCTGGCAGATTCTTTTCCATTAAGTCGCGGAAGTAATCGTCTTGGAACAAGTTCATTAACTTGTCTCCCTTGTCATAAGCTTTTTCAATATCCTTCAACATTGCGGAACGAATGATACAGCCAGCTTCCCAGTCTTGGGCAATGCCCTTGTATCTCAAGTCCCGCTTATATGCATCTGCAGCCATTGTCAATTGTTGGAAACCTTGCGCATATGCGACAGCTTGAGCCAATTGTAAGGTCTTTTCAAATTCGTCAACCAAGTCATCAGGGATCTCGCCTTTATATTCAAACTTAGTTGGCTTAATGCCACTCTTAATTGCCAAATGAGCTTGCTTACTCATAAAACGTGCCATTACAGCTTCACCGACAACAGTTACTGGGGCACCAAGTACGACACCATCTTCCAGCATCCAGTTACCTGTATCCTTGTATGAAGCGACATTCAAAATGTGATCAATAATATGATCTGCAGTTAAGTCATCCTTTTGAGCCAAAACCTTTGAAGTAATTTCACTCAAGTAAGCCTCAACCTTGCCGTGGTTCCATTTATCGAAAATCTTGGACATCTCATCATTACTCTTATGTGCAACATCACGGAGCAAATTGTAAACTTCAGAAAATTCTTGCATGATACCATATTCGATACCATTATGAACCATCTTGACGTAGTGGCCTGCACCTTCTGGACCCATGTAGCTGACACATGGCTTGCCCTCAGTATTCTTAGCAGCAATTGCTTCAAGAATAGGAGCAACCTTATTATATGCTGGTTCATCACCACCTGGCATCAAGGCTGGACCATTCAAGGCACCTTCTTCACCACCGGAAACACCCATGCCAATAAAGTGAATGCCATGTTTTTCCATTTCGTGGAAACGACGGTTAGTGTCGTGATAGTTTGAGTTACCGCCGTCGATCAAAATATCACCTTTATCCAAAAGTGGCAGCAACTTTTGTAAAGTTTGATCTACCGGATCACCAGCCATAATTTGGATCAAAATTTTACGTGGCTTTTCCAGGGAATTAACAAATTCTTCCCAGCTGTAGCATGGTTTTAATTTATCATCTTCATATTTGGCAAAAGCATCCACTTCTGGCTTATCAATTGAAAAACCAGAAACTGAGAAGCCATGGTTTCTAACGTTTAAAGCAAGGTTCTTACCCATGACGGACAAGCCAATAACGCCGAATTGTTGCATATTTGTATATCCTCCATTAATCAAAATTCATCAAGTATTATTATACGTTTTAGCACTAAAAAAAGCGAAGCCAAACGGTTCCGCTTTTATAATTTTATCTAATAATCTTTTTGTTATTGGGCAAAAATGTTTCACATTACTTATTGTAGAATATTTCCCAGGAAATATTATTTTTATTGGTCTATTCCCCAAAGCAAGATATTATATGCTAGTGGTAATGACAATTTAGTAATATAGCCATCTTTTTTAGCCTGTTTTAAAGATGCTAAAACAAACTTACGCTGTTGTCCTTTTAATTTCTTGGCTGCTTTAACAGCTAACTTAAAGTCACGCTTATTCCTTTTGATTCTAATATCTCTAGCTTTCTTAGAAACTTTTTGATTTTCATAAGTTGGAAATTGGGCAGTAGCTCTATTGCTTATCCTATTAAGCGGCTTAGTCACTCCTCTAAGTGCCTTGCTGTTAAAAGCATAGTATTTCATGCTAGGATTAGTAGTCCATGTGCTATATTTATTGTTTTTTGAAGTAATTAAATACAATAATGCACCATTATGACGCTTAGCGTATGCAATTCTAACTACTTTGAATCTAACGTTCTTAACCTTTCGAGGACTGATAGTATTTTTGCTTCTAAATTCAGAATCTTTTAACATCTTTCGATAATTAGCTTTACCTAGAGAAATAGGTTGAGAATCTGAATTTACAGTTACAACGTAGCCCCATTTGCTGAGACGAGGGATCTTTTTAATTGTTACAGCTTTATCAGCCTTAGCTGCAACTACCTTTGAACTGTTACTTGCAGCACTAACCGTTGTAGGAACGCTTGAAAACATAGCAATAGCTGAAGCTGCAGCAAGTAAACTTGTTAAAATTTTTCTAGACTTCATAATATTTTGCCTCTTTAATTACAAGATTGCACACACTATTATGGATCAAATTTATAGAAATTCAAATTCTCATATTTCCCAGGAAATATTGTCAAAAAAAAAGCGAGACATTCGTCTCGCTTTTTTTTGATTACTCAACCAAATTAGTGTTGTGAAGCACCGGAAACTGTATCAGGAGCTTCGTCTTCTTCTGGTTCTGATTCTTCATGTTGAGATGCACCTGTTGCAGCATCAGCTTCTAAGCCGTACTTTTCGGCAAAGTAGCTGAATGGCTTCAAGTCTTCGGCTTGATACTTCTTGACGAAGGCTGGATCGTCAAGTGAGTTCAATTCAGTTGAGTAAGGCATTTCATGGGTGTACTTAATATCGATTAACATTGGGCCATCCATCTTCTTGAATTCGTTAACTGCTTCTTCGAATTCTTTCTTAGTGCGTACAGTAACGCCCTTCACGTTCATACCTTCAGCAACCTTAGCCCAGTCGTTGTCAGGGATAATAACGCCTGATAATGGTTGGTTAGATTCATCCTCTTGTTCTGCTTGAATGAAACCTAATGTTTCATTAGTGAAGATAATGTTCAAAACATGCATGTTGTAGCGTGCCATCGTGCCATAGTGAGCAATTCTTGGTTCATCATAGCAAAGCCACCATCACCAGCTAATTGCCATACTTCACGGTCTGGGTAAACAGTTGCAGCCATTAAGGCAGCTGGAGCACCGTAGCCCATTGTTGCGTGCAAGCCTGAAGTAGTCCACTTTTGATCGTCATGCAAGTTCAAAAGACGACATGAGTCAACGTTAACGTTACCAACATCGATTGCAAAGATAGCATTGTCGTCAGCCTTCTTGTTGATTACATCCCAGATTGGCTCTGGACGTACAGGCATTTCATCTGAATTCTTAAAGCTATCTTGCCAAGCATCCCAATTCTCACGGTCTGCAATAGCAGCCTTGTAAAGTGGTGATTCGCTTCTAGTTTCACCAGCGTCAATAATTGCTCTCAATGCCTTCTTAGCATCAGCTAACATTGATACATCAGTTGAGTGACGCTTGCCAAACTTAGCTGGATCAACATCAATTTGAATTACCTTGGCATCCTTAGGGAACCATAATACTGAGAATGGTGAGTTATTGCCAACCCAAACAACTAAGTCAGTTGCACCTTGAACTTCTTGTGCAGCCTTTGGCCCAAGACGACCGATGGTACCCATGTATGCTGGGAACTTATCTTCTACGATACCTTTGCCTAAGTATGATGACATAATTGGAGTCTTGAATTTTTCAGCAAATTCCTTAACTTCATCACCGGCATCTTTAGCACCTAAACCAATGTACATGGTTGGGTTCTTAGCTTCCTTCAAAAGCTTAACAGCTTCATCAACTGAAGTCTTAGTTGGTGCTGGGTAATTTGCTTCTGGATGAGCGTCTTTGTTAACACGGAAGTTGTCATCAATCTTTTGCCAGCCGTAATCCTTAGGAATGATAATTACTGCAGGGCCCTTGCGTGCATAAGCTTGACGAATAGCTTCATCAGTTAAAATAGGAATTTGATCAGCTGTCTTAGCTTGACGGCACCATACGCTAGCGTTCAAGAACCACTTGTCTTCGTCAAAGGCTTGGAAGAAGTCGATATCTTGTCTGCTGGTTGGAACGTTGGCTACGATTGCTACCATTGGAGTCTTGTCATATTTAGCATCGTACAAACCGTTGAATAAGTGAGCGGCACCAGGACCTGCTGAACCAAAACATACACCTAATTTACCTGTGATCTTGTATTCTGAGGCTGCG
Organism: Lactobacillus kefiranofaciens; assembly: GCF_900103655.1. Classification (GTDB taxonomy): domain Bacteria; phylum Bacillota; class Bacilli; order Lactobacillales; family Lactobacillaceae; genus Lactobacillus; species Lactobacillus kefiranofaciens. The sequence continues at coordinate 13,273 of NZ_FMXC01000020.1, forward strand.
GCAAGTGCGCCAGCTTCTTCGTGACGAACTTCGATGAACTTCATCTTATCTCTAAAGTCATAGATGGCGTTCATACTTGAGTCGAATGAACCACCTGGAAAACCATAGATATGATCAATTCCCCAATCATAAATAACTTTAAGCATTGCATCAGAACCATTAATTTTTGTCATTTTATGTGCATCTCCTTAAATTTCATTGCTTTCATAATGTATTAAACCACACTTTTTCACAATTGCAAATCGCCAAAATGCGCATTATATCAAATATGAAAGCGTTTTTGTTAAAATACTCATTTCACAAAGTAAGATAAATTATCACTTATATCCGGCTAATTGTGAGCGTTTTACATTGTGAGTACATGCACATTATTATACTAAAGTTTAATAATTTTATATATATTTATGATTGCTTATAGCTAAAAAATAAATAAAAAAATTTATTTTCTAACCCATACAAAAAAGAACACAGCCTACCTAGCAAGTCGTGCTCTTTAATACATTATTTCTTAATCTTGGAATAGCGTCCGTTTTGGATATAGACGCTTAAAATTGCCAGATCAGCTGGGTTTACCCCAGAAATACGTTCTGCTTGAGCTAAAGTTTCAGGACGAATCTTTTCAAACTTTTGTCGTGCCTCTGTGGCCAAACCCTCGATCATCTCATAATCAATATCTGCTGGGATCTTCTTGGCTTCTTGACGCTTCAAGCGAGCAATTCTGGTCTTCTCTTTTTCAATATAGCCTGCATACTTAATGCCAATTTCCACTTGCTCTCTGACGTAGCGATCACCAGCAACTTTTTCACCAGTTAAACGCTCAATATCTGCAATCTTAACGTGCGGACGACAGAGGAAAACGTCAGCCTTCACCCCGGCCTTCATTGGTTCTTGACCAATGCTTTCAAGATAATGTTGAACATCATCGGTTAAGTGAACAGTAATCTCATGCAATCTAGCTTTAGCATCCCTAATGGCCTGTTTCTTTTCTTCGAACTTCTTGTAACGTTCATCAGAAATTAGGCCCAGCTGGTGGCCATATTCAGTTAAACGCAAGTCCGCGTTATCATGCCGCAAAATCAAACGATATTCAGCCCGACTAGTCAACAAACGGTATGGCTCATTAGTACCTTTAGTTACCAAGTCATCGATTAATACGCCAATATAAGCGTCATTTCTTCCTAAAGTAAAGCCCGGCTTGCTTTGTGCACTTAATGCCGCGTTAATGCCAGCAATTAAGCCTTGGCCTGCAGCTTCTTCATAACCTGAGGTCCCGTTCATTTGACCAGCAGTAAATAAGTGCTTAATCTTCTTAGTTTCCAAAGTGTGCTTCAATTGCCAAGGCTCTATTACATCGTACTCAATCGCATAGCCTGGGCGCATCAATTCGGCATGCTCAAGTCCAGCCACTGAGTGAACCATCTTCAACTGGATCTCTTCTGGCATCGAAGTAGAGAAGTCGCCTACATAGACTTCCTTGGTAGTCTTGCCTTCTGGTTCAAGGAAAATCTGATGGCGGTTCTTATCAGCAAACCGCACTACCTTATCTTCAATTGATGGGCAATAACGTGGACCTACGCCCTTGATAATTCCACTAAACATTGGTGCACGATCAAGATTGTCTCTAATAATTTCGTGCGTAGTTGGATTAGTGTAGGTCATCCAGCAAGAAATTTGATGCTTTAAATAGTCTTCATCTTTACTCTCATATGAGAAATGACGCGGAGTCTTATCACCAGGCTCCTCTTCAGTCTTAGAATAGTCAACCGTATTACCGTTAACCCGTGGAGGCGTACCCGTCTTAAAACGACGTAGTTTAAAACCAAGCTTCTCCAAATTTTCTGACAATTTAATTGAAGGAGTAGTGTTATTAGGACCTGAAGAATAAGTTAGTTCCCCAATAATAATCTTGCCGCGTGCGGCCGTACCAGTGGTTAAAACCACGCTTTTAGCATGATATTTTGCTCCAGTATTGGTAATTACGCCTTTGCAGACGCCGTCTTCTACTACCAATTGATCTACAATCGCCTGACGCAAGGTTAAGTTAGGTGTATTTTCAATAGTGTCCTTCATATGCTCATGATATTGCCACTTATCAGCCTGTGCCCGCAAAGCTCGAACTGCTGGACCCTTACCCGTATTAAGCATTCTCATCTGAATATAGGTAGCGTCAATGTTTTTACCCATTTGGCCACCCAAAGCATCAATTTCACGGACTACCGTCCCCTTAGCTGGCCCACCTACAGAAGGGTTACATGGCATGAAGGCCACCATATCAAGGCCAATTGTTACTAATAATGTCTTTTGACCCATGTGGGCACTAGCTAATGCTGCTTCACAGCCAGCATGACCAGCTCCTACGACAATTACATCATACTCATTTGAATCATATGTCTTAATCATTTCTATCCTACTTTCCTAAACAGAATTGGCTGAATAATTGCGTTACTAACTCATCAGGAGCACTTTCACCAGTGATCTCGCCTAAGGTATCCCATGCTCCAGTAAAATCAATCTGCGCAATATCCACCGGCACGCCATCATCAACGGCTTTAACTACATCCTGTAGCTCTTTTTTGGCCTTGCTCAAAAGGGATGCTTGCCGTTGATTGGTAACCATAATCTGATCATTGGAATTTTCGATTCCAGCAAAGAACAACTTATTGATCAATTCTTCAAGCTGATCAAGATTCTGCTCCTTTAAAATTGAGGTCGAAATAACATCACTGCCAGTTAATTTCTTCATGTGCTCTGCTGTTATTTTTTGCCCTAAATCGGACTTATTCAAGATAATGATCCGCTTCTTTGACTTGGTTTCTTCGAGCAAAGCCCTGTCTTCAGTAGTTAAGTCCTGACTAGCATCAATCAACAAAAGGACCAAATCAGCACGTTCAAGCGCTTTTTTAGAACGCTCTACCCCAATTTTTTCTACTTTATCATCCGTATGGTGAATACCAGCCGTATCAATCAGTTCTAGAGGTACGCCTTTTACAGATACATATTCTTCCAAGGTGTCACGCGTAGTTCCAGCGACATCGGTTACAATTGCTTTATCACTTTGCGTTAAATAATTAAGCAAGGATGATTTTCCCACATTTGGTCGACCTACGATTGCAGTAGCCAAGCCATTTCGCAAGATTTTACCTTCTTGAGCCGTTTTTAATAAATGGTCAATTTTCTTAATTACCGAATTTGCAGTATCCGCCATTTGCTTGGCTGTGACAGTGTCGGCATCGTATTCCGGATAATCAATATTAACCTCAACATTAGCTAAAGTATTCAAGATTTCTTGCCGCATTGCCTTAATCTTATGTAACAGACCACCTGCTAGTTGACCAACAGCTACTTGACGCGCCTTGTCTGTCTTAGCACGCACAATATCCATCACACTCTCTGCCTGAGTTAAATCAATTCGACCATTAACAAAGGCACGTTTAGTAAATTCCCCTGGATCTGCCATTCGCGCGCCGTGACTTAACAGCAACTGCAAAATATGATTCGTAACTACGATACCACCGTGGCAGTTGATCTCAACAATATCTTCGCGCGTAAAAGTTTTAGGTGCGCACAGCACTGTAACCATTGCTTCATCAATAGTTTTACCAGTATCAGGGTCAATAATATGACCGTAATGAATCGTATGTGTTGGCACCTTGCTTAAATCTGCACCTTTAAAAACCTCATTAGCAATCTTAACCGCATCTTCACCGGACATTCGTACAATAGAAATTCCGCCTTCACCAATAGGTGTAGAAATTGCGGCAATGGTATCGAATTCTGTTAAAGTTTGAGCCATAATTTTCCCTTTTTTCAATAAAAAAAGCGCATTATCCTACCACGAATAATCATGATGGATAAAGCACTTTGACTACTTTATCTAAAAATCATTTTAGATTTATATTCTTATTTGTTTTTGCGTCCTAAACGCTTGTAAGTTCTTCTTAGTTTACGTTTACGCTCGCGTTCAGCTTCTGCCTTAGCTTCTTGCTGCTTCTTATATTTAATAGGGTTCTGCAAGATAAAGGTCTGCACTGCCTGGAACAGGTTGGAAATTACCCAGTAAAGCGTAATGGCTGACGGGAATTGTAGTGCCATCACACCAACCATGACGGACATCCCGTATGTCATCAACTTGGTCATCCCATTTTGGGATGATTTCGGTGTTGACAATTGGCTAATATACGTTGCTACGAAGGTGAAAACCATTGCCAAAATTGGCATGACATAGTATGGATCAGGCTTGCTTAAGTCCATCCATAAGAAGTGCCCATTTTGCAATTGTGGAGTGCGCAAAATCGCACCATACAAAGCATACATAACAGGCAACTGGATCAATACAGGTAAACAACCTGTATATGGATTTACACCAGCTTCTTTATAAAGCTTGCTAGTTTCTTGTTGTAATAATGTCCTGGATTCAGTGTCACGCCCTGGGTATTTCTTACGCAACTCATTAATTTGTGGCTGAATATTTTGCATCTTGGTTGTACTTCGAATAGAAATAGCATTCAAAGGAAGCAAAATAACACGAGCAATAATGGTAAAGATGATAATCGCCCAACCATAGCTATTGCTCATTAATTTAGCTAACCACAAAATGAAAGCTGACATATAGTAAACAACCCAACGATCCCACCAATTGCCGCTATTATGCGAAATTGGTGCTGATTGACCGTTTGCGCCTTGCGTAGCACACCCCGTTAATACAACGACAAGTGTAATCAATGCAAGAACTGCAAGAAGGCGTTTGACATTTCTCTTAGTCAGAATGTCCTTCAATCTAATTTTCCTCAACTTCATCTGGCATTTCTTCAATAATATGCGCCAAAGCCAGTGCATGGAGCAAGTTTTTACGAACTTTGACCATATTAAAATCGCGAGCATAAGGCCGTGTAATAATTAAAAAATCAACATGCGGATTAATCTGCAGCTTTTCCTCATCAATCACGGCCCGAATATAACGCTTGAGTCGATTACGGGCGACCGCGGTATGACCAACCTTTTTTCCTACAGAGATACCCACGCGAAAATGTTTATTCTCTGTTTTTTCTACCTTATAAATTACAAAAGCACGATTGGCTACTGAATCGCCAGATTCAAAAACTTGCTGGAAATCTTTTTCAGATTTTACTCGATAAGACTTTCTCAAAACGTTTCATTCCACTCTAGTAGACTAAAAAAACCACTGGGATTCAGTGGTTTAAGCAGATAAGACTTTTCTACCCTTTGCACGGCGTCTTGCTAAAACCTTGCGGCCATTTGATGTGCTCATACGCTTCATAAAACCGTGAACGCGTGAACGATGACGCTTTTTAGGTTGGTAAGTTCTTTTAGTTGTCATTATAAACTGCACCTCCATAAAATCTTTGTGCCAACTGCACAATTTCTTATTAAGAATAGCACGAAAAGCAAGAAAAACCAAGTATTTATTAAAAAAAGCCTGTGCATACTTGTGTGCAATTTTTACAAAAAACGGAAAACTAAATGTGGATAAAAATAAAAATAAAATTTTTATGCAAAGATATGCACAAGGTAATTCTCAGCATTTTCCACAACTCACAGGCTGTTAAAAACTTAATTCACACCATGTGGATAACGCATATGGAATTTTAACTAGATAACTGCTAGAATAGCATTCATAGTCCACACTTGTGCTGTGCATAAAGTAACAGTTTTGCTTGTGTCATGTCAAAATGTGCATATCCCATTTGTAAATATCCACAGACTGTAGATACTGTTAATTTATTTTTCTCCTGTGGAAAACTTCTTCATCTCATGCTAAAATAAATATGCTTTTTATCAATGGGGGGATGCAATTTGTTCGACATCGAAAAATTTTGGCAGCATTTTAACGACGAAATGCGCGCTCGTTTTAATGAAGTAGCCTATAATGCATGGTTCAAAAACACCAAACCTATTTCTTACGATAAAAATACGCGTGAATTAAAAATCTTAGTACAAAATCCTATTGCTAAAGGTTACTGGGAAAAAAATCTATCTTCTCAATTAATTCAATCCGCATATGGCTATGCTGGAATTGAACTATTACCTGTATTTCAAATAAGTGAAGATGGAGATAGTCCTGAACGGCTCGTTACTCCGCAACCGCAGCATGATATTCGAATTCAACGTGAAAAAAAGGAACAAGCAGAATTCACCAAGGACCTGAAATTAAATGAAAAATATACTTTCAATAATTTCGTTCAAGGTGAAGGCAATAAATTAGCCGCCGGTGCAGCATTGGCTGTCGCAGATAGTCCCGGTAGTTTTTATAATCCTTTATTTATTTTCGGTGGAGTAGGCTTAGGAAAAACTCACTTAATGCAAGCTATTGGACATCAGATGTTGGTTGAAAGACCTAACGCAAAAGTAGTTTATATACAGAGTGAGACTTTCGTTAATGACTTTATTAATTCAATCAAAAACAAAACGCAGAACCAATTCCGCGAGAAATACAGAACTTGTGACCTGCTTTTAGTTGATGATATTCAATTCTTTGCTAAAAAAGAGGGAATTCAAGAAGAATTCTTCCATACTTTCGAAACGCTCTATAACGATCAAAAACAAATCGTGATGACCAGTGACCGCTTGCCAACTGAGATACCCGATTTATCGGAACGCTTAGTTTCGCGTTTCACTTGGGGCCTGCAAGTAGAAATTACGCCGCCAGATCTAGAAACCCGAATTGCTATTTTGCGCAGAAAAGCAGAAGCAGAAGGTCTCACAATTGACGATGATACGCTCGACTATATTGCGTCTCAAGTAGACACTAATATTAGAGAACTTGAAGGTGCACTAGTTAAAGTTCAGGCATATGCCACGATCGAAAAAGCAGATATTGATGTAAATTTGGCACGTGAAGCTTTAGTCGACTTAAAACTAGTACAAAAAAATAGGGGACTTCAAATATCCAAAATTCAGGAAGTAGTTGCTAACTACTTCCAAACTTCAACTGCTGAATTACGAGGTAAAAAACGGGTACGGCAAATAGTAGTGCCGCGGCAAATTGCAATGTTCCTTTCAAGAGAACTAACAGATGCCAGTCTACCTAAAATCGGTCAAGAATTCGGGGGCAAAGATCATACAACTGTAATGCATGCTTGTGATAAAATCAATAAGCAAATGAAAACTGATGCAGATATCAAAACTGCAGTCTTCGATTTGAAACAAATTCTCGAGCACTAAAAGTTTTCCACTGTGGATAACTCCACAAGTTTTTACACAAGTTTTTAACCGTTACAATTCCGTTATTTTAAGCTTCTTAGGAGTTTTCAACAAAAATCACAGGCCCTACTACTACTAATTAAATATATAATTAAAATAAATAAAGCTCACACAACCTTAGGAGGAAAAAATGAAGTTCACAATTAATCGTAATCTATTTATCGAGAACTTAAACAATGTAATGAGAGCCATCTCATCTAGAGCTACCATTCCTATTCTTAGTGGCATCAAATTAGCTCTAAGTGAAGATGAGTTAATCTTAACTGGAAGCGACACTGATATTTCTATCGAAATTAAAATTCCAGTAAATGAAGATTTGAATGTAGAATCTACTGGATCCATCGTCTTACCGGCTAGATTTTTTAGTGAAATCGTAAAAAAATTACCTGGTAAAGACTTTTCTTTTGAAGTTAAAGAAAGCTTTCAGACGCAAATTATTTCTGAAAACAGTGAATTCACCATTAATGGACTGGATGCCAATAATTATCCACGTTTACCCGAAATTTCAGATGCTGCCTCATTTACTATTTCAGGTAAAACGTTCCGTGAAATCATTAATGAAACGCAATTTGCTACATCCAATGATCAAACTAGAACGATTCTAACCGGTGTTCGCTTCTTCTTTAACCCAGATCATATTAAGGCTGTAGCGACCGACTCACACCGTCTGTCACAAAGAAGCATTGCATTAGAAAACGGACCGCAAGCTGAGACTGATTTGATTATTCCAGGCAAGAGTCTGCAAGAACTATCCAGAATTATCGCTGAAACTGACCCTGAAGTTAAAATTTGCCCTGGGGAAAATCAGGCATTGTTTGTAATTGGCAACCTCTCATTCTATTCACGCTTACTTGATGGGAACTACCCAGATACTGATCGTTTAATCCCAAACGAAAAAACTACTAGCGTTGAGTTTGATATTCCTGAATTGTCTAGCGCATTGGAGCGTGCAAGTTTGTTAACCCATGCGGGTCGTAGCAATGTCGTTACCTTGACGTTGAATGTGGAAAACCAAACCGCGAAATTATCAGGTAAGTCAGCCGAAATTGGTAATGTGGAAGAAGATGTTAGTTTCAGAAATCTGGAAGGAAATGATCTAGAAATTTCTTTCAACCCAGATTATATGCGTGATGCGTTAAGAGCTTCAGTAACTGATTTCGTAATTATGAACTTTACTAAGCCGCTACGTCCACTCATTATCAATCCTGATAAGGAAGATGTTGATTTTGTTCAATTAATCACACCAGTAAGAACTTATTAATTCACGTGCATTATTTTTAGTTATTTAAAAAGTCGCTCTCTTGGGCGGCTTTTCTGTTTGCCTTTAGCTCTTAAGTCCATAAAATTGTCTCTCTATTATTTTGAGGCTAAATAGTGTGAAAAGACATGATGACCAAAAAAAGCTTAAATGGCGTTAAATAGCGTTTTAAGTTTGTTATTTACTTAAAAAACTAATATAATTAAATAGTAAAAAGAGTATTGAAGGTGAGCAGTATCAAGTATTTTATAATTAAGGGCGATTACATTACCTTAGGGCAATTCCTGAAAGAAGAGAGCATCATCTCATCTGGTGGACAGGCAAAATTTTATTTGCAAGACAGCCCCGTTTCTTTAAATGGAGCACCTGAAGATCGCAGAGGTAAAAAATTGCATGTCGGTGATCGTTTGGAAATTAACGGTCAAAAATATGAGTTTCGGCAGGAAAGCTAATGTATCTTGATCATTTGACGGTACAAAACTTTCGTAATCTGAAAAAGCTAGACATTGATTTTGATCCTAACGTGAATATCTTCATTGGCAAAAACGCTCAAGGCAAGACTAATCTGCTAGAAGCAATTTATTTTTTGGCATTGACTCGTTCTAATAGAACTAGCAGTGATCGAGAGCTGATTGGTTTTGGTGGGGAATACACCAATTTACTTGGGCATGTGCAAAAGAGTCAGGTAGATCTGACTTTGCGAGTGTTAATCACCAAGAAGGGCAAAAAAGTGTGGATAAATCGAGTGGAGCAGGCCAAACTCTCCAGATATGTGGGCCAAATGAATGCCATTTTATTTTCGCCTGAGGATCTGGAATTGATTAAAGGCGCGCCTGCGCTGCGTCGCCGTTTCATGGATCAAGAATTTGGCCAGATTAATGCGGAATATTTGTACTTTGTCAGTAAGTATCGTCAGGTCTTGTTGCAAAAGAATAATTATTTAAAGCAGCTTGCTAAGAAGCAGGCGAAAGACCTGGTTTTCTTGGATGTCCTTTCAGATCAATTAGCTGGAATCGCGGCGGAGGTTATTTCTCGCCGTTTTAAATTTCTAACTTATTTGAGTCATTATGCTAGTGATACTTATGCGCATATTAGCCTAGGCAGTGAAAGATTGACCATTGCTTATCATCCGTCAGTAAGCGACATTGAAGCTGGTGATACTACTGAAGAAATCTATCAAAAGATTTTAGCTAGTTTTCAGCGCAACAAGCAATCTGAAATACGCAAAGGAACTACAACTTCGGGGCCTCATCGAGATGATATTGAGTTCAAGCTTGATGATAAAAATGCTCATTTGTACGCCTCGCAAGGACAGCAGCGAACAATTGCCTTGAGTATTAAGCTAGCTGAAATTCAACTGGTTCATCAGTTAACTGATGAATATCCGCTGCTCTTATTAGATGACGTGATGAGTGAGCTTGATCATGGTCGCCAGAGTGCGCTGCTTAATTATATTCATGGTAAAACGCAGACTTTTATTACTACCACGGATTTGGCTGGAATTTCTTGGGAAATAATCAAGAAGCCGCGCGTGTATCACATTCAATCAGGCAAAATTAGTTTGGAGAAGGAGAATTAAATGGCTGATAATTCAAAAGAAAATCTTGAAAAGGTCAAAAAATATGAAAAAGAGGCCGACAAGTATAATGCCAGTCAAATTCAGGTCTTAGGAGGCCTAGAGGCGGTTCGTAAGCGTCCTGGTATGTATATCGGTTCGACTAGTTCTCAAGGCTTGCACCATTTGGCGTGGGAAATTATTGATAACAGTATCGATGAACGCTTGGCTGGTTTTGCCACCAAAATTGAGGTTACTGTTAATGAAGATGGCAGCGTAACTGTGCAAGATGATGGTCGTGGAATTCCTGTGGATATTCAAGCAAAAACCGGACGCCCTGCATTGGAGACTGTCTTTACTGTGCTACATGCCGGCGGTAAATTTGGCGGTGGCGGATACAAAGTATCTGGTGGTTTGCACGGTGTTGGTGCTTCAGTTGTTAACGCTTTGTCCACTAAGCTTGATGTTACCGTAATGCGCGATGGCAAGAAGTATTTTATCGATTTCGATCAGGGCCGCGTTAAGGATGAAATGAAACAAATTGGTACAGTTCCTCTTGATGAGCATGGGACTATTGTGCATTTCTATCCGGACCCAGACATTTTTACCGAAACTACCACTTTCGATGACAAGATTCTGAAGAAGAGAATTCGTGAACTGGCCTTTTTGAACAAGGGATTAAAACTCACCTTTACTGACAAGCGCAAAGACAGTGCGGAAACTGATGTGTATAAGTTCGAAGGCGGGATTAAAGAATATGTTGCCTTTTTGAACAAGGGCCAAGAAGTATTATTTGACGATCCAATCTATGTAGAAAGCACTTATAACGGCATCGATGTTGAAGTGGCTTTGCAATATACTAATGGCTACAAGACGACTTTAATGACTTTTGCCAACAATATTCACACTTATGAAGGTGGGATGCACGAAGCTGGCTTTAAGACTGCGTTAACTCGTGTAGTGAATGATTATGCTCACAAAGCTAAGATCTTGAAGGACAAGGATGACAACCTTTCTGGGGAAGATATCCGTGAAGGGATGACTGCAGTTGTTTCAGTTAAACACCCTAATCCACAGTTTGAAGGACAGACTAAGACTAAGCTAGGCAACTCCGATGCTAGAACTGCTGTTGATAAGTCTTTCTCTGAAACTTTCGGTCGCTTCTTGATGGAAAATCCGTCAGTTGGGCGCAAGATTGTGGAAAAGGGCCAACTTGCTGAACGTGCTAGAACCGCTGCTAAACGTGCACGTGAAGTCACGCGGAAAAAGTCTGGTTTGGAAATTGCTAATTTGCCAGGTAAATTAGCTGATAATACTAGTAACGACCCAAGCATTTCAGAATTGTTCATCGTTGAGGGTAATTCAGCCGGTGGTTCTGCTAAGCAAGGACGTTCTCGTTTGACGCAAGCTATTTTGCCAATTCGAGGCAAGATATTGAATGTGGAAAAAGCTTCGATGGATCGAATTTTGGCTAACCAAGAAATCAGATCGTTATTCACAGCTTTAGGCACAGGCTTTGGTGCAGACTTTGATGTTTCTAAGGCTCGTTACCACAAGTTAATTATCATGACTGATGCCGATGTCGATGGTGCTCACATTAGAACGCTGCTCCTCACGCTGTTCTACAATTACATGCGTCCGATGATTGAAAAAGGATATGTTTACATCGCTCGTCCGCCTCTGTACCAAGTTCGTCAAGGCAAGGTAGTTAAATATCTTGATACTGATGAAGAATTGCATGATTATTTGGGCAGTTTGCAACCAAGTCCTAAACCGGTTGTTCAGCGTTACAAGGGGTTAGGTGAAATGGATCCAGAGCAATTGTGGGAAACTACCATGAATCCTGAAAATAGACGTCTCGACCGGGTCAGCCCAGAATATGCCAAGGATGCAGATGCTGTATTTGAATTGCTAATGGGCAATGAGGTTGCACCAAGACGCAACTTTATCCAAAAGAACGCTAAGTATGTTGAAAACTTGGATGCATAGGAGGTTTTAGATGGACGATAATCAAACTCAAGATCGTAGAATTAGAAACGTCGATCTGACCAGTATGATGCGTAGCTCCTTTTTGGACTACGCGATGTCAGTTATTGTTGCGCGTGCTTTGCCTGATGTTCGTGACGGCTTAAAGCCAGTGCAGCGTCGTATTCTTTATGGAATGAGTGAATTAGGCGTTACGCCTGACAAGCCATACAAGAAGAGTGCTAGAATCGTGGGGGAAGTTATGGGTAAATTTCACCCACACGGCGACTCCTCAATTTACTTAGCTATGGCCCATATGGCTCAAGATTTCTCATACCGTTACATGCTAGTAGATGGGCACGGCAACTTTGGTTCTGTCGATGGGGATGAACCAGCCGCAATGCGTTATACCGAAGCAAGAATGAGCAAAATCGCTGTGGAAATGTTGCGGGATATCAACAAAAACACCATTGATTGGCAAAGAAACTACGACGATACCGAAAATGAACCGGTTGTTTTGCCAGCTAGAATTCCTAACCTGTTGGTTAACGGTGCAAATGGTATTGCCGTTGGGATGACGACCAATATTCCGCCGCACAACTTAACTGAAGTAATTAGCGGTTTACACATGTTGATGAAAAATCCGGATGCGACAACTAAGGATTTGATGAAAGTTATCCCCGGTCCAGACTTCCCAACCGGTGGTATTATTATGGGCCTCGGTGGCATTTACCGTGCTTATGAAACTGGAAAGGGCAACATTGTAGTTCGCGCTAAAACCAATATTGAAACCGAAAAGAGCGGCCGTGAACGGATTATTGTCAGTGAAATTCCGTACATGGTTAACAAGGCTGAATTGGTTAAAAAGATCGCGGATTTAGCCAGAGAGAAAATTATTGATGGTATTACCGGCGTGCGGGACGAATCTGACCAGACTGGTATGCGGATCACCATTGACATTCGTAGGGATGCCAGTGCCAGCGTGGTGCTAAATAATTTGTTCAAGCAAACGCAAATGCAAGCCAATTTTGGCATGAACATGGTTGCCATCGTTGACGGTGCGCCACACTTCTTAACCTTGAAGCAAATGCTGCAATACTACTTGGATCACCAAGAAGACGTAGTAACGCGCAGAACCAAGTTTGAATTGGCTAAGGCTGAAGCCAGAGCACATATTCTGGAAGGTTTAAGAATCGCGCTGGACAATATTGACGAAATTGTCCACATTATTCGTAGCAGTCATTCTAGTGATATTGCCAAGGCAACTTTAATTAGTCGCTTCGGGCTTGATGATAAGCAGTCTCAAGCTATTTTGGACATGCGCCTTGTTCGTCTGACAGGTTTGGAACGTGACAAGGTTGAAGCAGAATACCATGACTTACAAGTTAAAATCGCAGATTACAAGGATATTTTGGCTAAACCAGAAAGAATCAACCAAATCATCTATGATGAATTGCTTGATATTCAAAAGCGTTTTGGCGACAAACGTAGAACCGAGATCGGTGCTAGCGAGGTCGTTTCGATTGAGGATGAAGATTTAATCGAAAAGCAAAACGTTTTGCTAACGGTAACGCATAATGGCTACATCAAGAGAATGCCAATTCAAGAATTTAAGACCCAAAACCGTGGTGGTAAAGGGATTAAAGGAATGGGCGTACAAGATGACGACTTTATTGAACATTTGATTTATTCAAGTACGCATGACACGCTCTTGTTCTTTACCAATGCCGGTAAGGTTTATTCCAAGAAGGCCTATGAAATTCCTGAATATGGCAGAACTGCTAAAGGATTGCCTGTAGTCAACTTGCTCCAGCTGGAAAAGGGTGAAAAGATTCAAACTGTAATCAATATTCCAGAAGGAGCAGAAGACAATTATCTGTTCTTCATTACCAAGATGGGAACGGTCAAGCGCACCCACGTCAGCAAATTTTCTAATATTAGAAATAGTGGTTTGATTGCTTTAACCCTGCGTGATGGGGATGAATTGAGCAATGTTTTGACTACTGACGGTAAGCAGAATATCTTGATTGGTACTCATTTAGGCTATGCCGTTACTTTCAATGAAAATGATGTCCGAGCTATGGGTAGAACTGCAGCCGGTGTTCGCGGTATTAACCTGCGTGAACACGACTATGTTGTTGGTTCCGGCGTCTTAGGCAGTGATGACCAGGTATTGGTAATTTCAGAAAAGGGTTACGGCAAACGTACTTCTGCCGCTGAATATCCAGTCAAAGGTCGTGGCGGTAAAGGCATTAAGACCGCCAATATCACCGAAAAGAACGGTCCACTGGCTGGCGTAATTGTAATTGAAAAGGGTAAGGACATTATGGTCATTACCACGGATGGAATTATGATTCGCTTCCACACCAAGGATGTTTCTCAAACTGGTAGAAGCACCATGGGTGTACGTTTGATCAAAGTCAACAAGGGCAGTCAAGTTGCTAGCTTAACTATTGTTCCAACTGAAGAAGAACAAGATCAAACTGGCGATGATGACAACGAAAACAATGAGTAAATAATTAAATTTACAAAAAATTTGAACTTTTGAAAAAATTATCAAACTTTTTTGCGTAATAAATAGTGAGTGGTAAAAAACACTTGGATCACGTGAAAAACTGTTTGGTAATTTTTTATTTATATGCTAGAATTAGAAATTGCGAGTAATATTTTCAATTACTCCTTGTTCTTGATTTTAGCAAGAACCATATAGTCCAAAAGGAGGTGCAATAGTCATGGCAACTACAAAGTACGAAGTAACTTACATTATCAAGCCTGATGTCGATGAAGACAGCAAGAAGGCCCTCGTAGAAAACTACGACAAGGTTATCGCTGATAACGGTGGTACTATGGTAGAATCCAAAGACTGGGGCAAGCGTCGTTTCGCATATGAAATCGAAAAGTATCGTGAAGGTACTTATCACATTATGACTTTCACTGCTGACAACGCTGACGCAGTTAACGAATTTGGCCGTTTGTCCAAGATTGACAACGCCATCTTACGTTCAATGACCGTTAAGTTAGATAAGTAATTTTTAATTTATTATCTTGAATGATATGTGATTTAGGAAAGGAAGGTACATAAGTATGATTAATAGAGTTGTACTTGTTGGCCGTTTAACACGTGATCCTGAATTGCGTACTACTGGGAGTGGAATCTCGGTTGCTACGTTTACTCTTGCTGTTGACCGTCAATTTACGAATAGCCAAGGCGAGAGAGGCGCAGACTTTATTAGCTGTGTAATTTGGAGAAAGGCCGCAGAGAACTTCTGCAACTTTACTTCCAAGGGTTCACTAGTTGGTATTGATGGCCGAATTCAGACCAGAAGTTATGATAATAAAGATGGGCAACGAGTATATGTCACCGAAGTTATTGTTGATAACTTCTCATTGCTCGAATCACGCAAGGATCGTGAAGCCCGCGGTCAAAATGGTGGTTACACACCGAATACTGGAAATAATAATGGTGCACCAAGCACTAATAATTTCCAAAATAATGGTGGATCGCAAAATAATAATCCACAGAATAATAACAATCAACAACATAAGGCGCAAGATCCATTTGCTGGTTCTGGCGATACGATTGATATTTCTGATGATGATCTTCCATTCTAATTTAATTAAGAAAGGATTCTAGAACATGGCTCAACAAAGAAGAGGTGGCCGTCGTCGTCGTAAGGTTGACTACATTGCAGCTAACCACATCGACTACGTTGACTACAAAGATGTCGATCTGTTGAAACGTTTTATCTCAGAAAGAGGTAAGATTTTACCACGTCGTGTTACTGGCACTAGTGCTAAGAACCAACGTAAAGTAGCTAATGCAATTAAGAGAGCTCGTATCATGGGCTTATTGCCATTCGTTGCTGAAGGCTAATTTAGATCGAATTTAACCAAGGGACAGGACATTAAGTTCTGTCCTTTTTTCGTATCTACTTTTTCAATCCCAGCACGTTATAAGGTATAATTGAAACTGATGTATTTCACCTTGTAATAGGAAGGATCTTCATGAAAGATTTTATACACAAGCTAGTATTGCCTGAATTTATCAAGGATTCCAGATTAACGGCTTCTGTAGCGATAATCTTAGCGCTGTCTTTGCTGGGCAGCATTATCGCGATGATCATGAATCCGTTATTCGGTTTAGCTATGGTGTTAATTTTCATTTTAACTGTAGCATTTGCAATTTATGGAACCTATATCTTAGCAGGCAATACAACCAACTTTGCAGTTAACCTGTCTTACAGGATAAAGCGTAGTGAGCAAGAAGCCATGATTAAGATGCCATTGGGGATCTTATTGTATGACTCAGA
This sequence comes from Lactobacillus kefiranofaciens, assembly GCF_900103655.1. Taxonomy (GTDB): domain Bacteria; phylum Bacillota; class Bacilli; order Lactobacillales; family Lactobacillaceae; genus Lactobacillus; species Lactobacillus kefiranofaciens. The sequence goes on from NZ_FMXC01000020.1 coordinate 29,582, forward strand.
TCACCAAATTCAGTGGGTGAACCCTTACTTGCAGCTTTATTTAAAAGATGATGATCTGGTTGGCCATACTATTGAGGCAGTTGACCCTAATTTAAACAAATTGCTTAATGAGGTACTGGCAGCTAAAACTTCAGAAAATCACCTTGTTGACTGGGACGGCCACCGCTTTGAGATGGTAGTTCAAGATGACTTGGGCGTCATTTATTTATTGGATATTACGCGCTATGCCAAAATTGAGGATAAATACAAGGCAGAGCGTCTGGCTATTGGGCAGATCTTTATCGATAATTACGATGAGTTAAGTGAAACAATGCATGACCAAGAATTGACTAGCATGAGTTCGTATGTGCAAAACACGTTGAGTAATTATGCTAAGAAATTTAAGGCTTATCTGAAGCGAATTGATGAAGACCATTTTTTGATCTTAGTGCATATGCAGGATCTAGCTGAGATGGAAAAAGATAAGTTTTCCGTCTTGGATAAAGTTCGTCAAGAAACGAGTCGTAATAACACGCCGCTTACCTTATCCATGGGTATTGCCTTTGGTAGCGACTCCTTGTCGGAGATTGCCAACCAGGCGCAGTCTAACTTGGATTTGGCCTTAGGTCGAGGCGGCGACCAGGTAGTTTTGCGTCAGCCGGGCAAGGATGCTCGCTTTTATGGCGGTAAGTCCAATCCGATGGAAAAACGAACTCGAGTCAGAGCTCGAATGGTTTCACAAGCAGTTAGCGAATTGTTCAAGGATGCCGATCGCGTCTTCGTTGTAGGGCATCAGCGTCCCGATATGGACTCAGTTGGTAGCGGAATCGGAATGGTAAAATTGGCGCGTCTGCATGGCGTGAAAGCTAATTTTGTCTTGGACACTAACAAGACGAATTATGATGTTGGCCGGTTAGTTACCCGAATGCAGCAGAAAAATCAGGATAAGGATATTTTTATCGATCCTGAGGTTGCGTTAGCGGAAGTATCGGATAAGTCGATGCTGGTCATGGTGGACCACTCTAAATATTCCATTACTTATTCGCAGAAATTGTACGAGCGGTTGAAAAATCGGATTATCGTAATTGACCACCACAGACGAGGTGAAGAATTCCCGGAGAATCCAATGCTGACGTATGTGGAGCCGTACGCTTCCTCAGCCTGTGAATTAGTTACGGAAATGATTGAGTATCAACAGCCAGCTAATGGCAAGCGGGTATTAACTGACCTAGAAGCCACGGCGATGCTGGCTGGGATTGTGGTTGACTCGAAGGAATTTTCACTTAGAACTGGTACCAGAACATTCGATGCGGCTAGCTACTTGCGCTCGATTGGAGCTGATTCAGCTGTGGTCAGCCTGCTCTTAAAAGAAGATATCGACAGCTTCCTTGAAAAGACGCATTTGGTAGCTACATTGAAGATGGTCAAACCTCATATGGCCGTTTTATGTGGACCGGATAATAAGATCATTGATCCGATTATTACCGCCCAGGCTGCTGATACGGCGCTTGATTTGGAAAATGTGGGTGCCAGTTTTGCCATTACGCGGCGCAGCTCTGATACAATTGGTATCTCAGCGCGGTCAATGGGCAAGATCAACGTCCAGATTATCATGGAAAAGCTTGGCGGTGGTGGACATCTTTCTAATGCGGCAACGCAGATCAAAGATGTTACTATTGAAGAAGCGAGAGCAAAATTGCTGCAGGCAATTGATGAATATGAACAAGAAAACGATTAGGAGGAAAAGAAATATGAAGGTTATTTTTACACAAGACGTTAGAGGTCGCGGCAAGCGTGGACAAGTTAAGAACGTGCCAGATGGTTATGCACAAAACTACTTGATCAAGCGTGGTTTAGCTAAGGCAGCCACTAAGGTCAATATGAACACCTTGAAGCGTGTAGAAGCTAATGAAAAGGCCGCTTATGAAGCTGAAAAAGCTGAAGCCGAGAAGATCAAGGCAGAACTCGAAAAAGACGAGACAATCGTTAACTTCAAGTCAAAGGCTGGTACTGACTCACGTTTATTTGGCTCAATCTCTAGCAAGAAGATTGTTGAAGGCCTTGAGAAGCAATACGGCATTAAGGTTGATAAGCGTAAGCTTAACTTGCCTGAACCAATTAAGACATTAGGCTACACCAACGTTCACGCTAAGTTGTTCAAGGGCGTTGAAGCAACTATTCGTGTTCACGTTACTGAACAAGATTAATTTAATTAAAAAAGTGGTTGTGATTGATGGATAATATCGTTTCTCAACAAATTCCGCATGATTCTGATGCTGAAAAAGCTGTTCTGGGTGCGATTTTTATCGATCCAGAAGCAATTGCCGATGCTAGTGCGGTAGTTCAGCCGGAAGATTTTTATGAGCGGGCTAATCAGATTGTCTTTCAAGCAATGCTGGAATTGTCTGATCGCGGGGATGCAATTGATCCGCTGACTCTGCAGGATGAATTAAAAAAGCGTAATCAGTTAGATGATATTGGTGGGATTGGCTATGTTTCAGAATTAGCCATGGCCACGCCAACGGCGGCGCATGTAACATATTATGCACAGATTGTGCACAGAAAGGCTTTGCTTAGGAGATTAATTTCTGCCAGTCAAAAAATTATTTCCACGGCAATAGACGGTTCAGATGATGTGACTGATATTCTTGATGACGCCGAAAGCGAGATCATGAATGTCTCTTCTGAAAATAATACAGGTGGCTTCAGGACGATCAAGGATGTCGTTAATTCTACATTAAGCGAGATCAACAGTATCCCTAATGATGGCAATGCAGTTACCGGGTTAGCAACGGGCTTTACTGAACTGGATAAGATGACTACCGGATTTCATGATGATGAACTGATTATTATCGCGGCTCGTCCTGGTGTAGGTAAGACTTCATTTGCGCTAAATGTGGCGCAATATGTAGGGCTGCATACTGAAAATACAGTAGCCATGTTTTCTCTAGAAATGAGTGGCGAGCAGTTGGTGCAGAGAATGCTGGCCTCTGAAGGGCTAATTGATTCTCAGCACTTGCGGACTGGTCAACTAGATGAAGATGAGTGGAAAAAGTTGGTTGTTGCAGCTGGGTCGTTAGCTAATACCAGTATTTTTATTGATGATACGCCAGGAATTAAGATGAGTGAGATCCGAGCAAAATCGCGGCGGTTGGCTAAGGAAAAGGGCAATTTAGGCTTGATCGTAATCGACTACTTGCAGCTGATTGAAGGACCAAGAAGCGAATCACGGCAGCAAGAAGTTTCCGCAATTTCGCGTCAGTTAAAGAAGCTGGCTAAGGAACTTCACGTGCCCGTTATTGCCCTTTCTCAGTTATCACGGTCAGTAGAGCAGAGACAAGATAAACGGCCTGTATTGTCCGATATTCGTGAATCTGGATCAATTGAACAGGATGCCGATATCGTCTCCTTCTTATATCGTGATGACTATTATCGTGATGAGCCAGAAGACGGTGAAAATAGTGGCAGTCAAGATGAAGTAGGTGCCGAAGACGATAATGGCGAAGTGGAAGTCATTATCGAAAAGAACCGTTCAGGTAGTCGGGGCACTGTTAAATTGATGTTCTCTAAGCCGTTTAACCGATTCTCAAATCTGGATTATGCGCATGATGATCCGAATGGTAATTAAATATTTAGGGGTGTTCAGTAAAATGAACGCCTTTTTTGATATGAAAATAAAAAGACTTGCAATAAAAAATTACTGCAAATCTTTTTGAAAGTTTAATCTAAGAGTGTTTGTGAAATTTTATTATTATCCAGTTAATTAGATAAAAAGTTGAAATTAAAATAAATTGAATTTTTAATTCCAAAATAAATAGTGGAAAGCAAAACAAAACGGAAAATAATAAGATAATTGCGTAGATTCCTTCTAGTGTTAGAAAAAACCTATTTCTTTTTCTATTTTTTAATATTGCTAGTACTGTTTTTTCATTCACAAGATCACTCCTAACAATTATGAAACTAAGACCAAGTTAAATAGGGAATGGTCCATCTAATTGGAACACCCAAAAGCCAATGGTCAGAGTTAATGACATTTTCCTTTAATACGACAGTTGCCACTATTGCAATAGTGGCAAATACTACTAATAAAATTAATAATGTGCTTTGTTTGATTTTTAACATAATTAATTATCTTCCTGATAGTTTTCAAAGCTTTTAGTTCTCAGCTGGGATGAGAATAGGTAATTGCCACCACATTACTGTGCAACCTCCTTTCTTATTACTACATGCTTAAATACTACTCCCAATGTTTTGAATAAATTATCTTTGTATCATATAGTGTACAAATTATTTTGGCCAAGTTTGAATTAAATCCTCGTAACCATATTTTTTCATTTCATTTCTAATATTCTGTGCGCCTTCTCGGTTACCTGAAAGTAAGTTTTTTAAGTATAGGCAGGCAATTTTATAAAGTAAAAAATGAATAGTAGGTTTCGAATCCATAATGAAGTCGATTATTTCTTTAATATGTGCTGTTTGAAATTGTTTTGGGGTAAGTTTTCTATCATAGCAGATGGATAAATAATTTTCGAAAATACGTAGATATCTTTCTTGCTCTAATTCAGAAGGATTTTTATTATTTTTAGCTCTAGCAAGTAGTCTATTGATGAAAAATGCTAAGCTTTCTTGATGCCATAATGGCATTGTATTCGTGAAGAGACGTAGTGATTCAGGATTAGTCATCCAATTTTGCTCGTCATTAAATTCAACGAGTAAATCTGCTTTTATTTGAGGATCAACTTGCTTTAATTCGTCTTTTAGATTAGCTACGGATATCATGGCTCTCAATTTCAAAATTTTGGAATGAGACTGCGATAAAATTTCTTGGTAGCATGATTCTATTTCGTCAATTTTTCCTCTATTAAAAGCTTGTTCCATTTTACTATTTAAATTTGATTCGATCTTTTTTTGCTTTGAAATATAGGTTGGTCGTAATAGTTGATAAAAGTAAGCGACATCAACATCATATTCAAAAAGAATTTTTGCTAATTTGTCTGCACTAATTCTGCTTTTTCCTGCTTCAACTTTGGCATAAAAAGGACGAGTGACAATGTCAGCCGCCATTTGTTTTTGAGTAAGATATAATTCTTATCTAATTTTGTGTAATGCTTGTCCTATAGTCATAAAAAATCCTTTCTAATCTATATTGATCATTATAAGCAATAAAATTATTTTTTATTTATCAATCCAGTATATATGAATATTTAAAGCAAAAATAATTATAATTGTTTGTATTTTATATTGAATAATACCAATTTTTCTGCTATACCTATTAGTATAAAATGTAATTCACGAATATACTTATGGAGGGAAAATAAGTGGTGAAATTCAAAAAAGTATTAGTTGGTGCGTTGGCAGTGTTAGCTACCGTTTCGCTTGCCGCATGTTCAAACAATAAGAAGAGTTCATCTTCATCAAATGAACCTAAAGAATTGAATGTTGAATTCGTACCAAGTACGCAAGCCAACAAGATGGAAGCCAAAGCCAAGCCATTAGGTACGCTGCTCCAAAAGCAACTTCATATTCCAGTCCACGTCACGGTCTCTACCGACTATAGTGGTCTAGTTGAAGCAATGTCATCTAAGAAGGTAGACGTTGGTTTCATGCCACCATATTCATATATTTTGGCGCATAAGCGTGGGATTGCAGATGTGCTTTTGCAAGCAGAACGTTACGGCTACGATGAACCATCAGGCAAGATGAACCATACTTTAATGCACAAATATCGCGGCATGATCGTTGTTAAGAAGGGCTCAAAGATTAAGTCCTGGAAAGATCTAAAGGGCAAAAAGATTGCCATCGACGATCCAAGTTCTGCATCCGGTTATGTTTACCCAGTTGCGGAACTTTACAAGAAGGGTTTGAATGTCACCAAAGACTGCAAGCTCGTCAACATTAAGGGTGACGATCAGGAAGTTCTTTCAGTCTTAAACGGTGATGTCGATGCCGCATTTGTCTTCTCTGATGCACGTAATATTGCTGCTAAGGATGACAAGAAGGCAATGACGGACGTTGTGCCAATCTACTTCACCCAGTGGATCCCTAATGACACTATTGCGGTTAGAAAAGATATGCCTGAAAAATTCAGAAAGAAGTTAGCTAAGGCATTTAAGAATATCGCTAAGTCGAAGAAAGGCAACAAGATTATTGAAAGTATCTACAACCACTACGGTTATGTTGATGCTAAGGATTCAGACTTTGATGGCTTGCGTGAATACCAAAAGATTGTCAACAAGGCTACCGGCACTAATAACAAATAAAAAACTGATTTGAAGTTAAAAGCCACTTTTTAGATCTATTCTAGAAAGTGGTTTTTGCAATCCTCTTTTTTCTTTACTAACTATCAAGTAGAATAGGTATAACGATCGAAGGGGGACTTATTTATGAAGATTGCCGTTTTAACAGATAGTTCGGCTTACTTAACCAAAGAGCAACAAGAAAAATACCAGATCGATGTTTTGCCAATTCCAATTATCTGGGACGGTAAAACTTATCGCGATTTGATCGATATTGGCTATGAGGAGTTTTATCAAAAACTAGCTCAAGCAACCAATTTGCCTACTACTTCTCAACCAGCAATTGGTGACTTAAAAAAGAAAATTGATGAGTATGTTGATCAAGGTTACACCGATGTGATTATTGTTAGCATTTCTAGTGGACTTTCAAGCTATTACTCTACTGTGATGAGCGTGGCTAGAGAAGAAAACAGAATTAAGATTCACCCATTTGATAGCAAGATTACATGTGCTGGCGAAGCAGATTTTGCGATGCTAGCAGGGCGACTAGTTGAGGCAGGAGCGGACGTAGATCTGATTATGCATGATCTTATCGATTTGCAAAAAACGATGGATGTGCGCTTTATGGTAGATGATTTGAGTCACTTGAAACGCACTGGCCGCTTATCTAATGCCGCTAGCTTTGTTGGAACCTTGTTCAAGATTAAGCCAATTTTATCAATTGACGTGCAGGGAGAAGGTCATATCTCTGCAATTGCCAAGGAACGCCAAACTAAGCGAGCTTATAAGCATATTCAAGATGACTTTGATAATCTGACTAAGAACATGCCCTATGAGATTCAATGCACGATCTTTGATTCGCTTGATCCAGAGCAAAAGAAAAAATGGGTTGAAGACTATAGTGCCAAGTCTCCGAAGTATAAGTTTGATAACAGCATCATTGGCCCAGTGGTCGGTGTACACGTGGGCAAAGGTACAATGGCGATGATCTGGTGCCGCGACCTCGATGATTATTTTGATGAAAATGGTCAACCTGTTAAAGATATTAAGTCAAAAGAAGTTGCGGATGAAACAAAATAAATTATAAGTAAACAAATCTAGTTACATACACATAAAAGCCCTTACACCTAAGGACTTTTTTCTTTATAATAAGTGCAGCACAAAAACTATTTGGAGAAAGAAACTTACAAGAAAAGGATGAGAATATGGCAGAAAAGAAATATGTCGGCAGTATTGAAGCCGGCGGTACCAAATTTATTGTAGCAGTACAAGATGTGGAAAGTGGCAAGGAAGTTGCCCGCGACAGAATTCCTACTACCACCAATAAGGAAACCTTGCAAAAGTCTGCAGACTTCTTTAAAAAGCACCCGGTAGATGCATTAGGCATCGGTACCTTTGGTCCCATTGACATCAACCCTAAGTCTCGTACTTTTGGTTATATTTTGGACACTCCAAAGCCAGGCTGGTCTGGGACTAATGTCAAAGGTTTCTTTGAAAAAGAACTCGGCATTCCTGTAGTAATGACTACCGACGTTAATGCATCTTGCTACGGTGAATATGTTGCCCGCGGCCGCGATGATTCTAAGAGCTACTTCTACGCAACTGTTGGTACTGGCGTAAGTGCCGGGATTGTACAAGCAGGCAAGCTTTTAGGTCTAAACCATCACCCTGAGATGGGCCACATGTTAGTGCGTCGCTACCCTGGCGATGACTACAAGGGTGCTTGTCCATTCCACAATGATGCTTGTGTTGAAGGAATGGCTGCGGGTCCAAGTCTTGAAGGCAGAACTGGTATCCCTGGTGAAAAATTATCTCGCGACAACAAGGTCTTCACTTACTCCGCATATTACATTGCTCAAATGCTTTTTAATGTTTACATGGCAGCACGTCCTGATGTAATGATTGTTGGTGGTTCAGTTTTAAACGAAGATGATCTGGTTAAGGTAAGAGAATTTTTCAATAAATTCAACAATAACTATGTAGCAATCCCAGATTTGAATGACCTGATCGTACGTCCAGCCGTTGCTCACAACGGATCTGCTACCTTGGGCGACTTTGAGCTTGCTAAGAATTTGCTTAAGTAAAGATATATAAGAACTAACTAAGTATATAATAGAAAGACTCCACTTATTAAGAAAGACGTAAGGGAGTCTTTTTTTATATCCTTTTTTGACTTAATCCTGTAGTATAGACTATATAAAGCTAATAGATTTATCTGAATTATAGAAAGGGATCATGACAATGAATAAGACAGATAATGGCTTAAAAGACAAAGTTGTCGGCAAAGTGAAAGAAGTCGAAGGTAAGGTTACCGGCGACAAGATTCGCGAAGCCCAAGGCAAAGCTCAACAGGCAAAAGGCAAGATCAAAGATAAGGCTAAGAGGCTGAAGGAAGATCTTGAACATTAAAACATTGACAAACTAACAGAGCTATTAGAAAGAAAAAAGGTGATACTCATGTTACACTGGATTTGGGTTTTAATTGTAGGAGCTATTATTGGCGCTATTGCTGGTGCTACCACTGGCAGAGGCGGTGCAATGGGTTGGCTTGCTAATATTTTAGCTGGTTTAATCGGCTCATCTCTTGGTCAAGCAATCTTTGGCGAATGGGGACCAAACGTAGCAGGTATGGCAATCGTGCCATCGCTGCTAGGAGCAATTATTTTAGTGCTGGTTGTTTCATTCGTATTATGGATGCTCAATAGAAGAACTGACTAAGAACTAAAATTGAATAATAAAAAAGGGCACGCAATGTGTCCTTTTTGTGTTTCATGTGAAACTTTACTTCTTTTTCTCTGCTTCTTTTTCTGCTATAAATCGTCTTTTGATCTCGTCAGGCAAAATGCTTGGCACCGTAGTGTCATAAAATTCAAAGAAAATCGGTGCCTTCTTTGAATCATTGCTCTTGGGATACATGGCAAAATCCGTCTCAGAAAATGGCAAACTAATGTTGCCACGAATGGCGTTGATAATTTCGCCGAGCATATGCAAAAAGTATTTTCGCGTTTCCGGTGGCAGCGACATAATTACTCGGCTGAAGCGAACGGTACCCAATAATTTGTGCGCAGTGATTTGAAAGACATCGGTAATGTTCAATTCATCGAAGGCTTGAAAAAGTGCGTCCCATAATTCACCGCGCTGCTTATCAGGAATAGTATGGTTAAAATCAATAAAGGAATGACGCAAAGAACGAGCTCCTGAAGATAAACTATCAGCTAAAACGAAGCTATCTCGACCCACGCTCCATCTGCGCGGATCGTGTTGCTGTACCATTGGTGCCGTGCTTTTAACAATAATTACGCGTTCAGGATGATCCAGCATGGTACCGATGATAGAGCTTTCTGGCAGATAAGTCTTCATCTTGGCTTCAGCGCGCACGAAGCCGGGGGCCTTCCAGACCTGGTGAAAAAATCCGGGTCCGTCAAAACTGAGTGCACGAATGATGCGGTCTTGCAACTCCGGTTCAGCCACGCTTAATGCATATTCGGCATAGTTGCCACCTTTAGAGTGACCAGCTAAGTAGATTTTGTCATTAGGATATTTTTGTGCGATTTCTCTCAGGTAATCAGCCGCCACGTCTTGACCGTAGGCCTTAGGCATATAGTTCATGTTCATGTCTTCATTCCAACCGATCAATGAGCTGTCAGTACCGCGGTAGACAATGATGATCGTATCGGCAGTTAAGCGAAAAGTGGCCGCGGTAAATTGAAGAGGATAAGGATCTGTCTCTAAGCGATTGGTCCAGTTTAAAATCTGGAGTTCGCCTAAACGAGGACTTTGAGGTAAAAGCAAGACTTGTGAGCCGGCTAAATCTTGCATTTGAACCTGAAATGAAGGTAAGATGCGTAGCTTTTCCGCTACTTCTTTTAAAGTTGTGTCCCTTAGCCGTTCGATCTACCGCCACGCGTGTAACTGATTCGATCGATATCAGGGTACTTTCTTAAAGACATGATGATCTTATTTTCATCAAGCTTATTATTGATTACGCCGTCTACATAGAATACAATCCATTTTTCACTAACATCGAGAATCTTAATTGAGATATTCTCAACATGACTGTTCTCTAATTCTTTTTGAATACGAGAAAGAATCCGTGGTGTATTCGCGGCTTCAATCTGGATGTTGAAGCGAATGTGCGGGGTAATCTTGCTAATGATCATATCATCGTGGAAGAGCATCTGGATTAAGAAAAGCAGAGCCGTTGAAAGAATGCCCATGAAGTACATCCCAGCACCGATGGCCATCCCGATTGCGGCAGTGGCCCAGACGCCGGCAGCTGTAGTTAGACCAGAAATTTGTTCTTTTCTCACCAAAATCGTGCCGGCACCGATAAAGGAAATACCGGTAACGATCTGGGCGGCGATTCTTGATGGGTCCAGCGCGATATCTCGCATGTTCAATATGTCATTGAAGCCGTACTTAGAAACAATCATAAAAAGTGCGGATGCAATCGCTACTACAATGTGGGTTCGGATACCGGCGCTTTTTCTCTGAATTGCCCGTTCGTAACCAATCACGCCACCACAGAGGGCGGCAACAACAATTCTAAGTAGCCAATCCAATTCAGTAGAAATTGGAGCTAATGTCTGCATCAAATCACTCCTTATTTGGATAATCTATAAATGTTACATTATAATTCTAACGTAAATAAGTTGATTTGACAGTTTTCCAAACTTTTTTAACTTTTTTTGCAAAAAGACTTGCACAAGTCTAGTTCATATGGTTTAATAAATACTGTTGTTGATGAAGCAACACAGAGTTGCTGACTTAGCTCAGTTGGCAGAGCACCTCACTAGTAATGAGGAGGTCGGAAGTTCGAGCCTTCTAGTCAGCATTAGAAATACGTTTAAGTCTTTCAAAGAAGTTCAACAAAGCTTGATTTGAAAGGCTTTTTTGTTACTTTGAACTAATGTGAAATTCTTTGAAATAATAAGGCTTTTTTTGAAATTAACACAATTCAAACACACAGATAAAATGCATGTGTTTAGAGTGTGTTTGAGTAAAATTTGAGAGTGCTAAATATGGCGATTTAACAGGCTTTAAAGCCTGTTTTTTATTGTGTTAAATTATTAACCATCAGAGCATTTTAGTTAAAAATAAGTAAGTGACTTTTAGGCTAATATGTATAATATAATACGCGTGGTGCTAGTTAAATCGTTCTAGACAATAAGCCAAATTATAAGCTAAAATTGCAATTTCTAACCGGCTTTGAAAGCCTATCAGACTACGTGCTCGATTGTTCTCGGCATTGTAATAGGTCAGAAGCGAAAAGTCGCTTTCAATTGTTCTGCGAATAGCCATCAATTGATGATCATTGTGCTTTTTAGCTCCTGTCATATTTTTACGATATGGTGTCCAAAGTTCATAACCCATTTGTTTTAGCTGTTGATGCAGTTCTTTGCCTAAATAGCCTTCGTCGCCAAGAAGATAGTAATTAGATGGATGGGTATTTTCCATCAGTTCAACTGTCTCCCTGGCATCATGAACTGATGCTTTT